>JBAXME010000051.1:0-19848 GCA_037134455.1 Synechococcaceae cyanobacterium ELA445 | reverse complement strand
TGTCGCCTCCGTGAAAGGGAGGTGTCCTAGGCCTCTAGACGATGGGGGCGAGGCCACGAACCACACCCCGTGGGGAGCCGCCCGATGAACGGAAACTACGGGGCCGAGAGGCCCTTCGTCAAGGAATGGTCGCCGATCTCGGCCGGCCTCCCGGAGCGCTGGATCCGCTGCGAAATGCTGTGGGGGCTCTGGTCACTCCAGACCGGCACCGTGAAAGAGAAGCAGGCCCCCTTGCCCGGCTCGGACACCACCCAGATCCGCCCCCCATGGACCTCGGTGATGCGCCGGCACACCGAGAGCCCCACCCCATAGCCGGGGGTGGTGCTGGAGGTCTGGGGCAGTCGCACCCGGTCCTGGAAGATGCGCTCGTGATCCTCCCTCGCGATGCCAGGGCCGCTATCGCAGAGGCTCACCTGGATCCATTGGTTGGTGCGATGGAGGATCGTCAGCAGCACCTTGCCCCCCTCGGGGGTGAACTTGAAGGCGTTCTCCAGCAGGTTGAGCAGCACCTGGCGCATACGGCGCTGGTCTGCATAGACGTCCGGCAGGTCGGAAGGGATGTCGGTGATCAATTCCAGATCCCGCCCCAGCCATAGCTTGTCCAGCTCCAGAATCGCCTCGGCGGCAACGGGGCCCAGGGACAGGCGCTGCGGGTTGAAGAGGGTCTCCCAACGGGTGGTGCCCACCTCCAGCAGGTCCATCGACAACAGCTCGATGTCGTCGAGCCGCCGGGTGATCACATCATGGAAACGCTCGTTGGAGATCTGCCCGAGGTTGAAGCTCTGCAGCGCGAGCTTGGTGACCGTGAGGGGCGTACGCAGTTCATGGGCCACCATCCGCAGCAGGCGCTCCTGACCATGCAGCCGCTCGATCAGGGTCTCGTTCTCCTGGCGCAGAACCATCAATTGATCCTCCAGCTGCAGCTCTCTCTGGCTGCGGCTGCCGTCCATCTCCGGAGGCGGCAGGCTCATGCCCAGGCCGCTCACCACCTCCCGCTGCTGCCAGCGGGGGAGCCAACCCCTGACTTGCTGCATCAACCGGTTGCCGGCGAAGACCTGCTTGGGACTCGGCTCCAGCTTCACCACCGCCGGTGTGGCCACCAGCCGGTGCTGCTCCAGCAATTCAGGGCGGCAGGCGGGATGGGCCACCTCCAGATCGACCTCGAAGCCGCAGTCCTCGTTCTCCAGCAGGTTGATCAGCCCCCGCAGATCGGGGGTGGCCAAGTGATGCGGAGCGGCCACCACCAGCAGCTTCAAGACCTGACGCTGGGGCTGCCGCTGGTCGCGCAGGGCTTGGGTGGTGTCGGGATCCCCCGCTGCGGGCACCTGGGGCAAGCGGATTGTGAAGACCACCCTATGAGCTTTCGGTTCGAGCGCCAGGGTTGGCTATGACCGATGTGACCGTTCGTTGGCCCCAAGGCCCCATGACCCTCTCCGTCGATCGGGCCGGACCGCCCCGGTTTCAGCTCGACAACGGTCTGCGCCGCTGGTTTGAGCGCAACCTGGGGCTGTGGAGTTCCAAGCGGCTCTACTTCTTCGAGGGGGAAGAGCCGTTACGGCTGGACATGGCGTTGCGGGTGGAAGGCCTCAGCGATGCCGGGGAACCGGAGGCCCGTTACCGCTTCACCTGGTGGACCGAGCAGGACTACAACTTCTTCGAACGCAAGCCCGCATTGCCCCGCGAGGGTTCGATGGAAGCCTCCCTCTGCGGCCACCAACTGAGGCGCACCCATCTTCTCCTCGGCACGAGCCCTGTGACCACACGCATCCGCCAGGTGGACGAGCATCAGGTCACCTTCGAGACCCACGTGAACGAACTGCACGTGCTGGAGCACATCCGCCTCGTCGATCAGGACCGTTTCAGGGCCCGTTCCATCTTCACCTGGCGCGGAGGGAAACTCGAAGTTTCCGAGATGCACCACGAGGTCCGCCGCAGCTGAACCGCGCGGAAAACCCAGCTTCAAGCTTCCCTGGACACGGACGGCGAGGGGTGCCGTGCTTCAACATGGTTGAACCTTGCGTATGACGAGCTTGCGCACCTTGCTCCGCTGGAGTGGCCCCCTTCTGATGGCCCCCCTGCTGCTGCTGCCCCTGGCCCTCCTGCCCGCCCCAGCCCTTGCCGCCCCTGCCACGGATGCGGACATGGCCCTCTACACCCGGATGGCCGCCGTCAACACTTGCATCTCCCGGGCCGCCGGCGTTGAGTTCGACAAGGCCGTTTCCATTGCTGGGGAGACGATCGTCTACGTGCTCCAGAACCAGCACGGCGGCGTGGTTCAGCAGATCGGTCCCAAGCCCCTCTCGCTTGATGAGCTGCGCAAGGGCGCCGTCAACTCCGCCGTGCTCGGTGCCGTGGAGATCTGTCCAAAGGATGTGCCAGCCGATGTCACCCAGAAGGTGCAGGCTGTGCTGAAGCAACAGCCACCGGGCGGCAAACCCGCCGGGGGTGGAGGTCCAGCTCCGGCGCCGGCACAGCCGAAATAAGGCGAAGGGCTGCCCTGACTGGCCAGTCGTAACTGGCCACAACTGGCACATGTGCCAGTTGTCCTTTGAGCGCATGGCGGGGGTTTGCTGAGTCTCACCCCGCCCAGGGGCATTCCTCCGCAACGCTTCCCGTGTCAAATTTTCTGCGCTCCAGCGCCCTGTCCCTTCTGGCCGGTGGCCTGGCCAGCACGGCCCTGCTCCTGCCCACAACCTCCCAGGCCCAAGAGGGCGCGCCCAGGATCATCAAGCGGACCGTGGAGACGGTCGAAGTCCTCGACGATGGCCCCGGCTACCGGAACCGGCAGGTCTACCTGCAGCCCAACAACCAACTCGCCACCTACCGGCCCTCCTACCGCCAGGCCTACGTCCAACCGGCCCCAGCCCCCCGCACGGTGGTGGTCCGTCAACCCGGCTACCAAGAACCTGGCTACGAGCAACCGGCCTATGGCCGGCCCTACCGCGAGGCCTATGCAGCACCCGTGACCGTGGTGGAGGCCCAGCAACAGGAGAAGTCCTGCCAGATCGGCCGCTTGGTGGGCGGCCTGGTGGGCGGCGGCATCGGCTATGCGGCCTCCCGCCAGGACGGTCGCGCCTGGGCGGTTCCCCTCGGGGCCCTGCTGGGCACCCAGGCGGGCTGCAACACCGCCGTCGGCAAAGGCCCCACCCTCTGGTGAGTGAAACGGGCGGGGCGGCAGGATCAAGGTTCCCCTGCTCCGCCCCGCCATGTCCGTCGTGCGGCTCGCCGACTATCGCCCGGCCCCCTGCCAGATCGAGCGCACCGACCTGACCCTGCGCCTGTTCGCCCACCAGACCCTGGTGGAGACGCGCCTGGAGATCACCCCGCTGGCGCCGGAGCCCCTGGTGCTGCGGGGGGTGGACCTGGAGCTGCTGGAGCTGGCCATCGATGGCGTCCCCTTGGGGGAGGGGGCCTTCCTCCTGGAGGAGGACCGCTTGACCCTGCAGGAGATGCCTGCGGTGCCCTTCGCGCTGACCTCCTTTGTGCGCATCCACCCGGAGCGCAACACCACCCTGGAGGGCCTCTACGTCAGTGGTGGGCTGTTCACCACCCAGTGCGAAGCGGAGGGCTTCCGCCGCATCACCTTCCACCCCGATCGCCCCGATCTGCTCAGCCGCTTCCGAGTGCGGATCGAGGCTGACCAGGAAAGTGCGCCGGTGCTGCTGTCCAACGGCAACTGCCTCGAGACCGGCGGGCTGGAGCCCGATCCCACCACCGGAGCGGCCAGGCATTACGCCCTCTGGGATGACCCCTTCCCCAAGCCCTCCTATCTGTTCGCCCTGGTGGCGGGCCAACTGGAGGAAGTCAGCGGCAGCTTCACCACCGCCAGCGGCCGGCCGGTGCGGCTGAGGCTCCACGTGGAGCCCGGTGATGCCCCGTACACCGCCCATGCCATGGCTTCCCTGCAGCGGGCCATGGCCTGGGATGAGCAGGTCTACGGCCTGGAATACGACCTCGATCAGTACAACATCGTCGCGGTGCGCCACTTCAACATGGGCGCAATGGAGAACAAGAGCCTCAACATCTTCAACTCCAAGCTTGTACTCGCCGATGCGGCCACCGCCACGGATGGCGAATTGGAGCGGATCGAAAGCGTCATCGCCCATGAATACTTCCACAACTGGACGGGCAACCGCATCACCTGCCGTGACTGGTTCCAGCTCTCCCTGAAGGAGGGTCTCACGGTCTTCCGTGACCAGTGCTTCACCGCCGATCTGCACGCCGCCGCCGTGAAGCGGATCGAGGATGTGTCGATGCTGCGCAACACCCAGTTTCGGGAGGATGCCGGCCCCACGGCCCATCCCGTACAGCCCGATCACTACCAGGCCATCGATAACTTCTACACCACCACCATCTACGAGAAAGGATCAGAAGTCATCCGCATGCTGCACACCCTCCTAGGGGATGCCACCTTTCACCGTGGCATGGATCTGTATGTCAAGCGCCACGACGGCACCGCCGCCACCTGTGGGAACTTCGTGCAGGCGATGCGGGAGGCGGCCGGTGATCAGCCTGGCTTCGATTTCGACCAATTCAGCCGCTGGTACAGCCAGGCGGGCACGCCGGTGCTGCGGCTGGAGCGCCACTGGGAGGAAGAGAGCGGCAGGTTGACCCTCACCCTGCGGCAACACACACCCCCCACACCGGGCCAGGAGTCCAAGCAGGATCTGGTGATTCCCCTGGTGCTGGGGGTGGTGGACCAGGGCGGCGAGGCGGTTCCCCTGCGCCTGGCGGCCGAATCCACTGAGCAGGCGGCTGAAGCAAGCCTCGATCTCCCCTGGGGCCAGCACAGCCGCCTGCTGGTGGTGGACCAGGCCGAGCAGACCTTCCAGTTCGAGGGGCTGGAGCCCCAGGTCCACCCTCCGTCGCTTTCGTTGCTGCGGCGGTTCTCGGCACCAGTGCGGTTGGAGTTTGAGCGTTCCAGCGATGAGCTGCTCCACCTGCTCGCCAGTGACAGTGAACCCTTCGCCCGCTGGGACGCGGGCCAGACCCTGTTGCGCCAGGCGCTGCTCCAGCGGGCGGCGGGGCGACCATCCGAATCCCTTGAGGAGGGGCTGGTGGCTGGGTTTGGCCGCATCCTTGAAGATGGCCGCCTTTCGGAAGCCCACCGCGCCGTGCTGCTGGCCCTGCCAGGCCTCGCGGAGCTGGAGGACGCGGCGACTGAACCGGACCCACCGGCCCTGTTTACGGCCCAGTTGTCGCTGCAGCGCCGCTTCGCTGAAGCCCTGGAGGAACCGCTCCAACGGACCCTGGAACGCTGTACGACCCAATGGGAACTGCCGTGGCCCCAGGGGAACGGCGGGCGGATGATGACCGCCACGATCTGGGCCTGGCGGGCGGGCGCCGGTGATCGGGCGGTGATCGAAGCGGCGGCCGCCGCCGTGCATGGTCCCTCCATGACCCTGGCCCGGGCCGGTCTGCGGGCCCTGCAGCCCCTCGACCACCCCGCCCGGCAGCAGGCGGTGACGGCGTTCTACGAGCGCTGGCAGCACAAGCCGGTGATCCTCGACACTTGGTTCGCCCTGGAGGCCTCGGCACCGCTGGCCGATGGCCTGGAGCGCGTACAGCGACTGCTGAACCACCCGCGCTTCGATCCGGCGGCGCCCAACTCCGTGCGGGCCGTGCTCGGGGGTCTGGCGGGCAACCCGCCGGTATTCCATGCCGCCGACGGCAGCGGCTACCGCTTCATGGCGGAACGCATCGCCTGGCTCGACGGTCGCAATCCAATCACCGCCTCACGCCTGGCCAAGGTGTTCAGCCGCTGGCAGAGCTATGGCGCTGGGCGCGCCGCGGCCCAGCGGAGCGCCCTTGAACAACTGGCGGCCGCCGCGCTGTCGGCCAACACCCGCGAGGTGGTGGAACAGTGCCTGGGCAGGGAAGCCCAAGGGCTCGGTTAGGGGCGCCGCAGATTCTTGCGGTTGGGGTAGGGGTCGGGGTAGAAGCCGTTGTGCAGATCCCGGAAGGCCGCCTCGCGGGCAGCACCCCCTTCCGCTCCGGCGTGCTGCCCCCACAGACCCTCCCAGTAGAAATAGATCACCCCATGGCCCCGCTGGGCCGCCAGCCGCACTTTCTCGCTCAGAACGGACATGGGGGTGGTGCGCCCTCCGAAACCTGCGAGCAGGCCAATTTCAACGGGGATACCCCACTGGCGCGCCTTCACCAGGGCGGGCTGGTCCAGGTCCTTGGCGAACCCCTTGACCGAGTAGGCGTAGTTCTGAACCACCAATTCGTCGATCAGGCCGCCCAACGACCAGATCTCCCAATCCTGGAGCCAGATGTTGTAGGCAAAGCGGAAGGGGCCAGGGGAGAGGCTGATGCCCGCGCCCCCCTGCCGATCCTTCAGTTCGGCACGGAGTTCCCGCAGCAGGTCGGTGAGCCGATGGCGCCGCCAGGTCATCCACTCCCGATTGGTCACATCCAGCGGCGGCTGGCGGCCGGTGTCCTTCTCGTACAGCGACCGGGTGAAGGGGTCGTAGCCCAGCTCCACCGGCCAGGCGAAGTGGTCGTCGAGCTGAATGGCATCCACCCCGCAGCGCTTGACGATCTCGCTGATCAGACCGATGAAGCGTTGGCGCACGCCCGGGTGAGCCGGATTCAGCCACACCCGCAGATCCTTCAAGGGGGAGGTGCGCATGTTGGCACCGTGCATGGCGTAGGTGGTGGTGCCGTCGCTGCGCTGAAGCACCCACTCGGGATGGGCAATCACCACCTCCGCGTCGGCCGGTTCCATGAGGCCGTATTCGAACCAGGGGATCACCTTGAGCCCACGGTTGTGGGCAGCGCGGGTCATGCGGCAGATCGGGTCAAGGTTCGGGGCACTCTGTTGAAGGGCCGGCTCCATCGGCGCCCAGCGGCTGCGATGGAAGGTGGCGCCCCGGCTCCAGACATTGGGGTAGAGGGTGGTGAAGCCGGCATTCGCCAGCTGCTCCACCGCTTGATCGATCCGGTTGGCGTTGTAGTAAAGGGGGCTAGGGCTGTTGGTGAGCCACACACCCACCTGGCCAGCGGCTCTCACCGGAGCCAGGCCCGCCAGCTGGAGGGCCACCGCCAGCCCGGCGGAAAGGGCCAGGGGCAAGGACCGCTTACGGCGGGCCCCAAGGGGGATGGGTGACCTCAAGAGCAGACGCTCATAAGGTCACGCCCCATGGCCATGGGGATGGGCGCATTCATCGGAACATCGAACTGACGGAGCTCTCCTCGTGGATGCGCCAGATCGCCTCGCCGAGCATGTTGGCGACCGAGAGCACCTGGAGCTGGGGAAAATGACGGTCCGGGGTCAGGGGGATGCTGTTGGTGACGATCACCTCCTCAAACAGACCTGGCTCCGAGAGCCGCTCACTGGCCGGAGGTGAGAACACCGGATGGGTGGCGCAGGCCAGCACCCGGCTGGCGCCCCGCTGCCGCAGCAGGCGGGCGCCCTGGCTGATGGTTCCGCCAGTGTCGATCATGTCGTCGATCAGCACGGCGGTCTTGCCGGCGACATCACCGATCACGGTGAGACTTTCTGCCACGTTGTGGCCGGAACGGCGCTTGTCGATGATCGCCAGGGGCGCATCGCTCATCTGCTTGGCAAAGGCCCGGGCCCGGGCCACTCCGCCCACATCGGGAGACACCACCACCAGCTCGCCGAGGTCGCGAGCCTTGATGTAATCCACCAGCACGGGCGAGCCGTAGATGTGATCACAGGGAATGTCGAAATAGCCCTGGATCTGGGAGGAATGCAGATCCATCGCCAGCACCCTGTCAACTCCCGATTTCACCAGCAGGTTGGCCACCAGCTTGGCGGTGATCGACTCCCGACCAGCGGTCTTGCGGTCGGCCCGGGCGTAGCCGTAATAGGGAACGACGGCGGTGATCTGGCGGGCGGAGGCGCGGCGACAGGCATCGACCATGATCAGCAGCTCCATCAGGTGATCGTTCACCGGAGCACAGGTGGGCTGCACCAGAAACACATCGCAGCCCCGGATCGACTCCTGGATCTGCAGATAGATCTCGCCATCGGCGAAGCGCTTGATCACCCGGGGGCCATCGGTGACGCCCAGATAATTGGCGATCTCCCGAGCCAGGGCGGGATTGGAGGTGCCGCTGAACAACCTCAGGCGGCGCGTGTCGTGGGGAGTGCTTTCGTGTTCCACCCGTTCAGCGGTCAAGAAACTGGTCACGGCGGGCGTGAGCACGTCGGCTGAAAACCGATGGTAGAAGCCATCCGGCATTCGCAACGGAATCCGATGAACCCATCGCCCTGGATCGAGCCCGTGCGGCTTGTGCTGGCGCCGGTGGTGGGGGCCGCCACGCCAGGAGCCCCGGGGCTGGCGGCCCCCAGCCTGGGCGCTCGGCTCGGCTTACCCCTGCTCTCCCTCGACGCAGCCTTGGATCCCGAGGCCGCCTTGGCAGAGATCCAGGCCGAGGCAGGACCCTGGCTGGCCCCCCTGACGGTGGACCCTGGCGCCTGGCTGGGCCCTATGGGCCGCTGGGGGGAGCTGCTGGGGGCCTTCCGCCAGCCCACGGTGCTGCTGGTGGACGGAACGGCGGTGAGCGGTGGGACCGCCGCCGCCACCACGGCTCTGCTGGAGCGTGCACAGGTGCCCCTGGTGGGACTGATCCAGTGGGGTGGCCCCTGGGATCCCCAGATCCGCCGCGCCGAAGGCCTGCCCTGGCTCGGCTGGCTGGAGGCCCGTGAAGCGGACGTTCTGACATGCCTGGAGCCCATGGAGGCGGACCCTGGCCTGCGCCAGGCCCTGCTCCTGCGCTGGCGGCGATTGGATCAGGGGGCAGGCCAGAGCGGCATGACCCCATCCCGCGTGAGCTGACGCAGGGGCTGATCGGGTTTGGAGGGGGGGGCCAGGGACAGGCTGGCAAAGCGAATGGGCTTGGTTGGGCCCAGGCTGGCCGCCAGGAGGGCAAGGGCCTCGGTGTCAGTGAGGTTGGTTTCAATGGAGCCGTGCAGCTTGTTCACCAGTTCAGGCAAGCGGGAGAGTTGGCCTGGCTGGCGCAGCTGCTGGGTAAGCCCGCCGATCGCCTGTTGCTGCCGCTGCCGGCGCCCGGCCTCGCCGCTTGCCGGATCCCGAAAACGGACCATCTGCTCCACCTGGGCTCCGTTCAGGAGCTGCAGCCCCCCCTGGAGGTCGATCTTGTACTTCTGCGCCTTGTCCTCGTAGCGCATGGTGCGATCGGGGCTGAGTTCGAGGCCACCCGCTGCGTCCACCAACTGGCGCAGGGCCCCGCGGGTCAGCAACAGGTAGCGGTCGGGTTGCCCCTTGCCCAGGCCCACCAGCTCCGCCGCCACGTCAGCCGTCAGGGCCACCCCTCCTCTGCGATAGAGGGCACCGAGGGCCTGGGGAGCTTTCTGACCCGGCAGCTGTACTGCCAATTCAGTGGGCAGGTTCAGCACCTGAAGCGGCTGCCTCGGGTCCACACGAACCAGCAGCAACACATCGCTGTTGGCGGGCCCCCTGGGGGCGGCCCCGTTGCCGCTGGCGCCCAGCCGATCGGCGTCGGTGCCGATCACCAGCAGGGTGATCGGGCGATTGGGGAGAGGGCCCAGGCTGACGGCAGTGCCGTCGGAATCCCGGCTGGCCCGATCGGCGGCGGGCCAAACCAGGGCCAACAGGCCGCCGCCCACCACCAGGCCAGCCCCCACGGCCAACAGCTGGGACAGCCGGCGCCAGGGTCTGCGGAGCAGGGGCGGCCGCTGGCGCGGTGGGGTGTCCCCTCTGGAGGCCATAGAAGCCGGCATTCGCTCGAGCGGCCTACTCTGCCGCAAACCCCGGTTCTGCCCCGTCCCCCTTGAACGCCGCCCCAAGCCCGGCCCACGAACGGGCCCGGCCGCTGCCCAAGGGCAGCGCCAAACCCGCCAAGGAGCTGTGCAGCGAGTGCGGCCTCTGCGACAGCCGCTGGGTGGCCTACGTGCGCCATGCCTGCGCCTTCCTCCACCAACGCTTTGAGGCGATGGAGGAACGGGCCCACGGCCGCAGCCGGGATCTCAGCAACGACGACGAGCTCTACTTCGGCGTCAGCCAGCGGATGGTGACCGCCAGACTCACCCCTCCCATCGCCGGAGCCCAGTGGACCGGCATCGTGTCCCGCATCGGCGTGCGGGCGCTGGAGAGCGGTCTGGTGGATGCGGTGCTGTGCGTGCAGCAAAGCCCAGACGATCGCTTCACGCCGGTGCCAGTGCTGGCCCGCACCCCGGAGCAGGTGCTGGCCGCCCGGGTGAACAAACCCACCCTCTCCCCCAACCTGGAGGTGCTGGAACAACTGCCGGGAAGCGACATCCGTCGCCTCCTGGCCATCGGCGTGGGCTGCCAGGTGCAGGCCCTGCGGGCCGTGCAGGACACCCTGCCCCTGGATCAGCTCTACGTCCTGGGGATGCCCTGCGTCGACAACGTCTCGCGCCAGGGGCTTCAGACCTTCCTGGAGAGCGCCAGCGACTCGCCCGACACGGTGGTGCACTACGAGTTCATGCAGGACTTCCGCATCCACTTCCGCCATGCGGACGGCCGCGAGGAGACGGTGCCCTTCTTCGGCCTCGACACCCCCAAGCTCAAGAACGTGTTTGCCCCCAGCTGCCTGAGCTGCTTCGACTACGTGAATGCTGGCGCCGATCTGGTGGTGGGCTATATGGGGGCCACCTTTGGCCGCCAGTGGCTCACCGTGCGCAACGCCAGGGGCCAGGAGCTGCTGGACCTGGTGGAGGCGGAGCTGGAGCTGGCACCCGTCACCAGCCGGGGGGACCGGCGCGCGGCCGTGCAGCAGGGCATCGATGCCTACGACAAGGCCCTGAAACTGCCCCGCTGGTTGGCGGAACTGGTGGGCTTCTTCGTGCAGCGGGTGGGGCCCCAGGGGCTGGAGTACGGCCGTTTCTCGATCGACTCCCACTTCACCCGCAATGCCCTTTGGGTACGCCGCAACCATCCGGAAAAAGCCGAGGCCCACATCCCCGCCTTCGCCAAGGCGATCGTGGCCCGCTACCGGCTGCCCCAGCTGTGAGCGATTCCCGCCGCCCCCCCGGGGGTCGCCGCTGCGGCGTGCTGTTCCACCCCACCGCCCTGCCCCACAGCAGCGCTTGCGGCACCCTCGGGTTGGAGGCCCACCGCTGGGTGGAGCTGCTGGCCCGGCACCGGGTGGCGGTCTGGCAGTTGCTGCCCCTCGCCCCCACCGATGGCACCGGCTCCCCCTACAGCTCCCCCAGCGGCTTTGCCCTCAACCCCTGGCTGCTCGATCCCGACCAGCTGGTGGAGGTTGGTGCCCTGGCCCCTGAAGACCTCCAAGACCTGCCCAGGGGGCGCCAGGACCGCTTGGATCTGGAGGTCGCCCCACGGCGGGCTGCGGCGCTGGCGGAGCGCCTGCTGGCGCGCTGGCCCCAGCAAGCCGCGGCGCAACGCCAGGAATTCGAGCATTGGCGGCAACAACAGGCCCATTGGCTGGTGGACCATGCCCGCTTCATGGTGCTGCGCCAGCTCCATGGCCAACGGCCCTGGTGGGAATGGCCCGCACCGGTGGCCCGGCGCCGGCTCTGGGCCCTGGCCCGCTTCGATCGCCTCCAGGAAGCGGCCCTGCTGCGGGAAGCCCTGGTGCAGTGGCACCTCGACCGGCAATGGCAACGGCTCCATGGCCATGCCCAGAGCCATGGCGTGGAACTGGTGGGGGATCTGCCGTTCTACGTCGCCCACGACAGCGCCGATGTCTGGAGCAACCGGCACCTGTTCTCGGTGCGATCGGATGGAAGCCTGAGCGAGCAGAGCGGCGTGCCGCCGGATTACTTCTCAGCCACGGGCCAGCTTTGGGGCACGCCGGTGTACCGCTGGCTGTGGCATCGCCTCAGCGGTTTCCGCTGGTGGATGCGCCGGCTGGATCGGCAGCTGGAGTTGGTGGATTGTCTGCGGCTCGATCATTTCCGCGCCCTCGAGGCCTATTGGAGCGTTCCCGGCAGCGACACCACCGCCGAGACAGGCCACTGGCGCCCCTCCCCTGGGCAGTCTCTGCTGGAGCGGCTGCGGCGGCGGCGCGGCGGCTCCCTACCCCTGATCGCAGAAGATCTGGGGGTGATCACCCCCGGGGTGGAGAGCCTGCGAGATGGCTTCGCCCTGCCGGGAATGAAGATCCTCCAGTTCGCCTTCAACGGCGACCAAGACAACCCCTACCTGCCCGCCAATTACGTCGGCACCAACTGGATCGTCTACACCGGCACCCATGACAACGCCACCTGCATCGGCTGGTGGCAAGGGCTCGATGACGGCCAGCGTCATCAGGTGCAGGAGGTGCTGGGGGAGGGGATGCACGCGCCTGGCTGGCAATTGCTGCGGCTGGCCCTGAACTCCAGCGCCGACCTGGCCATCGTTCCCCTCCAGGACCTGTTGTTGCTGGATGACGGGGCCCGCTTCAACACCCCCGGCACGGTGAGTGGGAACTGGCAATGGCGGATGCAGCAACCGATCGAGGAATTGGAGGGGGCCCTTCAGGGGTTGGAAGCCTTTGCGGCAGCGGCCGGTCGCTGTGCCCCCACGGCAGGATCAGCCGGGGGGTAACGGAAATGCCCTGGCTGCTTCGGCAGGGGGGCTAGGGCACGGCCGTCCCAGAAGACCGCAGGGCCCGTCGGAGCCGGGCTGATCTCCAGTTCCAGGGGGGGCAACAGCTGGACCACCACTTCGCCACGGGCCCCGCTCAGATCGCTCCGTTCGCCAGAGGCGCTCTTCAAGCGCACGCGGCTGGGTTCCACCAACTGCAGCCGCAGGACCCCTGGCGAAGCCTCCCCCGGGCGGCCCTGCTGGAGGAAGGCCTGGCGCCCCACGCCCCGCTCTGCCTGCTGCAGGGGGAGCAGGTCGGGCTGGATCTGCAGCAACAAGGCGCCGGGGTCCACCGGACGGGCCTGCTCCTTCAAGGGCAGGGGAGAAATCGGACGCAGGATCAGCAACTGGGCAGCGGCCAGGTGCTGCTGCTGCAGGTTGAGACCGTAGATCAACCCCAGGGTCAGCACCCCGTAGAGCACCGTCCCCGGCCAGGTGGTGAAGACGTCGATCGATCCGGGGGTGAAGCGCCCCAGCAGCACCGTGCGATGGCTCCGCGGTCCCGCCTCTGCCACGACCGGCGGCAGGGCGGCCTGCAGGCTGCCCTCGGTCAAGGCCAGGTGCTGCTCAATCAGGGGCAGCATCGTGCGCAGGTAGGCGGACTCCGGCAGGCGATCACGCCAGCCCCGCTCGATCGCCTCGAGCACGGGCGTGCTGATGCGGGTTTCGAGGGCCAGCTGGCGCAGGCTGAGGCCCCGCTCCTCCCGCCGCTGGCGCAGCAGACGACCGGCCTTGAGAAGCGGATCCTCGCTAGTGAGCGGCCCCTCACTGCCCGTGCTGCGCTTGCGAGAAAACCAGCTGAGCAGGCGGCGGGGCTGGGTGGTGGGCGGCTCGGGCCGGGGCATGGCGGTCGGAAGACGGCGCCTCAGCGCAGGAGGTCCAATTCGCCCCATTCTTGAGGGTCGACCCGGCGCCAGCGCCCCTCCGGCAGGGCCCCCAGGGCGATGGGGCCGACGGCGATGCGGCAAAGGTCGAGGACCCTATGGCCGAGAACGTCGGCGGTGCGGCGGATCTGCCGGTTGCGGCCCTCCGCCATCTCCAGCTCCAGCAGGGTGCTCTCAGGCCTCTGATCGATCACGCCTACCCCCACGGGCTGGCTCTCCTGGCCGTCGAGGGGCACTCCCCGCCGCCAGAGCTCCAGGCGGGCGGCGTCCGGCTGGCCCGTGATCCAGACCCGGTAGGTCTTGCGGTGGCGGTAGCGGGGGTGGGTGAGCCGCAGGGTGAGGTCGCCATCGGTGGTCAGCAACAGGGCCCCACGGCTATCGCGATCGAGGCGACCAACGGGGTGGAGGCCCGTGCCCCTGGCAAGGGAATCGGGCAGCAGGTCGAGCACGGTGGGACCGCCGCTGGGGTCATGGCAGCTGCTGAGAACCCCCCGCGGCTTATGGAGCAGCACGGTGATGGTGGTGGGCTTGGAGGGCAAGGGGCGACCGTCCAGCTCGACCCGATCACAGCGCAGGTCAGCCCGATCCCCGAGTCTGGCCACCTGGCCGTTCACCCGCACCCTCCCCTGGAGCAACAGGGTCTCCGCCTGGCGTCTGGAGCAAACACCCGCCCCAGCCATCAGCTTTTGCAGACGCTGGGGCGACAGGGGGAGAGGCTCGGCCATGGTTCAGCCGCCGCGGGGTAGGAAGAGGTCCATCACAGCACCCCCCCCAGCGTGATTGCGGCCCTGAACACGACCGCCATGGGTGACGGCGATCTGCTGAACGATCGCCAGGCCCAGCCCACTGCCGGCGCGCTGACTCCCGGCCCGCAGACTCCGGTCCCGGGACGGATCCCCCCGGTAGAAGCGCTCAAACATGCGCTCCTGGTCCTCCTCACTGAGCCCGCCGCCGTGGTCGCGCACGCTGAGGAGCCACCAGTTGCCACTGGGCGCCACGCTCACCTCCACGGTCGCGCCATCGGGGCTGTGGCGTAACGCGTTGTCGAAGAGGTTGAGCAGGGCCCGGTGCAGAAGCGAGGGATCCCCCCGCAGGGGGGCACCGGCGGTGGCGGACAGCTGAAGGGCGATGCCCCGCTGATCCGCCAGGGGGCCCAGGCTGCTCCATGCGGCGGAGACCCGCTCCACCAGATCCAGCTCCACATAGCGCTCGCTCTGGCGGAGCAGGGTGTTCTCGAGTCGGGAGAGCTCCAGCAGATCGCTGACCAGAAGTTGCAGCCGAGCGATCTCCCGCTGCAGCCGTTCCACCAGCACGCCGCCCCTGCCCTCCACCTGGCCGGCGAGGCTGTCGCCCACCAACCGGAGAGCGGTCAGGGGGGTGCGCAATTCGTGGGCCACGTCACTGACCCAGCGCTCCTGCTGCTCCAGCTGGGCCTCGAGCGAACGCCGGCTCTGCAGCAGCACACCCACCCAACCCTCCTGGCCCAGCAACACATGGGCCTCCAGGGGCTCACCGGCCACCATCCAGCCGATGCGCTGGGGCCGAGCCAGACGGCGGGCATCCAGCACCACCTCCATCAGTTCCGGGGCGTCGATCGCCTCCAGCAGCGGCTGGCCACGGCGCAGGCGATCACCCTTCACCTGCAGCATGCGCTCGGCCCGGGGATTCACGTAATGAATCGTGTTCTGGGGGTCCAGCACCAGCCAGCCCTGGGGCGCGGCATCGATCCATGCCAGCACCTGGTTGGGGGGCAGAGGCCGCTGGCCCATGCCCTTCTGCTCTCGGGGGCGACGCCAGACGGGCCAGAGCCGGGCCATGAGCCAGCCGAGGCCCAGGCCGAAGGCCAGGGTGAAGGGCTCAGCCACCCGTGTCGAAGCGGTAGCCAAAGCCACGCACGGTGAGAACGTGGCGCGGCGCCGAGGGATTGATTTCCAATTTCTCCCGCAGCCAGCGGATATGCACATCCACGGTCTTGCTGTCGCCCATGAAATCGATCCCCCAGATCCGCTCCAGCAGCTTGTCGCGGCTCCAGACCTGACGAGGGTGCTGCATGAACAGCTCCAGCAAGCGGTACTCCTTGGGGGACAGGTTGAGCGCCACCCCATCACGGGTGACGCGGCACTCGTCGGGATAGAGGCGGATGCCGCCATGGGCTAGCACCCGCTGCAAGGGCGGTGCCTCGTTACCCCCCACCTCCGCCTGGGAGCGCCGCAGCAGAGCACGGCAACGGGCGACGCACTCGCGGATGCCGAAGGGCTTGATCAGGTAGTCGTCAGCGCCCACCTCCAGACCCAACACCCGATCGGTCTCGCTGTCGCGGGCACTGACCACCAGGATCGGGGTGCGGTCATGGCGTTGGCGCAACTGGCGGCAGAGTTCGAGCCCCCCCAGACCCGGCAGCATCAGATCCAGAACGATCAGGTCGAAGCGGAGGGCCTCCGATCGGGCCTGGATCTGATCGAGGGCCTCGCGGCCATTGGCGCAGACAGCGACCTCAAAGCCCTCCAGCTCCAAGGCCTCGGCGATGGTTTCACGGATGGTGTCGTCGTCTTCGACCACCATCAGCCGGGGGGCCATCACGACTGGGGGGTGGGGTGCATGGAGCCATTGTCCTGGCTAGGGGCTGTGATGGGGCACACAGGCCAGGGGGAAATTCGTTTTCCCTCCGCAATCGGTGGTATTTTACGAAACACAAGGGTTTCTTTATTCCCGATCCATGCCTTCCGTCCCCATTGCTTCGGCCGATGGCGCCTACCCCCAGGGCGGCAGCACGGATCTTGTGCGCTCCTACCTGCGGGACATCGGCCGCGTCCCCCTGCTGAGCCACGAGCAGGAGATCACCCTGGGCCGTCAGGTGCAGGAATTGATGGCCCTGGAAGAACTGGCCGAGGATCTGAAGCTGAGCCAGGGCTCCAGGCCTGATGAATCGGCCTGGGCCGCAGCAGCGGACCTGGCGGTGCCGGTTCTGAAGCGCAAGCTCGTCAATGGCCGCAGGGCCAAGGAGCGGATGGTGGCGGCCAACCTGCGCCTGGTGGTGAGCGTGGCCAAGAAGTACACCAAGCGGAACATGGAACTCCTGGACCTGATCCAGGAGGGCACCATCGGCCTGGTGCGGGGCGTGGAGAAGTTCGATCCCACCCGCGGCTACAAGTTCTCCACCTATGCCTATTGGTGGATCCGCCAGGGGATCACCCGGGCGATCGCCGAGAAGAGCCGCACGATCCGCCTGCCGATCCACATCACCGAAACCCTCAACAAACTCAAGAAGGGCCAGCGGGAGTTGAGCCAGGAGCTGGGACGCACCCCCACCCTCAGTGAACTGGCGGTGGCCGTGGAACTGCCCGAGGAGGAGGTCAAGGACCTGCTCTGCCGGGCCCGCCAGCCCGTGAGCCTGGAGATGAAGGTGGGCGACGGTGAGGACACCGAACTGCTGGATCTGCTCCAGGGCGGGGGACCGTTGCCCGGGGAGACGGTGGACAGCGAATGCCTGCGGGGGGACATGCGCACCCTGCTGGAGCAGTTGCCCGAACTGCAGGGGCGCGTGTTGAAGATGCGCTACGGCATTGACCACGAGGAGCCCATGAGCCTCACTTCAATCGCCCGCACCCTGGGCATGAGCCGCGACAAGACCCGCAACCTGGAGCGCCGCGGCCTGGAGACCATCCGCTCCAAATCCCGGGAGCTCAAGGGGTACCTCGTGGCCTGAGCCGCCCAGGCCTGTTGGCTTCCCGTGCTCAGTCGAAGCGGCGGCGGAAGCGGCTTTCGATTGCATTCATGCCGAGCATCAACAGCCCTACACCGATGAACACCAGACCCCGAATCCCCAGATCCGACTGGGCCATGTCGATGGCCACCAGCCGCAACTGAACGGCCCCGAGGCCCACCAGAGCAAGGGTGCGAAACCCTTTTTCCCTCAGCACCACGCCGAGCAAAAAAACAGTGAAGGCTTCCGCTGCCCAGAACAGCGTGAGCAGGGAATGGTCGTAGCGGAGGAAGAGCACATAGGCCACTGCGGCGAACAGTGGGTAGTAGAGCCATGGGTTGCGCCGGGCTGCGATCCGTCGACCCAGCCAGCCGAGCAGGGAGAGGCCACCGGGGTTGCAAAGATCCTGCGGATCGAGCCAGCGGTAGGAGGCAACGATGAACAGCGTTTGGAGGCCGATGGCCACGAGGCCGAGGGCCTGCGGCTGCTCGAACCAACGGGGTGAGGGGGCTACCCGGCTGGCGACCATGGCCACTCCACTGGCGATCGCGATCCAGTAGAGGAGTACGCCATAGAGGGCCAGCCGCGGCGGAAACCAGCGGCGGCAAGGTGGGCTGATCAGGGCCAGGGCCAGAAGTGACCAGGCCACCGGGCGCGCCAGGTCCCCCACCTCATTGAGGGCAACCACAAGGCCACCGACCAGGGCCGCCTCGGGAAACAGGGGGTGCACCCGGCGCCAAAGGGGGTGGGCCCGTAATCCCTCCCGGGGGGAGAAGAACCACCAGAACAGCACCACCGCCAGGGCAAAAAGTTCGATCCATAGGCGGATCGGCACGATGATCGGACCGGCGCCGACCAAGGCCGGACTGTCGCTGATCACCACCACGAAGGCGCCGGCGAAGGCCAGCAGGTACAGCAGGCCGAGCACCAAAACGTGGGTGACGTCGTTGCGGTGCAGCCGGTCGGATGCCACCAGGGCCAGCAGCGAGAGCAGCAACCAGACCACGCCGGGAATCAGGGGTGAAATCGGCTCGAACAGCAGGTAGGCCCCCAGGCCAGCATTGATGCCCAACAGGTCGATGCCCAGGGGCCGCCCCCATGCAGAGCCCGCGGCCACGGTCGTGAGCAACGACAGAAGGGTGAGTGGCACCAGGTGGGCCAGGAGGGCCAGCGGCTGCCAGGGCCCGGAAGCCACCATCGCCCCCCAGGCAACCAGGTGCACCAACAGGACCGCCATGGCACTGCCCCCCAACAGCCCCGGAGGCCGCCAGCGCCGGGCCACCAACAGCTGAACTCCGACACCGATCAACGCCACGGTCTCCCGAGCGGGCTCCGGAGCGCACACCATCGCCGCCGTGACCATCAAGGCACCGGCCCACCAGTCCGGCAGGGAAGCCAACGGCAGCGAAATGGCCCGCCGGCTCAACAGGAGTTGGACCCAGGTGGTCAGCAAGGCGGCCGCCACCAGCACCCCGACGTTCTGGAAACGGAGGTCACCACCAGCAGGAACACCACCCGCGGCGAGGCCCGCCAGCACCAGCGCCAGGCCCAAGAGGTTGAGCAGGGCCCAGCCGACGCCCCTGATCGTGGAGTCGTTCTCGGCCACTCCCACCCGCAGGAACAACAGGGTCTCCACCAGCAGCGTGAACACCAGCAGGAGGCTGTTGGCGATCAGAGGCGCCAGGCTGAGCACCACCGCCATCGCAAGCGATTGGGCTACCAAGGTGTTGGAGAGATGGAGCCAGCGCACCTTCGCTGTGCGGGCACTTCGCGCCAACAACACGGCCAACAGGGCAGCCAGGGCAAGCGCCGCGGCACGGCCGGCCGCCTGCTGGGGATAGACCAACAGCGCCAGGCCCAGGGCGCCCCAATTGGTCAGCTGCAGGGCAAGGGGGAGAGCGATCGGCCTTGGTGCTTCCCAGGCACCACCAGCCCTGTAGAGGCGATGGCCGAGCAGGACACCAGTGCCGAAGACCACCAGAGCCGCCCCTGCAGCCCCCAGGCGCAGATCGCCGTTCGCCTGCAGCCCAGCGGCACAGCGCAGGAACCAGGCCCCGTGGAAGAGCCCGTAGGACCAGCTCACGAGAAGGCGATGGCGATC
Source organism: Synechococcaceae cyanobacterium ELA445 (assembly GCA_037134455.1). Classification (GTDB taxonomy): domain Bacteria; phylum Cyanobacteriota; class Cyanobacteriia; order PCC-6307; family Cyanobiaceae; genus ATX-6F1. The sequence continues at coordinate 594 of JBAXME010000051.1, read as the reverse complement.
CCAGCGGTGCCGCAGGGGAAGGAGCAACCCCACAAGGGCCACCAGGCTGGCGATGGCGAGGGTCTCTCCAGCCAGATAGCGCTGGGTCTGAACCACAACCATCAACGGCACCAAGGCCAGCAGCACATGCAGGGAGGCCATGGTCTGGCTGCGCGCCAGCCCGGCGAGAGCCAAATTGGGCACCACCCCCAGGCTGAGCAGGGCCAGGGCCTGCCAGGGATCGAACAGCCACTGCAGGCCCAGAGCGGGGAAACCACCGCTGGCCGCGCAGGCAAACAGGAACAGGGCAGCCCCACCACTGCGCATCCAGCTCGTCAGCCGTCGCCAGGTTGGCCGTCGTCCAAGCAGGACGGAGGGGGCCACCAAGGCCATCGCCGCCGCCACCGTGAGCAGGAATCGCTCGAAGGCGGGCAACCGCAGGGCCAGGTTGATCACCAAGAAGGTCACCCCAGCGACCACCACCACCACCCCGAGGATGCCTGTCCAGTTCTCGATGAACTTCTGCCCGATTCCCCGGCTCCAGCGGAGGGGTGGGGGAGGAGACGGCAGGGCCGTGGGGAACGGAGTCGGTGGGGTGTGCCTTGGGGACTGGGC
>JBAXME010000050.1:0-19950 GCA_037134455.1 Synechococcaceae cyanobacterium ELA445 | reverse complement strand
AAATCGGGATGACAGGATTCGAACCTGCGGCCCCTTCGTCCCGAACGAAGTGCGCTACCAAGCTGCGCCACATCCCGCTGGCCGGAGTGTAGGCGATGACCCCGGAGACTCCCGCCCGCGGCAGGGAAGCCGATTCCTACAGTGGGACCTTCCACCGGCGACGGCCCAGGGTGCCAGAGGCGACGTGCTGAAACCCGACTGGCTGCGTGTCAAAGCGCCCCAACGCGAGCGGATCGGAGCGGTGGCCGATCTGCTCATCGACCTGAAGCTGAACACCGTCTGCCAGGAGGCCAGCTGCCCCAACATCGGCGAATGCTTTGCCGGCGGCACCGCCACCTTCTTGATCATGGGGCCTGGCTGCACCCGGGCCTGCCCCTACTGCGACATCGACTTCGACAAGAGCGTCAGGGCCCTCGATCCCAGCGAACCCGAGCGACTGGGGGAGGCCGTGGCCCGCATGGGTCTTCGCCATGTGGTGATCACATCGGTGAACCGCGACGACCTGGCGGATGGCGGCGCCAGCCAGTTTGTGGCCTGCATCGAGCAGGTGCGCCGGCGCTCCCCAGGCACAACAATCGAGCTACTGATCCCTGACCTGTGCGGCAACTGGCAGGCTCTGGAAGCGGTCATGGCCGGAGCTCCTGAGGTGCTCAACCACAACATCGAGACCGTGCCGCGGCTCTACCGCCAGGTGAGGCCCCAGGGGATCTACGAACGCTCCCTGGAACTGCTCCATCGGGTGCGACAGGGCTGGCCGCGCACGTACACCAAATCAGGCCTGATGGTGGGCCTGGGCGAGAACGACGACGAAGTGCGCGGTGTGATGGCGGACCTACGGCGCCATCGGGTCGACATCGTCACGGTGGGCCAGTACCTCTCCCCGGGACCCAAGCACCTGGAGGTGCAGAGGTTCCCCACACCGGCGCAGTTTGAGGCCTTTCGCCACCACGGCGAAAATGAGTTGGGGTTCCTGCAGGTGGTCAGCTCACCGCTGACCCGTAGCAGTTACCACGCCGGAGAGGTGCAGCGGCTGATGCGGGAGAACCCCCGCTAGGCCACCACCTGCTCCCGCTTGGCCAGCCCCACGGTGAGCAGCTCACTGGGGGGGACCAGCACCTGGAAGCGCGGACGCCACAGGGGCCAGTCGGAGAGGATCTCGGCGGCCTTCGGGCTGCCGGTGTACTCGAGATGGGCTTCAAGCAGCGGTTTGAGCAACGCTTCCTGCTCGGGGGTCTGCAGATCGTGAAGGACCACGGTCTCCCCGTTCAGGCGGGAGGCGAGGCCCCCGTCTTCGTCAAGGAGGAACGCCACGCCACCGGTCATGCCGGCGGCCACGTTGCGGCCCGTGCTGCCCAGCACAACAACGACACCGCCCGTCATGTATTCGCAACAGTGATCGCCACTGCCCTCCACAACCGTGCGGGCACCGCTGTTGCGGACCCCGAAGCGCTCGCCGGCCCGGCCAAGGGCATAGAGCTCGCCGCCGGTGGCGCCGTAGAGGCAGGTGTTGCCGAGGATCACCTGACGGCCCGCATCGATGCCCCCAGGGGGGGGCACCACCACGATGCGTCCACCATTGATGCCCTTGCCGACGTAGTCGTTGGCATCCCCCTCCAGATGCAGGTGCATGCCCTGGAGAAGGAAAGCCCCGAAGCTCTGGCCTGAAGCGCCCGTGAAGCGAAGGCTCACCTCCCCAAGAAAGCCCTTGTTGCCGTGGCGCTCAGCAATTTCTCCGGCCAGACGGGCACCCACACTGCGGTCGGTGTTGAGGATGGCCAAGGAACGGCTCACCTGTCCGTGGGTCTCGATGGCGGCCGTCACCTCAGGATCGGCGAGGAGGGCATCTTCCAGGATCGGCCCGTTGCCATGGGCTATCGCCGCATGGGACAGCCAGCTGCGGTCCTCGGCTCCGGGAACCGGATCGAGCAGGCAGGACAAATCGAGGCGTTCGGTCTTGGCAAGGGTGACGGCGCGCGGCACCAGCATTTCCGTGCGCCCGATCAGGTCCTCAAGCCGGGCGACCCCAAGCACGCTGAGCAGTTGGCGCACCTCCTCGGCCACGAACAGGAAGAAGTTGACAACGTGCTCCGGCAGGCCGGTGAAGCGCTTACGCAAAGCCTCCTTCTGGGTGGCCACCCCAACGGGGCAATTGTTGGTGTGGCAGACGCGGGCCATGATGCACCCCTCGGCGATCATCGCCACTGAGCCGAATCCGAACTCCTCCGCCCCCAGCAGGGCCGCCACGATCACGTCCCAGCCGGTCTTGAGGCCACCGTCAGCCCGCAGCAGCACCCGATCCCGCAGGCCGTTCTGCAGCAGGCTGCGGTGCACTTCCGTCAGGCCCAGTTCCCAAGGGCTGCCGGCGTGCTTGATCGAGCTCAGGGGCGAAGCGCCCGTGCCGCCGTCGTGGCCGGAAATCTGAATCACGTCGGCATTGGCCTTGGCCACGCCGGTAGCGATCGTGCCGATGCCGATCTCCGATACCAGCTTCACCGACACCCGAGCGGCGGGATGGACCTGGTGCAGGTCGTGGATGAGCTGGGCCAGGTCTTCGATCGAATAGATGTCGTGGTGGGGCGGAGGTGAAATCAAGGCCACCCCAGGCTTGCTGTTGCGCAGCCAGCCGATGTAGTCGTCCACCTTGGGGCCAGGGAGCTGGCCCCCCTCGCCGGGCTTGGCCCCCTGGGCCACCTTGATTTCCAGCTGGCGACCACTGCGCAGGTACTCGGGGGTCACCCCGAAGCGACCGGAGGCGATCTGCTTGATCGCCGAGCAGGCGGAATCGCCGTTGCGCAGACCCTTGAGCGTGGGCAAGGTCGCCGAGTGCCCGGTGGCGTCCACGTCGTGGAGGGGGTGGTAGCGGGCGGGATCTTCCCCGCCTTCGCCACAGTTGCTCTTGCCACCGATGCGATTCATGGCAACGGCGAGCACCTCATGGGATTCCCTGGAGAGGGCCCCGAGGCTCATGCCGCCGGTGCAGAAGCGGGAGCAGATGCTCTCCATGCTCTCCACCTGATCAAGGGGCAACGGCGTAGGCGCTGGAGACAGCTCGAGTAAATCCCGCAGGGCCGTCACCGGCCGGTGCTCCAGCAGCGTGCGGTAGGTGGAGAAATGGTCGTAGCCGGGACCCGCCGCCACGGCGGCGTGGAGGGCCTTGGCCATCTCTGGGCTGTTGAGGTGGAACTCACCACCCGTGCGGTACTGAACGAAGCCCATGAATTCGAGCTTGGTGCGGTTCAGCTCGGGATAGGCCTTGGCGTGGAACGCCAAGGTTTCACTGGCCAGATCGCTCAAGGTGAGGCCGGCCACCCGGCTGGTGGTGCCCTTGAAGGCGGTCTCGATCAGATCGGCCCCCAGGCCGATGGCCTCAAAGATCTGGGCCCCGTGATAGCTGGCCAGCAACGAGATGCCGATCTTGGAGAGGATCTTGCGCAGGCCATCTTCGAGGGCTTTGCGCACATTCGCCTGGGCCCCTGCGGCGTCCAGCAGGGGCAGCTTGCCCCGCTCCATCAGGGAGCGGGTCTTGGGGTGCACCAACCAATGGCGGGTGGTTTCAAGCGTGAGCCAGGGGCAGACGGCACTGGCGCCATAGCCGATCAGGCAAGCCAGGTGATGGGTGCTCCAGCACTGGGCCGTATCCACCACAAGGGAGCACTGGAGCCGAAGCCCCCGATCCAGCAGGTGGTGGTGCACCGCCCCCACCGCCAAAAGCGGTGGCATGTAGGTGGTGCTGGGGTTGATGCCACCATCGGCCCGATCGGAAAGGATCAGGATCTGATGGCCTGCCCCGACGGCGGCGGCGGCGGCATCACAGAGGGCGGAGAGGGCTTGCTCGAGGCCGGCGGGGCCCGCCTCCACCGGCATCAGGGTGGAAAGGGTGGAGGTGGCCAGGCCCTGGTGGGCAAGGGCGCTCAGTTCGGCCTCATTGAGCACCGGCGTGGCCAGATGCAACACCTGGGCGGCCCCGGCCTCTGGCTTCAGGGCGGAGCCCCGCCGGCCCAGGTGCATCTCCAGGCTCATCACCAGCTTTTCCCGCAACGGATCGATCGGCGGGTTGGTGACCTGGGCGAAGCGTTGCTTGAGGTAGTCGTAGAGAAGGTGGGGTTTGGACGAGAGCACCGCCAGGGGGATGTCGTCGCCCATGCAATAGGTGGGCTCCTTCGCCGCCCCGGCCATGTCTTCGATGATCAGGTCGAGGTCTTCGGCGCTGAACCCGAAAGCCGTCTGCTGCTGCAGCAGTTCCAGGTCGCCGAGCTGGTGCTCCTCCTGCCAGGGAAGGGCCCCGAGGCTGCGGCGGTGCTCGGACAGCCAGGCGGCATAGGGATGGCGCTGGGCCGCCTCGGCCTTGACGTCCCAGTTGTGGAGCAGACGGCCATTCTCCAGATCCACCGCCAGCATCTGACCGGGACCGAGGCGCCCCTTCTCGATGATCAGGCTCTCGTCGAGCTCCACCACACCGGTTTCGGACCCCATCACCACCAACCCGTCACTGGTGATCGCGTAACGGGCAGGGCGCAGGCCATTGCGGTCGAGGGTGGCGCCAACGCTGCGGCCATCGCTGAACACCAGCAGGGCAGGTCCATCCCAGGGCTCCTGCACGCAAGCGGAATACTCGTAGAAAGCCTGGATGTCGGGGCGGGTCTCCAGCTCCGGTTGCTGCCTGAAGGCCTCCGGCACCAGCGTCATCAGGCTGTCCGTGATCGGACGGCCACCGCGCACCATCAGTTCGAGGGTGGCATCGAGATTGGCGGAATCGCTGAAGGCGGCGTTGACCACCGGCTTGAGGTCGGAGGCCGCCTCGCCCCACACCGCATCGAGATGGGACTCGGAGGCCTTGGCCCAGTTGAGGTTGCCCAACAGGGTGTTGATCTCGCCGTTGTGCCCCAGCAACCGCATCGGTTGGGCCAGGGGCCAGCGAGGCAGGGTGTTGGTGCTGAAACGGCGGTGGTAGACCGCGAAACTGACTTCGAAACGGGGATCGCGAAGATCGGCGTAGAACGAAGCCAGAACCTCCGATCGCACCATGCCCTTGTAGACAACCGTGCGGCCGCTGAGGGAGGCGAAATAAAGATCTCCCGGTCCGGGGCCCCAGGCCTCCCGGGCCCGATCGCCGATGCGGCGGCGACAGCGAAAGAGCAGGCTCTCCAGCTCGTCAGCCCCCTCGTCGCCGTGCACCAGCCACTGCTCGATCACCGGAGCCGTCTCACGGGCCAACGGTCCGAGCACGGCAAGGTTCACCGGCACTGGACGCCAACCGATCGACCGCAGACCCAGCAGGGCGGCCTCCTCCTCACAGAAGCGTCGGGCCTCTTCCCGCTGCTCGAGGTCGGAGGGCAGGAAGACCATGCCCAGGCCCCGAAGGCTGCGGGGGACGGACTCCACCTCGGGCCAGACCGACTCCAGAAACGTCCAAGGGATGCCGCAGAGGATGCCGGCCCCATCGCCCGAATCGCCATCGCCGCCACAGCCGCCGCGGTGCTCCATGCATTCCAGTCCCCGCAGGGCCTGCTGCAGGATCCAATGGCTGGATTCACCGCTCAGACGGGCCAAAAACCCCACACCACAGGCATCCTTCTCACCGGCCACCGCCTCGGGAGCAGGGCTGTCGCAACGGGGCCAGACGGGACGGGAGAGGGGGGGCATACCCGGGATCAAAGTCGGAAACCGCAGGCCTTCCCAGACAGGGATTGGCCGCTTGAGAGAGGCCTGATCCTAGGGACCCGTTTCACCCCCTACGAGCGGAGAAGACAGGGGATTCCCAGACCATACGGTTAGGTTGCCTGCAACGGATCTAACCGCCATGGCAGCCCTGTTCCTGCTGCCGATTCTGAGCCTTGCGGCCCTTCCGCCGCCACCACCACCGCCCCCCGTGGAACGCAGCCTGGAGGCGGCGCCCACCCAGAGAAGTCGGTCCGGCGCCCCCCGGGAGGGAGGAGCCATCGAGCTCAATGGCCAACGCTTCCAGGTCCGCTGGCGCTGGCTGGACGGCACGGGCGACGGGCCGGCCGAACTCTGGATCCCCCTTGACGTGCTGCAGGGACAGCTGGGCTTTGCGAGCCGAAGCCAGCCCAACGGCGACCTGGAACTGGAATGGTTCGGCCAGCGGCTCACGGTGCCTCCCGCGGCCCAGCGCAGCCTGCAGGACGAAGTGGCCGCCGACGTGGGCCGACTGTTTCAGGCGGCAGGCGTTCGCGCCGAACGGCAGGGAGAACTGTTGCAGCTGCGGCTGCCGCCCCCCCGCCTGCTCCGTGTGCGCTCCCGGGACCAGGACGGGGGCCGGCGGGTGGTGCTCGACCTCTCTGGTCCCACCTGGCTACGGCAGGGGGACGGTCGCCTGGACCTGGATCTGGCCAGCACCCTGGAGCTTCGGCAGCAGCTGGAGTCCCTCGGCCTTCGGACCAGCCAAGGCGCCGACCGCCTCACCCTGGCTGTGGGGACCGCCGCCGGCAACCAGGTGGCCACCCTGGGGGAACCCAATCGGGTGGTGATCGATCTGGGGGCTGCCACGGCGGTGCCCGCTCCTGAACCCAACCTGCGGGATCCCCGGATCGTGGCCCTCATGGCCTCCGGCCTCCAACTGGGCCGAGAGGTGCGCAGCGTCGGCCAACGGAGCCTGCTGATCAACAGCGTGCGCCTGGACCCCCGCCGGACCCCCCTCGACCTACGGCCCCTCAGCCGACCCGACGGCATGCAGGGGCTCTCCAACCTGCCCACGCTGGCCCAGCAAATGCAGGCCGTGATCGCGATCAACGGTGGCTTCTTCAACCGCGTTAACCGCCTACCCCTTGGCGCCGTGCGCGATGGCGGCCGCTGGCTGTCCGGGCCCATCCTCAACCGGGGGGTGATGGGCTGGCAGGGCAGTGACCTGCCCCGGTTCGGCCGCCTCAGCCTCGTGGAAACCCTGACGGATGCCAACGGACAGAGCTGGCCCATCTCCAGCGTCAACAGTGGCTATGTGCAACGGGGCATCAGCCGCTACACCGCCGACTGGGGGCGCTTTTACCAAGCCCTGAGCGGAGCGGAGACGGGAGTGATCCTGCGGGACGGCCTCGTTGTGCAACGGTTCGAGGCCGACCAGCTCAGCCAGGGCATCCCCCTGGGCGGCGAAGACCTGCTGCTGATCGGCCGGGCGGGGGCGGCGCTGCCCTGGGGCGTGGGCGAACGATTGCGGTTCGAGAGCCGCCCCACCGATGTCACCGGCCAGCAGCCCTACGTGATCGGCGGCGGACCCCTGCTTCTTTTGGGCGGCCGGATCGTGCTCGACGGCGGTGCCGAGAGTTTCAGCTCCAACTTCCTCCAGCAGGGTGCCCCCCGCACGGTGGTGGGCAGCGACGGACGCCAGCTCTGGCTGCTCACCCTGCAGGGGGTGGGTCACGGGGGGCCCACCCTGTTGGAGACGGCCCTGGCCCTGCAACAGCTGGGGCTGCAGGATGCCCTGAACCTCGATGGCGGCAGTTCGACGGGCCTGGTGATCGCCGGGGTCCACACCGTCAAGGGTCGAGGGGTGAGCGCTTCCATCCACAACGGTCTGGGGCTGATTCCCCGCGGCAGCGGCACCTCCCAGCCCTACGGACGGGGCCTGGCCAACAAGCCCTAGGAGCCGAGCTGAGGGCCAGAATGGGCCGATCGCGCCCTTTCCCCACCATGCCCAAGGGTCAGAGCCTGCGCCTGAGCGCCGCCGCCGCCGCCGAACTGGGACGCCAGGCAGCCGTGGCCGGCACCCCAGGGGTCATGCACCTGGATCTGGTGGATGGCAACTGCGAGCGCTGGGTGGTGCGCATCCGCCCGGGCCACCTCGCCGGCATTCCCGTGGCCCGGGCCGATGGCATCACTCTCCATGCCCCGGCCGATCAACTGGGGCGGCTCAACGGCCTGAACCTCGACTACCGGGGCGACCTGAGCGGCGGCGGCTTCCTGGTCCATCCCGGCGATGGCGTGCGCTGCTGCGTGTGTGGCGCCTCCTTCAGCCGCCCAGGGGAGAAGGGGACGGCGACAAAGTAAGGTGACGGATTGTCGAAACGGTCGGACGTCCGACCCCCTCGCCGGCCCTCGATGCCCACGATTCAGCAGCTGATCCGCACCGAGCGGCAGCGTCTCACCCGCAAAACCAAGTCCCCCGCTCTACGGGCCTGCCCGGAGCGCCGCGGCGTGTGCACCCGCGTGTACACCTCCACGCCGAAAAAGCCAAACTCGGCCCTCCGCAAGGTGGCCCGGGTCCGCCTCACCTCCGGCTTCGAGGTGACGGCCTACATCCCCGGCATCGGGCACAACCTCCAGGAGCACTCCGTCGTGCTGATCCGTGGTGGTCGCGTGAAGGATCTGCCCGGAGTTCGCTACCACATCATCCGCGGAACCCTTGACACCGCTGGTGTGAAGGACCGCCGTCAGTCCCGCTCCAAATACGGCGCCAAGACACCGAAGGGCTGAAGCCAACCAGGCTGAACCCACCTCTCTCCTCTCCTGTTCCTGACTCCCTGCCTCCAGGTTTATGTCCCGCCGCAACGCCGCCGAGAAGCGACCGGTTCTCCCGGATCCCCAGTTCAACAGCCGCCTGGCATCGATGATCGTGGCCAGGCTCATGAAGCACGGCAAGAAATCCACCGCCCAGCGGATCCTCTCCGATGCCTTCGGTCTGATCAACGACCGCACCGGCAACGATCCCCTTGAGCTCTTCGAGACGGCCGTCCGCAACGCCACCCCGCTGGTGGAAGTTCGGGCCAGGCGCGTTGGCGGTGCCACCTACCAGGTGCCCATGGAAGTTCGTCAAGAGCGCGGCACGGCCATGGCCCTGCGCTGGCTGGTCAACTTCTCCCGCGCCCGCAACGGACGCTCCATGGCCCAGAAACTGGCCGGTGAGTTGATGGATGCGGCCAACGAAGCCGGCAACGCCGTACGCAAACGGGAGGAAACCCACAAGATGGCCGAAGCCAACAAGGCATTCGCCCACTACCGCTACTGAGTTCAACTGGCCGGATCAAGGGCGGATCCGGCCGCTGCAGGTCGCCCCTGTAGAATGACGCCCGCTTTTTAGTTGACAACCTTCGGAGAAGTTCCCCGTGGCCCGCGCCTTTCCCCTGGAACGCGTAAGAAACATCGGCATTGCCGCCCATATTGACGCGGGCAAAACCACCACCACGGAAAGAATCCTGTTCTATTCGGGTGTGGTTCACAAGATGGGTGAGGTGCACGATGGTGCCGCCGTTACCGACTGGATGGAGCAGGAGCGCGAGCGGGGTATCACCATCACCGCCGCGGCCATCTCCACCAGCTGGAAGGATCACCGCATCAACATCATCGACACCCCCGGTCACGTCGACTTCACCATTGAGGTGGAGCGCTCGATGCGGGTGCTTGATGGTGTCGTCGCCGTATTCTGCGCCGTCGGCGGGGTTCAACCCCAGTCTGAAACGGTCTGGCGACAGGCAGATCGCTACAACGTGCCTCGCATCGTGTTCGTCAACAAGATGGACCGCACGGGCGCCAACTTCCTCAAGGTGGTCGAGCAGATCAAGGACCGCCTTAAAGCCAAAGGTGCCCCAATCCAGCTACCGATCGGCGCCGAAGGTGATCTCAAGGGCATCATCGATCTGGTGAGCGAGAAGGCGATCATTTACACCAATGATCTCGGCACCGACATCATCGAATCGGAGATACCCGACGACATGAAGGAGGAAGCCGCCAAATGGCGCAACCACCTCATGGAAATCGTGGCCGAAACCGATGAGGAGCTGATCGACGCGTTCCTCGAGAATGGTGAACTCACCAACGAGCAGCTGATCAAAGGCATCCGCGTCGGTGTCGTTAAGCATGGCTTGGTGCCGATCCTCTGCGGCTCAGCCTTCAAGAACAAAGGCGTTCAGCTGATGCTCGATGCCGTGGTCGACTACCTTCCTGCTCCCGTCGACGTGCCGCCGATCACAGGTGTGCTCCCCGACGGCACGGAAGCCAACCGTCCCTGCGATGACAGCGCACCGTTCAGCGGTCTTGCCTTCAAGGTCATGGCCGACCCCTACGGCAAGCTCACCTTCGTGCGCATTTACAGCGGTGTGCTGCAGAAGGGCAGCTATGTGCTGAACTCCACCAAGGACAAGAAAGAGCGCATCTCTCGCCTGATCCTGCTCAAAGCCGACGATCGCGAGGAAGTTGACGAACTGCGGGCCGGCGACCTTGGTGCCGTACTCGGGCTCAAGGACACCACCACCGGTGACACCCTTTGCGTTGAAAGCGACCCGATCATCCTCGAGTCGCTCTTTATCCCCGAACCGGTGATTTCGGTGGCCGTGGAACCCAAGACCAAGGGCGACATGGAAAAGCTCTCCAAAGCGCTCCAGTCTCTGGCCGAAGAGGATCCCACCTTCCGGGTCTCCACCAACCCGGAAACCAGCCAGACCGTGATCGCCGGCATGGGCGAACTGCACCTGGAAATCCTCGTGGACCGCATGCTCCGCGAGTTCAAGGTGGAGGCCAACATCGGTGCGCCCCAGGTTTCCTACCGCGAAACCATCCGTGGTAGTGCCAAGGGTGAGGGGAAATTCGCCCGCCAAACTGGTGGCAAGGGCCAGTACGGCCACGTGGTGATCGAAATGGAACCGGGCGAACCGGGTTCAGGTTTCGCCTTCGTCAACAAGATCGTGGGCGGCATCGTGCCCAAGGAGTACATCGGTCCAGCCGAAAACGGCATGAAAGAAACCTGCGAATCCGGCGTGATCGCGGGTTTCCCGATGATCGATATCAAGGTCACCATGGTGGACGGGTCCTACCACGATGTGGACTCTTCGGAAATGGCGTTCAAGATCGCCGGCTCCATGGCCTTCAAAGACGGAGTCAAGAAGTGCAATCCCGTACTTCTTGAGCCGATGATGAAGGTGGAGGTCGAGATCCCCGAGGATTACCTCGGCTCGGTCATCGGCGACCTCTCCTCCCGCCGTGGTCAGGTCGAAGGGCAGTCCATCGACAATGGGCAGTCCAAGGTCCAGTCCAAGGTGCCCCTGGCCGAGATGTTCGGCTACGCCACCCAGCTCCGATCCATGACCCAGGGTCGGGGTATCTTCTCGATGGAGTTCAGCCACTACGAGGAGGTTCCTCGGAACGTCGCTGAAGCCATCATCTCCAAGAATCAGGGCAATTCCTGATCTTTCCCAACCACAACCACCCCCCGATTCTTTTTCATCATGGCTCGCGAGAAGTTCGAAAGGAACAAACCCCACGTCAACATCGGCACGATCGGCCACGTTGACCATGGCAAGACAACGCTGACGGCCGCCATCACCAATGTGCTGTCAACCCTCGGCCAGGCCAAAGCTCAGGCCTACGACCAAATCGATGGTGCTCCTGAAGAAAAGGAACGGGGCATCACGATCAATACGGCCCACGTTGAGTACGAAACCGAGAACCGTCACTACGCCCACGTTGACTGCCCGGGTCACGCCGACTACGTCAAAAACATGATCACCGGGGCCGCCCAGATGGACGGCGCCATCCTGGTGGTGGCCGCCACCGACGGCCCCATGGCCCAAACCAAGGAGCACATCCTCCTGGCCAAGCAGGTGGGCGTTCCCGCCCTGGTGGTGTTCCTGAACAAGAAGGACATGGTCGACGACGAGGAGATCCTCGAGTTGGTCGAACTGGAGATGCGTGAGCTCCTCAGCAGCTACGACTTCCCCGGCGATGACATCCCCGTGATCGCAGGCTCCGCCCTCAAGGCCCTTGAGCACATCCAGGGTGGTGGCAAAGGCATCCGCGGCGAGAACGAGTGGGTCGACAAGATCCTCGATCTGATGGACGCGGTGGATGAATCCATCCCCGAGCCCGAGCGCGAAATCGACAAGCCTTTCCTGATGGCCATCGAGGACGTCTTCTCGATCACCGGTCGGGGCACCGTGGCCACCGGCCGCATCGAGCGCGGAAAGGTCAAGGTGGGCGAAACGGTTCAGATCGTGGGCATCAAGGACACCCGCGAAACCACCGTCACCGGTGTGGAGATGTTCCGCAAGCTGCTCGACGAGGGCCTGGCTGGGGACAACGTCGGCCTGCTCCTGCGCGGTGTCCAGAAAGAGGACATCGAACGCGGCATGGTGCTGGTGAAGCCCAACTCCATCAAGCCCCATACCAAGTTCGAGGGTGAGGTCTACGTGCTCAAGAAGGAGGAAGGCGGCCGCCACACCCCCTTCTTCGCCGGTTACCGCCCGCAGTTCTACATCCGTACCACCGACGTGACCGGCCAGATCACGGCCTTCACCGCCGACGACGGTACCAACGTCGAGATGGTGATGCCCGGCGACCGGATCAAGATGACCGGCGAGCTGATCTGTCCGGTGGCCATCGAGCAAGGCATGCGCTTCGCCATCCGCGAAGGCGGCCGCACCATCGGTGCCGGCGTGGTCTCCAAGATCCTGGAGTGAGCCTGATTCAGCGGTCCCCCCGCTGATCTAGCCTTCCGTGTTGGGGCGATAATCCCCAACACGGAACCTTCTCCAGTCCGTTCGCACCTCGACAACCAAGGCCGGTGGGTCTCCTGCACCACGGGTGCAGCCGAACCTTCACCGCGCTCACCCTCTGCCCATCTCTCTACCCATGTCCACCGCCATCGCCCAGCAGAAGATCCGCATCCGCCTGAAGGCGTTCGATCGCCGCATGCTGGATCTTTCCTGCGAGAAAATCATCGAAACCGCCGATCACACGGCAGCCACCGCGATAGGCCCCATTCCCCTGCCTACGAAGCGCAAGATCTACTGCGTACTGCGCTCGCCCCACGTGGACAAGGACTCCCGCGAGCACTTCGAGACCCGTACCCATCGCCGGATCATCGACATCTACAGCCCCACGGCGAAAACCATCGACGCCCTGATGAAGCTTGACTTGCCCAGCGGCGTCGACATCGAAGTGAAGCTCTGATCGGCATCCAAAGGGGCGGTCCCAGGTTCTCTCCGCCCCCTTGCTGATGTGGATTGTGCCTAGGATCTCAACCTGGTTCCGGTCCTCCACCAGGCTGCCTCCAGGCCCAACAACCTTCTCCTGCAGCAGCGCAGCGTGACCACGTGACCGATCTGTCCGTCAGGGAACTTCCCCTTTTTCCCCTGCCGGATGTGGTGCTCTTCCCCCAGGAAGTTCTTCCGCTCCACATCTTCGAGCCGCGCTACAGGATGATGCTGCGCACCGTTCTGGAGAACGATCGGCGCTTCGGAGTCGTGCGCTGGGATCCCCAATCCCAGAAGATGGCGGATGTGGGTTGCTGCGCCGAAATCCTCCAGTGCCAGACCCAGGAGGATGACCACAGCAACATCGTCACCCTCGGACAACAGCGGTTCCGAGTGCTGGAGGTGGTGCGGGAAGCCCCGTTCAGGGTGGCGATGGTGAGCTGGATCGAGGACGAAACGGTCGACAGTCACAACGACCTCCAGATCCTTTCGGACGACGTCACCCAGGCCCTGAAGGACGTGGTTGACCTCACCGGCAAGCTCTTCGGCAAGATCACCCCCCTGCCCAGTGATCTGCCCGACCTGCCCAGGGAGTTGTCCTTCTGGATCGGCTCCCATCTGGGCGGTCCCGTGGCCGACCATCAGCAAACGCTCCTGGAGATCACCGATACCGGCGAACGGTTACGGCTGGAGTACGAGCTGCTGGATCGCACCCGCCGTCAACTGGCGGCCCGTACCGTTCTGAAGGACACCTTCAAGGACATGGGCGACTCCGACCCCACCTGAGGCAACCGATTGGCGCTTTTCTGGCAGGCCCCCCTGGCCGCGACCCTGGTGTTCGTGGTGGTGCTGGTGGCGGCGCTGGCGATCTGGCAGCGGCGGGATCGGGCGTTTGCCAGCACAGCAACCGTTGCCAAGGCCTACGACCGCTGGACCGACGATCGGCTGCTTGAGCGGCTCTGGGGAGAGCACGTGCATCTGGGGCATTACGGCAACCCTGTCCGAAGCGTGGACTTCCGCCGGGCCAAGGAAGACTTTGTCCATGAGCTGGTGCGTTGGAGCGGCCTGGATCGTCTCCCTCCCGGCAGCACCCTGCTGGATGTGGGCTGCGGCATCGGCGGCAGCGCCCGCATCCTCGCCCGTGACTACGGCTTCCAGGTGCTGGGGATCAGCATCAGTGCCGGCCAGATTGAGCGGGCCAGGGCCCTGACCCCCGATGGGCTCAACTGCCGCTTCGCCGTGATGGATGCCTTGGCCCTCGACTGTGCCGATGCCTGCTTCGATGCGGTCTGGAGCGTGGAAGCGGGGCCCCACATGCCCGATAAGCAGCGTTATGCCGACGAGATGTTGAGGGTGCTCAAGCCCGGCGGTGTCCTCGCCGTCGCCGACTGGAACCGGCGCGATCCCGACCTTCACCCCACGTCCCGCATGGAGCGGTGGGTGCTGCGCCAGTTGCTGGACCAGTGGGCCCATCCAGAGTTCGCCAGCATCCCCGGCTTCCGCCGCCACCTCGAAGCAAGTCCCTATCGGTCCACGCAGAGCAGCGTCGACACAGGCGACTGGACGCCAGCCACCCTGCCCTCCTGGATCGACTCGATTGCGGAGGGGGTGCGTCGGCCAGGGGCGGTTCTCAGCCTCGGTCCCGCCGCCATCCTGCTGGGCCTGCGCGAAGTGCCAACCCTGCTCCTGATGGACTGGGCATTCCGGACGGGGCTGATGCAATTCGGGGTGTTCCGACTGCGGCCCACCCCTGCTCAGGATCGGCCGGACTCGTCGCTGCCTGCGGCCAGGTTGGTGAGCGGGTAGGAGCCGAACACCGCCAGGTGCTCGCACAGGGGCCTGAGTTCCTCAAGGGCCTGCTCCAGGGGCTGGTGCCCGAGGGGCAAATCCAGATCAATAAAGAAGATGTATTCGCCCATCTCCCGCTTCGAGGGTCTCGATTCGATACGGCTCATGTTGAGGGCCCGATGGGCAAAGATTCCCAGCGCTTCCAGCAGGGCCCCCGGTTGGTTGGCCCGCAGGGAAAACGCAACGCTGGCCAGGGGACCATCGAGGCTGCGCTCACCCCGCCTGAGCAGCAGGAATCGAGTGCAATTGCCTGGCACGTCATTGATCGGGTAGGCGATCACCTCGAGTCCATGGTTGCGGGCGGCCTCCAGGGAGGCCACGGCCCCGCGAAAACGACTGCCGGCCACCATGCGAGCCGCCTCGGCGGTGGAGCTGGTGGACAACTGCAGCGCCCGGGGCAGGTGGTCGCCGAGCCATTGGCCGCACTGGGCAAGGGCCTGGGGGTGGGAGAGCACTTCGCTGATGCCCTCCATGGGGCCGCTACCGAGCAGGGCATGGCGGATCGGCAGCACCAGGGCATGGACCACCGCCAACTCGGGATGTTCCCAGAGGGCATCAAGGCAGGCGGTGACACCGCCCTCGACAGAGTTCTCCACCGGAACGACGGCGGCCTCACAATCGCCTTGAGCCACGGCCTGAATGACCGCACGGATCCCTGGCTGGGGCACCAACTCCGGGTCCGCCTCACCCACAAGGTCCGCCAGTTTTATGGCGGCCTGTTCGCCATAGGTGCCGGCGGGGCCGAGGAAGGCTAGGCGCATGGCTTGGGCCGCAGACTCTGATCGATAGGATCATGCCGCGCCGACCCTCAGGCCATGAACCTGACCTTCAGCGCTTCCCAGGACCTGCTGATCCCGGTGAACGACCAGCCTGAACGGCTGGTGGACTACCTGGCGGACGAGCGCCGGATCATCGAAGCCCTGCTGGATCCCCGTCAACTGATCCAGCAGGAGGCGGGACGCTATCGCTACGAAGTAGCCCATCTCCAGGTGTTCCAGCTTCCGATCCATCCTGTGGTGGAGCTGCAGGCCATCGGCAGCCCCGGCCGACTGGACATCGACGCCATCGACGCAGAGCTGGTGGGGCTCGGCATGGTGGAGGAATTCCAGCTCACCCTCACCTCCTGGCTGAAGGTGTCAGGCGCGGCTCTGGAGGGGGAGGCCAGCCTCGGGGTGACCGTGAGCCGCCCGCCCCTGCTGAAGCTGATTCCCGCCTCGGTGCTGGTGGCCACCGGCGGATCGTTGCTCGGGGGCATCCTCAAAGGCATGAAAATCCGTGTCAAGCAACAGCTGCTCAGGGATTTCCAGGAGTGGTGCCAGCAGCACTGAGTGCCTTTTCAACAGCACAGCTTTCAGAAAACAGTTCTTCCCTGCATCAGTCTTTACTGAATACCTTGCCCAGGAAGCTGCCTCGATGCAGGTCAGTGGGCCCGAGACGGCGCAAAGCCTGCCGGTGCTGGGGCGTGCCATAGCCGACGTGACGCTCCAGGCCATAGCCCGGATAGTGGTGCGCCAGACGGCGGATCAGCCCATCGCGAGCCTCCTTGGCCAGAATGCTGGCGGCAGCAATTGCGGCGCAGGAACGGTCGCCCCGCACCAGGGTGCGCTGCTCGCCGCCCCAGCCCCGCAACGGCAACACCCCATCCACCACCACGAGCTCAGGGATTCGCGGTAGGCGTTGCAGCGCCCGCAGCATGGCAGCTTCAGTGGCCGGCCGAATGCCGCGCCGATCGATTTCGCGGGCAGAGGCCTGGCCGATGGCCCAGGCCCGCGCCAAGGCCGTGATGCGCCCCACCAACGTGCGGCGCCTGGCGGCCGAGAGGGCCTTGCTGTCGGTGAGGCCCTCTCGGGCGAGCGGATCCAGCGCCTCGACGGGCAGGATCACGGCAGCGGCAAACACCGGTCCGAACAGGGCTCCGCGACCCACCTCGTCAACCCCGGCGCAACCGTCGGGGCTCCAGCCAAACCAGGGGTCGATCAGCGAGCAGCCGAAGAGCGGCGGCGGCGACGGCGGGGTTCGCCGTCGCCGTCCTCCGAGGCAGAAACGATGGGAAGGGAGCCATCGCTGGGATCGGCCTCGACCGACAGAACGGCGGACGACTCGATCGCCACCGATTGGGGCGGTTCGAACTCCGCCACGGGCAGCGGTGTGATCTCCACCAGCACCGGCGAGGAATCGTGGGCCTCGAAGGCGGGGTTGGCCTCCATGGTGGTGAAATCGGAGCGGCTGGATCGACCGTTACCACCCCCCGCTTCTGCGCCGCCATCACCACCGCCCCGCTGACGGCGGCGGCGGCGGGGGCCGGCAGCGGAGAGCTGCTGACGCGCCTCATCTAGAACCGCCTCGGCGTCCTCGCCGGGCCGCACCACCCGCACCACGAGGTTGTCACTCGTGGGGACAGGGTCAAGCAGCAGGGCTGGGTTAAGGCCGAGCCAGCCGTAGACCAACTCCTGCTCGGCATCCATGGGAACCGCCACCAGATCGTGTTCGACCCGCCGACTCGGAGCTTCGGGAGGGGCTGAGACCGAGCTGGGCTCCAGCGTGGTGAGCAGTGGAACGATGGCGAACTCCGACGACGCAGAGGCAACCGGCGCCTCGTAGGCCTCACCCGAGCCCCGGCCACCCCGGCCACCCCTCCGCCGCCTGGACGATGGTTCTGCGCTGGCGGAGGGGCTGATCACCTCCGCCCGGGCAGAGGCGGCGGAGCGCACCAGACCGGTGAGGGTGGCAAGGGGCTGGAGAGTGTCCTTGCCGGGCAGCACGGCCACGTGTCCGAGGCCGCCGCAGCTGGGGCAGGCGCGTCCAAACAGCTCGTAGATGTTCTGGCCCTGGCGCTTGCGGGTGAGTTCCACCAGGCCCAGCTCGGTGAGTTGGGCGATCTGGGGACGGGCCGTATCGTCGCGGGCGGCCTGGGTGAAGTGCTCCAGCAACTGGAGCTGATCGCGGCGGGACTCCATGTCGATGAAGTCGATGATCACCACACCGCCGATGTTGCGGAGTTTGAGCTGGCGGGCTATCTCCACGGCCGCCTCGCAGTTGGTCCACAGGACCGTTTCACGGGCGTTGGCCGAACGGGTGAACGAGCCGGAGTTGACATCGATGACCGTAAGGGCCTCGGTGGGCTCGATGATCACGTAGCCGCCGGAGGGCAGATCCACCCGGGGCTTGAGGGCATCGCGGATGGCGGCGTTGACCTTGTAGTGCTCGAGAATCTCGCCGGATTCCCGGTGGTGCTCCACCAGCAGGTTGGCCTGTTCGCTGCCGAGGAAGGCGTTGACACGGCCCACGGCCTCGGCGGTGTCCACCACCACCCTCAACACCTCCGGGGTGTAAAGGTCCCGCAGAACGCGGTGAATAAAGTCTTCGTCGCGGTTGAGGAGCACCGGCGGATTGGCCGTCTCGGCGGCGAGCTGGATGGCCTCCCACTGGCGCAGCAGATTCTCAAGGTCATCGATCAGCAGCTCTTCACTGACCCCTTCCGCCTCGGTGCGCACCAGCAGACCAGCGCCAGGGGGCTTGATCAGCACCCCCAGGGCCCGTAGGCGGTTGCGTTCGTTCTCACCGTCGATGCGGCGCGAAATATTGACGCCCTGGCCATGGGGCTGCAGCACCAGGAAGCGACCGGGCAGGGTGAGATTGCCGGTGAGCCGGGGGCCCTTGGTGCCGGTGGGCTCCTTCATCACCTGCACGAGCACCTTCTGGCGGGGCTCGAGCAGTTCGGTGATGCCGGCGGCGCCCTTCCTCAGGCGCAGGGGGCCCAGGTCGGTGACGTGGATGAAGCCGTTCTTCTCCCCTTCGCCGATGTTGACGAAGGCGGCATCGATTCCGGGGAGCACATTCTCGACCGTGCCCAGGTAGACATCGCCGATCTGGTATCGGCCCTGGGCTACGACCAACTCGTCGACACGTTCGTCGTTGAGGACAGCGGCGATGCGCAGCTGCTCGGCGATGACGATCTGCTGGGGCATGGAGGGATGGGGAGGGGGCTCAGGGGAGCCCAGCCGTGAAGGAGGTGACAGACCCGCGAGGAGCATCCCAAAGTGGGACCGCACTCAGGTGGGCATCGAACGGACGAATCCCTTTCCCAGCGCTGCATCCGAAGGCGCCGGGAATGGAAAACGGGACCGTTGCGAGAAAGAAACTCAGAGTGGACGCCGGACGTTATGACGACTGCTGAAACCCCGCCGGAGCGGCAGAGCGGGACGACGATGGGGCACGTCGGGGAGAGACAGCCTCCGTGGGAGCCGGATCGGTCGGTTGGCCTGAGCCCTCGATCGATCTACGCGGCGCCGGGTGGCGGATGCTGCGCTTCCAAAATCCGAACGGTGCGAACCGAAACGGCTTTCTGGAAAATAAGTTTCGAGAAATCCGTTACGGAAGGCAATCTGCAGTGGTTGAGTCTGCAGCAGACCTGCCGTCTTGATAGGAAGTTAGCACGCGCCTAAGGGCGATCCTTTTGGCGCCATCAACACCAGCCGTTCGCGCCGAAGGCGCCCCAGGGCCAGGGGCTGATCAAGCTTCTGGGAGAACCACTGCTGCAGCTGCTCGGGCCGCAGACTTCGCCCCTGGGGATCAATCACGGCATCAAACCGCAGAGTGGCCCCTCCGGCCCCTGCGTCAGCGACCGGAGCCAGCAGATCCAGACCCAGCAGATAGGGGCGGCAGTCCCGCTCCCGGGGGCGACCCTTCTTGTCAGTGTCCCGCCAGATCCATTCCGGGGCCTGCAGCAGATCCTCCAGTGCTTGCCGCCAGGAGCCTGGGGCCAGGGCAGCCGCAGGCTCCGGCAGCAGCTCCATGGTCCAGCGGGCCGAGGCCAGCTCCTGGGAGAGGCTGGGCCCGCCCAGGGGCACCTCCAACACCGAAAGGAGCCGAAACTCAGATGGGAGCTGGGCCTTAAGGCGGTCGCGCACCTGCTCCGGTGCCACGGCTTCGGCCATCTCCAGATCGAGCCATTCGCCGTCGGCCTCCACCCCCAACGGCAGGGCGAGGGCGAACTGGAGCCTGGGTAAGGGATGGAAGCCGCCGGTGAAGCTCACGGGCAAGCCGCTGCGGCGCAGGGCCCGCTCCAGCAGCCGTACGGCGTCGAGATGGCTGAGCAGGGCCAGATCTCCAGTCTTGGCGAAGGCGAAGCGCAAGCGCTGCAGGCGCTCGCTCGCCGGGGCGCGGGGGGGCAGAGGGGTGGGCA
>JBAXME010000049.1:0-20531 GCA_037134455.1 Synechococcaceae cyanobacterium ELA445 | reverse complement strand
GGACAACCTGCGCTGCTGGCACCCCCTGCCCTCGCCCCCCTGGAACCCCCGCTGGCTCAAGGCGGTGGATGGGGTGAGCCTGCAGGTGCGCGAAGGGGAAACCCTCGGCGTGGTGGGCGCCTCGGGCTGCGGCAAGAGCACCCTCTGCCGGGCCCTGATGGGTCTGACACCCGTGCGCGGTGGCAGCGTGCGCCTGCAGGGGCAGAACCTGCTGAAGCTGCGGGGCCGCCTGCGCCAGCGGGCCCGGCGCCGCATCCAGATGGTGTTCCAGGACCCCCTGGCCTGCCTCAATCCGGTGATGGCGGTGGGGGAAGCGGTCGCCGATCCGCTGCTGATCCATGGCCTCGCCAGCCGGGCCGAGGCGCGGCAGCGGGCCCGCCAGCAGCTGGCGGCCGTGGGGTTGACGCCACCAGAGCTCTACGAGCGGCGCCTGCCCCGGGAGCTGTCGGGGGGCCAGCAGCAGCGGGTGGCCATCGCCCGGGCCCTGGTGCTCGAACCCCGGGTGCTGCTCTGCGATGAGAGCGTGAGCATGCTTGACGCCGAGGTGCAGGCGGAGGTGCTGGAGCTGCTGCGCGCCTTGCAGCACAGGCTGGGGCTGGGGATGGTCTTCGTCACCCACGACCTCTCCCTGGCCAGTGGCTTCTGCCAGCGGGTGATCGTGCTGGAGGGGGGAAAGATCGTGGAGCAGGGCCCCGGAGACCAATTGCTCGAGCACCCCGAAGCGGAGATCACCCGCACCTTGGTGGCAGCCAGCCCCAGGCTGCCGGCGCTCACCCCCGGCGCCTGAGCAGGGCCAGCAACCGCTCGAACACCTCCGGTAACGGCGCCTCGAAGACCAGCCGCTCGCCACTGAGCGGGTGGTCCAGGCCCAGCTGCACCGCATGCAGCGCCTGGCCGGGCAGCTCCATCGGCAGTTTGCGGCAACGGCAATAGGTGGCATCCCCCACGATCGGGTGGCCGATGTGGGCGCAGTGGACGCGGATCTGGTGGGTGCGGCCGGTGTCGAGCTTGAAGCGCAGCAGCGAATAGTCGCCCAGCCGCTCCAGCAGCTGCCAGTGGGTGCGGGCCTGGCGACCGGAGGCCTCAGCCACCACCGCATACTTCTTGCGGTCAGCCGGATGGCGCCCGATCGCCCCCACCACCGTGCCGCGCTCGGCGGCGGGGGCCCCATGCACCACGGCGAGGTACTCGCGGGAGGCCACCCGCTTCTGGATCTGGACCTGGAGCTTCACCAGGGCCTCCTGGCTCTTGGCCACCACGATGCAACCGGTGGTGTCCTTATCGAGGCGATGAACGATGCCCGGACGCATCTCGCCGCCGATACCCGGCAGGTCAGGGCAGTGGTGCAGCAGCGCATTCACCAAGGTGCCGTCCTTGTTGCCGGGGGCGGGGTGCACCGTCAGCCCCGCCGGTTTGTTGAGCACGATCATGTGCTCGTCTTCGAACAGCACATCGAGGGGAATGTCCTGGGCCACCAGGTAGGGCAGCGGCTCCGGCGGCGGCATCCACAGTTCCACGCAATCACCAGGCCGCAGGGGCGTCTTGGCCCGTCCGGTGATGCCATTGACCCGCACATAACCGGCATCAATGAACTTCTGGATCCGGGCCCGGCTCTGCTCCGGCCTCTGGCTCACCAGCCAGCGGTCGAGCCGCATCGGCAGCGGCTTGGGGTAGTGGAGCGTCAGCAGCTGCCCCTCGCCCTCCCCAAACGCCACCATCAGGCCACCGGTTCGGCCACGGGTTCGGCCAGGGGCAGCTCCAGGGCAATCGGGCCCAGCACCCCGCGACGGAAATCATCCAGCAGGCGCTGGGCCATGCGGGCGGTGTCCCCACTGGTGTGGCGGCTGGAGGCAGCCTCCAGCCAGGCGCTGGCATCGGGGATCGCCTCCTCCCGATCGGAACGCGGCAGCACCGGGGTGCCGTAGCGCCGCTCCAGCAGGCCCGCGGGGACTCCGGCGGCCACCACCGGCTCCAGACCCGCCAGCAACCTCACGAAAGCCATTGCCACCGCCTCACCGTCGTAGGCGGCCTGGCCGATGTCGTCGCAGAGGGCCAGCCGCAGGGCCGCCCGTTGGTCATCCAGCCGGGGCGGCAGCACACCGGGGGCATCGAGCAGGTCCAGGTCCTGACCCAGGCGCACCCACCGCAGGCTGCGGGTCACCCCGGCCCGGCGGGCACTCGCCACCACCTTCTGGCGCACCAAACGGTTGATCAGCGCCGACTTGCCCACGTTGGGGAACCCCAGCATCAGGGCCCGCACGGGCCGGGGCTTCATGCCCCGTTCGCTGCGGCGTCCGTTAAGGGCGGCACCGGAGCGGATCGCCGCCTGCTGGAGCTGCTTCACCCCCGTGCCGACCTTGGCATCACACCACCAGGGGGTCTGGCCCCGGGCGCGGAACCAGGCGTCCCACTGGGAGCGGGCGGCGGGACTGACCATGTCCAGACGGTTGAGGACCAGCAGGTGCTGCTTCCCCCGGATCCAGCGCTGCAGGCGGGGGTGGCCGGTGGCGATGGGGATGCGGGCGTCCCGCACCTCAATCACCAGATCCACCTTGGCCAGATGGTCCTTGAGGGCCTTCTCCGCCTTGGCGATGTGACCCGGATACCACTGAATGGCCGGGGCGGCGCCGCTGAGCAGGCCAGCGGCGAGATCGCTCTCCATCAGGGCACCACCAGCACCGGGCAGGGGGCCAGCTGGATCACCCGGGCGGCCGTGCTGGGGGCATCGGCCTGGATGGTGAGGCCCCGGGTGCCCATCACGATCAAATCGGCATTGATCTCATCGGCCACATCGCAGATCACGAAGGCGGGATTGCCCTGCCGCTCGATCACCTGGGTGGGCACCCCCGCCTCCAGGAAGCTGCTGCGGGCCTGCTCCAGCAACTGGGCCACCTCGGCGGGGTCGTGCATGGCGCCCGGGTCGGCCTCCACCACCGACAACACCACGAGATGGCTGTCGTGCTGCTGGGCCAGCTTGAGGGCCGTGGCGGCCGTTTCGGCCGCCTGGCGGCTGTGATCAATGGGGAACAGCACGGTCTGGAACATCGCTCGCCTCCCTGGTTCCCCTGTCCTAGCGCCAGTCCTAGCGCCCGGCAGGAAACCATGCAGAAGCCTGAGGGTTAATCTCTCCCATCCCTTAGTCCTGCCTCTCCCATGGCGAAGCGCTCCCTGGCCAGCCTCTCCGCCGACGACCTGCGCGGCAAGCGTGTTCTGGTCCGGGTGGACTTCAATGTACCGCTGGATGACAGCGGTGCCATCACCGACGACACCCGCATCCGCGCCGCCCTGCCCACCATCAACGACCTGGCGGGCAAGGGCGCCCGGGTCATCCTGGCGGCCCACTTCGGGCGCCCCAATGGCCAGGTGAGCGACGCTCTGCGGCTCACCCCCGTGGCCGCCCGCCTGGCGGAACTGCTGGGCAAGCCCGTGGTCAAAACCGACAGCGCCATCGGGCCCGACGCCGAGGCCAAGGTGGCCGCCCTGTCCGACGGTGACGTGCTGCTGCTGGAGAACGTACGCTTCTTCGCTGAGGAGGAGAAGAACGACCCCGCCTTCGCCGAGAAGCTGGCGGCCCTGGCCGATGTCTATGTGAATGACGCCTTCGGTGCCGCCCACCGGGCCCACGCCTCCACCGAGGGGGTCACGAAATTCCTGAAGCCCAGCGTGGCCGGCTTCCTCATGGAGAAGGAGCTGCAGTATCTGCAAGGGGCGATCGATGAACCGAAGCGCCCCCTGGCGGCGATCGTGGGCGGCTCGAAGGTGAGCAGCAAGATCGGCGTGCTCGAAGCCCTGATCGACAAGTGCGACAAGGTGCTGATCGGCGGCGGCATGATCTTCACCTTCTACAAGGCCCGCGGCCTGGCGGTGGGCAAGAGCCTGGTGGAGGAAGACAAGCTGGAGCTGGCCAAGGCCCTGGAAGCCAAGGCGGCCGCCAAGGGGGTTCAGTTGCTGCTGCCCACCGATGTGGTGCTGGCCGACAACTTCTCCCCCGACGCCAACACCCTGACCGTGGCGATTGATGCCATCCCCGATGGCTGGATGGGCCTGGACATCGGCCCCGATTCGATCAAGGCCTTCGAAGCGGCCCTCGCCGACGTCAAGACCGTGATCTGGAACGGGCCCATGGGCGTGTTCGAGTTCGACAAGTTCGCGGCCGGCACCGACGCCATCGCCCACACCCTGGCGGGTCTCACTGCCACCGGCACCACCACGATCATCGGCGGTGGGGATTCGGTGGCGGCCGTGGAGAAGGTGGGTGTGGCCGAGAAGATGAGCCACATCTCCACCGGCGGTGGCGCCAGCCTGGAGCTGCTGGAGGGCAAAGTGCTCCCAGGCGTGGCGGCCCTCGACGAGGCCTGATCAGGGCTTATGGGGTTTCGCCGGTAGGCCGAACTGACTGCGCATCGCCTGAAGCTCAGTCCTGAGGTTGGTGCGCAACTCCTGACGGGCCTGTTGTTCCTTCTGCTCGCACTGGCGGTAGCCCTGGGCATCCGTGGCCGCCGTGATGCAGCGATCAGCCTCCTGCAGGATGGCAATGCGGCCGGCATGGCTCTTCTTCTCGAGGGCACGGCGTGACTCGAACAGCTGCTGCCGCTGGCTCTGACTCAGCCGGGCTTGGAACGGTTCGGCGCTCTGGGCCTGAACTGTCGACGCCTGGAGGGCGAGGAAGGCCGCGGCGGCAAGGCCGCCGCGGAATGGTCCGATCTGGAATCCCATCGGGTGTAAACAATCAGCCCATTCACTTTCGGCCGGGGCTCCTACCGAAATGCAACCGGCAGGAACCAAACCATGACCGAAAGCTACCGATCACCAGGATGGCTTGCCACCGGAATTGGCGGGGCCACTGGCACCGTCGGGCCTCAACCCCTTACGCCCCCACTCGCCGCGGGGCTGGGGTGCCGGCAGACCCAGGCGCTGGTAGAGGGAGGCCACCTCGGTCCGCTTGCGCTCCATCAGCTCCCGCTGGGCGGTGCGTTCCTGCACCTGGCACTGGCGCAGGGCATCCAGATCGCGGGCCCCGTTGAGGCAGCGCTCGGTCTGTTGCAGCAGGGCGATGCGCGCGCTGGTGGTGCCCAGGGCCATGGACTTGCGGCCGTTGAACAGCTCCTGCCGCTGGGCGGGGGTGAGGTTCAGGGTCTCAGGCCTGGCCCCGGGGCCTGCCTGCGGCGCGGGAGTCTGCTGGGCGAGGGCGTTGTCACCACCCATCTGCAGGGCGAGGGCAAGGGCGGCCGCCACCGGCGGCAGCAACCATCGTTGAAGGGACACCGAAGAGAAGGAAGGCATGGGAACCGGAACGGGTACCCGGTCATCCTGTGGGACCCATCCGACTGAACCCTTACTGGGGCGACTGCGTCCATGACCGAATCTTCCCCGACCCCCAAAGCGGCCGGCAGCACTGAAGCCAGCGATTCCGCATCAGGCCGCCGCACACCTCCGGCCGTGGGCTTTGTGGGCCTGGGAGCCCTCGGGGCCCCCATGGCCGCCAACCTGCTGGCCGCCGGTTTTCCCCTGACGGTCCACAACCGCACCCGCTCGCGGGAGGGCCCCCTGGTGGCCGCCGGAGCCCAGGGGGCCGCCAGCCCCGCCCGGGCGGCCTCAGGGGTGGAGCTGCTGGCGGTATGCGTCAGCGACGGTCCCGACGTGGAAGCGGTGATCTGCGGCCTCGGCGGGGCGATGGAGGGTCTTCAGGCGGGCAGCCTGGTGATTGATTTCTCCACGATCGATCCCGCCACCAGCCGTCGCCTGGCACAGCGGCTGGCGGAGCGAGGGGTGGCCTACCTGGATGCGCCGGTGACCGGGGGCACCGAGGGTGCCCGGTCCGGGACCCTCTCGGTGCTGGTGGGCGGCGATCGGGCCTCTCTGGAGCGGGCACGACCCCTGCTGCAGGTGGTGGGCCAGCGGATCACCCACTTCGGACCGGTGGGGGCGGGCCAGCAGGCCAAGGCCGTCAACCAGGTGCTGGTGGCGGGCAGTTACGTCGCGGTGGCCGAGGCCTTGGCCCTGGGGCAGCGGCTGGGGTTGCCGATGGCGGAGCTGGTGGCCGCCCTGGTCGGCGGCGCGGCGGGCTCCTGGGCCCTGCAGCACCGCTCCGCAGGGATGCTGAAGGGCCAGTTCCCCCTGGGGTTCAAGTTGAACCTACACCGCAAAGACCTGGCCATTGCCCTGGCGGCCGCCACCGCCACGGGCCTGGAGCTGCCCATCAGCGAGCGGGTGGCCCACCTGGAGGACCAGCTGATCGAAGCCGGCTACGGCGATGAGGACGTGTCGGCCCTAGCCCGTTGGTACGGCAGCGGCGGCAACGACGCCTGAGGGCTCAGAGCTTGAGGGCCGCCGGGGTGCTCACCACCCGCACCCGCTTGCTGGCGCTGACGATGCCATCGGGATGGATGAGCAGCACTGCCCAGGTCTGGCCGCCGGGTTGATCCGGCGCCTGAACGTTCTTGAACAGACCGCCACCGCCCAGGGCGGACAGACGCATCTCAGGGCTCTCCAAGGCCGCCACCTGGGCGGGGGTGACGGCGGCGATGCCGCCCGCGGCCACGGCGCCGTTGAGCGGTTCATCGAACACCACGTCGACGTCGTAGCGCTGGCCGGTGAGCACGGCATCCGGGATCAGCACGCTCACCTTCAAATCGCCTTTGCCGCTGCGCAGAATCGAGCTCTCCTTGATCACCTCCTGGGCGCTGAAACGGGAGCCGCTGGTGCCCAGGGCCAGCACCTGTTCGGCGAGCAGCCGATAGGCGAACGGCCCCTCACTGCGGCTGCCACTGACCCGCAGGGTGACGCTGCTGCGGCCATCGCTGAGGGTGGGGCCCGGCAGCACCTGCCAGCGGGCGTCGGGGAAACGCTCCCTCAGCAGCCGGCGGCGGGTTTCAAAGCTGGCCGGGGCCAGGGCAGGACTGGGTTCAAGCACGGCCGCCAGGGCCCCGGGGGTCTCGCTGTTCAAAGCCGCTTCCAGGCCGAGGAGCTGGGGCGGCAGGGGGCCACCTGGGGGCGTGGCGGCCAGCAGAGGGCCCGGCAGGCTCAGGCAGGCGGTCGCAGCCAGCAGCGCAGGCAGCCAGGGGCGAAGCAGCGACATCGAACGGGCCAGGGGTGAGCCTTAAGTTAGGCGCGCACACGCCCGCGAGCGGCGCGCCAGCAGACATCCATGACCCGGCTCCTGATCGCCGCCAGCGGAACCGGAGGCCATCTCTTCCCTGCCCTCGCGGTGGCCGACGCCCTGCCCGCCCACTGGTCGGTGAGCTGGCTCGGGGTTCCCGACCGCCTGGAGCGGGAACTGGTCCCCAGCCGCTACCCGCTCCACACGGTGCGGGCCGGAGGCCTGCAGGGGAAGGGCCTGCGCAAGCTGGTTCAGTTGCTGCAGCTGCTCTACGCCAGCCGCGCCGTGCGCCGGCTGCTTCGCCGCGAACGGGTGGAGGTGGTGTTCAGCACCGGCGGTTACATCGCCGCCCCGGTGATCCTGGCGGCCCGGCTCTGCGGTGTGCCTGTGGTGCTCCACGAGTCCAACGTCATCCCGGGCCGGGTGACCCGGCTGCTGGGCCGGTTCTGCCGCCGGGTGGCGGTGGGCCTACCGGAAGCCGCCGCGGGCCTGCCGGGCTGCCGCACGCTCTGCACCGGCACGCCGGTGCGCCAGGACTTCCTGCGGCCCGCCGATCCACCGCGTTGGCTCCCTACCGGAAACGGCCCCCTGCTGGTGGTGATGGGGGGCAGCCAGGGGGCCGTGGGGCTCAACCGCATGGTGCGGCCCCTGTTGCCGGCTCTGCTGGAGGCGGGATGCCGGGTGGTGCACCTGAGTGGCAGCAACGACCCGGCCGCCGGCCAGCTCCGCCACCCACTCCTGGTGGAACGTCCCTTCTGCGACGAGATGCCGGGCCTGTTGCAGCAGGCCGATCTGGTCATCAGCCGGGCCGGGGCCGGCAGCCTGGCCGAACTGGCCGTGAGCGGGGCCGCCACGATCCTGGTGCCCTTCCCCCAGGCCGCCGACCGTCACCAGGACGCCAATGCGGCGGCGGCGGCGGCCCTGGGGGCGGCCTTGATCGTCTGGCAGCACGCCCCAGAGGAGCCGCCCCTCACCGAGGCGGTCTGGCGGCTCCTGGGGCCCAGGCTGCGGGGAGCCGATGCCGCCGTTGATCCCCTGGTAACCCTGCGGGCGGGCATGGAACAACTGGCGGTGCGGGATGCGGATCAGCGGCTGGTGGCCCTGTTGGAGGAGGTCAGGGGCCAGCCCTGAGTTCCCAGGCCAGGGCCCGCAGGATGCGCTGGTTGCCGCTCCTGTCCTGGAGGCCGATGCGCAGCCACTGCTCCCCCAGCCCCTCGAACGAGCGGCCGTCCCGCAGCAGCACCCGGTGCCTCTGCTCCAACCCCTGCCGCAGGGGCACCAACGAGTCATCGCCCCGCACCAGCAGGAAGTTGGCCGCCGAAGGGAGGGGCGTCAGACCGCTTAGGGCCCCGATTCGCTGGCGCAGGCGGGGCCCCTCCGCCCCCACCCAATGGCGCACCCGCCGAGGCCAGCGGGGATCGGCGACCAGCACCTCCCCCGCCGCCGCCGCCAGGGCATTCACCGGCCAGGGATCTCTCCAGCCGCTCCACTGGCGCAGGCGCTCCGGGGAAGCCACCGCATAACCGAGGCGGAGGCCGGCGATGGCGAACAGCTTGGTGAGGCTGCGGATCACCACCAGCTGGGGATGCCGTTCCACCAGCGGGATTAGGGATTCGGCCTCACCACCCGGCACCAGGGGCAGGAAGGCCTCGTCCACGATCACCAGGGCGAAATGGGGCAGCAAAGCCTCCAGGCTGGCGCGCGACCACAGCTGGCCGGTGGGGTTGTGGGGGTTGGTGATCCACAGCACGTCGCCCCCCAGCTCCTGCGCCTGCTGGCCGGGGAAGGGCTGGGGCCAGACCTCGGACCAGGTGAGCGGCAGGGGCAGGGGGCGATGGGCGCCATCCCAGCAGGCCAGGGCCCGCCCGTAATCGGCGAAACCGGGGCTGGGCAGCAGGCTCACACCGGCGGCGGCGGCATCGCGGGCCACCCAGGTGAACAGCTCTGCGGCGCCATTGCCCGGCAGCACCTGGGCTGGCTCCAGTCCGTGGAGACGGGCGATCGCCTGCCGCAGGGCCCCATAGCTGCGGTCGGGGTAGGGGCGCAGGGGCGCTGTGCGCAGGGCCCGCAGCAGGGCGGCCGGGGGCGCGAAGGGCACCAGGGACGCACTGGCATCCAGCAACTGGTCGGGCCGGCAGCCCAGCCGCAGGGCGGTGGCCACCAGGTTGCCGCCATGGCGCTCGATCGGATCGGAGCCTGCGCTGGACACAAAGGGGGCGTGCACTCCCCCTAGCCTGGCGTCCCCTGAGCCCCGCCATGGCCTCCCTGGTTTCCGTTGTGGCCCAGATCTCCCGGGTGCTGCTGGGCAAGGAGCATCAGGTGCGCCTGGCGGTGGCCGGGCTGGTGGCCGGCGGGCACCTGCTGATCGAGGACCTGCCCGGCATGGGCAAGACCACCCTGGCGGAAGCCCTGGCCCGCAGCTTCGGCCTGGATTTTCGCCGCGTGCATTTCACCAGCGACCTGCTGCCCGCCGATCTCACCGGCATCCGCCTGTTCGACCAGACCCAGGGCAGCTTCCGCTTCGAACCAGGCCCCCTCTTCGCCCAGGTGCTGTTGGCCGACGAGATCAACCGGGCCAGCCCCCGGACCCAGAGCGCCCTGCTGGAGGCGATGGCGGCGGGCCGGGTGAGCGTGGATGGCACCAGCCATGCCCTACCCCAGCCCTTCTTCGTGATCGCCACCCAGAACGGCCTTGACCAGACCGGCACCTCCCCCCTGCCCGAATCCCAGCTCGATCGCTTCCTGATGCGTCTCAGCCTGGGCTTCCCCCTGCGGGAGGCGGAGCGGGCGCTGCTCGCCGGCGAGGGGCTGGCGGTGGCCACCCTGCCCACCCTGCTCAGCCCCGAGGGGCTCCTGGAGGAGCAGGAGCGTTGCCGCCGCCAGCACGCTTCGGCAGCCCTGATCGACTACGTGCTCGATCTGGTGGACCAAAGCCGCCGGGGTCCCACCGCGGCCGCCCTGTCCCCCCGGGCGGCCCAGGGGTTGCTGCAGGCGTCGAGGGCCTGGGCCCTGATCGAGGGACGCGACTTCGTCAAGCCGGACGACGTGCAGGCTGTGTTCGCGGCCGTCTGCGAGCACCGCCTCGACGGGGGCGAACCGGGCGAAGAGGCGGAGGTCCAAAGCCGCCGGCTGCTGGAGCAGGTCGATGGCCTCCGCTGAGGGCTTCCCCGACCGGCTGATCCGCGCCCGGGGCGGCGAGGAGTTGCTGCTGGGCCTGCGCAACCTCTACATCCTTCCCACCCGCTTCGGCTGGCTGTGGCTCCTGAGCTGCGCGGTGCTCTACCTGCTGGGCATCAATGGCGGCAGCAACGGGCCGTTGTTGCTCGGGTTCCTGGCCACGGGTCTGTTCCTCATTTGCCTGCACCTGACCCAGTTCAACCTGCAGGGGTTGCGGCTGCGCTGCGGCGAGCCGGTGGGGGGCTTCTGCGGAGAGTCCCTCCGCTACCCCCTGACCCTGATCAGCAGCGTCAACCGCTTCAGCGTTCACCTGCAGGTGCGAGGTGCCCCGGGCTCCACGGTGGTGTCGGTGCGGGCGGGGGAGCAGCAGGCCTCGGTCAGCTGGACCCCGACCGAGCGGGGCGAGGGCAAGCCCGGACGGCTGCGGATCTGGTCCACGGCGCCCATGGGTCTCTTCTACTGCTGGAGCGTCTGGGAGCCCAGCGTGCCCCAGCTGGTTTATCCGCCACGGATCAGCGGACCCGTGGCGGTGGTTGGTGCCGGAGAGAAAAGCCTGGGCCCCGCCCTCGGCGGAGAGAGGGCCAACGGCAGCGAGGACTGGAGCGAGTTACGGCCGCACCGCATCGAAGAGGGACTGGCCCGGCTGGCCTGGAAACAGCTGGCCCGCAGCGGCGGCCGCTACAGCAAACGCTTCGAGGACCCCCAGCCCCGCCATGGCCTGCTCGCTCCCCATCCGGAGGTGCCCTGGGAGAGGGCCCTGGCCCACCTGAGTGCGCGCATCGCCCAGCTGGGTCCGGGCGCTGAAAGCTTCGGCCTTTGCCTCCCTGGCGAAAGCCTGCCCATGGGCAGCGGCCGCGCCCACCGGGACCGCTGCCTGCGGGCCCTGGCCCTGGCCCGCCCGTGAACACCGCAACCCTTGCCCTGAGCCGCCGGGCGATCCGCCTCCAGCAGGTGGTGCTGGCCAGCCTGGTGCTGCAGCTGGCGGGCAGTGACCTCCACCATCCCCTCTTCTGGGGTGTGGTGGTGCTGGTGCTGCTGACCGCCCTGAAGCTCTGGGAGGCCAAAAAGCCCGCGGACCTGCAGCGCAGTGCCCTGGCGGAACTGCTCTGCGTGGGGGTGCTGGCGGTGATCAATCCGGGCCTGGGGCCAAGCCTGCTGCAGGTCTGCACGGCCTTGCTGGCCATTGCCGCCATCGTTGCCCAGGAGCTGGGGGATGTCCCCGCCGGCCGCCGGCTGCTGGGCCAGATGGGACGGCTGGTGGGGGCCGCGATTCCCCTGATGCTGGTGCTGTTTCTGCTGCTGCCCCGGCTGGGACCCCTCTGGCAGCTGCCCCTGGGCCATTCAGGCAGCACGGGGTTGTCGGCGGATCTGGACCCGGGGAGCCTGAGTTCGTTGGTGCGGGATCCCTCGCCCGCCCTGCGGATCAGTTTTGGCAATCGGCCACCGCCGCCGCCGGCACAGCGCTACTGGCGCGTACTTGTACTCGAGCGGTTCGACGGAAGGCGCTGGTGGGCATCGGACCCCCTGGGGCGGCGTTCGGCTCAAACGGCGTCAGGGCAGCCGGCCCAGGCCCCCGTCTCAGGGCCCAGGGGCCCTGAGCAACTCTGGCTGGTGGAACCTTCTCCCTTGCCCCAGTTGCCCTGGAGCGGCCAAGGGCGGCCGGAAGAGGCCGGCCTGCGCATCGACCCGCAGGGCATGCTGATGGGGGACCGTCCCCCGGGCGAGCGCAGGATCTACACCCTGGTGCAGACGGATCAGGCCCCCGCCTGGAGCCTCCGCCTGCCCAGCCCCCAGGACCTGGAGTTGCCCGCGGGCACCAATCCCCGCCTCGAGGCCCTGGGCCAATCCTGGACCGCACTCGGGAGCCCCCTCCAACGGGTGGAGGCAGCCCAAAGCTGGTTTCAACAGAGGCCTTTCCGCTACACGCTCCAGCCTGGAGTGCTGCCGGATGTGGCCCCCCTCGACACCTTTCTGTTCGGCACCCAGGCCGGCTTCTGCGAACACTTCGCCGCCAGCTTCACCGCCCTGATGCGGGCCGCAGGAGTGCCGGCCCGGGTGGTGGTCGGCTACCAGGGGGGTGACTGGACCGGCAACGCGGTTAGCGTCGATGGCTACCTGGACGTGCGCCAAAGCGACGCCCATTCCTGGAGCGAGGTGTGGCTGGGGGAAAGCGGCTGGGGGAGGGTCGATCCCACCGCCTGGGTGGATCCGGCCCGGATTGAGCGGGGCCTGGCCGACAGCCTGCGCAATCGCCCCGGCGAACGGGCCCTGCTGCGGCTGGGGCCCTCCTGGTTGCGGGAACTGGACCGGCGCTGGGGGGGGCTGGATCTCATCTGGACCCGCTGGATGCTGGGCTTCGACGGCCCCGCCCAGCAGGCCTGGCTGGGACAGGTGCTGGGGCCCTGGCAAGCCTGGCAGGGGGTAGTGCTGCTGGCCTCCCTGGCGATGGCGCTCGTGGGGGGGCTGGGGGTGTTGCTCCTGCTGGAGCGCCGGCGCCAGCGGACGACGGACCGCTGGCGCCGGCGACTGGATCGCCACCTGCAGCCCCTGCGCCAGCTAGGCCTTGAGCCGGCCGCCGGTGAGAGCCTGGGGGCCTTCTGTGGGCGCGTCGCCCTACGTCACCCGGAGCTGGAACCTGCTTTGGTCAAGCTGGAGCAGGACTACTCCCGCCTGCGGTTTGCACCAGCTGGAGTCAGCGGTCGAGGGCCTCGCCCCTGGCGATCACCAGGTTTCGCTCTGGCGCTGCTGGTTCGACGCCTACGGCTTTCTTGGTTAACAATGCATCACTGGCCGCACGATTGATGCCCACCAACCGCCCGGTCTTTGCCCTGCTTGTCTTGGTCGCGCTCGCCACAGGGGGCGCGGCCCCCGGCCAGGCCGCTGACCAGAACCAGCTGATGCGGCTGCTGGAAACCCGCCGGTGTGCGGGCTGCCGCCTGCAGGACGCCGATCTGGTGTTGTCCGATCTGCGGGACAGTGATCTGCGCCGCTCCCGGCTCCAACGGGCCAACCTCAGCGGAGCCAAACTGGATGGGGCCAACCTCAGCGGTGCCGACCTGAGCTACACCAGCCTGGTGGGGGCCAGCCTGCGGGGCGCCGACCTGCGAGGGGCCCAGTTGGTGGGCACGGACCTGCGTGAAGCCGACCTCAGCGACGCCCTGCTCGATGAGGACGCCCTCGCCCGAACCCACTGGCAAAAGGCGGTGGGCATTACGGCGGCCAACCAGAGCTACGCGGCCCTGCACAATTCAGGGGTTGCCGCCGCCCAGCAGGGTCGTACTCCCGAAGCGGAGCGACTCTTCAGTGAGGCGATCCGGAAGCAGCCCACCGCCACCATCAGCTGGGTGGCCCGGGGCATCACCCGCACCCAGATGGGTCAGATCCAACTGGCATCCCAGGATCTCGCCTACGCGTCCAGCCTGGCGGAGCAGGCCGGCGACAAGGACCAGGCTTTGCAACTGAAGCAAGCGGCCGACAAGCTGTTAAAACCAGACAAAAATGCAAACGGGGGCAACGGATTGGGCTCCCAACTGCTAACTGGTGCCATGGCAGCCTTCCAGTTCCTGGCACCACTGATCACAAAGTCGATGATCCCCATGGGCCTCTAGCCCGAAAGCCGAACAGACCAGGCTCCCAACTCTATGCATAGATCTCTTCTGGGAACTGCCATGGAAGACTGCATTGCAGACGAAGCCATGATCGCCTGATCAGTTACCCCCATTGCCGAGGAAATTACGGGTATCCTTTGTGGAAGGTTCGTAGCCGTAGCCGTAAACCCCACCCTCGGTGTCGTTAATAATCCGGGGGGTCACCAGGATCACCAGTTCGCGCTTCTTTCGGGAACCCCCTGAAGAACGGAAGAACTGACCGATCAAAGGAATGTCACCCAGAATGGGCCACTTGGTGACGGTCTGGGCATCCGCATCGGAGATGACACCTGTAAGAATCAAGGTCTGGCCGTCGCGGACCCGTGAACTGCCCGTATCCAGTCGCCGGACAGAAAGAATACTTATCTTCCCGCAGCCAGGAATATCCTGAGTTCCGGTGGCAGCTGACACCTGAGGCGAAAGGGAGAAGGTGACAAATCCATTGTCATCAATTTTGGAGACCCGGGCACCAAAGGTCAGGCCGGCAATGCCAAATTGGGGCTGACAGGCGGTGGAACTCAACGTGGTAGCCGCAGAGACCGTGAAACTAGTGATCAACTGCTCACCAACAGTAACGAAAGACTCATTAGCCCTTGGACGACCGATTGTGGCGGCGCCAATCGATGATCCACCCGACCCACCGGAGGAACCACCAGAGGAACCACCAGAGGAACCACCGGCAGTTTGAAGCGATGCGACCGCTTCCACTCCGCCCTTTAACTCATCTTGATTTTCACTAAGAATGAGCGTTGGGCTTGCAAGAACCTTGGTGCTTTGCGCTGTGATACTGGCCTGAACAAGGTTATAGAAGTTATTGGCTGGATAAAGCTGGCCAGGATTAACATTTCTTCTGCCTGCAAAAGTTGAGCCAGAAGTGCTGGACGAGCCCGAGGACTCCGTCAGGTTAACATTCCGTCCCAATGTGGAGCTTAGTATCCTGGAGATTGTATCCGTCCCAGTAAAAGTCGTATTTGCTGTGGACGTGTTGATGGGTACCACAGCAAAGCCTTCGCGGCCAAGCTGGGGGACAAAAACTCGATCCAACGTGACCCCGCTTTGGATCAGTCTTGAATTGAGATCATTCACCTGATTATCTGACAGCGCATTCGACGCGATATCAGTGGTCAGGATATTTCGCCCCGTCGAGGAATTTGCTGACTGAGTGGAAGTCACATTTTCTTGGAAAGGGGTATCAGTAAACACCCCCTTCCCGGGCGGCAGATACTGGCCAAAGGCTCCCAGCAACCTCCCCTGATCATTCACAATGAAATTATTGCCATAGCGGAAAGCGAAACTGTTGTTGAACACCGCATCATTGTCGAGGGTGACATCCAGGATCTTCACCGAGAGAGCCACCTGCCGCTGCCGCAGATCCAGCTGGCGCAGGTAGCTTTCCGCAATCGCCACCACGGTGGGATCGCCCACCAACGTGATCGTGCTTAGACGGGAATCCGTTGTTCCCTGCAGTCCACGCAGTGGACCAGAGCTGGCTCCGTAGGACTCCACCGTCTGTTGCGTGGAGCTGGTGGTCTGCTGGGTGGATGCGGCACCGCTCACCTGGGCGGTCTGGTCGAGGCCGGAGGAAACTGCCGTGGTAACGCTGGTGACCTTGTTGATGGAGGCGCCAAGGCTGGCCAGGTAGTTGGCCGCTGAAAACGCCGACGCCTGATTCAGTCGGTAGACCTTGGAAATCTGGGAGCCAAAACTCTTGCCGAACACATTCGGGCCCGCCACGAGCATGGAACCCTCCAACTTGCCTTGGAGGCTGCCCGCAAGCAGCACTGCATTGACAGCCCGGGCATAGGCCTCGTTGCGGAATGAAATCGACACCGACCGCGAGGAGGCTGGGGTCGGCGCCGCAGCGGCCCCCGCACCCGCTGGGATGTCATCCACATACACAAATCCATAGTTGCCCATCTGGGCCAGGGCCATCAGGGCATCCTTGGCGGGGGCATTGCGCAGGGTGAGGGTGACCCTGGGGCCACTCAGATTCACGAAGCTGCGGTTGCGCAGCACCATGCTGCCCACCGCCATGTCCCCCAGCGGCGGCGCCACGGCCCGGGGCTGCAGGGGAGGAGCGAAGGCGCTCTGGGGGACCCTCCCGGGGGCATTGAGATCGAAGCGCCCCGTGACCGTGGTGGCCTGGGGCGCGGCGGAGAAGGACAGGATGAGGTTGCGCCCATCGGCGCTGATCACAGGCCGGGGAACGGGCGCGCCACCCATCGGCTTGATTTGAATCTGGTAGCTATTCCCGGAACCCTGGAGGGTGATCGATTCAATTCCCCCCTCCTGGAGGGCGATCCGCTGGGTGCCTCCGGAGAGCCGCAGGGGCTGGCTCGTCGCCAACTGGCCGAACCAGAGCCCGCCGCTGCTGGATTGCTGCAAGAGCGGAGCGGGTCCCGTGCCTTCGATCAGCACCTCGACAGAATCCGGCAGCCGCCTGGCTTTCAGCACCAGGACTCCTGATGCGGGTTGGCTCTGCGCGGGAACCACCGTCGACTGGGCCAGGGCGGCGGGGACGGTGGAAACCACAGGAAGCACGGGCAATGCCGTGAGGGCGACCCAACCAAGCCAATTCTTCCTACGCATGGCACCACCACCCTGACGTCTCGCGCATCTGACGTATCGTAACTCCATAACGTTGAAGATGCCAGCCATAGGAACGGTTTTCAAGGTGTTTTTTGCCTTCATCACATCAGCAATCGGAATGATGAGTGGTGATTAAAAAGCAATTATTTGGCAACCCGGGAATAAAGCGTCACTTTCAATTTGAGAATGCTGCGCGGAATCGGTTGCACCGGCGGAGTTTTGGATCCGGCCGTTGCAGCCACCTGAGCCGTGGCCTCCTCCAAGGTCAGGCCCAGGTCGCTTTGAACGACCAGAAGGCCGAGGCTCTCCAGTCGACGAAGGAACGCCAGAAGCTGGGTGTAGCTCCCTCGAGCACCCAACAGGACAGAGGTTTTCTTCATGCCCTCCACCAGCAATGGATCCTGGGAA
The DNA here is from genome assembly GCA_037134455.1 of Synechococcaceae cyanobacterium ELA445. Taxonomy (GTDB): domain Bacteria; phylum Cyanobacteriota; class Cyanobacteriia; order PCC-6307; family Cyanobiaceae; genus ATX-6F1. The sequence continues at coordinate 3,611 of JBAXME010000049.1, read as the reverse complement.
ATGGCAGGAGCAGCCCCTGGGGCACCTGGAGTCGGTGGGGGCGGTGAAGGTGAAGCAGGCTTGGCTGCGGGCGCAGCCGCCGGAGCCACCTCCACCGCCGGCTCATAAGCATCCAACTGCACACCGGTGCGCAAACCCTCCGCACTGAGCTGGGCCAGAAAGGTGTTGATCTCGCCACTACCGGCGATCAGGGTAAGCAGCTTGGCCCGCAGGCTCAGGGCCTCCGCCTCGTTGGTCTGCTGGGTAAGCAGCTGATTGCGCAGCAGCGGCAGGGTGGCCTTCTGCTGGTTGAGCTCGTCCACCTTCTGCTGATCCCGGCCCACCTGCTGGAACAAGGGCAAGACCCCGATGCCGAGAACCGCAAGTGTCAAAAGACCACCGAGAACCAACGGCCCCCCGAACAGCAAACGCTCGCGGGTGAGGAAAGCGCTGGAGGGTAATTCGGCCTGAAGATTGGTCATGGCAGCACCCCCTCACGGCGCAGGGCAAGCAGGCGCTGGGCCATCCCTTCGGCACCCAGTCGTTTCAATTCATCCAGACTGGCCGCCTTGGCCGCCTGAGCGAACTTGGCCGTCAATTCAAACGTAACGGAAGGCTGAACAACTGCACCCGGCGTAGGAGGTGCGGCCTTGGAGGTATCTCGGCTCACCTTCACGACTGCCACACCGGTAGGCACGAACAGGGGCGACCCGGCAATCTGGAGTTGCAACGCATTGATGCGGCGAAAGGCCTGCGGATCGGCCGCGACTCCCTTGAGGCTCAGGCTTTCATCTTTCACGGAGGCCTCGGTGAGTTGAATCCCCGCCGGGGTAATCAGGGATAACTGGGCCATCAAGGCCGATCCCGATCGCAGGGCCACCAGACCTTCGACCAGGCGCTTGTTGATGTCCTTGATCGAGTTGACCTTGGCCACCGAGTCCTTCACCTGGCCCTGCAGAGCATTGACCTGGTTGGGCACGTCCTGCAGGGGGACCAGGTCGGCTTGCAGCTGCTGGAGCCGTAAACGAAAACCAAGCCAGATCAGCAGGCTGACCAAGACCAAGGCCCCCCCCGCCAGGCTGCCCAGCAGCACCAGGCGGGAGGTGTCGGGGGGGGCGGCGGGAATCTCGGGAAGACCGAGTTCCAGGCGCCGCTGGCGCAGAAGATCTAATGATCTGGGGGGACGGCTCATGGGTTCAACTCCTCTGCGAGCAACCCGGCCAGTCGCAGGAGCTGCCCCCCCGGGGGAACGGTCACGTCGCCAGGGTTATCGGGCGGCTGCAGCCATCCCCTCTCCACAACATCCAACACGTCCACGCTCCAGTCATTCGAGCGCTTGAACAGATTGATCAGATCCTGCCTCGCCGCCAGGGAACCGACCAGCCCAACCTGGACAGAGGTGATGGAGGCATCCTGCTCCCTCCAGTAGCCCACGCAGCGCTGGATCCTCTGCAACAGTTCCTCGTTGCTGTCCACCTGAACGGGGCGGCCAGCCCCCTGCAGCGTCTGTTCGTACTCAGGAATGCCATGGCGGTAGAGCACCACGCGGGTGCCACCTTCATACAGATCCACCAAGACGTAGAGCCCATCGGAGGGCACTTGCTCCAGCACTTTCTCCAGGGCACGCCATTCGCTGATCTGGGCCGCATCCAGGCGTTCGATACCCACCCCCGCGAGCGAAAACACCTCAATCCATGCCTGGACAACGCTGCGGCGGGTGGCCACCAGCAGAGAGGTGGCGGGATCCTCCGGACGGCTGCGGGGGAGGGGCAGCGTGGAAAGGTAGGCGACGCTGAGGGGGTAATACAGACCCAGATCGGGGCTTGAAGCCTCCAACTCCTTCTCCGGCGAAGCGGGCCAGCCGGGGGTGGCCCACTGCACCACGCGCCAGTGGGTGGCCAGGATCGGCAGGGAGGCCACCACGTTGACCCCCCCTAGGCCCTGCTCAAGCAACAGATCCCCCAGCAGGTCACCAAGGGCCTCCGGCCGCCGTGGCTCGCCGGCCACAATCGAGCCCGCAGGCAACGGGACCCGTTGCAGCAACTGGGCCTTGTGGCTACCACCCCGGGTGGGGAACGCGGAGAGCACCATCCAGCGCTCCTCCAGTTCCACCAGAACCCTGGGTGGGAAGAGCCAGGCCTTCAGGGGCTTCAGTCGTTCCTGGACACCGGAGAGCACCAAACCCGCGCCACGCAGCTTTCAGCGAAGGGTATCGGGAGTTCAGCGCCAAGGCACACCGCTTCCGACCGCTTCGCCGATCTGTCGAAATCCGTGGCGGTCAAGCTGGGTGGCTACACCCTCAAGTAATACCGGCACCAGGGCCGGTCCCCGATAGATCCACCCGGTATAAATCTGCACCAGGGAGGCCCCGGCGGTGATCCGCTCCCAGGCCGACTCCGGCGAGTCGATGCCCCCCACGCCGATCAGGGGCAGGGAGGGCCCTGCGGTCGCCCGCAGACGGCGAATCACCTCCACGGCCCTCGCCCGGAGGGGGGCCCCGCTCAGTCCCCCCTGCTCCTCCGCCAGGGTGCGGCCCGTCTGGCTGAGGCGGCGCTGCTCCAGCCCGAGCCGGTTGAGGCTGGTGTTGACCGCGATCACGCCCGCCAATCCCTCCTCGTAGGCGATGCGGGCAATGGAGTCAATGGCGTCATCCTCCAGATCGGGGGCAATCTTGACGAGCAACGGCGGACAGGCCGGCAAACGCCTCAACCGCTCCACCAGGCGACGCAGCTGCGCCTCCTCCTGCAGTTCCCGCAACCCGGGGGTGTTCGGCGAACTGACGTTGATCACCGCATAGTCGGCCAGGGGAGCCAGCAGCTCCAGCGAGGAGGCGTAATCGTCCGGTGCCAGTTCGAGGGACGCGGACCGGGACTTGCCCAGGTTGAGGCCCAGGATGGCGGGCCGCTGGCCGGGGGGCGGCATGTTCTGGCGCTCCAGGGTGCGGCGCACCGCCTCTGCACCGAGGTTGTTGAAGCCCATGCGGTTGAGGGCCGCCCGCTCCGCCGCCAGCCGGAACAACCGCGGCCGGGGGTTCCCAGCCTGGGCCTGCCAGGTGATCGTGCCCAGTTCGGCGAACCCGAACCCGAACAGGTGCCAGATCGCCGCAGCCACACCGTTCTTGTCGAAACCGGCCGCGAGCCCCACCGGGTTGGTGAAGCGGCACCCGAACAGGGTCTGCTCCAGGCGTGGGTCGGATCGTTGCAGTTCGGCCCCCAGCCCTGCCAGGCTGCCGGACACCAGCGGCCAGCGGCGCCGCAGGGAGGCCTGGCCGAGGGCCGCCAGGGTGAGGACGCTGAGCTGCTCCGCATCGGCCCCGTCATCCCGGGACAGGAGAGGACCGACCCAACGGTTGTAGAGCGCACCGCTGCTGTTCGGCTCCACGGCGGCTCCTGGTGGCTCAGCCATCGGCCCCCTCCCGCTCCAGCCGCCAAAGGCCCTCCGCCTGGGACGTCACCTGCCAGTCCCGCCACCGCCAGGAGCTCCGTTTCGCCTGAACCCTGGCCAGGGGCAGTTCCACGAGCTGGGCCAACTCAACGGCATTGAGGGCGTAGCCACCCTTGGCCAGCCGATCGGCCAGCTCCAGCCGGCTCAGCAACCCCTGCAGGGCGGCGGGGGCCCGATCGCTGGAGGGG
>JBAXME010000048.1:0-21120 GCA_037134455.1 Synechococcaceae cyanobacterium ELA445 | reverse complement strand
GGGGCGGTGATGGGGGCGGTGGGGGCGCCAAGGGCCCCGGAGGCCCTGCGCAGAGAATTGTTCGATCGCTACGCCGATCCCTCCCTCTGGCGGGTGCTGCCGGGGGTGGCGGAGCACCTGGAGCGCTGGCATGGCCAGGGCCTGGCGCTGGCGGTGGTGAGCAACTTCGACCGGCGGCTGGAGGGCCTGCTGGAGGGGCTGAACCTGGCCCGCTGGTTCGAGGCGGTGGTGGTCTCCAGCGCCAGCGGGGCAGCCAAGCCCGATCCGCTGCCGTTTCGCCTGGCCCTTGAGGCCCTGGGGCTGACGCCCGAGCAGGCCTGGCATGTGGGCGACAGCCCCGAGGACGTGGCCGGTGCCGGGGCTGCGGGTCTGCGCTGCCTGCGGATCCATCACCGATGAAGCAGGCCGTGCTCCTGGGGCGCACCGCCGGCCTGCGGCCCTCGGTGGAACGGCGACTGGAGCGCCTCTCCCAGCGCCGCCACCCCGAAGACTGCGGAGCCGACCTGCTGACGCTGCAGCGCCTGGCGGCCGAGAGCCGGGAGTTGGAGCTGCCCCTGAGCCTGGTGGTGGATGGGCGGGGCCTGGGCCGCCTGCTCTGGGTGGGGCCCCTGGAGCAATCGGGACGGCTTTTGGAGCGCCTGCCCGGCTCCCGACGGCGCCAGGGGGGCGAGCTGAGGCTGTTCACCTGCGTGGGCCGCAGCCGCCACCTGGAGCCCCTGGCGGCGGAGGCCACCGTGGGGCTCGACCTGCAACCCCAGGTGTGGCTGCGCTTCGCCGACCATGCCGAGGCCGGGGGCCGCTGGCCGGCGGCGGGCTTCATGGCGGGCGAGGACCCAGGCCAACCCTGGCAGGTGTTGGCCGAAGGGGACCTGGGGGATCTCTGCGAGCCCGATGCCCTCGTGCCCCCCAGCGAAGCCCCCGCCCGAGGCGATCAGGCCCGCCCTGGAGGGTCGACGGGTCCGGAGCGGGTGCTCTTGCTGGCGCTCACACCCGGGGATCCCCAGGAGGCCCAGCGGGAGGTGGGCGAACTGGAGGGGCTGGTGCGGAGCGCCGGCGGAGAGCCGGTGGGGCTGGTGCAGCAACGCCGTCAGCAGGTTTCCCCCCAGACGGTCTGGGGAGAGGGCAAGGTGCGGGAGGCGGCGCTGGAGGCCCGGCGGGTGGGGGCGAGCCTGGTGGTCACCGATCGGGAACTGACTCCGGTGCAGGCCCGCAACCTGGAGCGCCTGCTGGATCTGCCCGTGAGCGACCGCAGCGAGCTGATCCTCGACATTTTTGCCCAGCGGGCCGCCAGCAGCGCCGGCCGCCTGCAGGTGGAACTGGCCCAGTTGCGCTACCGCCTGCCGCGGCTCAAGGGCCGGGGGCTGAGCCTGTCGCGTCAGGGGGGAGGCATCGGCACCCGAGGCCCCGGTGAAACCCAGCTGGAAAAGGACCGCCGGGTGATCGCAGGCCGCATCGACCGGCTGCAAAAGGAAGTGAAACAACTGGGGGAACACCGCTCCCGACTGCGCCAGGGCCGCCGTGGCCAACGGCGGCTGGCCCTGGTGGGTTACACCAACGCCGGTAAGTCGTCGTTGCTCAACGCCCTCATCCAGCCGCTCGCGGGCGAAGAGGCCCTGGCGGAGAACAAGCTCTTCGCCACCCTCGATCCCACCACCCGTCGTCTGGATCGGCCCCATCCCGCCGGCGGCCCCCCCACCAGCCTCCTGCTGACCGACACGGTGGGCTTCATCCGCGCCCTGCCTCCACCCCTGGTGGAAGCGTTCCGGTCCACCTTGGAGGAAACCCTTGAGGCCGATCAGCTGCTGATCGTGGTCGACCTGGCTGACCCCGCCTGGCCCCATCAGATCCAAACGGTCGAGGCGATCCTGGACGGCCTGGGCAGCACGGCCCCCCGCCGGCTGGTGGGCAACCAGATCGACCGCTGCGACGCCGCGGCCATCGAGCTTGCCCGCCGCCACGATCCCCAGGCCCTGTTCGTCTCCGCCACGGCCGGCCTGGGGTTGGAGCGGCTGCGGAATTGGATGTTCGAACCGGACAGGTCGCTGTAACCACGGGCACCTTGCGGCCCCACCAAGGGCAATGGGGAGGGTCTCCTATGGCAGCATCGTGCCGTTGGCCCCTTTGCATCCATGACACTGCTCCTCGGCGACACCGTCCCCGATTTCACCCAGGACTCCCAGTTCGGTCCGATCAACCTCTACGACTTCGCTGGCGACAGCTGGGTGGTGCTGTTCTCCCACCCCGCCGATTTCACTCCGGTCTGCACCACCGAGCTCGGTGAGGTGTCCCGCCTGCGCCCCGAATGGGAAAAGCGCAACGTGAAAACCCTGGCCCTGAGCGTTGATACGGCCGAAAGCCACAAGGGCTGGATCCCCGACATCAACGAAACCCAGAACACCACCGTCGATTACCCGATCCTGGCCGACGGCGACAAGAAGGTCAGCGACCTCTACGGGCTGATCCACCCCAACGCCCTCAACAACCTCACGGTGCGTTCGGTGTTCATCATCGATCCCAAAAAGAAGCTGCGCCTGCAGATCACCTACCCCGCCAGCACCGGCCGCAACTTCGATGAGATCCTGCGGGTCATCGATTCGCTCCAGCTCACCGACCACCACTCCGTGGCCACACCGGTGAACTGGAAAGACGGGGAGGACTGCGTGGTCGTTCCCTCGATCTCCACCGAAGACGCCAAGATCAAGTTCACCAAAGGCGTCACCGAAGTGAAGCCCTACCTGCGCTTCACCCCCCAGCCCAACAAGTAGGACCCGCTCAGGTCCCACAGTCAGGCCGAAACAGGGCCATACTCAGCCCCCGGGTCTTTCCGACCCGGGGCTTTTCATTGCAGCACCTCACCGCTTGTCCCTCCGTTCCCGGTTCGACCTCTGGCGCCGTCAGCTCACGGTGCCCCAGTTCACGGCCGTAACCGGGGCCCTGGTCATCGCGGTAGGCACCGTTGTGCTGGCCACTCCGCTCTGCTCCAGCGACAGCGTCGGGCTGTGGGAAGCCCTGTTCACGGTCACCTCGGCGATCACGGTGACCGGGCTCTCGATCATCGATGTGGGCAAGGAGCTCACCTTCGTCGGTCAGGTGGTGCTGGCGGGGCTAATCCTCACCGGGGGGCTCGGCCTAATGGCCATCACCACCTTTCTACAGGGGTTCGTGCAGCGTCAGGCCGGGCTGCAGCGGCGCCTCGACCGCGGCCACGCCATGGACGAATTCGGTGTGGGGGGCATCGGCGACACCTTCCATCAGATCCTGGCCACGGCCGCGGTGGTGATGGCCGCGGGCACCTTGGTGCTCTACTGCTTCGGCTTCACCGATATCCAGCGACCGGGCGAACGGCTCTGGGCCTCTTTGTTCCACTGCATCAGCGCCTACAACAACGCTGGCTTCGGCCTCTGGAGCGACAACCTGGTGCGCTACCGAGACCAGCCGGTGGTGAATGGGGTGATCGCCGCCATGATCGTGATCGGCGGCATCGGCTGGCGGGTCACCCAGGAGCTGTGGACCAAGCGTTCCCGCCTGCATCGGCTGGGGCGTTTGAGCCTTCACACCACCCTGGTGCTCAAGGCCACGGCCGCTCTGGTGCTGCTCGGGGCCCTGGGGTTGCTGTTCACCGAACACTTCGCCAGTGATGGCATCGTCACCCCGTTGCTGTGGTGGCAGAAGCTCCAGGTGGTGCTGTTCCAATCGGTCACCACCCGCACCGCGGGCTTCAACACCGTCCCGCTATCGATCCACAGCATCTCCGATGCCGGCCTGCTGCTGATGATCGCCCTGATGTTCATCGGCGCCAGCCCGGGCGGCACCGGCGGCGGCATCAAGACCACCACCTTCGCCGCCCTGGTGGCCGCCACCCGCTCCACCCTTCAGGGTCGCAACGCGGTGGTCATCCACAACCGGGAGATCTCCGAAAAAACTGTGCTCAGGGCCGTCGGCGTCACCCTGGCCTCGCTGCTGTTCGTCGTGGTGATGGCGCTGTTACTGGGTCTGGGCCGGACCACCGGCGGTGAACTGGGCAACGAGCATTTCAGCTTCATCGAGAAGCTGTTCACCTGCATCTCGGCCTTCGCCACCGTGGGCCTGGACGTGGGGGTGACCGCCCAGCTCAACCGCTGGGGCCAGCTGGTACTGATCGTGGGGATGTACGTGGGCCGGCTCGGGATTCTGCTGCTGCTCTCGGCCCTCTTCCCCACTCGGCCCCAGAATCGAGTCGGCTATCCCCGCGAAGAGCTTTATGTCTAGGGAGTGGCAGCCATGAACCCCTGGTGGCAAGGGAAACCCGGCGATCGGCCCGCTCGCCGCAGCTTCGCGATCATCGGCGTCGGTCGCTTCGGCACTGCGGTCTGCAAGGAACTGGTCATGGCCGGAGCCGATGTGCTGGCCGTGGACCTCAACCAGCGGGCGATCGATGAACTGCGGCTGATCGATCCCGGAATCGAGGCCCGGGTGGTGGACTGCACCGACGAGGAAGCGCTCCGGGCCGCGGGCGTGCTGGATCTGCCCACCGTGGTCGTGGCCATCAGCGAGCCGATCGAAGCCAGCATCACCGCCACCTTGATTGCCAAGGACGCCAAGGAAAGCCGCGTTCAGACCGTGATTGCCCGGGCCACCAGCGATCTGCACGAGAAGATGCTGCTGCGGGTGGGCGCCGACAAGGTGGTCTTCCCCTCCCGGATGCAGGGGGAGCGCCTGGGCAAGGAGCTGATGCGACCCAACCTGCTGGAGCGGCTGCGGCTCGATGACCGCAACAGCATCGAGGAGATCAAGGTGCCGGGATCGTTCGTCGGCCGCTCGTTGCAGGAGCTCAACCTCCGCAAGACCTACGGCATCAGCGTGCTGGCGGCCGGCCAGGCCAATCAACTGCTGGTCAACCCGCCAGCCTCCCTGGTGCTCAATGACGGTGAGCTGCTGGTGGTGATGGGACCGAGTTCGGCCCTGGAAACCCTGCCCTCGACCTGAGCCCATGCATGTGCTCGGCCTGATGAGCGGCACCAGCGCCGACGGTGTCGACGCGGTGCTGGCCGATTTCACAGGCCCCCCGGCAAGGCCCCGCTGGCAACTGCTGTCCAGCGCTTCCACCGACTATCCGGTAGATCTGCGCCGAAAGCTGGTGGCGGCCGGCCAGGGGGCATCCCTGACGACCTCTGACCTGCTGGAGCTGGCGGAAGCCGTCACCGAAGCCCAGGCGACCTGCGCCAGGGCCTGCGACCCCCACGGCCAGGCCCAATTGGTGGGCTGCCACGGCCAGACGCTCTGGCACCGCCCCCCCGCCGGCGGGCGCAGGGGGGCCAGCTGGCAGGTGCTGCAGGGGCCCCTACTGGCGGAGTTGCTGCAGCGGCCGGTGGTGTTCGACTTCCGCGCCCAGGACCTGGCCCTGCAGGGTGAAGGGGCCCCCCTGATGCCCGCTGCCGATGGGGCCCTGCTGCCGGCGATCGGGGGATGGCGGGCCGTGCTCAACCTGGGGGGGATCGCCAACCTCACCCTGCTGCCACCGGCCGAAGGACCCGACCGACCCCACCCGGTGCGGGGCTGGGACTGCGGACCCGCCAACACCCTGCTGGACCTGGCCGTGGGCCGGTTCAGCGCCGGGGCACTCCGCTGCGACGAGGACGGCCGCTGGGCGGCCCAGGGACGGGTCGACGAAGGCCTGATCCGGCGCTGGCTCCAGGAGCCCTATTTTCTCCAGGCGCCACCCAAGTCCACCGGCCGGGAACTGTTCGGCGAAAGGGATCTGGAGCGACGGCTGGCCGACCTGGGCTCCACGGCCTCCCCAAGCGTCGATCCGGCCGATGCCCTCGCCACTCTCACCGCCTTCAGCGCGGCGGTGGTGGCCGCCGACCTGGCGCGCGGTGTGATGCCCCTGGAGCTACTGGTGGCCGGAGGGGGGGCCCGCAACAGCGTGCTGATGGCGGAACTGCGGCGCCGCTGCCGGGGCACCTGGGTGCGGCCGCTGCGGGAGCTCGGCATCGGTGACAGCCAACGGGAGGCCCTGGGTTTCGCCCTGCTGGCCTGGTGGCACCACCGTGGCTTCCGCGGGTCGCTGCCCTCGGTCACTGGGGCCAGCCGGGCGGCCGTGCTGGGGGTGCGGGCGAATCCCCAGGGAACCGTCAGCGCCCGGGCCCAAGCCCCCTGAACGAAAACCGCCCCTCAGCGATCGCTGCGGGGTCCGGGCCGCTGCAGCCGCAGCCGGCGGGGCACCCCCCGCAGCCGGGGGGGCTGCTCCAACCCCTGTTCCTCCAGGGCTTCGCGGAAACGATCGGTGGAGAGTTGGCCCCGCTGGGCGGGGGTCGCCGTGCCGGCTCCGGCCCGCCTGGCACCCTCAATCCGCTCCAGCCCCTGCTGGATCAGCACCTTGGCCATGTTGCTGACCGTGCGGGACTCGGCATCCGCCACCGCATGGAGGCGAGCGCACAGATCCTCCGGCAGCACCACCTGGATCCGGGGCGATTTCGGCTTGCCGCTCGAGGAGGTCTGTCGGGTGGCCAAGGTGAACGGAAACCGATGGGTCGGGGGGGGTGAGGTGCAGAGGAGCCTCAAGGCTGGGCTTCCAAGTCGGCCCCAGGTGGCCGCCCCGAAAAGCGTTTCGCTTCAAGCCTTCCGAAGGGAAAGCCCAGTGCGCTCAACCCCGGCTGGACCAGGAGAGGAACCCCAAGGAGCTGGGATCCGCTGGGTTGCACATGGATGGATCCACCTGGATCCACTCGGTTCCCCAGGGATCCCCAAGGATAGCGAAAAGTGCACAGGGATCCACAAGGGTAGTATCCGTGTTTATGCTTGTGGGGCGCACCGACTTAGACGCGCGACTTCCTCGCCCCTTCACCCATCTCCGGGTAGCGCCCCGCCAGCCATGGCTCGCACCACTCATCCGCCGTCGATCACCCCCTCGAAGAACGACACCGACCGGTCGATTGACCTTCCCGGCATCGGGGCCCTGCCGACCAAGACCGGCACCCCCGGGGCGGGCAAAGCCGACCTGGAACCGGAGCCCCACCCCCAGGCCGAAACGCCAACCAGTACGGGTCGGCGTGCGTCCACCCATGGAGACCGAACAGCCCTATCCCCAGAAACAGCCCTATCACCAGGAACAGCCATGGCCTCCCGAACCGCCGCATCCAGCCGTAAGGCACCACCGCAGCGCAGCGCCGAACGCAGCGATGTGCTGGTGTCAGCGGTGATCAGCACCTACCTGCTCACCCATCTCCATCACGTGCTGCAGCGGTCCGAGTTCAGCGCCCAGCAGGAGGGACGGTCCGCCCTGGCCGCCAACTACGCCCAGCTGCGCAAGGTGCTCTGCCTCGATGCCCGCACGATGGAAGACGCTTCAGCCATCGGCGAGGACGACCACGAGCCCCTGCAGGCCGCCTGAGGCTCCTGCCTGACAGCCCATCACCTGACAGCCCATCATCTGACAGCCGTCCGAACCAGGCATAGGGTCGATGCCGCCCAGCTCCATCCAGACAAGCCGCACTCCATGGCCGACTCCACCGCCTCCCAGCTCTACGACCTGATTCGCGCCGATGCCGAACTGACCCAGTCCCTCTTCCGGCAGGCCCTCCAGGACCCCTCCAGGACCCCTCCGGGACCTTGGCGCGCATTCGCCAGCTGGGCCTCGACCACGGCCTGCCCATCAGCGACGAGGAAATCCGCCACTTCGTGGCCTCCCTCGACGACGACGCCAGCAAACAGTGGCTGATCAAAGCCCGTGGCGGCCTCTGATTTGCTGGCCGAATGGAGCGGGCGCCTCAGGGTCGCAGGGCAGGAGGGTTCCCCCCTGACTCACCCTTGGTGAGGGGAGGCGGCGCCGGATCAAGGCGCCGCTCGCCGCCGTGCTTCGCCCAGCTGAAGAACAACCAATAGCTGACGATGGCCAGGCCGGCCGCCACCACCAGGGCCGCCACCTGTTCCAGACGCTTGACCATGGCGGAGGAAACGGCGAGGGGCGGTGGGTTGAGTCTGCCGAATGGCAGGGTCCCCAGGCCCAGCAGCGGCCAGGCTGGCTGCCAGGGGAGCGGACTTCGCGCCAATGAGCGGTGATGATGGCGTTACACCAGTTCTCCCCACCGCTCCGTGCTTCGTCTTGAACGCGTTTCAAAGATTTACCCCACGGGCGAGGTGCTGCGCGATGTCACCTGGGAGGTGAAAACGGGCGATCGCATCGGTCTGGTGGGGGTCAACGGTGCCGGCAAATCCACCCAGATGCGGATCATCGCCGGACTGGAGGAACCCACCAGCGGCTTGGTGGTGAAGCAAGGTGATCCGCGCATCGCCTATCTCCAGCAGGAGTTCGATGTGGATCTGGAGCGCACGGTGCGCGAGGAGCTGTTCCAGGCCTTCGGGGAAGCCGCCGACGTGCTCATCCGTCAGCACCAGGTGGAGCACGAGATGGCCAGCGAAAAGGCCGCCGACGATCCCGATCACCTCGATGAGCTGATCCACGAGCTGGGCCGCCTCCATAGCCGCTTCGAATCCCTGCACGGCTACGAGCTGGACGCCCGCATCGACAAACTGCTGCCCTCCATCGGCTTCACACCGGAGGGGGCTGAAGAGTCGGTTGGCTCCTACTCCGGTGGCTGGCAGATGCGCATTGCCCTCGGCAAAATCCTGCTGCAGGAGCCGGATCTGCTGCTGCTGGACGAACCCACCAACCACCTGGATGTGGAGACAATCCAGTGGCTGGAGGATTACCTGATCGCCCAGACGGTGCCCCTGGTGGTGATCAGCCATGACCGGGCCTTCCTCGATCGGGTCTGCAACCAGATCGTCGAAACCGAGCGGGGCATCTCTCGCAGCTACCTGGGCAACTACAGCCAGCACCTGGAGCAGAAGGCCCTGGAGCGGGAGGCCAGCCAGGCGGCCTTCGACCGTCAGCAAAAGGAACTCAGCTCCCAGCAGGCCTACATCGACCGCTTCCGGGCCAGCGCCACCCGCAGCACCCAGGCCAAGAGCCGCGAGAAGCTGCTGGAGAAGGTCGACCGCATCGAAGCTCCGCTGGAGGGCGTGGCGGGTCCCCGCTTCCAGTTCCCGCCGGCCCCCCGCAGCGGTCGTCAGATCGCCCTGCTCGACAACCTCACCCACAGCTACGGCGAAAAGATCCTGTTCCTGGGGGCCCACCTGGAGGTGGAGCGGGGGGATCGCATCGCCTTCGTGGGACCCAACGGCGCTGGCAAATCCACCCTGTTGCGCCTGGTGATGGGCAGTGAGTCCCCCGACGAGGGCGTCGCCCAGTTGGGGGAGCACAACGTGGTGGCTGGCTACTTCGAGCAGAACCAGGCCGAGGCCCTCGACCTGACCCGAACCGTGATCGACACCCTCTTTGAGGCGGTGCCGGACTGGACCCAGACCCAGGTGCGCTCCCTTCTGGGCAGCTTTGGCTTCAGCAACGACACGGTCTTTAAGGACGTTGGCAAGCTTTCAGGCGGCGAGAAGGCTCGACTGGCCCTGGCCCTGATGCTGCTGAGCCCCTGCAACCTGCTGGTGCTGGACGAGCCCACCAACCACCTGGACATCCCCGCCAAACAGATGCTCGAGGAGGCCCTGATGGCCTACGAGGGAGCCGCCCTGCTGGTCTCCCACGACCGCTACTTCATCTCCAGAGTGGCCAACCGCATCGTGGAGCTGCGCGATGGCGCTCTGGTGCTTTACCGCGGCGATTACGCCTATTACCAGGAGAAGAAACGGGAGGAGGCCGAAGCCCTCGCCGCCCAACAAAGCAACCTCCAACGGGAGGCCCAGCGACGGGCAAACCAGGAGAAGCAGAAGGCGAAGGCGTCGTCCCGGCGGGCCACCGCCGCCTGATCGTTCATCTTTCTTAGCCCTAGCACATCAGCTCGGTTGAGTGCCCCACTGGGGCAGGTCCCCTCCATGGGCATCGATGCCTAGGAAGGAAGGCTCATTTCCCTTGCCCCACTCAAATGTGTGCATAGGCTGACCAGATCAACCTTGCTTCGGGTTCGATGAACAGTTTCATCAGCGGTTTTTCCTCCACCCCCTCCCGCCCCTGGGAGACCAGCGGCGATCCCCATCGTCACCAGACCCGGGAAGCCACTGAGACCTACTTCGAATGCATCACCACCTGCTCGCTGGATGACGGCGAGTGCATCACCCGCTGCGTCGAGCAGTTGCGCGACCAATCCTGAGCCCGCTCCCGGTCGCACAACCGGTGCGGGGGTCCTGACAGCAGAGGCCTAACTCTGTGGCATTGGATACGCGGTAGCTCGAAACACTTCGTAGCATTGGATCAGCTCCAACGCCCCGCTGCGGTCAGTGCCATGTCCGATCAAATCGCCCTCAGCCTTGGCCAGCAATTCGAACTGGAGCGCATGAACCGCGTCATCGACTCCACCGGGGATGCCCAGATCCTCAGGGGCCTGGCCAAGCAACTGCTGCAGGCCTGGCAAAGCCAGAAGGCTGCCACCCAGTGGGTGATGCGCCAGCAGTTGAGCACCCCATCGAGCTTCGGCATTGATGCGGCCAAGGGCCTCGAGCTGATGGCCGCAGATTCCGGCACGGATGTTCCCCCCACCTTCGGAAACTTCGACGTTCTCTGACCCCCGTTCAGGGACCCAATCCCATGACCCACTGCCAAGGCCCATCTCGGGTGCACCTTGGAGGTGGGTTCGCCTATTCAGCGCTGGGTGGGTGCTGAAAATTCCGTGGGAATGACCTGCAACTGCATCGGAGATCCAGCACGGATCAGATTCAGTTCCAGAGGCTTGCCCACACCGTTCAACTCCACGGCAGCCACAAGCTGGGGCGGCCCCACCACGGGCGCACCGGCCACTCCCACAATCACGTCACCTTTGCGCAAACCAGCCCTTTCCGCGGGACTGCCCGGCGTCACCGACATCACCACGGCACCTCGGTCCACCCCCTGGTTCGCTCCGGGCTTCACCTCATCGAGCCCCACGCCGATCATGGCGTGACTCACCCGGCCCGTCGCCAGCAGTTGCCGCACGATTGAGCGGGCCCGGTTGATCGGGATGGCGAATCCCAGTCCAGCCCCGGGGCCCGATCGCACGAGGGTGTTGATCCCCACCACCTCACCATCGGCGTTGAGCAAGGGTCCACCCGAATTGCCGGGGTTAATGGCGGCGTCGGTCTGGATCAGGTCCAACCGCTTGTCAGTGATCCCGAGCTTGCTGACATTGCGGTTGAGGTTGCTGATGATGCCCAGGGTCACCGTGTTATCGAGGCCATAGGGATTGCCCACGGCGATGGCCCAGTCCCCCACCTGAAGGGCATCGGAATTGCCCAGGCTGGCCACCGGCCAGGGGCCCGCCCCCTCCAGGCGCACCACCGCCAGATCGGTGACCGGATCAAGGCCCACCACCTTGCCCTGCACGCGCCGACCATCCTTCAGGCCCACCGTCACCCGACTGGTCTGCTCCACAACATGGGCATTGGTGAGGATCAAACCCTCCGCCTGAAAAATGACGCCACTGCCTTGGGAGCGCTCCGTGCGCTGGGTGGGCGGTACGTTCTGCGGCATCCCGAAGAACTGACGGAAAAAGGGATCCATCAAGAAACCTCGCGGCAGGGCGATGCCACCGGGGGTGACCACGGTGCGCTCCGTGTCGATCGTCACCACCGCCGCTCCCGTGCGGCGCACCGCCTCGGCCACAAACGATTGCCGTGAAACCCCGGCAAGCCCCCCCCCGGCGACCTGGGAGCGCACCGGGAGACCCAGCAGCGCAGGGGAAGCACTGGCGAGCAGCAGGGTAGACAGCAGGGGAAGGGTCCAGGAGGACCGGAACGGAGGCCTCGGCATGCGAGGGATGGGGCGATCTGGGTCAACGGTAGAAAGGCCACCAGGACGTTGGACAGCGGGAGGATCGCCGAGATGTGACCGGATACGAGAGCGCCCGAGCGCCCAGCGCCCTAAGATTGGTGAACAACTGTTGCAACCCATGGACACCGAACGGCTGCTGCTCGCCTTTCTTGCCTTCGGCGCAGCCTGTAGCACCCTCTGGGCCTGGACCCTCGCCCAGAATCCTCCGTCTCGGCAATGATGGGAGCAGAACGGCGTTCAGCTCCCTTACCCCCTGCACCGCCATGGCCCCCGTCCTCTCCCAGTTGTTCCCCCTGCTGTACGGAGCCTGCTTCCTGCTGCTCCTCTGGCAGGCCTTCAAGGTGATGAGCCAGGGCTACCGCGCCGTGCCGAAGCCGGGCGATGCCTCCGCCTCACCCAGGGTTGAAGGCTCGGACCGCACCGGGCGGCTCACCATCCACCCCGAACTGTTGGACGCCGAAGGCGAGATCACCAAGGAAGACCTGCTGACGGTGCGTTTCAACGGCGACAACGAGCCCTCCTCCCTGCCCCGGGACCCCGCCTGAATACTCTGGAGCGGGCCCGCCAACTGGTACAACCGGTTCGTGCCCGAGATAACCGGTGGAGGCTTCATCGTTGGACCAGAGAACGCGAATCGTGGCAGCAGTCCTGCGGGGACTGAAGCTTCCCCCCCGCTTCCGACTGCACCTGATCAAGGAGGACCCGATCCGGCTTGAGCTCAGCATCACCCCCGCCTATGGCAAGGATCCGATCCTGGTGGGACTGGTGGAGTCCCAGGATCTGGTGGCCCGCCGGGACCGCGAAGGGCGCATCCCCCGCGACCTGCAGGGCACCTGGGACTGGACCGTTCGCCATGGCGCGGTCACCACGGGTGGCTGGAACCCCTATCTCAAGGAGGCTCTCCAAACCATGTTCGAGACCGGCCTGCCCGCCATCGTCTACGAAGAGACCACGGGCGAGCTGTACCACCCGGTGGATGGGGCCCGCCACGTGCGCTGAAGCCGAATGGTGCCGATGGCCACCGCCGCCCCTTGGCAGGGGCGCTACAAAGGGGACCCGCAAGCCTTCAGGATTTCTTTATGTTTTCCTCAAGACTGGTCATCGGCCCCCTCGTCCAGTTGCTCGCGGCCCTGGGCTTGCTGAGCACCATCCTGGTGGCGGTCACCTTCGGTGTCCTGAGTTAGGCGATCAGGGGCTCCGCCCATGAGGCCCCTCCCCGGGGCTGGCCCCCTGCCGATCGACCCTCTGCTCGATCGCATCGTCAACGCCCTTGCCCCCGGGGGCACCCTGCTGCTCCAGGCCCCCCCCGGCGCCGGCAAGACCACCCGGGTCCCCCTGGCCCTCCTGGACCATCTCCTGCCGTCACCCCCCGGAGTGCGGCAGACCATCTTGATGCTGGAGCCCCGCAGGCTGGCCGCCAAGGCTGCGGCAGAGCGTCTGGCGGCCCAGCGAAGGGAGGAGGTGGGCGCTCTGGTGGGCTATCGCGTGCGATTGGAGCAACGGATCTCGGCCGCCACCCGCCTCGAAGTGGTCACCGATGGCCTGTTCCTGCGCAGGCTCCAGGCGGATCCCAGCCTCGAAGGGGTGGCCTGCGTGATCTTTGATGAGTTCCACGAACGCCGGGCGGACGCGGATCTGGCCCTGGCCCTGGTGCGGGAGGCCCGTTCGGTTCTGGCCCCCGAGCTGCGTCTGCTGGTGATGTCCGCCACCTTGAACCTCCAGCCCCTGGCCGAACAGCTCGGCGAGGCCCAGGTGATCAGCAGCGAAGGCCGCAGCTTTGCCGTCACCGTGGACCATCAGCCGCCGCGGGAACGGGAGCCCCTGGCCCGGCAGGTGGTCCGGGCCCTGGAGCAGCACTGGCTGCCGCAACGGGCCGCGGGCGAGACCGTTCTGGTGTTCCTCCCCGGCCAAAGGGAGATCCGACAGACAGCGGACGCCCTGGCGGGTTGCACCTGGGAAGAGCCCCCGGAGGTGGTCCCCCTCCACGGCGAACTCCCCCTGGTGGCCCAGCGACGGGCGATCGCCCCCGCCAAGGGCACCGCAGGCAAGGTGGTGCTGGCCACCTCCATTGCCGAGAGCTCGCTCACGATTGAAGGGGTCTGCCTTGTGGTCGACAGCGGGCTGAGCCGTCGCAGCCGCTTCAGTCCCCGCACTGGCATGGATGCCCTGGTCACGGCGCCCGCCAGCCAGGCCAGCGCCGAGCAGCGCAGCGGCCGGGCCGGCCGCCTCGCCCCCGGCCGCTGTGTACGCCTTTGGTCACCGGCGGAGCAGCAGCGCCGCCCTGCGTTCGATCCTCCGGAGCTGCTGGAGTGCGATCCCGCCCCCCTGGCGCTGCAGTTGGCCCAGTGGGGGGCGGGGCTAGGCCAGGACCTGCCCTGGCTGGAACCGCCGCCTGCCGCCAGCATCCAGGAAGGGCGGGCCCTGCTGCTGCAGCTGGGCGCCCTGGACAACGACCACCTCACAGCCCACGGGCGGGCCATGGCCCACCTTGGCCTGCATCCACGCCTGGCCCACATGCTGCTCATGGCCAGGGATATCGCCCAGCTCGACCTGGGCTGTGCCCTGGCCGTCCTGCTCAGCGAGCGGGATCCCCTCGAGCGCAGCCAGGAGGGTTGCGACCTGATGCGGCGACTCGACTGGCTGCAAAGAGAGGACGGCGATCCCCGCCGCCGCCAGCTCCGGCAGCTGCAGAGGCAGCTCAAGGGGCAGCTCCAGCGCCAGCAGGAGAGCGGGCCCGAGAACGACACCACCCCAGCCACCCCGATCGACGCCACAACGGCCGAGGGGGAGGTGGCCGCCCGCCTGGTGGCCTGGGCCTACCCCGAACGGGTGGCAAGGATTCGGTCGCCTGGCTCCCCCCGCTACCTGATGCGCGGCGGCCAGGGGGCCCAGCTCCATCCCACCGATCCCCTGGTGGGAAGTGAGACCCTGGCGATCGCCGCCGTCGATGGGGCGATCGGCCCCGGTGGCTCCCAGGAGGCCCGGATCCTCTCCGCCATGCCCCTGGGGCCCCACAGCCTCGCCCAGCTGCAGGACGACGAGGGGGAGGAGATTGCTCGCATCCGCTGGGACGCCAAGGAAGAACGGGTGCGCTGCACGATCGAACGGCGCCTGGGGGCCCTGAGGCTGGAGAGCCGCCCCTGGCCCGACGCGCCCGAGCAGGCCATCACCGCCTGCCTGTTGGAGGGGCTGCGGGAACGGGGCCTGCAGGTGCTGCCCTGGAGTCCGGCCCGGCGCCAACTGCAACACCGACTCGCCCTGGCCCATCGCTGGCTGGGGGAACCCTGGCCCGACCGCAGCGATGCCGCCCTGGAGGCCGACCTCGAGGGCTGGCTGGCGGACCACCTGATGGGCCTGCGCTCCCTGGCGGATCTGGCCCATCTCCCCTTGGAGGTGACCCTCTGGGGAGGGGCTCCCTGGGGCCTGCGGGCCGAGCTGGAGCGGCTGTTGCCCCAGCAGGTGCCCATCCCCACCGGCCGTCTGGCGCGACTCGACTATGGCTCCGGCGAACCCGTCCTGGCGGTGAAGTTGCAGGAGCTCTTCGGCAGCCACGAGGGCCCCACCGTGCTCGATGGCAGGCTGCCCGTGACCGTGCACCTGCTCTCGCCGGCTGGCCGGCCGGTGCAGATCACGCGCGATCTGGCGGGATTCTGGCGAGGCAGCTACGGCCAGGTGCGCCTCGAACTGCGGGGGCGCTACCCCAGACACCCCTGGCCTGAGGATCCGCTCTCCGCCGCACCCACGGCCTTCACGAAGAGGAAGACGGCCAGCCTGCCCCCGTGAAGAGGTGGTCGAAGCCGAAGTGGTGCAGACCCTCCACGATGCCGGCACAGCCCTCGCCCCGGGCCAGATAGGTGCCCGGCAGTCGGGGCAGGTGCTGCCGCAGGGCTGGCTCGGCGTTGGCCACCATCACCCCGCTCAGCCCGGTCTCGAACATCGCCAGGTCGTTGAGAGTGTCCCCCGCGGTGACGACCCGACCCGCCTCCACTTCAAGCCAGCTGAGCAGGTCGAGCAAGGTGGAGCCCTTGTTCACCCCGGCGGGCAATACGTCGAAGTAGCGATCGTCAGAGAGCAGGCAATCCACCCCCTCGGTCCGCAGGCGTGGGATCAGACCCGGATCGAGGCAGAGGGGGTCGTAGTAGAAGGCCAAACGACGGTTGTGGCTCCGGGGCTGGGGCACCAGGCCGGGCTGATCCAGCAGAAGGGGTTCAAGGCGCTCGGGCAGCCCCCGCCAGCGCTGATCGATGGGCTCCACCGCCAGGGGAATGGGCCGCAGGCTTTTGCCGCAGGCGACGGTGCAACCCACATCGCTGATCACCAGGTGGGGAGCCTCCAGCCCGAGGTGCCCATCCTGCTGAAGAACCCGGGCCACCGAATCCAGATCCCGTCCGGTGCAGAAGACGTGCAGAACCCGGTGGCGTTCCTGTTTCAGCCAGCCATAGAAACCACGCCGCCAGGCCGAGGAGCCCGCCAATAAGGTGCCATCCAGGTCAGTGACCAACACCAACTCCGGGGACTCCGGCAGGGACACCGAGAGCTGGGACTCCAGGAGCCGGCGGCGGGTGGCACGGGCCAGGAACCAGCAGAGCGAAGGGACTTCAAGCTAGGGCAAAGGACCCTCAAGCCCGCCAGCCAGGCTGCTGCGCAAGGTCGGCAATCCGAACGCAAAACACGGAAGACGCAAATCCTCCTCTGTCAAGTCGGCTCAAGATTTTGTTACTGTTATTCCAAGCAACTTACTTCCCCTTTCCATGTCTGACACCACCCAGCCCCGCTTCGGCTTCGTGAGCTTCGCCGAAACCTGGAACGGCCGTCTGGCCATGCTCGGTTTTGTGATCGGCCTCGGCACGGAACTGCTCACCGGCCAGGGGATCCTCTCCCAGATTGGCCTCGGCTGATCCCCATCCACCCGCTCATCGGCTCCCACCAACGGTTGCCGACCCAGCCCCGACGGGCTCCACACTCCCCCGCGGGGTTTTTCCATGGTGAACACGTGCATCCACCAGAGTGGGTCTCTCCCCGTCGATCGCCCTTGGCCCGCTTTTACGTCAACAACCGTCGTGACGGCTCCCGTCTGCTCAGCAGCGCCGTGGTCATCGGCACCGTCGGCTTGATCCGCAGCGACCTGCTGGCCGGCCGGATCGTGGCCCTTGTGGCTGGCCTGGTGAGCGTCTACTGGTGGTCCTGCTATCGACGCCTTGACCACTGAATCAGCCTGGCCCTTGGTTGACCACGGCTCTGTGGTGGAGGTTCCCTTCGGCTCGAACCAAGGGCTACCCCGCTACAGCGTGGCGAGTTTCAACCAGGCGGTTGGTCAACTGCTGGAGCGAGGATTTGCCCCCCGCTTTCTGATCGACGCCACGGTCTCCCGCCCCCAGATCAAGAAGGGCCACCTCTGGATGACCCTTACCGACGGTGACGCCTCCGTCTCCGCCGTCATCTGGGCTTCCCAGCTGGCCCGCCTCACCTTTCGGCCAGAAGAGGGGGATGGCGTGGTGGTGGTGGGCAAGCTGAACTTCTGGGCAGCGCGTGCCTCGCTCACGGTTCAGGTGCTGGACCTGCGTCCCAGCCTCTCCAGCGTGCTGCGCCAGTTCGAGCGAACCCTGGAGCGCCTGGCACCGGAAGGTCTGTTCCAGCCGGAGCGCAAACGCCCCCTGCCCGAGGCCCCTGGCACCATCGCCCTTCTCACCAGCGTGCCCAGTTCCGCCCTGGCCGACATGCTGCGCACCGCAGCCGAACGTTGGCCCACCACCCGCGTGTTGGTGGTCCCCATCCCGGTGCAGGGAGCAGTGGAGGCGCAAATCTGCTGCACCTTCTCCGCCCTGGCCACCCGTGCCGAAGCCCTTGGGGTGGAAGCCATCGTGCTGGCCCGCGGCGGCGGCAACCGGGAGGATCTGGCGGTGTTCGATGGGGAGGCACTGGCCCGGCTGGTGGCCCACTGCCCCGTGCCGGTGGTCACCGGACTTGGCCATGAAGATGACACCACCATCGCCGACCTGGTGGCGGATTACAGGGCGGCCACCCCGACCGCCGCGATCGTGGCCCTGCTCAGCGACCGCCCAGCCGCACTGCAACGGCTCAAGGAAGCCCGGAGGCAACTGCAGAGCCTCCTGCAGCTAAGGATCCAAGGGGCGAGGCTTCGGCTCCAGGACCGCCGTGATCGTTTAAAAACCCTTCAACCGCTGGAGCTGATTGGCTCCCGGCGCCGGGAACTGGCCCACCGCCGTGCCCTGCTGGAGGCCCTCTCCCCGCAAAAACTTCTGGGCAAGGGCTTCTGCCTGATCAGGGATGCCAGCGGTCAGCTGGTGCGCTCGACCAGCCAACTGACCACAGACCAGGAACTCCTGATCCAGTTGGCGGATGGGTCCGCCGACGCCCGCATCACGGCGATTCAACCCTCTCCTCCCCCCCCGGCCAGCAGCCCCTATTCGCGCCGATGACGCAACCAACCATGAGCGAAGCCCAACCACCTGCCCCCAGCAAGGGCAAGCGATCGAGCAAGAGCGCCGCAGGAGCCTCCGAACCCAAGGGGCGATCCATCGGCAAGAACACCATTGACGACGAGTGGATCACCACCGTCGAAGGTCTCAACTACAGCCAGGCCCGCACCGCCATGGATCTGGCCATCGCCCAGCTGCAATCCGAAGACCTGGAGGTGGAGCAGATGGCCACTCTCTACAGGCGTGCCCTGGCCTGCGCCAACCGCTGCGAGCAGTTGCTGGCAGCTGTGGAGCTGGAGGTGGTTCATCTGGATCCAGCCGAACTCAAACCAACCAACTCCAATGAAGACAGAGCATGACAAGCGAACGGTCCGTTGAGGTAGCAGCGCCGTCTCCCGCCTGGATCGGCTGGCTTTATCTGGCCCTGGCGGTGGCTGGAGGGATCGTTCCCTGGCTGGCGAACCTGGAATTCATGCGCCAATACGGCTCCGTTTTCGATGTGGGGCTGTTCATTCGACTGGCCAACGCCAACCCCGCCGCCCAATTCATTTCGAGGGATCTACTGATCGGCGCCAGTACCTTCACGATCTGGATGGTGGTGGAAGCACGCAGGCTGCAGATTCGTGGCCTTTGGCTGGTGCTGCTTGCCATGCTCACGGTCGCCTTCGCCTGCGGTGCCCCCCTGTTTCTCTATCTGCGGGAACGACGGCTGAAGGAACTCAGCCGTCCTGGTTGGACTCCCCCACCGTTCGAGCCACCACATCAATCGTGACGTCGGAGGCATCAATCAAGTCGGTCGGCGGACGGGCAACCCCAGGTGATCCAGCAAACGTTGTGCCGCAGGCTGGACAGACCTCGGTGCCAAAACTGCTCAGACCACAGGCCGGACAGGTCCTCAGCCGGCTCTGAAGGACCTTCCAGGCCACCAGGCCAGCGCCAGCGAGAAGCAGGGGCAAGAGCAGGAGTGTGAGCGTGATTCCGCCCAGGAGATCGAGCACCAGCCGGCCGGCGGGTCCAGGAGCCAGGAGCAACAGCGCCAGCAGCAGAACCCACAGCCAGGGGAAAGGGCGCTGCATCAGCGGCGAAAACGGCCATCCGTTTCAATCCAGCGCTCAAGAGCGGCAAGACCTTCGATCCCGGCCCAAAGGCAGAAAGCTGCTCCGATCAGCAGGGCCGTCACCAGGCCAATGGCCAGGAGGACGGGCACCAAGGTGAAGGTGAGCAGGGCCACCAGAACCAGAGCACCCACTCCGGCGGACAGGAGCAGGATGCTGGCCGGCAGAGGCCGGAGGGTGAGGGTTGCTTTGCCCACAGGGATGGGTCCCACAGATGGGTTCATCCTGGCCCCTCCCGATGGGATTGGCCCACTCACTGCGGTGCGGATCGCCCAACCACCGAGGTTTGGTTGACCACCACGCTTAAGGCAACCCCGTAATAAAGCACCACACCCACCACCAAGACCCAAAGGGTCAGTACGAGGAAGCCACCGATAATTCCGTAGGCCTGAAAGCGAGCACCGAGGGAAATCAAGCTACGCCCAAGGGCGATGTTGAGTCCAGTAAGTGATGTACCAATCAGCAAGGCACCTGCCATCAATGGTCGATGGGGAACCGGGCGGGAAGGCAGCAATCGCAGCAAAACAAAGGCAAGAAAGCAAGATGCCACAAGGGAAAGCGTGAAATCAAGGGCAGCCGAAACAGGCAAGAATGGATGAAAAGCCACAGGCATTTGCTTCATCAATGCAGCACGCCAGGTGCCGGGATCAAGCATGCGGAAACTGGTAGTGAGCTGATCAAGGGCCGTGATCAAGGCAACTAGCAACAGCAAAGAAAAAGCCTCGATTCGCACCCGCAGAAAGTTGGCCACCGATGCCTGCCAAGGAAGTCCCTGGGGCTCACTAGAGCGAAGTCCCCATAGCCGGTCAGTGCCCCGTTGAAGGGTCAGATAGGCATTACTCGCAGTCAACAAAAGGAAGCCGAGGCCTATCACACCAGCACCTGTTCCTTGCCGATACAACTTCAAAAGCGTGAGTTGTACCGTCGGCTCAGCAGAAGCTGGTAAAAAACGATCGGCGAATTCCAAGATCCGCTCTGTGAGTCCTTCTTCACTTCCAAGAATTCGACTGGCCAAGCCGAGAGCGATGAGCAGGATCGGAAACAGCGACTGCAGGCTGTGATAGGCAAAAGCAGCGCTCAAATCAAGACAGTCATTGCGATCCCACAACCTGTAGGCTCGCCAACCGAACCGAACAAAGCGGCCGAGCACTCCAGCCAAAACGCTCGATGATCGGCGCTTCACAAGCGTGGACAACCAACAAGCTGAACTTTAGGCCACATTTGTTGGCCCACTGAATCGTCGACCACAGAAACCCTGCCACCGGGGATCCGTTCTGACTATGACAGGAAAATTTGTAGATGGTAGTTCTTAAACATGGAAAGAACAGAGTTCGCAGCTTTGCTTACGGGCACACAAGCCTTCCCCTCCTCCGCACTGGTAGAGCAAATCAATATCCAAGGAATTCACAAGAACAAGGCCAATGATAGACCAAGTTGTATTGACTTTGATGGATTCCATGCCACACGAAAGCCGCAACCCATCACTCCTCAGCTTCGAATCCATGGAATAGCCCACCGCATGGCTACGACGAACCCTACTCATCCCATGAGAACCCAACGACTACTTCAAGGTTTTTCTAACCACACCTAGAGAAATAGATGAAGGCAGTACTGCGCTATAAGTACTAGAAGGAGCCTCCAGACAGAAAGAGGGGTTTTCAGAGCTTCCGTAGGTGGGGGCAGATGAGGACACCCCCCTCTCACAACCAACCCCTGAGCATCTCCAGCCAACAGTCAAAATCACCACACACAAGAAAGCCACCCTTTCGGG
>JBAXME010000047.1:0-21313 GCA_037134455.1 Synechococcaceae cyanobacterium ELA445 | reverse complement strand
CGACGTTCATCCCACGGAGCTGAAGGCCGAGGTGTGCGAGCAGTTGAGCGCGCTCACGTTTGAGCGATGGGGCTCGGGCGGAGCGAAGACGATCCTCTGCAATTCAGGATTTGAGGCCGTTGAGGCGGCGCTGAAGACTTCGCTGCTGCACTCGGGGAAATCCGGCGTCATCGCCTTCCGTGGCGGCTATCACGGTCTTGGATTCGGTGCGCTTGCGGCGGGCGGAGGGGGACGGGCAGACCCTGCACAGCCGGCGGGCGGTGCTGGCCTGCGGCGCCTGGAGCGCCCGGTTGTTGCCCCAGCTGCCGGTGGTCCCCATCAAGGGGCAGATGCTCTCTCTGCAGGGGCCAATCGGCGCCCTGCCCCGGGTGGTGTTCGGCCCCGGCACCTACCTGGTGCCCCGCGAGGACGGCCTGCTGGTGGTGGGGGCCACCAGCGAACGGGCTGCGGGCTTCGACGAGGGGCTGACCCCCCACGGGCAACGGAGCCTGCAGGAGGGGATTGCCGCCCTGCTGCCGGCGGCAAGGCTGTGGCCGCCGATGGAGCGCTGGTGGGGCTTCCGTCCCGGCACCCCGGACGGGGGCCCGCTGCTGGGACCCAGCCCGATCGAGGGGCTGGAACTGGCCACCGGCCATTACCGCAATGGCGTGCTGCTGGCCGCAATCACCGCCGAGCGGGTGGCTGAGCGGGTGGTCACGGGTGCCGCTGATCCCCTGCTTACCCCCTTCCACTGGGAGCGGTTCAGGGTGTCCACCGCACCGGGTTGAACGCCGAAAGCGTGCGAATCTCTGACTCAGTACATGGTTCCCCTTGTCCGCCGCGCCCCCAACGCAGAAATCTTCAACCAAGGGCCGCTGGTGGCTCCGGGCAGGGGGCACCGCCGCCGTGGCGGCGAGCGTGGCGAGCACCCTGCTGCTGCTGACCCCACCGCCCATGAACCAGCAGGGCCTGCGGCAGGTCAGCTCCAGCTGCGGACCACACCGCGCCACCCCTGGCACGAACTGCCTGGTGGCCATCGAGCCGAAGGCCGATCCCGCCACGTTCACCGCCGAGGAACTGCATGAACTGCAGAACCGCTTCGGGGTGCACGGGCCCCAGCCCAGGCTGGCCCAGCTGTTCACCGAAGGCCTGGACGATCTGGCCCCCCTGCGGGCCCACACCCTGAGCCGTCTGGCGGAACTGCGGCCCAAGGTGCTGAAGGAAAGCCAGCGCCGCGGGGTCAACCCGATGCTGATGGCGGCCATTCTGTTCGATGAAATGCAGCACGCCAAGCCGGGCAAGGACGTGCCCCTGGCGGCCCACTCCGGCCTGTTCCGTGACCACGGCCCCGCCCAGCTCAGTGTGGATGAACTGGTGCACCAGGGCCTGCTGCGGCGTGAGGCCAGCCCCGAGGAGGTGGACGCCGCCCTCAACCGGCTGCTGGATCCGGAGCAGAACGTGGCGATTCTGGCGGGGCAACTGGCCCGGATCCAGGGCCTGCTGGGGGTGCGCCATGGCCACCGGCTGCAGGTGAGCACCCGCCCCCGCGACGCCAAGATCGCCGCCACCCTGGCCTATCTGCACAACGGCAAGCTGGACTACCCCCAGCGGATCCTCCGCTACATGCAGGATCCCGAGCTCCATGCCCTGATGTACGCGGTGCAGGAAAGACCGGTTTCCCCCCTGATCTAGGGCCGTGTCAGTCCTGGGGCGGAACGGTGAACACGGGCGTGGGCCCCATCCCTTTCACGGGCGGTGATCCCTTGGCCTCGATCGCCAATTGATCGCCCACCAGATCCGCCGTGCCCTGGTCGAACAGCACCGGCACCTCCAGGGTGCGGGTGAGGCCCTCCATGCGACTGGCCAGGTTGACCTTGTCGCCGATGACGGTGAAATCCAGCCGGCGCGGACTACCGATCTGACCCACCACCACATCGCCGCTGGCAAGGCCCACACCGTTGTCCAACGGCTCGATGCCCCGCTCGGCCCACCGCTGATTGAGCCGATGCAGGGCCTGGCGCATGGCGGTGGCGCAGCGCACGGCGGCCAGGGCCTCCGCCTGCTCACCGCGGCTCACCGGGGAGCCAAACACCGCCATCACCGCATCGCCGATGAACTTGTCGACGGTGCCGCCGTGGGCCGTGATCACCTCCACCATCTCGCCGAGATATTCATTGAGCTGACTGACCAGCAGCTCGCTCTGGCCGTCGATCGTGCGCTGGCGGGTGAGCTGGGTGAAGCCCTTGAGATCGGAGAACAGCACCGTGACCCGCAACACCCGGCCCCGCAGGATTCCCTCGGCCGCTTTCGGGTCCGAAAGGATCTCGGCCACCACGCTGGGCGCCACGTAGCGCTCGAAGGTGCGCCGCAGCCGGCGCCGCTCCCGCTCCTCCTGCAGGTAGGCATCACCGCCGTAGATCAGCCCCAGCAGCACCAGCCCGGCGGCCGGCGCCAACAAGGGCAGCCTGCGGTAGCTGCGCTCCAGGGCGACAAAGCCGGTGCCGAGCACCAGCACCAGGGCCGCCACCACGAACGTCAACCGCCAGCCCAGGCCGCCCCGCCAGAGGCCTAACAGGGCCACCAAGAGCACGGGGGTCAGGGCCAGCAGGGCCCGCCAGGGGCCCGCCTCCGGCCAGGGGGCCAGACCGTCACCGGCCAGGGAGTTGGCGGTGGCGGTGGCCAGCAGCTCCAGGCCGGAGAGGTTGCCGAAGGGGGTGGGGGTGCCCGCCTCCCCCTGGGAGGCCACGGGTCCCACCACCACAAGGGCGTGCTGGAGGGAGGGCCGCAGGGGATGGCGGGCCCAGCGGGCCGGATCGAGCACCTCCCAGGCGGAGATCCGGGTGAAGCGCCCCTCCGGTCCATAGAAGT
The DNA here is from genome assembly GCA_037134455.1 of Synechococcaceae cyanobacterium ELA445. Classification (GTDB taxonomy): domain Bacteria; phylum Cyanobacteriota; class Cyanobacteriia; order PCC-6307; family Cyanobiaceae; genus ATX-6F1. The sequence goes on along the minus strand of JBAXME010000047.1, from coordinate 18,466 downwards.
TGAGGTCCATCGCCGCATCGTTCTGAAGGGAGCGGCGCCCCCCCAGCTTCAGCAACGTGGCCGAGAGCGACGGCTGGCCCTGGAGGCCATTGGCGGGCAGCAGGCCGCGGCCATAGGCCTCCGGATGGCGGTCAGGATGGCCCGCCTGGGCCGGCAAGGTATTGGTGAGGCCAAGCGCACCGGGGCCGCCGATCGGGGCCAGGAAGGCCTCCGGGCGCACCAGGGTGAGCCCACCGCCCACCTGGGCGTCCTGGGGTTCGAGCATCTCGGCCGCCAGGGCGATGCGGCCACGCTGGGGGGCGAGTGCCGCCGCCAGGCCGCCATCGTCGGCCGGCCCGCGGCTGCTGGGGCCCTCGAACACCACATTGAGGGCGACCGCATCGGCACCCGCCTCCAGCAAACGGGTGGCCAGTTGGCCGTAGCTGGTCCGCGGCCAGGGCAGGGTGCCGATGCCCCGGGCCCAGGCCGGCACCACCCGGTTGCCCTCGAACCAGGACCCCTGCTGCAGGGTGGCGTCATCGATCGCCACCACCACCACCGGTCGGGGGGTGGTGCGGGGTCCGCGCAGGCGCACGAGCTGGTCCTCCAGTCCCCGCTCCCCACTGCGCCAGGGGGCCGGCGGCCAGCCCGCCAGGGCCCCCACCGCCAGCACCACGGCAGTGGAGATCAGGGCGATGGCCTGGGAGCGCTTCATCGCTGCGCCTCAGGGCAGCCGATCAGACCCATCAGAAGAACCGGGGCAGCGGGAAGCCAGGCACCGATGGCACCGAGGGAATGCCCGGCACACCGGGGATGGAAACCCCGGGGACATAGCTGCGGATGTAGCTCTCAAGGGCGCCAAAACCCGGCAGGGAAGAGTTGAACCCCTGGAACAGGGGGCCCGTCAACACGCTGGTGTAGTCGGATGAGGTGAGCTTCAACAGGGCAAGCACCACGCCCAGGGGCGAGAGGCGCACCTTCTGGCCGGCCTCCACCGTGGTGGTGGCGCCGGTGGGCTGCCCATCACGGCTGGACTGCACCTCCACCGAGCCTTCCAGCACCGAGAGCTCGGCCTCACCGCTCTCGGACACATCGATCAAGTAGTTGGTGCCGCGCACGCTCATGCGCGAGGAGCGGGTGCAGCCGTTCTGCTTGCCCGACACCAGGATCTGGCCCTTTTCGAGCAGGAAGCAGCTGGCCCCGAGGCGCAGCTGGGAGAAGCGGTTAAGGCGACCCGCCGCGCCCCCCTCGAAGGCGAGCTGGCCGCGGCTGTTGCCGGTGCTCACCTGCTGGGGGGCATTGGCCTTCTCCTTCAGACGAGCCGGTTTGGTATCGATGAAGAGCTCATTGCCATCGAGGATTTCCTGCACGGTGGCCGAGTCGGCGGCCCGGGCGGCGGGGCAGGCAGCGACGGCAACGCAGGCCGCCAACACCAGAGTGCCCAGGGGGCCCAGGCGGGAAGGGAACAGCACCATCTGGAGTGACCGCCGCAAGGCTTCACCATTCTGCCCCCGGTTGTTGGAGGGACCAGGACGATGGGCACCCCTCAGTCCTCCTCCAGGAGCGCCAGAAGCGCATACACCTCCAAGGGGGTGGGCCAGCCCTTCACCCGGTGGGGCCCCAGGGGCACCACCTGCAGCCGATCACCCACCAGCGCCAGGAGTTCACCACTGATCAGGATCGGGTGCTCCGGGTAGCTGCGGTTGAGCCCCTCCAGGCGGCTGGCCACGTTGACGGTGGCCCCCACCACGGTGAACTCAAGCCGCTGGGAGGAGCCCAGGTTGCCGGCAAACACCTCACCGAAATGGAGACCGATCCCCTGGCGCAGGCGGGGCCGACCGCTGCGCTCCAGCTCCCCGTTGAGGGTCTCGAGGCCGGCACGCATCGCCAGGGCGGCACGCACCGCCGCCAGGGCCTCCTCCCGGTCGCCGCGGCTGCGGGGAACACCGAACTCGGCCATCAGTGAATCGCCAATGAACTTGTCGAGCAGTCCCTGCTCCTCGATGACCGCGGCGGCGATCGACTCGAAGTATCGGTTCAGCAGGGCGAACAACTCCGTGGGTTCCAACTCGGCACTGAGGGGCGTGAAACCCACCAGATCGGTGAAGAGCACCACGCAGCGGGCCCGGGTGCCCCCCACCTGGGTCCAGAGCGGCCCCGGCTCCCGCAGGATGTCCCGCAGCAGGGTGGGGGAAATCCGCCGGGCCAGCACCTGGTGGAGATAGGCCCGCTCGCGGCTCTCCCGCAGCCATTGCCCGCCGCCACGCACGGCTCCGCCCACCAGGGGAGCCGCCACCAGGGCCGTGACCGGCAACAGCCAGCCGGTCGACCAGCTCACCCCCGCCAGCAGCAAACCGCCGGAGGCGATCGTCAGAGCCAGCGACAGCGTGACACTGGCGTTGCCGCCGCGGCGCAACAGCAGCCCCGCAAGCAGCAGCCAGCCCAACAGCAGCACCACCACGACCGGCGCCGGCAGCTGCCGTTGGGCCGTGCCCTGCAGCAGGCTGGCCAGGGCCGCCGCCTGCACCTCAGCACCGCTCTGGGGTCCATAGGGGGTTTCCTGCTGATCCCCCAGCTCCGCTGCCGTGGCGCCGAACAGGACAGTGCGGCCGCCCCAGAAGCCTGCGGGCTGCTCCAGCACCTGCCAGGCGGGCACCTGCGGCAGGCTGCCGGCCGGGCCGGGGTAGTTGATCGCCAGCGGCTCCGCGGGTGCCGGGCGCCCCAGGGCGGCGAAGGCAAGCGGCAGCGGATGGGGCGGCGGGAAATCCGCCAGGGTCTGCTCCAGCCAGCGGCGGCCGGGGATCGCCTCAGTGATGCCCTGGGGGCTCTGCAACAGGGCGGTCAGGCCCACCCGCGGGAAGTCGCCATACAGGGGCCGCTGCAGCTGCTGCTCCGCCAGGCCGGCCTGCTCGCTGCTGCCCAGCGAGGCCGCCAGCACCACCCGCTGCCGCCAGGGGGCCAGCCGACGCACAAAGGCCTGATCGTCTGCGGGGCCATAACGGCTGGGCTGGCTGGTGACGATGTTGAACACCACCCGGGCGGCGCCACGCTCCAGCACGGCCGCCGCCAGCTCCGCCTGCAAGGCCCGCGGCCAGGGCCAGGCACCCATGCGCCGCCACAGGGGCGACGCCTCACGCTCGGCGGGGGAGAGCAGCTGATCGAGCGCCAGCGATTCGCGATCCACCGCCAGCAGCACCGGAACCCGCTCCAGCGCCGCCGCCCGACCCGCCGTCGCCTGCACCGCTGCTAAGGGCCGGGCGCCGCGCCATTGGAAGAACCAGACCCGCCACTGGGCATCGGCCGCCCCCAGCCAGGGGGAAGCCAGCAGCGGCAGAGCCAGAGCCAGCCCCCAGAGGGGCGGCCGCCTCACGGGTGGGCGGGAGCCGGCTGGGCGATGGGCGCAGGCTGGGCACTCAGGCCCAGTTCCCTCTCGATCACCGGCAGGGTCTCCATGGGCGTGGCGAAGCCATTGAGCAGGATGCTCTTCTGGCGGCGGGCCGCGGCCTCGCTCTGGCTGAGGCGGCGGGGGGCCTGCCAGGTCTGCTTGTCGAGGGTCAGCTGCTGACCACTGCTGAGGTCGTAGCGGCGGCCGGCGTCGGTCTCCACCTGGACGTGCCCCTCCCAACTGAACACCTTGAGGCTGTCGTCGGTGGCTTCGATAAACACGGTGGTGCCCACGATCGAGGCGGTGGCCACGCGGGTACGGATCTTCAGGGGCGAGCCGCCCTTCTGGCCCGGATTCACCCAGGCGATGATCTGCCCCTTCTCGAGGTTCAAGCCGCCGGCGCCGAGGCGCAGCACGGCATCACCGCCGAGGCGGAACTGGCGGCCGTTGGCCAGCTGCACCTGCAGGCGCCCGGGTTTCTCGGTGCGCAGTAGCGATTCCGGCGCCAGGATCTGGCCAGCCCGCGCCGCGATCTCCTGGCCCCCCTGCGGCCTGACGAAGGCCGGCCGGAACGGCACCTCCACCACCCGCGGCACCGGTGCGGCGGCGCGGGCCTGGGTGAGAGCCAGGGCAAGACCGCCAGCACCGGCAACGGCGACCAGGCACTGCAGCGGATGGCGGAAGGGGTTCAGGCGAAGAGTCACAGCAACGGAGACGACACCCACTCAGGGTGCCGGGGAACACCTGGAACCGCCAACGCCGCCGCGCCTGGCGACTCAGCCCTCGACGCGCCAGGTCTGATCGGCGGGGGTCCAATCGCTGAGCTCCTCGGGGCGGAACCACAGGCCGATCTCGAACTCGGCGGTTTCGGGGGCATCGGAACCGTGGATCACGTTGCGGCCGATGTTCACCGCCAGATCGCCACGGATGGTGCCGGGTTCGGCCTCCAGGGGCTTGGTGGCGCCGATCAGCTTGCGGGCGCTGGCGATCACCCCCTCCCCTTCGAACACCGCCGCCACCACGGGGCCGCTGGTGATGAAATTCACCAGACCGGCGAAGAAGGGCCGCTCACTGTGCACGCCGTAGTGGCTCTCGGCCAGCTCGCGGCTGGGCACCAGTTGCTTGAGGCCCACGAGCTTGAAACCCTTGCGCTCGAAACGGCCCAGGATCTCGGCCACCAGGCCCCGCTGAACCCCATCGGGCTTGATGGCGATGAAGGTGCGTTCGGTGGCCATTGGTGCGCAATCGACAAATCCGGACCATCGTCCGCGCCGGAAGGCCCCCTTGGCAAGCACAGTGGAAACACCAAACGACGTTCAGACGCAGAGATGGTTGCCACCGCCCCCGCCACCTCCGGCGCCTGGAGCGTGGCCGACAGCGCCGCCCTCTACGGCCTCGAGCGCTGGGGGGATCCCTATTTCTCGTTGAACGCCCGCGGCCACGTGATCGTGCAGCCCCGCGGCGACCGGGGCGGCGCCCTCGATCTGGTGGAGCTGGTGCAGGGGCTGCAGGGGCGCAATCTGGGCCTGCCGCTGCTGATCCGCTTCGACGACATCCTGGAGGACCGGCTGCAGCGCCTGCACGCCGCCTTCGAGCGCGCCATTGCCCAGTACGACTACGCCGGCCGCTACCAAGGCGTGTTCCCGGTGAAGTGCAACCAACAGCGCCACGTGGTGGAGCAGCTGGCCGAGAGCGGTCGGCGCTGGCATTTCGGCCTGGAAGCCGGCAGCAAGGCGGAACTGCTGATTGCCCTGTCCCTGCTGGACGACCCCGAAGCCCTGCTGATCTGCAACGGCTACAAGGACCAGCGCTACATCGAGACGGCGATCCTGGCCCGCAGACTCGGGCTTCAGCCGGTGGTGGTGATCGAGCAGGCCGATGAGGTGGAGCGGATCATCCGCGCCAGCCGCGAGCTGGGAGCGGCGCCGTTCATCGGCATCCGCGCCAAGCTCTCCAGCCGCAGCACCGGCCGCTGGGGCAGCTCGGTGGGCGAAAAGGCCAAGTTCGGCCTGGCCATCCCCGAGGTGCTGGCCACGGTGGAGGCCCTGCGCGCGGCGGGGCTGCTGGCGGATCTGCGCCTGCTGCACTTCCACGTGGGCAGCCAGATCAACGACATCGCCGTGCTCAAGGACGCCCTGCAGGAGGCGGGCCAGATCTACGTGGAGCTCACCAAGCTGGGCGCGCCGATGGGCTTCCTCGATGTGGGCGGCGGCCTGGGCATCGACTACGACGGCAGCCGCACCGCCACGGCGGCCTCCACCAACTACTCCCTGCAGAACTACGCCAACGATGTGGTCGCCACCGTGCGCGAGTGCTGTGAACCCCACGGCGTGTGCGTGCCGACCCTGGTGAGCGAGAGCGGCCGCGCCATCGCCAGCCACTTCTCGGTGTTGGTGTTCGATGTGCTCGGCTGCGGCGGCGTGCTGGGCAGCGACGGCACCGCCGGCGCCATCCCGCCGGCCGCCGATGGTGAACCGCTGGTGGTGCGCAACCTGCGCGACACCCTGGCCGGCCTCACGGCGATGGCGATGGCCGACAAGGCCAGCAGCAACGGCGACGGCGGGGTCGACAACCGCCCCGACACGTCACGCCTGCAGGAAGCCTGGAACGACGCGATCAAATTCAAGGACGACGCCCTGGCCGCCTTCCGGCTGGGTTACCTGAGCCTGCCGCAACGGGCCTTGGCCGAGCAGCTCACCTGGGCCTGCGCCGAGGCGATCGTGGCGCGCCTACCGGCAGGCGCTGGCGGAAGCGGCGGCGGCCCCATCCCGGACGACCTACGCGCCCTGGCGGCGGCCCTGGCTGGTACTTACTACGCCAACCTCTCGGTGTTCCGTTCGGCGCCGGACACCTGGGCGATCGAGCAGCTGTTCCCGCTGATGCCAATTCACCGACTCGACGAACAGCCCACACGGCTCGGCCATTTCGCCGACCTCACCTGCGACTCGGACGGCAAGCTGGCCCGCTTCATCGGCGATGGCCAGGCCAAGCCGCTGTTGGAACTGCATGCCCTACGCGACAGCGAGCCCTACTGGATCGGGATGTTCCTGGGGGGCGCCTATCAGGAGGTGATGGGCAACCTGCACAACCTGTTCGGCAGCACCAACGCCGTGCACATCCGCCTGGCGGACGGCGGCGGCTACCGCGTGGATCACGTGGTGCGCGGCAACACCAACGCCGAGGTGCTGGAGGCGATGGAGCATGACCCCGAGCTGCTGCTGGAGCGTCTGCGGGTGGCCAGCGAGGGCGCCATCCAGCGCGGCGATCTGGCCATCAGCGACGCCCGGCGCCTGATGGATCACCTGGAGACCAGCCTGGGCCAGAGCACCTACCTGCAATGAGGCTGGTGCGGCCATGACCGACGCCACGCCGCAGCCGCCTCGCGTGATCGGCCTGCTGAAGGTCAAGAACGAGTGGCCCCTCGTGGCGGTCACCCTGATGCACGCCCTGCGGAATCATGTCGATGCGGTTTTCGTACTCGACCACGGCAGCACCGATGGCACGGCCGCTGGTCTGGCAGCACTGCAGGCCTCCCCGCTGGGGGACAGGATCCACGTCGTTCGCTTCGACGAGGAAGCCTTCATCGAAGAAGCGTTAATGAACGCCCTGGTGGAGGTGTGCCAGGCCTCAGCACCCGATTGGATCTATCCCTTCGATGCCGACGAGTTCCTGCTGGCACCCGGAGGGCTGAAGGCTCTGCTGGCCAGCCTGCCCGACCAGGTGCTGGCGGTGCACTATCAGCTTGAGAACTGGATCTCCACGCCCGATTTCGACGACAGCGATCTGGATGGCTACCTGAACCTGCAGATCCGCAGCCTGCCGGATCTGCCGATGCCGCCTGTGATGGAGCCGGCCATGGTGCAGGCGATCGCGGAGGGGCGGACCAACTACTTCCGCCAGCCTTTCGGCAGCAAGGTGATCTTCCGCAACACCACCACGGCCTGGTTGCGCGCCGGGGCCCATGGCCTGCGGCACTTCATCCGGGAGCGAAGCCTGCTGGCCCATCGCAGCCGCCTGCGAGCCGCCCATCTGCCGTTGCTGAGTCGGGCCCGCTTGGCCCGCAAGGCCGCTCACGGCTACCGCAACCGCCTGGACGGCTGCCCCCCAACATTCGGCTGGCAGAACCAGATGCTCCACGATCTGGAGCAGCTCGGGCAGCTAGATGCCTTCTGGAGCCGGCACTCCCTCGACCCGGGCCACGCCTTCAGCGCTGCCCAGCTCCGCGATCCTGCAGTCGCCGGCGGCTCCAGCGGTGAGGCAGAGCATGCCGTCACCAGCGACGAGTTACACATCTGCCGGGATCCATCCCTGGCGATGGCGCTGGCACCGTGCATCGCCCACCTGCGAGCCCTGGCTCTCGATCCTCAGGCGACGCCGCTACCAAGGGGTGCCAGCGAGCGGGTCAGCCTGCCGCTGCCCGCGGATCTCTACCGTCTGGCGCTGAGAGCTAGCAGCTCACGTCCCTCCGAGTCGGCGACGTGATCCGCTTCACGGAGTCCATCGAGCTGGCAGGGCCTCTGAACAGCGACCGCCTCAGCCAGGAGCCTCTGCGTGGAGGGCTGGCGTGACCTGAATCACTCCTATTCGCTGGTGAATCAGTGGCAACTGCTGGAGCTACTGCGGCGGCCACTGCAGCTGCGACACCGCGATACGGCACCGTTCAACCCCGCCTGGAATGCGCGCAGCAACGGCAGCGGTCTGCCAAAGGAGTTGCTGGATCGCATTCGACAGATTCCAGCGCCCCAGGCCGGTGAGCACTTTTCAGCGATCTATCGCATCAGCTTCCCCCTGAATCTGCTGCCAGGCCCGGCCGATCAGGTGTTTGTCTTTGGAACACCGGATTACGCCCATTGTGATGCCGGGATGTTTGTTGGCTGCACGCCCGCTGAAGCCTGCCGACGCGACGACCTCTCGATCGTGACGCCATCGCGCTGGTGCCAGCGTGGGTTCATTGAGCCGGCTTCCAAAAGGAGCGGATCCACGTTCTACCCCACGGGATTGCACCAGCGAGCTTCTTCCCAGCCAGCCCGGATCAGCGCGCGCGTTACCGGCAACAACTTGGATTCCAGGAAGATGAGTTCGTGCTGCTCCATCTCGGTTCGCTGTATCGGAACAAGGGGATCGACCTGCTGATCCGTGCCTTCGCGGAGCTGAAACCGATGCATCCGAGGCTGAAGCTGGTGGTCAAGGATCAGAGCGGTCTGTACGGACTGCGCGTGAACGATGCGATGCAGGCGCTGGATCGGAGCGGACAGCTGCCGGCCCTAAGCGAGGAGCAATGGCGCGACCTGATCAGCATCTCGGCCAATCTCGATCTCCAGGGTCTGCACGCGCTCTACAACGCCTGCGACCTATTGGTGTCGCCCTACCGGGCCGAGGGCTTCAACCTGCCGCCGCTGGAAGCCGCAGCCTGCGGCCTGCCGATCGTGGTGACCGCCGGTGGCGCCACGGACGACTACATGGCTCCAGAGCTGGGGCTCACCGTGGCCAGTGAACTGCAACGCTGCGATCTCGGCTTCACGCTGGAACCCGATCTGGCTGCCCTGAAGCAGGCGATTGAAGCGGTGATGCAGGAACCGAAGCGTTGGGGCGGGCCAGCCGGCAGTGCGCTGGTGCACGCGCGCTTCAGCTGGCAGGTCATTGGCCAGCGGCTCTGGGAGCTGCTGGGCCTGTCGGTGGAGCCGGGGACCTCAGGCTGCTGAGCGAGCACGCCGCCGCCGGGGACGCCCCCCTGGCGGCTCCGCCAGCATGCGCTCCAGACAGCGCTCAAACGAGCGGGCATGGTCCGCCTCCTGGCGCAGGGGCGATGCGGCCATCAGCGCACGAAGGCTGCTGCGCTCGGCACTGAGCCGCAAGGGATCGGCGGCCAGGGCTTCGGCGATCGCCAGATACTGCTCCGGCGTATCGGCGATCCAGGTCGAGCGGCCCAGGGCCTCCAGCAGGCTCACCCCGGCCCGGGCCTGGGGGACGGACCCCCGCAGCACCACCACCGGAACGCCCATCCAGAGGGCATCACAGGTGGTGGTGAGGCCGTTGTAAGGGAAGGGATCGAGGGCGATGTCCATCAACCGGTAACTCGCCAGATGCTGGAGGGTGGGATCCCAATCGAGCAGGAGCAGGCGCTCCGGCGGCAGGCCATGGGCCCCAAAGGCACCCCGCACCCAGCCGCGCCAGATGGGATCGGCCAGATGGCTGTACTGAAGGAGCAGACGGCTACCGGGACAGCGGTGTAGCAGCTGGCTCCAGAGCGCCACCACCGCAGGGGTGAGCTTGTTGAGATTGCTGCGCGATCCAAAGGTGATCCCCTCCATCTCGAGGGCCGGCAGGACCGACACCGGCGGCGCTTCCGCCAGGGGGCGGTAGACGTACTGGCAGCGATCCATCAGCAGCGGCTGTTCCGGTGCCTTTGGATCCCGGCTATCGCCATCGAGCACCCAGGCGTCGGTGATGCGGTAGTCGACCGTGGGCAGGCCGGTGAGGAAGGGGTAGCCAAGCCAGGAGGCCTGAACAGGGGCGGGCTTGCAGGCCAGGGCGCCGAGGCGGGTGCCGCGCGTGTGACCGTTGAGATCGATCAACACGTCGATGCCCTCCGCGCGGATCAGGGCGGCCAGGGCGCCGTCATCGAGTGTGTGGCACGGTTGCCATTGCAGAGGCAGGCTCTTCAGCCGCTCGGTGCAGGCGTCGTTCTCCGTCTGACTGGCGAAGCACACCAGTTCGAAGCGTCCCCGATCGAGATGCTCCAGCAGGGGCTCCAAGAAGCTGGTAACGGCATGGCGACGGAAGTCGCTGGAGAGGAAGCCGATCCGCGGCGCCCCGGCGCGAGGCGGGGGCGGGGACAGAGCCGGAGCGGCCGCCAGCTGGGCATCCCCCCAGCGGCGATGGCAGACGATCAGCTCCTCCTGGTTGAGGTCTGGCCGGTAAAGCTGGCGCATCAGCTGACCGCTGCCCAGGTTGTGGAGGGCCTCCGGGCTATCAGCCTGGAGCTCCAGAGCCCGACGATGGCAGGCCTCCCCTTCGGCGTGGCAGGCAAGCTCCTCAAGGGCGCAGCCCAGGTTCACCCAGGCAGCCGCAAGGTCCCCCTGCAGGGCCAGGGCCTGGCGGGCCGCCTGCTCCGCCTCCGTCAGCCGCATCAGCAGCCGCAGCACATTGGAGAGGTTCGACCAGGCGTTCGCATAGCTCGGTCGCAGGGCCAGGGCCTGCCGATAGCGCGGTTCAGCCTCCAGGATGCGGCCCGCCGCCAGAAGGGCATTGCCGTAGTTGTTGAGCAGCGGCGGGCGCAGATCCTCGGACGGCCCGGCTCCAGCGGCCATTCTTTGCTCCAACAGGGCCAGGAGCGAGGCATAGGGGGGCAGGAAACCAGGGGAGTCATTGACCAGCTGCTGGAACAGCGCCTGGGCCTGATCGAGCCGGCCCATGCGGTACTCCAGCTCCGCCAGGTTGTGGCGCGCCGTTGCATCCCTGGGCTCGTTGCGCAGGGCCTCCTCGAGCAACGCCCGGGCCTCGCCCCCCTGCCCCCGCTGAATGGCAGCAAGGGCTAGATCAACGAGATCAGCGCAGCTCACCATCGAGCCTTTGTCATCCGAGACCTAGGAGCCACGGGGTGGGGTCGGTTGCAGATAGGACTCCACGTCCACCTCATCGCTCTGCTCCGGCAGCAGGTAGAGGTCAGCGTAGGTCTGGTAGATACCCGAGCGCAGGAACAGCGCGAACAGGTCGGGGTCGATGTGGTTGCGGTCGCGGAAACCGGCCAGGATCTCGATGCACTGCGAAAGGGTCTTGGCTTTCTTGTAGGGGCGATCCGAAGCAGTGAGCGCTTCGAAGATGTCCGCGATCGCCATGATCCGTGAGGGCACCGACAACTCATCGGCCGTGAGCTTGCGGGGGTAGCCCTTGCCATCGAGGGTTTCGTGATGGGTGCCGGCATACTCCGCCACCCGCGAAAGGTTGGCGGGGAAGGGCATCGTCTCGAGCATGATGATCGTCTGGACGATGTGCTCGTTGATCTTGTAGCGCTCCTCGTCGGTGAGGGTGCCCCGGGACACCGAAAGGTTGTGCAGCTCGCCGAGGTTGTAGAGATGCTCGGGCACCTCCATCTTGAAGCCGTAGCGAGCATCGGGGACCTGCTCGCTGGTGCGGGTGATCACGTGACAGGGCTTGTCGGCCAGCAGGGGTTCCTCCACCGGAAGCTCCTGTTGGAATTGGCGGTGCCGTGAAAGTTCCTCCCAGGCCAGGCCGAGGGAACTGTCGAAGTGGCGCTTCCAGGTCTGGCCGCCGATCGTGCGCAGCCGCTCCACCCTCTCGGGCCCCATGAACTCACCGCCCAGGTTGCATTCGGCCACAAAGACATAATCCTCCTGGAGCTGGGTTTCGCGCTGCTTGTAGGTGGCATCGAGCTGGGCGCGGTCATCGCCCTTGATCACACCCTCGAACCAGGCGATGCGCGCGTCGCGGAGCAACACCTCAAAGCGGGTGCGCACCTCGTGGATGCGGTTGTAGTTGGCCTCCAGCTTGGTGGCCTTGTCGACCACATACTCCGGTGTGACGATCTTGCCGCAATCGTGCAACCAGGCGCCAATGCGGAACTCGCGCCAGGCATCTTCGCTGCCCAGCTTGAAGTTGGCCAGGGGGCCCTCCCCGGTCTCCTCGGCGGCGCGGGCCAACATCATCGCCAGCTCGGGCACCCGGGCACAGTGGCCGCCGGTGTAGGGGCTCTTGGCGTCAATCGCCCCCGCCAACAGAGTGATCATCGAATCGATCAGCTGCTGTTGGGCTTCCAGCAGCTGGGTGCGTTCAACGCAGACAGCCGCCTGGCTGGCCAATGCCTGGATCAGGCTCTGATCAAAAGCGTCAAAGGGCCGCACCAGCCCCTGAGCCAACTCGGGGGTGATCACGGATTCAGGGTTGATCTTGCGGTTGATCAACTGCATCACCCCCACCGTTGCACCAGAGGTGGAGCGCATCGGCACGGTGAGCATCGACACGGCCCGGTAGCCCAGTTCCCGGTCCACGGTGCTGTCGAAGCGGTAGGGCAGGGCCGGATCCAGCTCATACACATCGGGGATATTGAGCACTTCGCCCGTAAGGGCGCTCCAACCCACCAGCCGTTCAGGGGTGAGGGGGAAGCGCAGATCCGACAGGTTGTCGTCGATGTCCTCCTTCGCCTCGCCAGGGGCCGCTTTCCTGGTCAGGCTGGCGTTCTGGGACACGGCAAACCAGAGCTTGTCGGAGCCGTCGGGCTCACGCCGCGCATCAAAGCGCTCCACCAAAAAAATGCTGCCGGCGTCGCTGCCGGTGAGCTCCCGCGATTTGCTCAGAATCAGGTGCAGCAGGGTGCGTAGATCATTGGCGCCACTCAGGGCCGTGGCGACGTTCAGCACCTCCAGCAGCGCATGGTCAGAGAAGACCGGCCCTTGGGGCGACATCGTTGGGCGGGGTGCCGTGTCGGTCATGCGGGGCACTCTGATCAACGCAATCCAACCCTAGGTTGAACCGCTGAATTGGCCAATCACCAGGGGGTCCCCAGCAGTTCGATCCCCGCCCAATAGAAGGGATGCTGCAACCCACGACTGACCCGGCGCTGCTCAGCAACGCTGAGATCCGCCAGCAGCGGTTCGGCCTCGGCACCCACAAGGCGGTCCTGCTGCAGGCGTACCCGGCCCTCAAGGAAATCGGATCGGGTGCGTTGCAGCGCCTCAGCCTTGGGCAGGCCACGGTCGAGGTAGCGGTAGAACTGAATGAAGAAGGCGGCAGCCGCCACGTCATCCACATACCAAAGGGTGCCCAGGGCACTGCGGGCACCCGATTGCAGCGCCAGCCCGGAAAATCCCAGTTCCGAATCGGAGTTGCCCAGGGCCGTTCGGCAGGCACTGAGGGAGAACAGGTCAAGGGGAACCCCTTGGCGCCTCTGGCGCAGGGCCGCGAACCGGGTCAGGGACACCGGTCCCGTTCCGGAATAAATGGAGGACTTGCCCGGTCCACCAGGAAGGAACTCCGCATGGGTGGCCACATGGACACGGCGATACTGGGGATCGCCCGCCTTCACCAGCATCACGTCAGGGGTGAACGCTTTGTTGAGAAAACGGTCGGAGCGCTCGGCTGCCGAGGTGTTGGCCAACTCCTGGGGCACCAGGGGCAGGGGGGCCAGCCCCTGGAACTCGGAGGCCCCCATGCTCAACACCCGTTGGGCCGCCTCGGGGCGGGGCAGATCCTTCACCATCAGCCCCAGGGAAGGGGTGAGGGAGAAGGCATAGGTCTGACCGAAGTAGGCGGTGCCGTCATGGAGGGCCGCCAGGGGCAGGGCCTGCAGCCCCGCATCCACGGACACCAACAGGGTGGTGATGCCAAGCCGGCGCAACTCCGGCTCGATCGGAGCGATCAGCAGGGCATGGAGCCGACGGGAGGCGGAGGCGGGATTGGCCACATCGAGGGGCTCGAAGCGGGCCAGACGCACGTAGAGGTCCTTGAGCAGGGCGACGAATTGCGGCACCGAAAGCTGCACCCGCTTGCCGATGATCGGCCCATCGGGAGGCACCAGGGTGAGATCGACGAAGCCCTGATCCGCCTGTCCAGGAGAGGGCTCTCCTGGGGCGGCCTGTCCCTGGCCATTCGCTGCGGAGGATGAAAAACCCAGCCGCAGGATTGCCGGTCGGTAGCTGGAGATGGCTGGGGATGGCGAGACCGTCGGGGCAGGAAGGGCGACAGGCACGGAGCCGGCCGCAACCGGGGCCGCCATGGCGAGGGGCAAGGCCAGGATGAGGTGGGTGAAGGTGCGAATCAGGTGAGTCATGGCCTCCTAGCGCCTCGACTGGAGACGTTGCTGCATATACGGCACCACCTGGCAGAGCCATTCCTGCAGCTTCAGCACGTTGATGGGTCCTGCACCAGGCTGCGGGTTGACTCCCAGCTTGGTGGTGGCATTGGTCTGGGCGGATTGTTCACCGAGCAGGAAGACGGCCTCAGCCCTGGGCGTGGCCAGATCGGTGACCATGACTCGATTCTGCCCATCGCGATCACTCGATGCACCGGCCTCGTCACCGGTGGTCGCCATTTTCAGGCGATCTTCTCTCTGGAGGGAGGCGTCCCCGGAGACGGGTTTACCAGGGACAGCCGCCGTTCCAGCGTTGAGGCCGGGGGTGGACATGCGCTTCTGGCGGTCTAGGGGAGCAGGACCGGGCAGGGATGGGTCCAGCACCCCCTGATCGAGATAGCCGTCCACGAACAGCAGGGAACTCTGATCAAGGGTGAGCTGGAGGGGAAGGGCAGCGAACAGGCTGGGGTCACTGCTGCCGAACAGACCCGTGGCCGCCGCCACCCAGCTGGTGGCATCGGCCTGGCTGGTGGTGCCCGCTACCCCCGTGACTGGCAACAGATTGATGTTGGTGAAATTGGTGTTGAGCAGGCTGGAGGCGATCAATGCATTGGCCAGGGAAAGAAGGGGATTGGCCAGCAGCGCTGCGGCCCCGGCCGTTGGAGAAGCAGGCAAGGTGGGTGAAATGGGCGAGATGGGCGAAAAGATGGTGCCGATGATGGTCAGGGTGCCGCCGGAGTAGGGGGCCAACTGCGGGTTGTAAATGAGATTGCCCTGGTAAGTGAAGAGGCCGTTGCCGCCGCCGAGGACGCTGGTGCCGCTGCCGAAGATCAGGGACTGGGTGAAGGCATTGCCCAACAACAGCCGGCCGCCACTGGTGCCAAACACGTTGTACAGGCTGCCGGACGTGAAGATCGACGTCCCCCCGACGGAGAGGCCACCACCCACACCCGCCGGATCAGCCACGAGGTTGGAGTTGACGATCGAGACGCTGGTGGGATTGTTCGAAGGGCTGGTGCCGATGTCGATGGTGCCGCCGGTGGCGACGCCGGAGGTGTTGCCCACCAAGGAGTTATCAGGCCCAACCGTGCCAAAGCAGGCCCCCAGCCAGGCTCAGATCGCCGTTCTTCTGCAGCCCCAGGGCCGCCGGATCGTTCACCGCACCGGCCAGGCCGCTCACCGGCGTGCCGCCCAGCAGGGCCGCCTGGCCGGCCGTGGTGCCCGCCGCATCGAACACGCCGTTGCCCACCTTCCAACCCGTGGCGGTGCTCAGGTTCAGCTGCTGGATGTTGGCGAACCCACCGGCGCCGCTCAGGCTGATGCCCCCTGGCGACAGCCAGAACAGGTTGGTGGGGCCGGAAAAGCTCACCAGCTTGTCGATGAAGCTGCCCAGGGGGCTGGTCACGCCCACGAACACGCTGCTGGCGCCACCGGTGGCGAAGTTCACCCCGGTGATGCCACCGCGGGTGTCAAAGGCCGAAAAACGGTGAAACAGGTTGCTGCCCGCCGCCGTGCCACCGCCCACCTGGCAAAAGCCCACGCCACAGCTGCCACCGGCGGCCCCATTCACCGCCGTGCCCAGGCCCAGGGCGCCGCCGGTGGCCGTGACCTCGCCGGCGAGGGCAGGGACACCTGCCAGGAATGGGGCGCCCGCCGCAAGGAGCGCCCAGAGGCTGATAGCCCGACGCGTGGTCATGGGCTGGGACAAGCCAGTGGATCTTTCTTTGAGGCTAGATACGGAATTCCAAACCGATTCTTTGCTGCAGGCGCAACGGTCCTACTGAGGGCTGATAGCTTGCTGAGGTGGCCCTGCGGGCTGGCGGTTCAGGGTGTTGCCCCACGCACCCGACGCCGCACGGCCTCGATCACCTGCCGCAGGCTGGATTGCAGTTCCACCGGCGTGGGCACCGCCCGCCCACTGGTGGGATCAAGCCCCAACTTGGTCACCGTTTCCTCCATCGACTTCTGTTCGGCGGCGTTGAACTGGGAGGCCACCTGCTGCGTGCTGAGCTGCTGAACGGCCTGATCAAACACGCCCATACCCGTGAACGACAGGCTGACCTGGGCGCCACTGGGCCACGCACCCGCAAAGGTCGTTGAGGGAATGAACAGCGGCTCCGGATTGGGGAAAGCTGCGGCGACGGCGGTCTCCGTCTGCATGAACGAGCGATAAACCAGTGCGTCCGTCTGCAGAGGCGAAATAGGTTTGAGCTCGACCGATGGGTCGATGGTCAAGCGAATGGAATAGAGCGGTGTGCCCTGTTGCAGCAAGCTCGTGAACAGCTCAGGGGTCGACACATCCCAAACAGACAGCAATTGAGGATCGCTGGAGAGGAAGGAATTGGCGTACAGGAACGCCGACTCCGTCAGGCTGATGGCGAGCGGATCAATGCCCATCTGCTCCCACTGCACCGTCAACGGCGAACCCGGGGCGGTGTAGTCGACGGTGTTGTTGATCAGGTTCGGCTGGATCGGATCAATCGACGACTGGAAGGAGACGATTGATGGCACGGGGGCGGAGGAAGCCAGCGCCGGCTGACCATTCACAAACAACGTGCCTCCCACAATGCTGGCGTTGTTGAGGATCGAGTTAGCGAACAGGCCAAACGATGCCCCACCGCCGCCGATCAGGGAGGAGAAGGCATCCAGGCTGATGCCGCTGGTGGAGGCCGAGCCAAGGGTGATCGAGCCGCCGCTCAAACCAAAAACGTTGAACGTGGATCCCGCGATGGCAATCGAGCGGCCATCAATCGTGATCGAACCACCGATGCCCGGCGGGTCAGCCACCAGGGTCGAATTGGTGATCGACACGCTGCTGGGAAGAGTCCTGAGGCCAACACGGATGGCACCACCATCGTTCAGACCGGAGGTGGTCACCGTGGTGTTGGCCACGCTGATGCTGCTGCCATCAAGTTGCACTGTCCCGCCAGCCAAACCGCCACTGGCATCGACCGTGGCCCCCTGCAGACCGAGGGCTCCAGAGGCGTTCAGATCAATCGGAGCCGCGCCCGAGCGAACAATGCCGCTGAGGTTCAGGCCGCCGGCGCTGCTGGCCAGGCTGATCGGGCCGGTGGCACCCACCCCCTTGAGGCTCAGATCGCCGCTGGTCTGGGTGATGCTCACCCTGCTGAAGCCCGTGCCCAGGCTGCCGCCACTTTCGGTGTAAATCCCATTCAGCACGAGTGGGCCGCTGCCGTTCACCAGGCCCTGGTTGAGCAGGGAAGCGGTGGAGAAGGCACCACCATTGAGGCTCAAGGTGGCGCCACTGGCCACCGTGGTGTCACCGCTCACCGCCAGGGAGCCGCCGTTGACGCTCAGGCTCTGGGCGTTGAACAGGCTCTGCAGCTGGGTATTTCCTGCAGCGGCGTCATAGGTGACAGCGCCCGTGCCCACGGGGATGGCCACGGTGGCCACGTTCGCGCCACTGGGCAGGGCATCCCAGTTGGCGGCATCGCTCCACAGGCCTGCCGTTGAGCCGCGCCAGGTCGACTGCGGACGCACGCTGATATCCGCCGTCAGGCTGGTGGGTTGCAGCAGCGTGTAGTTGACAGCATCCAGACCACTCAGGGAATAGGAGGTACTGACGGCCTTGCCCGTGCCGACGTTCTTGTCGGCAAAGACCGCGTTCGCGCCTGACAGCGTCAGCACGTCGCTGCCCAGCGCCGTGATCCCGCCGCCCGTAACAGTGGCCGCTGTGCTGGCGTCATACACCTTGGAGCTGGCAGACGCTCCCGCAACCAACAGGTTCGCCTTGCTGATGTCCGCCGTGGAATTCGCGCTGCTGCTGGCCAGGGTGTAATTGAGGGCATCGGTGCCGCCGAGGCTGATGCCGGTTATGAAGACGGATTTCCCGGAGCTGGCGTTCTTGTCCAAGAAGGCACCGGAAGCACCGGCTACCGCGAGGCTATCGCCAGAGATGATGCCAGTGAAACCGGCGCCGGCGGTGTTGAGGCTTGCGGTGGTGCTGGCGTCGTAGGTGCGGCTGGCCGCGGTGATACCGAAGACGGAGCTGATGGTGGCCGGAGTGATCGTGTAGTTCGGCGTTGCGGTTGTGAAGCCTGAGAAGGAGTAGTTCCCCGCATCAACGCCGGAGAGTGCTGTGGCGGTTTGGCTGTAGGTGCCAACGATCGGCTTACCACTGCTGCTCACCGCGCTGGTATTGACCGAGGCGGTGGAGCCGACCCCATCACCGGTGACGATGTTGCCAAAGCTGACCGCACCAGGCGTCAGAGCTGAGCCATAGATCGAGCTACCCGATCCAATCCCCGCACCGGTAAGGGCCAGCTTGTTGATCG
>JBAXME010000046.1:0-21763 GCA_037134455.1 Synechococcaceae cyanobacterium ELA445 | reverse complement strand
GAATTAGCTCAGCTGGTAGAGCGCTGCGATCGCACCGCAGAGGTCAGGGGTTCGAGTCCCCTATTCTCCATCGGCTTTTCCATCCTCCCCAGCCCAAACCCCCTTGCGGCAGCTCCCGGCAGGGTCACCGTTGGGTGAACTGGTTGTTCGTCGTCCAGCCATGGCGCTGGCTTCCCCGTGCAGGGATGGGGTAGCGGTTGGGGGCTCGACCTGGCCCAGGGGCTGCACCGTTCCTCCTCGGAGCTGAGCCGTCCTTCGCGGGGGGATCCCTTGGCAGACCAGCACCTGGACGGCCGTGGCCATGGCCGAAGGGCCCTGGATGCTTTTGTATTGTCCGCTCTCGCGTCGGCAGACCGATGAACTGGACCCCCGAAGCGGAAGCGCGCCTGAAGGAGGTTCCCTTCTTTGTGCGACCGGCGGTGCGGCGGCGGATCGAATCGATGGCCAAGGAAGCCGGACGGGAACAGATCGACGAATCGTTCTACGAATCGGCCAAGAGCCAGTTCGGCCAGAAGTAAAACCCGCCCCATCGCCCCGTTGCTCGACCAGCGGAGGCCCCGGGCGGGCGATGGGGTAAAAGAGAGGTGATTTGACTCTGCTCCATCCATGTCGCAGTCCAAGCGGGAACAGGTGGTGAGCCACCTGCGCTACATCCGGCAGGAACTGCGGGAGATGCACCAGGGAGTCATGGATGACGGCCTGCTGCCGGAGGCAGGAGAAGTGCGCGGCGTCATGGCCCAGATGGAAGCCCTGCTGGAACTGCTCGAAGGGAAGGGCTCCCGCAAGAACAAGGAGGCCGACGGCTGAAATCGTCCCCTACGCCCTTGACAAACCCAACGGATTCGACGGCTTGCACCACCGGACCGTCCAGGCTTTTCTGCCTTCGTCCCCATCACCTTGGCCCGGGCTTCGCCCGGGCTGTTTTATTGGAATCCCCTATCTGTAGCGGTTCAACACCGCCATAACCCCAGAAATGGTGTAAACCTTGGGTCGGCAGGGTACCTGGCCGGGTGATGGGGATCATCCCGGGGGCTCTCCCTGCCCCCTTTTCTTCCCCTAGCCGTGGTTCGTCTGCAGCAGACCCGTCTGCAACAAGGCCTGATCCGTTCGGTGGATCGGCTGCAGCAATGGGCCCAGAACCCCTGGCGGCGCTCCTCCCTGCTGCTCATCGTCTTGCTCACGGGCTTCGCGATTGGCAATGGGATCGGCACCATCACCGGCGCCCTCTCGCTGATGGATCCGGTGGCGGCCCTGATCTCCGTCGCCCTGATCGAATTGGCCGTCCGGCTGCGGCGCCCCCTGTTGCTGGCGGGCGGGGAGCCCCTGGGGCTGCAGCTGCTCGACATGGCCAGGATTGGTTTTCTCTACGGCCTGCTGCTGGAGGGCTTCAAGCTCCTCTGAACCTTCAGGGCCCGATGGGATTGCAGCGACACGCCTTGGGGAGGAAGCTTCCCCCTGGGAGGACGATGGCCAGCCGTCAGCGCGGCTCCCTGTTGACCTCCTGATCAACGGCGGCGAGCAGGTAGAGCAGGGCCATGCGGATGGGGATGCCGTTGCGCACCTGCTCCTCCACCAAGCTGTAGCGAGGATCGTCGAGCAGGGCGCCACTGAGCTCCACTCCCCGGTTCACCGGCCCCGGGTGCAGCACCGGCACCGGCTTGCCGCAGAGCTGCAGGCGGGCGTGGTCAAGGCCGAACTGACGGTGGTAGGTGTCGAGGCTCGTGAGCAGGTGTTGGTGCATGCGCTCCTTCTGCAGCCGCAGGGTCATCACCGCATCGGCACCCTCTAGGGCCGTCTCGAGCCGCCGCTCGATCCACACCCGACCCCGCTCACCCACCGGATCCACCGCCTGGCCAGGGGGCGGAGCCTCCACGAACGCGGCGAAGGCGTCCGGCAGCAAGGTGGGGGGACCGCAGAGCACCACGTCGGCGCCGCAGGCCGTAAGCGCCCAGAGGTTGGAGCGGGCCACCCGGGAATGGAGCACATCACCCACAATCACGATCCGTCGGCCGAAGAGGGCCTCGGGCGTTGGCGAGAGCGGATCGAAGTGGCGGGCCAGGGTGAAGAGGTCGAGCAGGGCCTGGCTGGGGTGGCTGTGGAGGCCATCGCCACCGTTGAGCACGGCCACCCGCTCGCCGCTGCTCTCAAAGGACCGGGCCAGGCTGGCGGGGATCCCGGCGCAGCGGTGGCGCACCACCAGCACGTCGGCCCCCATGGCCACGTAGGTGCGAGCCGTATCCAGCAGACTTTCCCCCTTGCTCAGGGAACTGGAGGCGGGAGAGAAACTCTGCACATCGGCGGAGAGGCGCCGGGCCGCCAGCTCAAAGCTGCTGCGGGTGCGGGTGCTGGCTTCGAAGAACAGGGAGACCACCAGGCGACCCTGGAGCGCCGGCAGACGGCGGGGGCCGCTGGTGGGCAGGCTGCGGAACCGTTGGGCCAGCTGGAGCACCGTGGCCAGGTCGTCCCGCGTGAAGGCGGCCAGATCGAGCACATGGCGATGGTTCCATCGGTTCATGGGACCACCCCCTTCCCGATGGCCCCCTGGGGGGCCCAGGCCCGCGGGGGCGGCGGCGGCCGATCCCCCGGAGCCCGGCGACTGACGCTGCGGCTGGGGCGCAGATACCACCGCCACGGGATCTCCTTCCCCAGGGAGACGCCAATGCGGGTGGTCTGCACCAGCTCCAGGGGCTCGGGAAGCCCCCGCGGCCGTGGAGCAAGCCACACTCCGCTGGCGACCCGGGCTGGCAAGCCGTCATGGGAGCGATCGAGACCGAAGCAGCGGGCCAGCAACCCTGGGCCGGCAGCCACTCGCTCAGGACTGTCCGGCAGGGCCGCGGCCCTGAGCAACACCCCACTGGCCCACTCGTCTTGGGCGGTCACCACATTCACGCAGTGATGGATGCCGTAACTCACGTAAACGTAGAAGCGGGCCGGTGGGCCAAACAAGGTCTCGTTGGAGGGGGAACGGCGGCGCTGGCCATGGCAGGCCGGTTCGCTCTGGCAGTAGGCCTCCGTCTCCACCACCACACCCCACAGGTGGCGCCCATCCTCCTGGCGCCTCAGCAACAGACACCCCACCAACTCGGGGGCAACCACTGCGGCCGGGCGGGCGAAGAACCGCTGCGGCAGGGCCCGACGGCAGGAGGCGGGAACGGGGATCGTCACGGCACCATGATGCAACCGCCCGCGGCTACCGGCATGGGAACCCCCGAGCCCACCACGATCACCATTCCCGTTTCACTGGGGGAATTGATCGACAAGATCACGATCCTGGAGATCAAGGTGGAGCGGATCGGGGGGCCCGCCCAGGCCAACGTGGCCCAGGAACTGGCCTGGCTCAACGGGCGCCTGGAGCAGGCGGGTCTGGCCATCGATGCCGACCTGCGCCGCCAGCTGCGGGAGGTGAACCTGAAGCTGTGGACCATCGAAGACGACATCCGCGACCGGGAGCGCGAGCAGGATTTCGGAGCCGCCTTCATCGCCCTGGCCCGGGCCGTCTACCGGACCAACGACGAGCGGGCCGCACTCAAGCGGCGCCTGAATGAGCTCCACGGCTCGGCCCTGGTGGAGGAGAAGTCCTACCGGCCCTATTAAGCCAAGCGGCCAGACCCACCGGATGGCGCCACACTGGTGCAAGTCCAGTATTTGCGCGTCGCCGTGACCCTTGCTCTTTCCGGCTTCAACCTCGGCACCGTGCTGCTCGCGGGCAGTGGCCTGTTCGTTCTGACCACGCTCTTTTTCGGCACCCGGGGGGGCTACTACGACACCGACGACTACGACGGCAACGGCACGGCCCACTGAGGCTCTGGCCCAGGGGCTGCCTGGGGCGCCCGTCGGTCCGGATCAGCCCTGGCTGCGGAGCTGCTCCGATTCGGGGCAATCCTCGGCGGTTTCCAGGTCTTCGGCCAGGGCGGTGCGGCTGAAGAAGGCGAGTCGGGTGCTCACGGCCCCGATCGAATCCAGCCGCACGCTCTCCTCCCAGCTGTGGAGTTCGTCATCGTCCTCGGCGTCGTAGCGAAGGGTGACCAGATCCCCCTCCAGCTCAATCACAAGGGCCTGCTCGATCCAGCGCTGCTGGTCCCTCAGAAACACCCACACAGGGCGCTTCTCGCAGCAAAAGCGGTAGAGCTTGCGATGAAGCATCGGGCCTCCGGCGCCTGCACGGCTCCGCCCGGATCCAGTCCGGTCGCCTCTGATCCTAGGGATGATGGCCCGATCCCGCCCTTCCTCCGGCGCGATCCTTTCGAACCGTGTCCGATCCCACCCTGCCCACCTCCACGGAAGCCATCCGCCTGCAACTGCGGAGCTGGCCCGAGGTGGAGGCCTACCTGGAGCGCTGCAAAGGGGTGATCGTGCCCCTGGGCTCCACCGAACAGCATGGGCCCACCGGCGCCATCGGCACCGACGCCCTCACCGCCGAGGCCGTGGCCCTGGAGGTGGGGCGGCGCACGGGCGTGCTGGTGACCCCCACCCAGGCCTTCGGCATGGCGGAGCACCATCTGGGCTTCGCCGGCACCATCAGCCTGCAGCCCTCCACCCTGTTAGCGCTGCTCCACGACGTGGTGCTGTCGCTGGCCCGGCATGGCTTCGAGCGCATCTACGTGATCAATGGCCATGGCGGCAACATCGCCACCGCCCGGGCCGCCTTCGCCCAGGCCCATGCCACCGCCGCCAGCCGCGGCCTGCCCCAGGCCGAGCGGCTGCGTTGCAAGCTGGCCAACTGGTTCATGGCCGCACCAGCGATGGACCTTGCCCGGGAGCTCTACGGCGACCGGGAGGGGCACCATGCCACCCCCAGCGAAATCGCCCTCACCCTGCACCTGGAGCCCTCCCTGGAGAGCAAGCAACGGCCGTTGCCGGAGCCGGCGCCGGCCGGCCCCATCCATGGACCCGAGGATTTTCGGCGCCGCCACCCCGACGGCCGCATGGGCTCCGATCCATTCCTGGCCAGCGCCGCCCATGGGGAGCGCTTCCTGGATCTGGCCGCCACGGCCCTGGCCGCCGACTTGACGGCGTTCTTGGCGGAGGAGGCCTAGCCCCTGGCGGCTAAATTCGCTCCAGCGAGCGGCCCAGGCGGGTCTACCGGTGCGATGAGCAGGATCACAGCCGACGACGTACGCAAGGTGGGCCAGCTGGCCCGCCTTGACCTGGCGGAGGACAAGGTGACCACCTACACCGCCCAGCTGGAACGGATCCTCGATTACGTGGCCCAACTGGAGCAGGTGGACACCACCGGCGTCCCCCCCACCACCCGCGCCGTGGAGGTGGTGAACGCCACCCGGGAGGACAGGGTGGAGACCACCGAGGTGCGCGAGGACCTGCTCAACGAGGCCCCCCAGCGGGAAGGGAATTTCTTCCGGGTGCCAAAGATCCTGGCGGACTGAATCAGCGCGTAGGCGAAACGGCCGTGCGGTGCAACAGTTCCAGCACGTGGCGGCGGTAGCGGAAGGTGGGCATCAGGGCCGCCAGGGGACGCAATTTGCTGCGCCGGCGACGGTGGCTGCGGATACCCAGCAGGATGTCGTAGAGGAAGTTGAGGCCATCGGTGCGGCTCTCGAAGATGCCCAGCCGCTGCGGGGACCCCTTGGCATCCAGCAGGGGCTTGGTGGCCCGATAGGCCTCCTGGTACTCGAACCAGGGGATGGAGGGCCAGAGGTGGTGCACCAAGTGGTAGTTCTGGCCCATGATCAGCCAATTCATTAGCCGCCCCGGGTAGACGCGGGCGTTCTGCCAGCGGTTGCGCGACTGGAACGGCCGATGGGGCAGGTAATCGAAGAACAGCCCCAGGGTCACCCCCACCATCAGGGCAGGGGCAAACCAGCAGTTGAAGACGAAATCAAGGAAGCCGAACTTGATGGAGGCCAGCACGATCGCCAGGAAGATGGCCCGGGCGATGCCCCACTCGAACAGTTCGTGGCCGCGCCAAAGCTTGCGGCGAAAGAAGAAAGCCTCGTGATAGAAGAAACGGGGCGCGATCAGCCACAGGGGGCCGAAGGTGGACACGATGTGGTCCGGGTCGTGCTTGGGATCGTTCACATGGGCATGGTGCTGCAGGTGCACCCGGGTGAACACCGGGAAACTGAAGCCCAGCAGCAGGGCCGCCCCATGGCCCATCACCGCATTCCAGAAACGGTGGGGATGGGCGGCGTTGTGGCAGGCGTCGTGAATGACCGTGCCCTCGAGGTGCAGGGCCAGAAAGCCCGTAGCCAGGAGGGCCGGTAGGGGCCAACCACCCACGAACCAACCCCAGATGGTGAGGGCGGCCAGGCCATAACCGCCCAGGAAGAGGGCCACGGTGGGGTTCCAGGGCGCTGGCGCGTCGAGAAACTCCCGCGGCACCGACCGCAGACCATGGGGCTGGGGGTCGAGGGTGGAGGGCTGGTCAGGCGAGGGGAGCAGAGTTTGCGTCATCTCCTGGGGCCGCGCCTGTCATCCAATCTCCGAACCACCATAAGAAGAATTGGTGCCATGCCCACCGGGGGAATCGAACCCCCACGACCGAAGCCACTGGTACCTAAAACCAGCGCGTCTACCAATTCCGCCAGGTGGGCAAGACCCGACTGTACGGACCCGCCTCAGAATGGCCGCAACCCTTTCCCCTGCCCATGTTGGCCACCGTCGGTGGATTTCTGGCATTGCTGCTGGGATTCCTGGCCCTGCTGTTGCCCCTGCTGGCCCCCGAGCTGAGCCGCCCCAGGGACGCCTTCTGGGGTGCTGTGGTGCTGTTGCTGGGGCTGGTGCTGGTGACCAGCGCCGACCGGCTGATGGGGGCACCGATGCTGGCGGTGCTCTGCGGCGGCCTGCTGATCGGCCGACTCGGCACCGAAGTGGTGCAGCTGCGCTGGCGGCAGCTGACCCCGGAGGAACAGGGACGGCTGGGTTCGACGGAACGCTGGCGCACGGGCTTCGGGGAACTGGCCACCGCCCTGACCCAGCTAGCGGTACGGGCGGCTGCGGCCCTCCAGGTGATCGGCGGCAGCCTCGGCAGCACCCTGGCGCGCCAGCCCCGCACGACAGGCAAACGCTGGGTGCGACCGGAAGGCGCGGCGGCGGAGCCCCCTGAAGCCAGCCCGACGCAATCCACCCAGGAGTCGGCTCCAGAGCCTGTTGCGGCCCCAGAGGCACCGGAACCGGACCCCATCGAGGTGGGCTCCTTCGCCGAGATCGACAGCCTCATCCGCCAGCACCATGGGGGCGAGAACGACGCTGAGCCCGACCCTGGCCTCGATGCCGGCCCCGCCGAGGGCGAGCGACAGCCTGCCCCCCCACCCGAGGGCCGATAATCCCCAGTTGCTGCCCACCGGCGCCGTGACCGCCAGCCCGGTCTCCTACAAGGACACGCTGAACCTGCTGCAGACGCCCTTCGGGATGCGGGCCAACGCCAAGGTGCGGGAGCGCGAGCTACAGACCTTCTGGGCGGAGCTGGGGCTCTACGAGCGACTCAGCCGCGACAACCCCGGCGAGGTGTTCACGCTCCACGACGGACCGCCCTACGCCAACGGCGCCCTGCACGTGGGCCATGCCCTCAACAAGATCCTCAAGGACATCATCAACAAGTACGCCCTGCTGCGGGGCAAGCGGGCCCGGTTCGTGCCCGGCTGGGACTGCCACGGGCTGCCGATCGAGCTCAAGGTGCTGCAGAGCCTCAGCAGCGAGGAGCGCAAGGGCCTCACCCCGATCGACCTGCGCCACAGGGCCCATGCCTATGCCCTCGAGCAGGTGGAGGGGCAGAAGGCGGGCTTCCAGCGCTGGGGCATCTGGGCCGACTGGGAGGCGCCCTACCTCACCCTTCAGAAGGGCTACGAGGCCGCCCAGATCGGTGTGTTCGGCCAGATGGTGCTGGCGGGGCACATCTACCGGGGCCTCAAGCCGGTGCACTGGAGCCCCAGCTCCCGCACCGCCCTGGCGGAGGCGGAACTGGAATACCCCGACGGCCACACCTCCCCCAGCGTCTACGTGGCCTTCCCGGTGGTGGAGCTGCCGGCGGGTCTGGGGGCCCGGCTGACCGCCATCGGCCTCACCCATCCGGATACCGCCACCAGCCCCTCCGAAGGCGCTCTTGCGGTGACGATCTGGACCACCACGCCCTGGACCCTGCCGGCGAACCTGGCGGTGTCGGTCAACGCGTTGCTGAACTACAGCGTCTGCCGAACGGTGGTCTCCGCTGGCGATCAGCCCAACCGCCATCGCCACCTGATCGTGGCCACCGACCTGATCGAGAGCCTGCAGGCCAGCCTCGGGCTGGTGCTGGAGCCCCTGCTCGCCCTCAAGGGAGCCGAACTGGAGGGGATTCGCTATCGCCATCCCCTTCTGGAACGCACCAGCCCGGTGGTGATCGGCGGCGATTACATCACCACCGAAGCCGGCACGGGCCTGGTGCACACCGCACCGGGCCACGGCGTCGACGACTTCATCACCGGCAAGAAATACGGTCTGCCCGTGCTCTGTCCGGTGGATGAGGGTGGCACCCTCACCGAAGAAGCGGGCCCCTTCGCCGGGCTCAACGTGCTCAAGGACGCCAACACGGCGATCATCCAAGCGCTGCAGGAAGCGGGCGTGCTCCTGGCGGAACACCGCTACGGACACCGCTATCCCTACGACTGGCGCACCAAGAAACCCACCATCTTTCGGGCCACCGAACAGTGGTTCGCCTCGGTGGAAGGGTTCCGGCCCCAGGCCCTGGAGGGCATCGCCGCCGTGCAGTGGCTACCGGAGAGCGGCCGCAACCGCATCGAAGCGATGGTGCGCGACCGGGGCGACTGGTGCATCTCCCGCCAGCGCACCTGGGGTGTGCCGATTCCTGTGTTTTACCACCGAACCACCGGCGAGGTGCTCCTGGATGAAGACAACCTGCGCCATGTGCAGGCCCTGATCGCCGAGCACGGCTCCGACGTCTGGTGGGAGCGCGATGAAGCAGGTCTGCTGCCACCGGAGCGGGCCGCCGAGGCGGCCCAGTGGCGCAAGGGCACCGACACCATGGATGTGTGGTTCGACTCCGGCTCCTCCTGGGCCGGTGTGCTCGGCGGCCTGGGGGGCGACAACCCCCGTGGCGAAGGCCTCAACTACCCCGCCGACCTCTACCTGGAGGGCTCGGATCAGCACCGGGGCTGGTTCCAGTCCAGCCTGCTCACCTCGGTGGCGGTCAACGGCCGGGCCCCCTACAGGCGGGTGCTCACCCACGGCTTCACCCTCGATGAGAAGGGCCGCAAGATGAGCAAATCGCTCGGCAACGTCGTCGATCCGGCGGTGATCGTCGAAGGGGGAAAGAACGAGAAACAGGAGCCCGCCTACGGCGCCGATGTGCTGCGGCTGTGGGTGAGCTCGGTGGATTACTCCGCCGATGTGCCCCTGGGGCCGGGGATCGTCAAACAGCTGGCGGATGTGAGCCGCAAGGTGCGCAACACGGCCCGCTACCTGCTGGGCAACCTGCACGACTTCAATCCCAGGCCCGCCGCTGAAGGGGGCCATGCCGTGGCCGTGGCCGATCTGCCCTTGCTCGACCAGTGGATGCTGCAGCGCACCGCCGCCCTGATCGAGGAGGTAACGGAGCACTTCGAGAGCTTCGAGTTCTACCGCTTCTTCCAGGCCCTGCAGAACTTCTGCGTCGTTGACCTCTCCAACTTCTACCTGGACATCGCCAAGGACCGGCTCTACGTGAGCGGTGCCAACGACTTCAGACGCCGCAGCTGCCAGACGGTGTTGTCGCTGGTGGTGGAGAGGTTGGCCGGGCTGATCGCTCCCGTGCTGTGCCACATGGCCGAGGACATCTGGCAGAACCTGCCCTATCCGGTGGCGGAGCGATCCGTGTTCGAGCGGGGCTGGCCGGTGGTGCCCGACGGCTGGCGCTGCCAGGAGTACGGGACAGCCGAAGCCGGCGTGGCGGCGGTGCAGCGACTGCGGGAACTGCGGGCCCAGGTGAACCGTCAACTGGAGGAGGGGCGCACCCAGGGCGCCATCGGCTCTTCGCTGGAGGCCCGGGTACAGGTGCAGCCTGCAACCGGCGAGGCCGGAGACCCCTGGCGAACGGCGCTGGAATGGCTGGAAGGCAGTGCCTATCCAGCCATCGACAACCTGGCCGACTGGCTGCTGGTGTCCAAGCTGCAGGTGGGGGGCGAACCCCTGGCCAACCCCCTGGCCACGGCCAGCGAGGGGGGGCTGACGGTGCACATCGCCCGGGCTGAGGGCCACAAATGTGAGCGCTGCTGGCACGTGGAAACCGATGTGGGCCACCACAGCGCCCATCCCGACTTGTGTGGTCGCTGCGTGGCCGTGCTCGCCTAGGGGCCGAGGCGGGGCAGCAGCAGGCCTGCGCGCTCGCGATAGGCGGCGAATTCCGGATAGCGGGAAAGGGATGCGTCCTTGCTGCGCATGTTGGGCAGAAAGATGCCGACGATGAAACCCGCCAGAACGACGTAGGGGAGCCAATGCATCGCCAACAGGGCGAAGGAGAGGTAAATAAGAATCTCCCCCAGGTAGTTGGTGTTGCGGCAGCGGGAGAAGAAACCTTCGCTGATCAGGCCCTTGTGGTACTGCAGGGTGAAGTGCTTCTGGGCGTCACTGCCGTAGTGCAGGAACACCCCGAGGATGTTCAGGGCAACGGCGGCGGCCACCAAGGGGGGCGGCGGTACGACACCGGAGGAGATCAGCAGGAAGGGGGCCAACCAGTAGAGACCGAGCACAACAAACCCACCCAGCGCGGTGGGCCAGCCGATCACTTGCTGCCATTGACGATCAGGGAAGATCCGATCCTTCAGCAGCCACAGGAGTCCATAGGTGCCGTGCAGGGCCAGGTAGATCCAGGCCCCCAGGGAACCGTTGCCATAGAAGGCCATCAGTCCTGCCACCACCGGGCCCGTGAGGCCCTTGTGGAGGTTGATCACCTGCCGGAGTTCCATGGGTTGACCTTTCTCCGCAGGCTACGGAGCCGCAACGACCGGCTACAGCCAGGCGGCTGGATCGAGGAAGAATTCTGCTGAGAAAGGCCCTGAAAGCACTTGCTTCAGGGAAGGATTCAACGGTCCCTGAACCAACTCGGCACGCCCGAGAACGGCGCCCTCGGGCAGGGCTGGCTGGTCGGGATCGAAGGCCGTGGGGTGGGTGACACTGCTGGAGAAACCCCGAAAGATCAGAAGTTCAAAGGGTTCAGGGCCATCCGGCCCCGGAAGCTCGCCCCGAAGACACAGCACCCGGTCGGGCCGCCCACGGCTGATCGCCTCGAGGGCCGCCAACATCAAAATTCTCCGGCCACCCGCCCCTGCTTGGGCAGCCGCACCAGCAGCCACTGCAGCAGCCCCACCCCGTAGGCCACCAGCCCCAGGTACCCCACAAAGGCCGCAAAGGCAGGTGTCCAGTCCGCACCGAAGACGAAATCGAACACCCTGGCCAGGGCAACGTTGAGGCCCTTGGGGGCCTCCAGCCACACCTGGCAGGTGGGCCGGGACACCGAACCCGCGAAACAACCGAGGGCCGTGGCGCTGAAACCGGCGCCCACCAGGGAGAGCAGCGTGACGCCCCATCGCCAGGTCCGCACGGTGAAGGGCAGGGGGCGCCACGGGGGCAGGTCGGCCAATTCCTCATTGATGTCGACCCAGAACCAGAGGGACACCACGATCAGCAACTGGGCCACCACGCTCAGGGCGTAGGCCAGGGGTTTGCCGTCGACCATCAACAGCACGGTCACCACCAACAGGCTGGCCACCTTCCAGTAGATGACCAGCAGCCGCCGCATCGCCCCCTCCCGCTTCACGGTCGCCCACACCAGCAACACCAGGGGCAATCCAACGGTGAAGACCACCGCCAGTCGATAGTCGAGCCACACCAGGGAGCGGTAGAGCAGATCCGGCACGGGGGTGGTTCGGGAAGGCGCCATTATCTGTGTCGCCCTGCAGCGTTAGGGTCCGACCATGGCTGCGTTCCCCTGGCTCTCCTGGCTGCGACAGGGCGGTAATGCGCCGCTCTGCCTCACCGCCCTCGCCCAGGGCCCCTCCCTGGAGGCGGCCGCAGGAGCCATCGCGCAGGATCTGGGCAGCAAGGAATTCAGCGCCACCCACCCCGCTGACCTGGCCCTGGTGTTCTGCTCCACCAGCTACGCCAGCGACCTGCCGCGGTTACTGCCGCTGCTGCGGACCCGCCTCCACGCCCGCCATTGGATCGGCTGCGCCGGAGCTGGGGTGGTGGCCACCGACGGGGCCGGAGTCAGCCAAGAACTGGAGCAACAGCCCGCCCTGGCGGTCAGCCTGCTGCGGCTGCCGGGGGCCTGCCTCCAACCCTTCTCGCTCGACACAGGCAAACTCCCCGACCTGGACGGCTCGGCCGCCGCCTGGGTCGACTGGGTGGGGGCGGACCCCGACAAAGGCCGCTCGATGCTGCTGTTCGTCGATCCCACCTGCCAGGGGGTCAACGACCTGGTCAGCGGCCTGGATTACGCCTTCCCAGGCATCCCCAAGATGGGGGGCATCGCCGGCCACCACAGCGCCAACCACGGCTCCCTCTTCCTGGACGACCAGGTGCTCACCGGTGCGGTGGGTTGCCTGATCGGTGGCTCCTGGCGGTTGGATCCCGTGGTGGCCCAGGGCTGCCGACCGATCGGGCCGGTGTTCGAGGTGGAGCAGGCCGAGCGCAACGTGGTGCTGCAGCTCAGTGCCGGAGAACTGCGCAACACCCCGGTGGCCTGTCTGCAGACCATCCTGGAAACCCTCACCCCCACCGAACGCGAACTGGTCCGTCACTCGTTGTTCCTCGGCGTGGCCCGCACCTCCTTCAGCCTCGAAGGGGCCGACGATGGCGACGACGCCTTCCTGGTGCGCAACCTGATCGGCGTCGACCCCCGCAACGGGGCCGTGGCCGTGGGAGAGCGGATGCGCGTGGGGCAGCACGTTCAGTTCCAGCTGCGGGATGCCGCCAGTTCCCAGCAGGAGTTGCAGCAACTCCTCGAAAAGCAGAAGGTGCGGGGGGCAGCACCGCTGATGGCCCTGCTGTTTGCCTGCCTGGGCCGGGGCCAAGGTCTCTACGGCCGGCCCGATGGGGATGTGGGGGTGGCCCGCTCCCTGTTTCCAGGCCTGCCGATCGTTGGCGCCTTCTGCAACGGCGAAATCGGGCCTTTGGCGGGCAATACCCACCTGCATGGCTACACCGCCAGCTGGGGATTCCTGGTGGCCGACGAGCCGGGGGGCGAGCCGGCAAGCCCGGAGGACTGAATTCAGTGGTCCGTCAGCACGTCAACCCCCTGAGCAGCTTCTACCAGCAGCCCCTGGTCCTGCCGCCCCCCTCCGAGCTGTTCGAGCACCCGGGGCGCCCCCTGCACCTGGACGTGGGCTGCGCCCGTGGCCGCTTCCTGCTGGCCATGGCCCAGGGCCAGCCCGAACGGAACTTTCTGGGGGTGGAGATTCGCGGCAGCCTGGTGGAGGCGGCCGAGGCAGACCGGCGGCGCCTGGCCTTGCCCAATCTGCGCTTCCTCTTCTGCAACGCCAACATCAGCCTCCAGGACTGGCTCCAGGAGCTGCCGGTGGGGGTGCTGCACTGCATCTCGGTCCAGTTTCCGGACCCCTGGTTCAAGAAGAAGCACCACAAACGGCGGGTGCTGCAGCCCTCCCTGCTGCTGGCCTTCGCCGCGGCCCTGGGCGGCGGCGAGCGGCCCGGCGGGCAACTCTTCCTCCAAAGCGACGTGCTGGCCTTAATCGAGCCGATGGTGGCGCTCTGCGAGGCAAGTGGTTGCTTCGATCGGCCCAGGGGCGACCGCAGACCCTGGCGCGAGGGCAACCCCCTGCCGGTGGCCACGGAACGGGAACGGCACGTGCTGGAGCAAGGTCTGCCAATCTATCGGGTGCTCTACGAGCGCAACGGGCAGCCCCTTTGCGACCTGGCCACCCTGGAGGCGGCCGCCGATGCCACCGATAATTCGTCCCTACCCACCCCGGCGTCCGCCGCGGTGGTTCGCGCCGGCGCCTGAATGTCCCCCGCACCCGCCCCCGTGCCCCTGCTGCTGCGCTGGCAGGGCCTGTTGGCCCACGGCACCTCCGGGCCCCTGGCGAAGCATCTCCCCACGGTGGCGGGACTGGTCCTTTGCGCCCTGATGGCGGGCCTGCCCCTGGTGACCCGCAGCGGGCTCAGCCTGCTGATCCTGGCCGCAGGCCTGCTGTGGCTCCTCTGGGCCCTGCGCACCCCGGCCGGCACGATCGGCCCGATCAGCGGCTGGCTGCTGGTGGTGCTGGGGGTGAGTGTGCTGGCCACGGGGTTTTCTCCGGTCCCCAAAGAAGCGCTGCAGGGGCTGGCCAAGCTGGTGAGCTATCTCGGGGTCTACGCCCTGATGCGCCAGCTGCTGGCGGAGGAGCCCCTGTGGTGGGACCGGATCGTGGGTGCCCTGCTGGCGGGCCAGCTGGCCACCGTCGTGATCGGCATCCGCCAGCTCTATGGCGACACGAGCGCACTGGCACGCTGGGCCGACCCCAACTCCGTTGCCGACGGCACGATCCGCATCTACGGCCCCCTGGAAAATCCCAACCTGCTGGCGGGATACCTGCTGCCGATCCTGCCCCTGGCGGTGGTGGCCCTGATCCGCTGGCAGCGGCCGCTGCTGCGCCTGTTCGCCCTCACATCCCTGGTGATGGGGGTTTCGGCCGTCTACCTCACCTACAGCCGCGGCGGTTGGGTGGGTCTGGTGGCGGGCCTCGGGGGCATTGGCCTGCTGCTGGTGCTGCGCTCCACCCGCCGCTGGCCGCCCCTGTGGCGCCGCCTCTTTCCCCTGGCGCTGGTGGTCATCTCCGTGGCGGCCTTCTCAGTGGCGGTGACGTTGGTGGAGCCTCTGCGCATCCGGCTGATGAGCCTGCTGGTGGGCCGGGAGGACAGCTCCAACAACTTCCGCATCAACGTCTGGAAGGCGGCGATCGACATGATCCACGACCGGCCCTGGCTGGGGATCGGGCCGGGCAATAAGGCCTTCAACCTGGTTTACCCCCTCTATCAGCAACCGAAGTTCAACGCCCTCAGCGCCTATTCGGTGCCCTTGGAGTTGCTGGTGGAGGGGGGCGTACCGGGCCTGCTGGCCGTCCTGGGGCTGCTGTGGACCAGCCTGCGCATCGGCCTGGAGCAACTCAAGGGGGAATCCACCTTCGCCTTGCCGGCCCTGGCGGCCATCGCAGCGATCGCCGGCCTCGGGGGCCAGGGCATCGCCGACACCATCTTCTTCCGCCCCGAGGTGCAACTCACCGGCTTTTTCTGCCTGGCCACCCTGGCGGTCAGCCCCCGCCTCAGCCGTGCGGCCTGAGGCCCCAGGGCTGATCGCCGGATTCGACGCTGGCCAGACCCACACCAGCTGCCGGCTGGCCCTGCTGGCCGTCGATGGCAGCCTCACGAACGTGGCCGATGGGGAGGGGCCGGGGGTGAGCCACCTGGCAGCGCCGGAGGGGGAGAGGCGCTTCGGGGAGGCCCTCCGCCACAGCTATGGCGCCGCCTGGGCCAGCTTGCCCAAGAACCTGTCCGGAGACGCCCAGGGGGCCCTGGTGCTGCAGGCCGCCGCCATTGGGGCCAGCGGGATCGAGACCGGCACGGCGGTGCAGCTGCGGGGACGGGCGCTGGCGGCGGCGACCCTGGCCCTGCCCCCCGAGCGGGTGGAGGTCACCGGCGACGAGCGCACGGCCCTGCTGGGGGCCTGCGGCAGGGGGGCCGGCATCCTGGTGATCAGTGGCACCGGTTCGATTGCGGTGGGGCAGGACGGCCTGGGGCGGAATCACCGCTGTGGCGGCTGGGGCTGGCTGTTGGATGGGGCCGGCTCGGCCATGGACCTGGGGCGGGATGGCCTCGCCCTGAGCCTGCGGATGGCGGATGGCCGCTGCCCGGAAACCCCGTTACGCCAAAGACTCTGGTGGGCCCTGGCGGAGGCGGAAGGGGAGTCCCCTGACGCCGTGACGGCCCAGTGGATCAAGTCGCGGGTGGTGGATCCCCAGTTCGGAGCCGCGGGCTTCGCCCGCCTGGCCCCGACGCTCAACGACCTGGCTGGAAATGGCGATGCCGAGGCGATCCAAATCGTGGAGAGCTCCGCCGATGCCCTGGCGGAAATGGTGGCCGCAGTGGCCCGGCTGCTCGACCTGAGCTCCCCGGAGGTGTTCCCTAGCGGTGGCGCCCTCAGCCACCTTGATCAACTCGCTGACCGCTTCGAAGGGTCCCTGGGTCGCCTTCTCCCCGCCGCCCGGATTCGAACGGCCCCAGGGGATGCCCGGGCGGGGGCTCTGCAGCTAGCGGCAGGGCTGCTCAGGCCCGGTTCAGGCTGAGGTCGGCCAGATCGGCCAGGTGGCGCGACCAGTGCTCCACTTCCCCCTGCTGGGCCGCCTCCACCATCACCCGCAGCAGCGGCTCGGTGCCGCTGGCGCGCACCAGAACCCGCCCGCTGCCCGCCATCGAGGCCTCCGCCTGCTCCACGGCGCTGCGCAGGGGTTCACACAAGTGCCACTGCTGTCGCCGCTGACGGTCGGGGACGGTCACGTTGACCAGGATCTGGGGATAGGGCCGGAAGCTGGTGTCAAGCCAATCGGCCAGGGAACCGCCCCGTTCCCCGATCAAGGTGGCCACCTGCAGGGCGGTAAGCAGCCCATCGCCGCTCATGCCATGGCGGGCCGAGAGGATGTGGCCGGATTGCTCCCCCCCCAGGGCCGCACCGGAGGCCTCCATGGCCGCATGCACGTACTGATCGCCCACCGCGGTGCGCTCCAGCACGCCGCCGCGTTGCTCCCAGGCCCGCTCGAACCCCAGGTTGGACATCACGGTGGCCACCAGGCGTCCGTCCGGCAACTGCCCCGCCTCCAGGAGGTCGCCGCCCCAGAGATAAAGGATCTGATCCCCATCCACCACCCGACCCTGGCCGTCCACCGCCAGCATCCGGTCGGCGTCGCCATCGAAGGCGAACCCCATGGCCGCACCCCTCTCCAGCACGGCCCGCCGCAGGGACTCCAGGTGGGTGCTGCCGCAGGCCACGTTGATGCGCCGGCCATCGGGCTCGCCATGCAGCACGGTGAGATCGGCGCCCAGTTCCTGGAACACCTCGGCGCCGCAGGCCGTGGCCGAACCCCAGCACAGATCAAGAACGATCGACACCCCCTCCAGCCGGCGGCCCTCAACGCTGGCGAGGAGGGAGTGGCGATAGTCAGCCAACAGATCCCTCCGATCCCGCACCAGGCCGCATTCCTCCACCACCGGGGGCGCCACTCCGAGCGCTCCCCGCAGGCCCGCTTCGATCCGCTCCTGCAGAGCCCGATCGAGCTTGGCGCCGGAGGGGCCAAACACCTTGATCCCGTTGTCCTCGGGGGGGTTGTGGCTGGCGGACACCATCAGACCGCCGGCCGCCCCCTGGCGCCGCACCGTGCCGGGCACCGCCGGCGTGGGACAGAGCCCCAGATCCCACACCTCCCGACCGGCGGCACTGAGGCCCGCCGTGAGGGCGGCCACCAGCATCGGGCCACTGGTTCGGGAATCGGATCCCAGCACCACGGGCCCTTCGGGGGGCAACACGCGGCCGCAC
Organism: Synechococcaceae cyanobacterium ELA445; assembly: GCA_037134455.1. GTDB lineage: Bacteria > Cyanobacteriota > Cyanobacteriia > PCC-6307 > Cyanobiaceae > ATX-6F1. The sequence continues at coordinate 4,254 of JBAXME010000046.1, read as the reverse complement.
CAGTAGCCCACCTGCAGGGCCAGGGCGGGCGTGATCAGGGTGCCAACGCGCCCCCGGATGCCATCGGTGCCGAAGCCTGCCACGGCGGGCCCGAGGGGGGGACCCACCGGCAGCAAGGGCTGATCGGACATCGGCGTGTCGTCGGCTGGGCTCGAGGCTAAGGCGCCCCCGGCAAACCTCCGGCCAGGGGCTGGTGTTGGGACGCTCTCAGCGCCAACGCCGTGGCCACCAGGCCCAGCGCACCAGCTCCACCACACCCCAGAGCAGCAATCCACCCACCGCCCAGCCCGGCAGCAGGATCAGGGGCCACCAGGAGCGCAGCAGCATCACCACTCCGGCGGCGGCCAGCACCATCAGGGCGCGGCGGCGCTGCCGCGAGCCGGGCAGAACGTCCAGCCAGGGGGGCAGGCGGAACTGGAGGGCGGTGGGCAGACGCATCGTCCCGGGTTCGCTGCTCCCCAGAATGCCAACACCCTTCCCGTTCTTGTGAGCGAACCGCCTACCCCGGCCGCCGAGCGCCAGGGGCCCCTGCTGATCGGTCTCACCTGCCTGGGCAGCCTCACCCTGCTGCTGCTGGCTCGAGCCGCCTTGCAACAGCGGGCCCTGCTCACTCCCAACACGCCGCGAAGCCAGCTGGTCTGGATTCGGCACGCTGCGGTGGATCCCGAGCAACGGCGGGAGGCCAGCCTGCTGCTGGCCAGCGGGGAAGGGGAGAACCGGAAGCGGAGAAAAGTGCTCGAGGGCCAGGGCTGGGGGCGCGGGCCCCTGGCGCCGGTGGTGCTCAAGCTGGACGCCCTGGCGGCGGAGCAAGGCGGCGGGCAGGCGGCGGGCGATGCCCTCTGGCGAGCGCTGCTGCACCGCTTCCCCGGCGATCCCGCCAGCGCCGATGCCCTCTATGCCCTCGGGCGCCAGGATCCCTCCCTCAGGCAGGAACTGCTGCGCCGCTTCCCATCCCACCCCGCCGCCCTGGCCGCCGCCCTGGAGACCGGTCCGACCGCGGAGGCCCAACGGCAGGGCGCCCTGCACCTGGCCCGCTGGGGCGCCCGCTGGCCTGGGGCCGATGCCCTGCTGCACCAGGTGTGCCAACAGCAGAACCAAAATCTCCCCAAGGGGGATCGACGTCAGCTGGCCCTGGGGCTCGCCGAGCTGGGGGACGGCACCGGTGCCCTGAGCTGCCTCGCGGGGGCGCGCCACGGATCCAGCCCCAACAAGGTTCGCCTGGGCGAGCTGGGGTTGGATGCCAGCGGCGCCCTCCGCCTAGGCCAGTCGCTGCTCAAGGGCCCGCCCGAGCAGCAACGGGCGGGCGAACGGCTGTTGCTGAGCCTGACGGGCCGCTGGCCCTTGAGCCCCGAGGCCCTGGAGTCGGCACGGCTGTTGAGCCAGGTGGAAGGTCCCGGGGGGCTGGCGCTGATAGGCGCCCTGCCGCCGCCGCTGGGTCAGAGCGCCCCGGGACAGGCGCGCCTCGCCCGGGAAGGGAAACAGCCCTGGCAGCCGGTGCTGAAGCGCTGGCCCCGGGATCCCGCCAGCTGGGACCTGCAATGGGAGCTGGCCAGGGAACGGCTCCTCAAGGGTCAGTGGTCCGCCGCCGCCACTCTGCTGACCAGCATTGAATCCGACGAGCTGTCGGCCCCTCTGGCGGCCCGCCAGCAGTTCTGGTTGGGTTACACCCAACAGCAGCTGGGGGGGGAAGGGGCCGCCAAGCGCACCTGGGAGCGGTTGCTCCAGTTCGCTCCCACCGGCTACTACGGCTGGCGCGCCTCCCTGCAGCTGGGACGGCCCGAGGCCCTGGAGCATGGGCAGACGCCGACGCAGCAACTCCTGCCGGACCCCTGGCGCCCCTTGGCCAGCGGCGATGGGGACCTGGATCGGCTCTGGCGGCTCGGTCAGCCGCTGGAAGCGTGGGAAACCTGGCGGCAGCGGCAACGCAACCGCCCCCCTCGAGCCCCCCAGGAACTGCTGGTGGAGGGTCGATTGAGACAGGGAGTTGGCGACGACTGGACTGGACTGGGCCAATTGGAGCGCGCCCATCTGGCCCTCCCCGCCGGCAGCTGCCAGGCCCGGCGAAGTTTGGAGCGGGACCTCCATCCCCTGCGCTTCGGGCCCGTCTTCCTGGCCGCTGGCCAACGGGAAGGGGTGGACCCTGCCCTGCTGCTGGCGGTGGCCCTGCAGGAATCCCGCTTCACCCCCGCAGTCCAGTCCGCCGCAGGTGCCGTCGGACTGATGCAACTGATGCCAGGCACCGCCGCCGAGCTGGCAGGCGGCCCAGTGGATCCACAGGCGCTCAAGGATCCGGCCACCAACGTGCCCCTGGGGGCCCGCTACCTCCGCCAGCTTCTGCTGCGGTGGCAGGGAAATCCGCTCCTCGCCGTGGCCAGTTACAACGCCGGGCCCGGCGCCGTGGAGGGCTGGATCAGCCCCCAGTTGCGGCTCCATCCCGAGCTATGGGTGGAAGCCATTCCCTACCCCGAAACCAGGCTCTACGTCAAAAAAGTGCTCGGCAATCACTGGAGCTACCGGCGCCGCGACCTAGGGCCGCCCTGCTAACCCAGGCCCAGGATCTGGTGGTGCTGGAGATGGGCTCCGAACCCCAAACCAATCAGCACCACCGTGCTCAGGGCCATGGCACCCACAAAGGGAGGAGGCACCACCCGCAGACGGGTGAGATCAAGGCGAGCCAGCAGAACGCTGCTGGCCAGGATCACCACGTCGGTGAAGATGTTGAGGTGGAGCAGGTAGAGGCCACCGGTGATCGCGAGCAGGAGAGTCACCACCAAGGTGATCACCTTGCTGGAGGCCATCACAAGCGACAGATTGCGCAGCAACAGGTCGGGCATGGCGCAGACCATCACCACCACCACGGTCTGGAGGCACTGGATGGGCCAAAAGATGGCGTAGGCCAGCTGTTGGCCGTGGTCGGCGTCGAGGGCCAACGGGCGGTGGGCCCCCATCCAGTGGGCTCCCATGTAGATGCTGACCAGGATCAGGAGCAGCAGCATCGGCGCCCGCAGCGGCAGAAGCAGGTAACGGAGCATCGACCTCAGGTTTGCCTCCCTGCGGGGACCGTATCGGAAACGGTGGGTTGGTCCAACACCAGGGCAATCGCCTCTAAAGGGCAGCTGGGGATGCATTGCTCACACACCAGGCAGCTCTGGGTGTCGAACTGGAGCCGCCAAGATGGGGCCTGAATGCTCAGGGCCCCGCTGGGGCAAACACTCGAGCAGATGCCGCAGTCGACGCACCGGCCTTGATCGATGCGGATCTCCCCTGGGGCCCGGTTGAGGCCGAGCCCCAGGCTCTCTAACCACAATTCGGCCGCATCAAGCTCGTCGATGTCGCCCGAGAGCTCCACCACCATGGTGCCGCTCTGGTTGGGGGCCACCTGGGCCCTCAGAATCTTGGCCGCAATGTCGAAATCCACCGCCAACCGATAGGTGATGGGCTGGTGCACCGCCTCGCGGGGGAAATGAAGGGTGAGGCGGCGTTTCACGCAGTTCAACCCGTCGTCGTGAGACTAGCGCTGCCAGAGTGATCAGGTTCCGATCAACCCGTGACCGTGACCGGCGCCCCCCCCAGCCCCCCGGCCAACGCCGCATCCGGCGCCAAGGCCCCCACGGGTCTGCCCCTGGGGCGCGTGGAGCGGTCCGTGCTGGCCGTGATCGCCACTGTCCTCGGCCTGCTCCTGTTTGCCCTGCAGGGGGGACTGCACCCCCAGGCCCCCCTCGAGCGCCTGGCCCGCCAATCGCTGGATCTGGGGGTCGCCCTGAAGGACGGCCGACCGACGGTGGTGGAGTTCTATGCCGATTGGTGCGAAGCCTGCCGCTCGATGGCCCCGGCCATGGAAGCCATTGAGAGCGGCCACCGCGGGGAGCTTGACGTCGTGCTGCTCAACGTCGACAACCCTCGCTGGCAGAACGAAGTGGAGCGCTATGAGGTGAATGGCATCCCCCAGCTGGAACTTTTTGACGCCCAGGGGCAGCAGGTGGGACGCTCCCTCGGCGCCCGCAACCGCAACGAGCTCGACGCCCTCTCCGGCGCCCTGATCGCCCAGACCCCCCTCCCCCGCCTGGCCGGGGTGGGGGCCATCAGCACCGTTGGCTCAGCTGCCAACTCCGGCGGTGGCCCCAGCGGCCCGCCACCCGGCGCTTGGCGCGCATGCCGGCGGCATCACGGGCGAGGCGGGCCGCGACGGTTGCGGTTGATGCCCTGGGTGAGCGCCAGGTTCTTCCAGTGCGGGACGTAGATGCGGTCTCGGGC
>JBAXME010000045.1:0-22618 GCA_037134455.1 Synechococcaceae cyanobacterium ELA445 | reverse complement strand
CTCCAGTGAAGGGGAGGGGGTGGGACGGTTGGCGGCGACCTTGCAGCGCTCGGGGCTGGCGGTGGTGCGGCTCAACCTGCGGGGCGCCGGCCCGGGGCGGCCCCTGGCCCGGGGCACCTACGCCGCCCAGTGCAACCGGGATCTGGCGCCGGTGCTGGCCTGGGCCCGCCAGCTGGCCCGCAGCCTGGCGCCCAGCGGCGCGGCGCCGTTGCCGCTGCTGGGGGCTGGCCTCTCGATGGGGGGCACCCTGCTGCTGAATGCGGTGCTGGACGCGGAGCTGCGGGGGCGCCTGGCTCCGGCGGGGAGGCCGCTCCTGGATGGTCTGGTGACCATCAGCAGCCCGTTGGATCTGATGGGCTCCGTGCGGCACATTGAGCGGCCCCGCAACCGCCCCTATGGGGACTGGTTGCTGCGGGGCCTGCGGCGCCAGACCCTGGCGGATCCCTTCGGGGTGACGGAGGCGGAGGGAAAGGCCCTGGCGGCGGCCCGCACCATCAGCGACTTCGATGCGGCGATCACCGCCCCCCGCTGGGGTTTCGATTCCCTTGAGCACTACTACAGCGAAGCCAGCCCCCTGGAGCGCCTGCGGGCTGAGGTGAACGGCTTCGCTAGCGCTGGTCTGCTGCCCCCCACCCTGGTGATCCATGCCCACGACGACCCCTGGGTGCCGGTGGGACCGGCCCAGGAGTTGGCGCGGGCCGTGGCCGAGCGGCCGGGCGCAGCCCTGACGGTGGTGGTGACCCAGGGCGGCGGCCACAACGGCTTCCATGCACCCGGCGGCTGCTGGAGCGACCGGTTGGCGGCCCGCTGGCTCAGCTCAGGTGCCGGGGACCTGGAGTTCGGGGCGGAAGTCCAGTAGGCGCTGGGTCAGCGACTGCACTTCGGCGGGGTGGCCCACCAGGGTCAGCCGGCCGCTGCTGGACCACCAGTTGAGGCGCTCACCGCCATCGAACAGGAACTCATCGAAGGGGCCTTCGTGGATCCAGTGGCCTGGCTCCCCCAGTGCTGCCACCAGGTCCTTGAGTTCTTCGAGGGTGCCTTGGAATTGCATCTGCACGGCGAACGGCAGTGAGAGGAACCTAGGGCCTTCCCCTCTCCGGCAGGGGCCCGAAGGGCGTGTGCCGTACGACCCACTCCTCCACCACGCGGCCACCGATCAGGTGCTCCGCCACGATCCGCTCCAGCCGCTGGGGGCTGGCCTGGCCGTACCAGATCCCCTCGGGCCACACCAGCAGGATGGGCCCGTCGGCGCAGAGGCGCAGGCAGTCGGCTTTGGTGCGCAGCACCACCCCTTCGGGGCGCCCGGGATCCTCGAGGCCATGGCTGGCCACCAGCCGTTTCAGGGCAGCCCAGCTGGCGGCCCCATCGGCAACGTCACAACACTGGGGCCTGCTGGGGGTGGCGCAGAGCAGCAGGTGGTGCTGCACCATCAGGCCGTCAGCAGCTGGGGCCGGACCGTGGCGGCCGCCTCCCGCACGGCGGCGCGGGCCCAGCTGTCCACGGCCAGAACGTCGTCGAGGCTGGGATCCCGGCGCAGTTCCTCGCCGTGGCGTTCGCAGGTGCCCTCGATCAGGCGGGGGATGTCGAGGAAATGGATGCGCTCCTCCAGGAAGAGGGCCACGGCCTGCTCGTTGGCGGCATTGAGCACCGCGGGCATGGTGCCACCCGCCCGGCCGGCGGCATAGGCCAGGCCCATGCAGGGGTACTTGGCCCGATCGGGGGCCCGGAAGGTGAGGGATCCCACTTCGGTGAGATCCAGGCGGCGCCAGGGGGTGTCGAGCCGCTCGGGCCAGCTAAGGCAATAGAGGATCGGCAGCTTCATGTCGGGCCAGCCCAGCTGGGCCAGCACCGAGGAATCGGCCAGCTCCACCATCGAATGGATGATCGATTGGGGATGGATGACGATCTCGATCTGGTCGTAGGGAAGACCAAACAGGTAGTGGGCTTCGATCACCTCCAGCCCCTTGTTCATCAAGGTGGCCGAATCCACCGTGATCTTGCGCCCCATGGTCCAGTTGGGGTGGCTGGTGGCATCGGCCACGGTGGCCTTGGCCAGGTCGGCGGCCTCCCAGTCGCGGAAGGCGCCGCCGGAGGCGGTGAGCTGGATGCGGCGCAGCCCGGGGGTGGGCACACCGGTGGAGAGGCGGGCGGTGTCGGCCCAGGGGGTGCCCTGCAGGCACTGGAAGATGGCGGAGTGCTCCGAATCGGCGGGCAGCAGGCGGCTGCCGCTCCTGTGCAGCTCGGGCAGCACCACGGGCCCGGCGGCGATCAGGGTTTCTTTGTTGGCCAGAGCGAGGTCTTTGCCGGCGCGGATCGCCGCCAGGGTGGGCAGCAGGCCGGCGCAGCCGACGATGCCGGTCACCACCAGATCGGCTGTGGGCCAAGCCGCCGCGGTGCAGAGGCCGTCCGGGCCCCCCACCAGTTCCGGCAGGCGCCGAGGGCGCTGGGCGGGTTCCAGGTCGGACAGGCGCTGGCGCAGCACCGGCACCAGATCCTCCTGGGCCAGGGCCACCAGCTCGGGTTCGTGGCGCAGGATCTGCTCGATCAGCAGGTCCAGGTTGCGGCCGGCGCTGAGGGCCACCACCCGGAAGCGATCGGGGAACTCGCAGGCCAGTTCGAGGGTCTGGGTGCCGATCGAACCGGTGGAGCCCAGCACGCTGATGGCTTTCACGGGGAGCGTCGGCGTGGTTGGGGCCCAGTGTCCCACCGGAGCCGCGCCGGCGGGCGCCGGGCACCGGGCCCCGTCACACTGAACGTCCCTGCCCCCGGACCGTGCTCTGGATCAAGCGCTGGAACTTCATCGAACGGGCCCGGTTGGAGCGGGAGCTCTGGGATGCCTTCGAGCGGGGTGAACCGATCGAGGCACTGGTGGCGGCCTGCCCCGCCGAGGATTCCTTCCGCCGGGAGGTGTGGACCACCACGGCGCAGCGCATCCGCCGGATCGAGGCCCTGATGGCCGGCAAGGGGCCCAGCGGTCAGCCATGAGTTTGGGGCCTTCAGAGCTTCCTGCGGTGTTGCTGCTGGCCTACCGCCGTCCCGACACCACGGCCCAGGTGTTGGAGGCCCTGCGGCGGGTGCGCCCCCACAGGCTGTTCGTGGCCTGCGACGGCCCCCGGAGCCCCGTGGGCCCCGAGGCCGATGCCTGCGCCGCCACCCGTGCCCTGATCGATCGGGCCATCGACTGGCCCTGCACCGTGGAGCGCCTCTACCGAGACGACCACCTGGGCTGCCGCCGGGGCGTGGCGGCGTCGATCAGCTGGTTCTTCGATCAGGTGGAGGAGGGCATCGTCATCGAGGACGACGTCGTCGCCTCACCGCGCTTTTTTTCCTACTGCGCCGAGCTGCTGGAGCACTACCGCCACGACCAGCGCATCGGTGTGATCAGCGGCAGCAACTTCCAGCCCCGGCGCCCGCGGGACGGTTCGAGCTACTACTTCTCCCAGTACAACCATTGCTGGGGTTGGGCCAGTTGGCGCAGGGCCTGGGCCGCCTACGACGCCGAGCTGGAGGGCTGGCCTGCATTCCGAGACCAGGGCTGGCTGGAGGAGATCGGCGGCCGCCGTTTTGCCCGCTACTGGACGAACTGCGTGGAGCTAGTAAGGCTCGGGAAATGCGACACTTGGGACTATATCTGGTTCTACAGCTGCTGGAGGGCGGGGTTTCTCACCTGCCTGCCGGCGGTGAATTTGGTGAAGAACATTGGTTTTGGCCATCCCTTGGCCACGCACACCTTCACGGGCCCGTCTCCCCATGGCCCTATCAGCGTGCTGGAGGACCAGTTGATCCACCCAGCTCAGCTGGTGGATGATCGCCACGCGGACTGGCACACCTTTCGAACCCAATTCCAGAGACCTTTGGTGCAGCGTGCATTGGGCAGGCTTGGGCGTTCCCTGCTCTGAGTTCGGCATCTAGCCCAGAGTCAAACTTTGGCAAGCAAGCCGCTGGTCGGTGATACTGCCCCCTCAGAGAAGATGAGGTTCCCTCCAGCCCGAGGGGTTGTCGAAAGTGAATACTTCGATCTCGGCAAACATTCTGAGGCCGCCAAGTCCGCGGTCCAGAACTGGCAGTCAAGGGGATGGGGCCGCTCCACGGCACAAAGCCGCCGACGATTCCCCGACGCACGGGTCGGTCTGCTAGGCTCGGCACCAACAGGGTGCACCCAGAGCAAGACCACTAACCCAACTGGCGTCTCTCCCGGAGCTCGAGGGTCTCTGCTCTGCGGCCCCCGTTCAGGCGGCAGGCATGGCGGGGAGAGCCTGGGCAGGAGCCGGGGTCATGTCGTGCAGCGTCGAGACCAGTGGGCAGGGCAGGTCTGCCGGCGGCGCTCCGAGGAAATAGGTGGCGTGCAGCAGATCGAGGCCGATGGCGCAGGTGGGGGCAGCGGCCGCATCACATGCCAGTCGCCGCATCACATGGAAGGCAGGGAAAGTGAGTCGGAGGAGGCCCTTCCGATTCAAGTGCCCGTTGCGGTGGAGTCGGAAGGGCAGACGGACCTGAACATCGTCCCCAGTGAGGCTGGCGATCGGATCAGCGAAGCTGCGTCTGATGACTGCATGGCTCATCAGACGGAAGGTCTGATGATCGAAATCCACCTGGAGTATCTCTAAGGAGACTCTGGAAAACCCAGGCCACCTGCGCGAGAATAGGGGCATAAATCAAGGTCAGGACTTGGGTGATGGGCGGCAAGCAGCTCGGGTTTGCTGATTATGAGCAGAGCACCGCCAAAAAGCGCACAAAGCGTGAGAAGTTCCTGGCCGAGATGGAGAAAGTAGTTCCTTGGCAGGCACTGGTCGATCTGATTGAGCCTTACTACCCAAAGACCAGCAGCAAAGGAGGCCGCCCGACCTATCCATTGGCCACAATGCTCCGGATTCACCTGATGCAGCAGTGGTACAGCCTCAGTGATCCAGCCATGGAGGATGCACTGATCGAGGTGCCCACCATGCGCCGCTTTGCCGGCATCGAGCTGATCAGCGACAAGATCCCTGATGAGACGACGATCCTGGCGTTCCGACATCTTCTTGAGAAGCACGACCTCGGCCAGCAGATTTTTGAAACGGTCAAGGCCCACCTCAAGCAGCGGGGCATGGCCATGAAGCAAGGCACGATTATCGATGCCACATTGATCTCAGCTCCCAGTTCCACGAAAAACAAAATTGGTGAACGAGATCCAGAGATGCACCAAACAAAGAAGGGCAACCAGTGGTATCACCGCTGCGCGGAAGGCTGCGCCTACGGGATGAAAGTCCATAACCGCTTCGCGGAAGCCAAGGGCTACGGTGTGGACAAGGACTCCGGCCTGATCCACTCGGTGGAAACCACCTCGGCCAATGTGCATGACATCACCCGAGCAGCCCAGCTACTGCATGGAGATGAGCAGGTGGTCTACGGAGATGCCGGCTATCAAGGACTTGAGAAGCGGGCTGAGATTGCAGGCAAGAGCATCACTTTTCGGATTGCTATGAGGCCAGGTAAACGGCGAGTTCTACCCAACACACCGGATGGACGCTTGTTGAATTTGGTTGAAACGGCTAAGGCTCACATCAGGGCCAAGGTTGAGCACCCATTTCGTGTCATCAAGGAGCAGTTTGGGTTCCAGAAGACAAGACTGCGTGGAATGGTCAAGAACCACTGTAAAGTCAATGTTCTGGCAGCGCTCACAAATCTGTATCTCGCTCGCGCCTATCTGCTGGGGACGGGATAGACGTACGATTGGTGTGTCTATTAGAATCGATTTGGGCTCAAAATAGGTAAAGGTTGCCTTTAAATCAGTACAAATAAGGTGGTTTTTAGCTGAATCACCTCAAAATTCACTCGCACTCAAATTTGTACGCTGTGGTCCACGTCAAACCCTCGTTGACCAGAGGCTCCCTAACTCTCGAGACGGAACCAAGGGGCAGGATGCCAGAGGGTTGGTTTGGAGCGGCGCGAAGGTGGCCATGGATTCGGGACAGGCGTGGTGGGTCAGCGAACCGATCCGGTGGCGAGACAAACCAAGGATCGTTTGGAAAAGGCTGGAGTCAATCGGTGCTAAGCGGTGGCATCCCAGCTGGATCCCCCGATCTCTACGCCCCCTAGTGATGGACGATTTCCTTACAGGCCATTGATGGGTTCCCTGCGGCTTCCCCTGGGACGGCTCTGGGCCCAGCTGCGGCCCGTGCGCCGCCGGCAGCTGCTGCTCGCCAGCCTGCTGATGCTGGTCAGCGGCGCCCTGGAGATGGTCTCGGTGGCGGCGGTGCTGCCCCTGCTGGTGGGGCTGATGCAATGGGGCCAGGGGCCACGGCCTTGGGTGGTGCTGTTGTTTGCGGTGGCGGTGGCGGCCTCGGCCCTGGTGCGCTCCGCCAACCTCTGGGTCGTGGGCCAGCTATCGGCCGCCATTGGCGCCGACCTGGGGGAGGCGGCCTTCCGGCGCACCCTGGCCCGTCCTTACCGGGAGCACCTGCTACTGGATAGCAGCCGCATCGTGGCGATCCTGGCGCCCCAGCAGCGTCAGCTGATCACCCAGGTGCTGCAGCAGGGCCTGCAGCTGGTGAGTGCTGCCCTGCTCAGCCTCGCCATCGTGGTGGTGCTGGCGGTGATGGCCTGGCGGCTGATGGTGCCGGTGCTGCTGGTCGTGCTGGCCGGCTACGGCCTGCTCAGCCGGCTGGGCCGCGGCCGGCTGCGGCGCAACGGCCAGGAGGCGGTGGCTTTGCAGCGGATCTTGATCCGCCTGATCCAGGACAACCTGGCCTCCATCCGCTCCCTGGTGCTGCGGGGGGGCATCGAGCGGGTGAGCAGCCGCTACGGGGGGAGTGAGCGGCGGATGCGCCGCCTGGAGGCCAGCAACGCCGTGCTGACGGGGCTGCCCCGCTTCGTGCTCGAACCGCTGGGGATGGTGGGCATTGCCCTCACGGGCCTGGTGCTGCTGGAGCGGGGGCAGACCCCCTTGCAGGTGCTGCCCACCCTGGGGCTGCTGGCGTTCGCGGCCCAGCGGCTGCTGCCCCTGAGCCAGCAGATCTGGGCGGGCTGGGCCTCCCTTACCGGCGGCACGGCGCTGCTGGAGAGCCTGCTGGCGCTGCTGGAGCGGGGCGAGGGGGCCCCGTTGCCGCCGGTGCCCCCCCTGGAGGCCTGGGACCGGGTGGCCCTCGATCGGGTCACCTTCGCCTACGGCCCCACAGAGGCTCCGGTGCTCAGCGGGTTGGGCCTGGAGCTGGAGCGAGGCGAGTGGTTGGGGCTCTGGGGCCCCTCCGGATGTGGCAAGAGCACCGCCCTGGATCTGCTGATGGGGCTGCTGGCGCCGGATCAGGGCCAGCTTTTGCTGGATGGTCAGCCGCTTGAACCCGGTTCGCTGGCGCTGCGGCGCTGGCAGGCGGGGGTGGCCCATGTGGGCGCCTCGGTGCCCCTGGTGCCGGGCACGGTGGCCGCGAACGTGTTGTTGGCGGTGGAGGGCCTGGAGGAGGACCAGCAAGGGCTTGACCGTTGGGCGGAGCTGGCCGCCGTGGCCGACCTGATCGGACTGACGGGGCTGTTGGAGCAGGATCTCGGGGAGGGGGGCCGTGCCCTCAGCGGCGGTCAGCGCCAGCGGGTGGGGCTGGCCCGGGCCCTGCTGGCGCCTCTGCAGGTGCTGGTGCTGGACGAGGCCACCAGCGCCCTGGATCTGGAGGGGGAACGGGAGCTGTTGTGCCGTCTGCGGGCAGAGCGCCCTGGGCTGAGCCTGTTGCTGGTGAGCCATCGCCGCGCCAGCCTGGAGATCTGCGACCGCGTTGTGCACCTGGAGCCCTGAGATGGCGGATCTGCGGGATCCCAGCCGGGTGAGCCTCGTTCTGCGCGGTGCCCTGGTGGTGGGGGTGTTTTTAGGGGTGTCGGTACTGGGCGGCTGGTTCCTGTACGGATCGGTGCAGGTGTTCTCCGATTCGTTCCAACTGGGCCCGCGGCAGGCGCCATCCCCTCCATCGCAGCGTCCTTGAACCCGGTTCTGGGCGGCTGCGTGCAGGACCAGGGGAGAGGCCGGTCTCTGCCGCTAGGTTGTGGGCAGATGTGGGGATCCCCGGCGGTGTGGATCGAGGTCACGGCCCGCGCGCAGCGCCCGGTCTACGGCTGCCCCACCCCGGTGCAGTTCCGCGCCACCGACGGTCAGGTGCAGGAGCACCGCCTGGCCATCTGTGATGTGGTGGCCACGGAGCGCTTTTTCTGGCGCCTGGAGGCCCTCCCCAGCGTGATCGAGGCGCCGGAGGCGGCCCAGCCGATGGAGCTGAGTTTCCGGTCGGTGGGGGAGCGCACCGCCCGGCTGTCGATGGTGCGGCAGCTGAGCGCCGATGACCCCTTCACCCTTTACGACGATCCCCTGGCCCTGCAGCGGGAGCTGGAGCACAGCGGCGTGGAGGTCGCCGAACGGGTGTGGCTGCGCTACCGCCGCTACCTGCAGGAGCGCCAGCGGCCCCTGTTCGCCGCCCATCCCCTCAGCAGCCGCCATTACCCCCAGGGGCTCCGCTCCGAGGAGGAGGCCCTGGAGATGATCGGCGCCCTGGCGCCCCTGGCCAACCAGGGGGCGCCACCGGAGGCGCCGCTGGTGAGCGTGATCGTGCCCTGTTACGGCAAGTTGCCGGTGACGCTGCGTTGCCTCGAGAGCCTGCTGGCGGAGCGCACCTATCAGGGCCGCTCCCTCTGCCGGGTGGAGCTGGTGGTGCTCGATGACGCCTCCCCCGACGGTTCGGGCGTCCGGCTGGCGCAGTTGGACGGGCTCGGGCCGATTCGGGTGTTGCGCAATGAGGAGAACCTGGGCTTCCTGCGCACCTGCAACCGGGGGGCGGCCCTGGCTGAGGGTTCCTACCTCTGCTTCCTCAACAACGACACCGTGGTCACCCACGGCTGGCTTGAGGAGCTGGTGCGCAGCTTCCGTCTCTTTCCCGGCGCCGGGCTGGTGGGGTCGATGCTCCTCTATCCCGACGGTCGCCTGCAGGAGGCCGGGGGCATCGTCTGGCGGGATGGCAGCGCCTGGAACTATGGCCGTGGCAGCGACCCCCGCTCCCCGGAGGTGCGCTTCGCCCGGGACGTGGACTACGTGTCGGGGGCATCGATTCTGGTGCCCACTGCGCTGTTCAGGGAGCTGGGCGGATTCGACAACCGCTATGCCCCTGCCTACTACGAGGACACCGACCTGGCCCTGCAGATCCGCGCCCGGGGGTTGCGGGTGATCGTGCAGCCCAGCTCAAGGGTGATCCACTTCGAGGGGATCAGCAGCGGTCGCGATGAGGAGTCCGGCGCCAAGCGGCACCAGGCCCGCAATGGTCAGCTGTTTCGCCGTAAATGGGCCGAGCGGCTGGCCCACCACGCGCCCAACGGCGAGAACCCCCTGATTGAGCGCAACCGGGGGCGGATCGGCCGGCTGCTGGTGCTGGAGATGACCACGCCCACGCCCGATCAGGACGCCGGCTCCCTGTTCATGTTCAACATCCTGATGTCGTTGGTGCAGCTGGGTTACGACGTCAGCTTCATCGCCGTCGACAATCTGCTGTTCATGCCGGAGTACAGCTCGGCCCTGGAGCGCCTAGGGGTGCGGGTGCTGGTGCATCCCCACCTGAGCTCGGTGGCGGACCACCTGGCCTTGGAGGGGTCCAGCTACGACGGCCTGCTGCTGGCGCGGCCGGAGGTGGCGGAGCGCTGTCTGGAGCCGATCAAGCGCCATGCTCCCCACGCCCGGCTGCTGTACTACACCCATGACCTGCACCATCTGCGCATGGAGCGCCAGCAGGCCTGCGAGCCCGGCTCGGTGTCGGCGGCGGCGATCGCGGCCATGCGCACCCTGGAGAAGGAGATCGTGGATGTGGTGGATGGGGTGCTCTACCTGAGCGAGGCGGAGAAGCGGGAGGCCGAGGAGCGCCTGGCCCCGCGCAGCCGGGGGTACGTGCTGCCGCCGGTGGTGGAGGGGGAGCCGGGCCCGAAGGGCTTCGCCCAGCGCAGCGGAGTGGTGTTCATCGGCGGCTTCGGCCACCCTCCCAATAGGGACGCGGTGCTCTGGTTTGTCTCCGAGGTGATGCCGCGGCTGCGGGCGGCCGGCGCCGGCATCACCTTCCACGTGGTGGGGGCGAACCCGCCCCAGGAGGTGCTGGATCTGGCCTGCTCAGATGTGGAGATTCATGGCTACCTGGCTGATCTGGACATCTTTTTGGGGGATCGTCGAGTGGCGGTGGCGCCCCTTCGCTACGGGGCTGGCGTGAAGGGCAAAATGCTCACGGCCATGGCGGCCGGTCTGCCGGTGGTGGCCACAGCCGTGGCGGCCGAAGGCCTCTCCCTGCGCCACGGGGTCAACGTTTTCCAGGCCGAGGACGCCGAGGCCCAGGCCGCGGCGGTGTTGGAGCTGTACCGCTCCCAGCCCCTCTGGGAGGAGGTGCGGGAGGCGGCCCTCAGCCATGCGCTCCAGGGTTGGGGCGGGGCGGCCTGCCGGCAGGCCCTGTGGCGGATCTGCGCCGATGTGGGTCTGCCGGTGCCCGCCGATGGGGCGGAGCTGGGGGAGGCCCTCACCTACCGGCCCGATCTGGTGCGGCGGCTGGGGGGCGACGAGCTGTTGGCCTTCTACAACCTGCGCCAGATGGCCTGAGGCCCCCGGGGCGCCTCAGACCGCAAAACCCGGATCGATGCGATCCAGGGCCTCGGCAACCGCCTGGCAGATCGCGTCGTGGGCCGGACCGTGGCTGGCGACCAGGCAGCCGGCCTGCTCCAGGCGGCCGGTGTTGAACAGCAGAGGACGCCCATCGGCATGGGTGAAGGCGCCGCCGGCGGCCAGCAGGACGGCCTCGGGGGCGGCCATGTCCCAGTCCTTGGGGGCGCTGCGGCCGGAGAGGGAGACGTAGAGGTCGGCGTCACCCCGCAGGATTGCGGCCACCTTGCCGCCGACGCTGCCCTGGGCGCGGCCGGGGGCGCTGCCCAACGCCGCCATCAGTTGCTCCAGGCGCCCATCGCGGTGGCTGCGGCTGGTGACCGGGATCAACGCGGCCAGCTCGCTGCGGCCGCTGAAGCGCACGGGATGGCGTGCTCCAGTGGGGTCCTCCCACCAGGCCTGGGGGCCACCGTCCCCCAGCCAGCCGAACCAGAGCTGCTCCAGCTCCGGCAGGGCCACCACCCCCAGCACGGGTCGCTGGCCGTGGATCAGGGCGATGTGCACGGCGTATTCACCGGTGCCGTTGAGGAAATCCTTGGTGCCATCGAGGGGATCAAGGATCCAGAGCCAGGGAGAGCGGATGGGCTCCCCCTCGGGCCACTCGGCGGCGGTCTCCTCACTCAGCACCTGCCAGGGCGCCGCCGGAAAGGCTGCGCGCAGGCCCCGCAGCAGATGGTCATTGACCGCCAGGTCGGCGGCGCTGACGGGCCCCTTGGGGTCGTTCTCCACCGTGAGCAGGGCTGGATAGCCAAAGGGCGGGGTCTCAGCGCGGGCGTAGGCCCGCAGGATCGCGGCGGCGTCCCAGGCCAGACGGCGCACCACCGTCAGCAGCTCCTCGAACGTGATGGCGTTGGGCAGGGATTCCGGCACGGCAGGCGGGTCGACCAGGGAGAGGGCAACTCCAGCACAGGGGAAGCCATAAGCCTTGATGGTGATGATCTCCGATCCAAGGGCCACCGATTGGCCAGGGAGGGCATCCGGCTGTCGGGACGGTGCGGCTAGTCAGTCTGTTCGGGGGGATAGAAGGTGTTCGCGTTTCAAGTGGGACGAAGGATTGGGATAGTCGGCGATGATGAGTTGTTTGATCCTGTCCTATTCATTCAAGAATTTCAATTGACGGGCCCTGTGGACGCTAAGGGTTCAGGCCTTTGGATCGACTTAATCAATTGATGGCTGGCACCTGTTAACGATGAAAATAATGTTTAGCTGGGTACCGTGGTAAAGGCAGCCAGAGCAGATTTAATGAGGTAAGGATGTTGGCGATACTCGCCCCGGGTATGGCCAAGGCCACTGGATAGGTCAATGACGGAGCCAACATCGATGGCGACACCCCCTTGGGCTCGAATGGCTTGGCAGTAGATTTTGCCCAGTATGCCGGCACCGACCAACCACAATTGATGGGGTTGCACCGTGTGGGCAATCCACTCGAGGCACTGCTCATAGATCACGGGGTAGTGCGCATCCTCCCCGGCAGCATCCTTTCGGAACCAATGTTCCCCTGGGATCAAGAAATGCTGAATTGGTTGACCTTTGAGCCCCTGGGGGATGGAGGGCGCGATCAGGCCACTCACGCAATTAAAGGGAGGACGCTCGTAGCACCCTGCTGCCAGGAGGCTGTTGTGGATATGCCAGCCACCGGGCACCAGTTTGGGGGCGAAGTGTGCGACACGTCCTTGCCAGTGGGTGGCAAGGCCTTGGGCCACGGTCACGAGTTCCTTGGGGCCATGCAGGCACTGGGGGAGATCGGCAATGCCGACCCAGTCGGCGTCCTCTATGGCGCACACGAAGCGCTGGATCAAGGCCTGGTGTTCACCCCCCTGCAGTTCGCCCCTGTTGGCGGCAAGCCGAGGTTCAATCCGTTTTCCGTTAAGGGTGGCTCCACCCACATTTGGGCGGCGCCCAAGCAGGAAAACACCTTCACCATCACCAAGACGAATCAGGCTGAATCCTTCACCCTTGTTGAGGGCGGAGATGATCCGCTGGAGGATTGAATCGATGGTGTCGGGCGCTATGGCAGAGGGGGAGGTCCACTCGTGCCAGGGGCCGCGGATGCTGGGTCCACAGCGTTGGTAGACGCTGGCACAGAGCTGGCGTTGTTGCCCATCCAGGTCGGGGTGCCGCTCAAGTAGTTTCGCCACTCGATCAGGCCCGTCGGGTTGGGCCAGCCATTGATCGACCTCGGGTAGATAGGGGAGTAACTGGGTCAGGGCATGCTGACTGGCATCACTCCCCTCTTCGTTGAGGCAGGTGGCCAGGAGGCGGAGGTGGATCGCGTTGAAGTTGGCTGCATGGGGCACGAGGGTCTGGGCAATCCGGCCGCGCTCGACCTGGGTACCATGGCTGGCCACCGCCAGCATCAGGGTGTACAGCCCCCGCCAAGGACTCTCCTGGGGCATTCCGTCCACCAGGGGGCGGGCAATGGCAATCAGTCCCCGGTCCTGGGTATGCCAACAGGCCTGTAGATAGGTGTCCAGGGCAAGGTGCTCTCCGTTCGTTGCCTTGATCCAGCAGTCCAGGGCAAGCTGACGCAGGGCATCCCCAGGCTGATCGGCGCTCCAGATGGCGTCTTGAAGGGTGAGGGCCGAAGTGTGCCCTTCCTCGGCAAGACGGGTACTGGAGGGCGCGGCCTCCAGCAGATCAAGGCAATGGTCGGCAAAGCGCTGTTTGCCGTTGTCGCGGTTCGCTTCGCCGATCCATGGATGTCGTTGGTAGTAGGAGATCGAGGCCGCCAGTTGCTCACCGATCGACCAGACTTTGCCTTCTTTCTGACCCCAGGCTTCGGCCCAGTTGCCCAGGTGCAGGGCCTCCCGGACCCAGGGGACTACGGGGATTGTTAGTTCACCGAGGAATTCCTGGGTTTCCAGGATCTTGCCTTCCACGGTAGGGCTGAGTTTCAGCTCCTGCAGCACCCGCCCCAAGAGCTCCGTGAGGGCCGCATGGGTGGGGTGGTTGATCGTGTGAACGATGGGGACATCTCGATGATGGTGGTCGATCCACGACGAGATCTCCACAGCACAATCGGTCTCCCGTTGCCGAAGTTGCTCGAGAGAGTTCTGATGTTGTTCACGGATCCGGCGGACGAGTTCCTCGGGAGGGGGCCGCCTCAGAAGATCCTGGGCGGAGAGGCCGCGACGGGCCGCCGCCATGGCCAGAAAGTCGTGGTAAGGACCCAGTGGCGAGGATTCCTCGAGCTGGGCCAAGCGCCCATCGGGATCGTGGGCATAGCCGATCCAGGGGTGATGACCTTCGTAGTGAAGGCTTGGCAGCACCAACTGGCGAGCCCCCGGGCTTAGGTGGCTGCTGAGGGTTTGATTGTCGAGGCCGATGTTGTCGCGGTAGCCAGGCTGGATGCGGTGCATCACCAACACATCGACCGAGGGGAGGAGGTGATTGAATTCACTCACCTCCTCTGGCGTGGCCAGATGCACGGACGGGCAGTGGTGCAGTTGCGCATCGGGGAACAACTGCCGCAGATACAACAGCAGGGGCCAGGCCTGGCAGTTACCGGCCAAGGCGATTTTGGGAAAGGTGTTTTTTGCTGCGCCAGACTCTCTGGCGGATTGGGCTAACAGGTTTTGTAGAGCCGAGAGATAGTCGCCAATCCACCCATGCTCAGTGCCATGGATCTCCTGTAGACGGGCCAGCAGGGACACCCCCTGAGGCCCCACGCTGGCAAGGTCGGGAGAGTGTCGAGAATCCGTGGAGCCATTGAACAAGCTTTGATGGATCCATAGGCCGCCATTGCGGCAGAGTTGCTCCTCGTGCACATCTAGCCAGTCTGGTAAACGGGAGCCCTGCTGGCGCAGTACCAGGATCAGAGAAGCCCCAGCAAAGGCGTGCTGGATGGCCCCGGCACGATCGCGTGTATCCAGATCCAGCATGCGGCCATGGCATGCCACGGCCAAATCACAACCAAGCGCCTGCAGGGAGTCAGCCTGTGGTTCAACTTTCAGCCTGAGAATCAGCCGCTCTGCCTGATCAACCAGAGAGTCGGATTCCGCTAGTTCCGGCGCCTGCAAATCGGGCATCGAGAGATTATATCCCTAAACTATACCGTAAATTATAGAATTATTGGCTTGGCATCCAGGTCCCTGGGCCAGGCAGCATGGAGGGCTCCTTCTGGGCCAGCGGCGGGTTCGCCTGGTCTTTCGGCGAGAGCTGGGGCGGGGCTCCGCCAGCGAGTTCCGGCCAGGCGATCGCCAGATCGGGGTCGTTCCAGGCGATGCCCTGCTCCGAGGGGGGGTGGTAGTAGTCGCTGCAGAGATAGCAGAAATCGGCGATCTCGCTGAGCACCAGAAAGCCGTGGGCAAAGCCCGGGGGCACCCATAGCTGGTGGTGGTTCACGTCGTCGAGCACGGCGCCCACCCACTGGCCGAACCAGGGGGAGCCGCGGCGCACATCCACCGCCACATCGAAGACGCTGCCACGGGAGCAGCGCACCAGCTTGCCCTGGGTCTGCGCCAGCTGGTAGTGGAGGCCCCGCAGCACACCGCGGCCGGAGCGGGACTGGTTGTGCTGCAGCAGGGGGGGAAGGCCGGCCTGATCGAGCCATTCCTGGCGGGCGGTTTCGACGAAAAAGCCCCGCTCGTCGCCGAAGACCTTCGGCTGGAGCAGCAGCACCTCGGGGATCGCCTGGGGAACGATCTCCATCTCAGTTCAGTTGGGTGACGTACTGGGTTTCGAGGTAGTTGGCGTATTCATCCGAGAGCAGGGGCTGCCACCAGGACCGGTTGGCCAGGTACCAGGCCACGGTGCGGCGCAGGCCTTCGGTAACGCTCACCTGGGGCTCCCAGCCCAGCTCGTTGCGGATGTGGGAGGCATCGATGGCATAGCGGCGGTCGTGGCCGGGCCGGTCGGCCACGAAGCGGATCAGCTCGCGGCTGGGGCGCTGGGGCAGCTCGGGGGCCAGTTCATCCATCAGGTCGCAGAGCTGGTGCACCAGATCGAGGTTGGCCACCTCGTTGTTGCCACCGATGCAGTAGGTGCTGCCTGGAGAACCCGCCAGCAGGATGCGTTCGAGGGCGCGGCAGTGGTCTTCGACGAACAGCCAGTCGCGCACGTTGGCGCCATCGCCATAGACCGGAATCGAACGGCCCAGCAGGATGTTGATCAGGGTGAGCGGGATCAGCTTCTCGGGGAAGTGGTACGGCCCGTAGTTGTTGGAGCAGTTGCTCACCAGCACCGGCAGCCCGTAGGTGTGGTGCCAGGCCCGGGCCAGGTGGTCGCTGGAGGCCTTGCTGGCCGAGTAGGGGGAGCGGGGGTCGTAGGCGGTGGCTTCGTTGAAGGGGGGATCACTGGGCCCGAGGCTGCCGAACACCTCGTCGGTGGATACGTGCAGGAAGCGCCATGCATCCGGCGCGCCCTGCTCCTGCCAGCGGGCGCGGAAGGCCTCCAGCAGGGTGAAGGTGCCCTGCACGTTGGTGGCCAGGAAGGCGCCGGGGCCGCTGATGGAGCGATCCACATGGGATTCAGCCGCTAGGTGGGCCACATGGGTGATGCCGTGCTGCGCCAGAACGGCGTCGACCAGGGGGCGATCGGCGATGTCACCGTGCACGAAGGTGATGCGACCGGCGTTGACCAAGGGGGCGATGGTGGCTTGGTTGCCGGCATAGGTGAGGGCATCGAGCACCACCACCCGGTCGCCGGGGTGGGACGCCACCCAGTGGTGCACGAGGTTGCCGGCGATGAAACCGGCGCCGCCGGTGATCAGGAGGTGGCGGGTCATGGGGAGGTTCTCCAGCTCTCGAGGCAGTGCCGCAGATCCTGGCGCCAGTCGGGCAGGGGAAGAGCGAAGGTGTTCACGAAACGGCTGGTATCGAGGCGGGAGTTGGGGGGACGGGCGGCGGGGGTGGGGTAGGCGCTGGTGGGGATCGGCACCAGGGTTGGGGCCCGCTCCAGCAACCCCAGCTGCACCGCCTGGCGGAAGATCTCGGCCGCGAAGCCATGCCAGCTGGTGGTGGGCTGGCTGGCGAAATGGTAGGTGCCCCAGGGGAAGCCAGCGGGGGCGGTGAGCACCTGATCGGCCAAGGCCAACACCGTGGTGGCGATGGACTCGGCGCTGGTCGGCGAGCCGATCTGGTCGTCGATGATGCGCAGCTCGGGCCGTTCGGCCCCCAGGCGCAACATGGTGCGCACGAAGTTCTGGCCTGACTGCCCGAACACCCAGCTAACCCGCAGCAGCAGGTGGGGCCCACCGGCGGCCCGCAGGGCCTGTTCGCCGGCGAGTTTGCTGGCGCCGTAGACCCCCAGGGGGCCGGTGGGATCGTCCTCCCGCCAGGGCCGTTCGCCTCCACCCGAGAAGACGTAGTCGGTGGAGAGATGGAGCAGGGGCAGGCCGCGCTCGGCGCAGGCGCGGGCCAGGTGGCCCACGGCGGTGGCGTTGATGGCCTGGGCCAGCTCGGGTTCGGATTCGGCCCGATCCACCGCGGTGTAGGCGGCGGCGTTGAGCACCAGGGCGGGCTGGTGGGCCTCCAGCAGGGCGGCCCAGTGGGCCTGGGTGGCGGTGGCGAGATCCAGCTCCGGGCGGCCCACCACCACGAGCGGCGTGTGGGGCAGGAGCTCGGGGGCCAGGCGCTGAACGATGAGTTGCTGAACGAAGAGTTGCTGAACAGCCGTGGCCACCTGGCCCTGGCGGCCGATCAGGAGCAAGGGGGCGGTCATGGATTCAGACCCCCTCCCGCAATAAGCCTTCCAGGTAGGCCCCATAGCCGGATTTGCGCAGGGGGGCCGCCAGGCTCTCCAGTTGGGCATCGTTGATCCAGCCCTGGCGCCAGGCCACCTCCTCGGGGCAGCCGATCTTGAGCCCCTGCCGTTTCTCGAGGGTGCGGATGTAGCTGGCGGCCTCGTGGAGGGAATCGCAGGTGCCGGTGTCCAGCCAGGCCATGCCGCGCCCCAGCAGCTCCACCTGCAGGTTGCCCTGCTCCAGGTAGAGGCGGTTGAGGTCGGTGATCTCCAGTTCGCCCCTGGGGGAGGGTTTCACCTGGCGGGCCAGATCCACCACCTGCTGGTCGTAGAAATAGAGGCCGGTGACGGCGTAGTTGGAGGCGGGCTTGGGGGGTTTCTCCTCCAGGGAGACGACCCTCCGTTCGTTGTCGAAGCCGACGACGCCGTAGCGCTCGGGATCGGCGACCCGGTAGGCGAACACGGTGGCGCCATCGGCCTGAGCACTGGCGGATTGGAGGCTGCCGGAGAGGTCCTCGCCGTAGAAGAGGTTGTCGCCGAGAACCAGGGCAGCCGGGTGACCGTACAGGAAATCGGCGCCGATCAGGAAAGCCTGGGCGAGGCCGTCGGGGCTGGGCTGCTCGGCGTAGGAGATCTCCAGGCCCCAGGCGCGGCCATCGCCGAGCAGGGCGCGGAAGCTGGGCAGATCCCGGGGGGTGGAGATGATCAGGATCTCCCGCAGACCCGCCAGCATCAGCGTGCTGAGCGGGTAGTAGATCATCGGCTTGTCATAAACCGGCAGCAGCTGCTTGCTCACCGATTGGGTGATCGGGTGCAGGCGGGTGCCGGAGCCGCCGGCGAGGATGATGCCGCGGCGGGATGGGCCAGGGGCGGGGCTGGGGCTCATCGGGCCGGTGGGATTCCGGTTGTTTGTATCACGTTTTGGGGGCAGAGCCCCGCTGTCCATCGACACAGCATGGGCCCATGGCCAGCCTTCAGCTGCTGCTGAACAAGCGCGGCATCGCGCGGGATGCGGCGCTGCAGGCCCCCTGGCTATCACTCGACGCCGGTGGTGCGATGAAGCCCCAGGTGGAGGCCTGGCTGCGGCAGGCCCGTGACGATCTGGCCATGGCCCGGTTGGCCGATGAGGCAAGGTTCCATACCCAGGCCCGTTACCACGCCAGCCAGGCGGCGGAGAAAGCCCTTAAGGGGCTGCTGATCGGGCTCGACCTGGAGCCGCCGCGCACCCATGCCCTGGAGCGCCTGGTGGAGAGCCTGAGGGAGGCTGGTGTGGAGGTGTAACCCCCGAGGGAGCTGCAGTTGCGGGTGCTGAGTGGGATGACCAGCAGCTCCCTGGGGAAGGAGCTTCCGTGATTTCACGGGTTGTGGCTGGTGCCGGCAAAGAGAAAACCTGGGCCCGCGAAAATCTGAGCCGTTGAGGCCTGGGGGCCTCCCCAGCAGCAGCCTGGTGGTGAGATCAGCGGGACCGGTGAAAGCGAGTAAGGGCTCCTTACCGCAAGGACACATTCCGCCTAGGTTGGGTTCCGATGGGCGAGGCCTTGCGATGGACGTCGCGACACTCACCGCCAAGGGGCAGGTCACGGTGCCGAAGGCGGTGCGTGATGCCCTGGGTTTGCGGCAGGGCGATCAGCTCAGTTGGGAGCTGGAGGATGGATCGGTGCGGGTGCGGGCGGTGGCTCCGCTGGATGTGGCCTATCTGCGCGGGCTGGAGGGCACGCTGGGCGAATGGAGCAGCCCGGCCGATGAGCAGGCGTTTGCCGATCTATGAGTGCATTCGACCCGTTCGCGGTGGTGCGGGTGCCGTTTCCATTCACGGATCGCCAGGCCCAGAAGCGGCGGCCGGCGCTGGTGCTCTCGCAGCCTGGCTTTCAGCAGGCCTGCGGCCACCTGTTGCTGGCGATGATCACCACGGCGCGCCAATCCTCCTGGCCCCTGGATTGGCCGATTGAGGATCGGAAGGCTGCCGGTTTGCCTCACGACTGTGTGGTGAGGCTGAAGCTGTTCACCCTCGATGAGCGATTGGTGCTCGGTAATCTCGGTGCTCTGGGGGTTGGCGATCGGATTGGCGTGACCGCCCAGTTGGCCAAGTTGCTGCCTGTCCCCAGTGAGCTGACCTGATGCCGAAGGCTGGCGCCTGAGCAGGCTTTCAGCCCCGCTGCGGCCGGAGTTCTTCGATCAACACAGCCAGGGCCTCACTCAGTTGGAGCCGGTTGCGGGCGGTGTCTGAGAGGAGGAATCGGCATTGAGCAACAAGGCATCGAGCCTGGATTCGAGCGCGGCGAGCCGCTTGTTCTCGATCTCGAGCAGCTCGATCTCGCTCTTCAGCTGCTTCAAGCGCTTCTCGCTCTCGAGCTCTCTCAGCTCGTACTGCTTCGTTCGCTGCTCGATGTCGTACACGGGTCGCCAGTTGAACGTCGCCAGCAAGCGCCGCCAGGGCGGCAAGGTGGAGACCCACTCCGATCTGGTCAGCTGCCGGGAGGCTTGAGAAGCGGAAGACGTTGTCATTGCCGTAGTTCGTCGTGAAGGAAATCAGAAGCAGCAGGGCGCCAGCGGCAAGGGTTGACCATCCCTGCCGATCCAACAGGTAGGGCGCCCGATCTGAACCGGGTAACCCCCGGAGACTCTCAACATCTGCCAAAACCGTAGCGACCCCAAGCCAACGCCGACCACCAGATCGTGCACCCGAACTGCGGCAAGCGCTTCCGTGATTTCACGGGTTTTGGATGGCGCCGGCATAGAGAAAGTCTGGGCGAGCGAAGATCTGATCGCTTGAGGCCTGGGGGCCTCCCGAACGGCAGCTCCTGTCAAAGCACAGCCTTCAGCTGGCGTGCGCAGCCAGCGAGGTGGCGAGATCAGCGGGACCGCTGAAATCGAGCAGGGCCACTCCTGCGGAGAAGGCTGCGTCTACGGCCAGGGCCTCCAGCTGCTCCGGTGGCACGGCCTAGGGCTACGCCCTCCTGGCGGCCTTCCTCAATCCACTCCTGGGCTGCACGGGTGTGGCGAAGATCTTTGGAGGGTATGCCTGCGATCAGCGTGCGCAGTCTTCAGTGGCCGACTGGAATCGCCGATGCAAGGTCGGTATGGATGAAGTCATCGCCCTTGTACAGCAAGGGTGCGGCGCGTGATTGGGCCAGGGCATAGGAGAAACAGTCGCCCAGGTTCAAGCCAGCGCGATGGCGTCCTTTCCCGAAACGACGAAAGGCCATGCGTGCCCGTTCCGCCTGGTCGCGATCGAAACTGATCACTTCAATCTCTGCGGCGGACACAAGCAAATCCAGATCTCCTTGGCCATCGGCACCAAAGCGGGCCTCAAGAACAATCGAGAGTTCAAGCAAGGAAGCAGCGGAGAGCAGCCGGAACTCGGCGGATTGGATGGCCTCGTTGAAGGAACGACGTTCCGGTTCGTTCTGCAGAATGGCAAGAATGGCCGACGAATCGATCACCATCCGCCTGGTAGCCCCATGGCGTCATAGCCCAGGATTTCCTCTGGCGTGCGGTTGTCATTCCGTGGACGTGCTGCACAACGCAGGGCGATGTCATCGAGGCGATCGGCCAGGCTGCGGCGCCCTGCCGTATCACGCTGCTGCTGTTGGAGGCGTTGCAGCCGTTCCTGCAAGGCCTGAATGACGGCATCGGTTTTGTTTTCGCCAGAGAGGGCGGCCACCTCCCCGGCCAGGCGATTAGCTTCTGGGTTGCGGATGTTCAGCGCCATCGGACCTGTGTGTAGACAGCCTTGTTCCAGTGTAGACGCCCCATGGGCTTCAGGGTGGCGCATTGGTGTGCGGCATTTGTCAGGCGACACGAAAGCTGGGCCACCCTGCTTCGCTCAGTTGGAGCCTGTTGCGGGCGTTGTCTGAGGGAGGAATCGGCATTGCGCAACAACGCATCCATCCTGGAGTTGAGCGCGGCGAGTCGCCTGTTCTCGGTGTCGAGCTGCTCGAACTCGCTCTTCAGCTGCTTCGTTCGCTGCTCGATGTCGTACACGGGTCGCCAGTTGAACGTCGCCAGCAAGCGCCGCCAGGGCGGCAATGTGGAGACCCACTCCGATCTGGTCAGAGGTCTGGATGGTTCCGAAGTGGAGGAGGTTGTCATCGCCGTAATTCGTGGTGAACGAAATAAGGAGCAGCCGGGGCGGGCTGGAACGGGGAATCCCTGGAAGCCTTTCAGCGTCTCCCATAACCGTAGTACTGCCACGCAGTGTCTCGGTTTTTTCACGGGCTCCCCGCCAAGCGCCTGCGGCGGGCATCAGCTCGCCGGATCAAGTGCCGCTGGGCCTGTTGTCGCCATCGGCTTTCTGAGCTGATCAGCGCCTCACGATCTGCAGCCCTGCTGGCACATGAGATACAGCCCTGTCAAAGGGCATGGATAAAGGTGTCGCCGTCAACACAGATCACGGACGATGCACTGCCATCGGCATTTGTCGTGCTCCTGCGAAGCACCAGGTGGCTGCCTTTCTGGCGCACCTCCTCAAATCCCAGACGCTTCAGGGCGGCTTAGGCAACGTTCACCTCGAAGGTGGTGATCAGCCTGGGCGCCAAGGCCGGTTGCGGACACTCCTCCAGGAACAGCTCAGTGGCCTCCTGCAGATTGGCCAAGGCTTTCTCCACGGTTTCGCCTTGGCTCACAGTGCCCACTTCCGGGCACTCGGCGACATAAAGCTCCTCTTAGCGGTGAAGGATCGCCGTGAGTCGTTGGGCGGTGGCTGTGCTCATCGGCGTTGAGCGTGATGCTTCCAGTCTGGGGCTTCTGGGCAAGACCAGCCAGAAGCAGGTTAATAAGGCTGGGAGTCGCCCCCGAACCGGGGCAAACGGCGCCTGCGCCTCGGCTTCTGGCCGCACCAGCAGCGTGAGCAGGGTGAGCGATGGATCGAGATCCGCTTGTTGGCCCAGCTCCTCCAGGCTCAGCCAGAGCACGCCATCCACAAGCGCCTGCAGCGGCTGCTGCAGGGAGCCACGGGGCGACACCCCAGCCTGGCCGATCGGGGCAATCGGAACATTGAGGCCAGTCGGGATTGCCAGCGCCCAGGCAGGCCTCAGGCATCACCCGTCCATCCCATCCCATCCCATTCCATGGTGCCATCAGGCAACTCATAAGTCGCTTAGGCTGGTATCAGCCACCATCACTCTTCATTTGCCTGCTTGGCCCAGCTCAGCCCCATCGTTCAGCACCCCCCGGCAGCCCTGGATCAGGCCCTGCAGCGGCTGGGGCGCAACATCCGCACCGCCCGGCTGCGCCGCCGCTGGCGGCTGGAGGACGTGGCCGAACGGATGGGCGTGAGCCGCTTCACCGTGGCCGATGTGG
>JBAXME010000044.1:0-23394 GCA_037134455.1 Synechococcaceae cyanobacterium ELA445 | reverse complement strand
GCTACACGGTCAAATCGGGGGACACCCTCTCCGAGATCGCCGATCGCTACGGGGTGTCGGTGGATCGGTTGCTGCAGCTCAATGGGCTCAAATCGGCGAACGATCTCCAGGCCGGCAGCAAGCTGGTGGTGCCCGGCGCCGCTGCTGGCTCCAGCGGTGGCCGCCGGGCTGGCGGTGGTGGAGCCACCAGCGCTGGAGTCAGCGGCAGCTACACCGTGAAGGACGGCGACACCCTCTCGGCCCTGGCGGAGCGCTACGGGGTGTCGGTGGATCGGCTGATTCAGCTCAATGGGCTCAAATCCGCGGACGATCTGCAGGCCGGCAGCAAGTTGGTGGTGCCAGGGCCCAGCCGGCCACCGTCGGTCGCGGCCAGCAAGGTCAAGCCCCCCACGATCGCCAAGGGCGCCAAGGTGCACCAGGTGCAGCCTGGAGAGACCCTCTCTGAGATCTCCGATGCCTCCGGCGTCTCGATGGAGCAGCTGATCGCCCTCAACAACCTCAAGGACCCCAACCGTCTCCCTGTGGGCAGCAGTTTGAAGCTGCGCTCCGTCACCACGGCACCGGTTCCGGCCCAGGCCCCGGTCGCCTCCAAGCCCAAGCCCAAACCCGAACCGAAGCCTGAGCCAGTGGCCAAGGCCCCGACCAAGCCTGCCCCGGTGGCGGCCAAGGCTCCCACCCCCGCGGCCAAGCCCGCCCCGGCGAGCAAGCCCGAGCCTGAGGTGACGGCCAAGCCGCCGAGCGCCGCCAAACCAGTGGCAAAGGCCATGAAGGCGCCCGAGGAGACCGCGACCGCCCCTGTGGTGGCGGCCAAACCCGAAGCCACCAAGCCCAAGCCCGACCCCGAGCCTGTGGCCAAGCCCGAGCCCGTGGCCAAGCCCGTGGTGGCTGTTCGGCCTGCCCCCGCCGCCAGGCCCGCTCCAGCCGTCACGGCGGCGAAATCCACCGCTGTGGCCAAGGCCAGTGCCCCCGACTGGCGCACCTACGGCCCCATCCAGGTGGACTGGGCCAACTGGCAGACCATGGGCGGCAGCTACGTGGCCCCCAGCCTCAACAGCGAGGGCCAGCCCCTCTACCTGGCCATCAACTGTGCCGCCCGCAAGCTCAACGCCACGGGCCAGTCCGGTGCCTGGAAGACCTGGGATGCCCCCCAGACCGATTTCGAGAACCAGCTGGTCAAGGATCTGTGCCTATCCAAGAAGGGGCCCTGACCCCAGGGTCATGGACCCTCAGGCGGCCCAGCGCAGGGGCCAGGGCTGGCGCAGGTAGCGGCGGCCTGCGGGGCGCAGGGTGAGCCGTTGGGCCCCGTCATCGCTCTCGCTGATCAGATCCTCCTGGACCAGGCGGCGCGCCAGCCAGCACCATCGCTCCTCCGCCCCGTCCCCCACCGTGGCGAGCTCATCCCCCAGGTGGCGCAGGTCCATGGCGTTGCCCTCCTCCAGCACGGCCAGCACCTGGCCCACCTGTTCCGACCAGTCGCGGCGCTGGGGCCTGGCCCGGCAGGCATCGCAGCGGCCACAGGGGGGCACCAGTTCCCCCACCGCCAGCAGTAGGGCCTGCTCCCGGCAACTCTCCCCTTCCGCCACCGCCTCCATGCGCCGCAGTTGCTGCTGGGCTAGTTCGAGCCGCACCTGCTCCTGAATGCGGGCCTCAGGGCTGAGCTGGTGGCCGGCTACCCGCATCGCCCAGCCCAGGCTGGCGCGGTCCTTGGGATCGAACAGCACCAGGCAGCGGGCGGGGAGTCCGTCCCGGCCGGCCCTGCCCGATTCCTGCAGGTAGCCCTCCGGGCTGGCGGGCAAGTCCAGGTGGAGCACCAGGCCCACGTCGGGCCGGTCCACCCCCATGCCGAAGGCCACCGTGGCCACCAGCACCGGGGCCGGATCGTCCTGGAAATGGGCTAGCGCCAGTCGCCGGCTTTCCGGGTCCATTCCTGCGTGGTAGGCGTTGGCGTCGATGCCGACGGCCTGCAGCCGCACGGCCCAGCGCTCCACCGAGCGGCGGGTGCGGGCGTAGATCAACACCGCTCCCCGGGCAGCGGCCACGGCCTCCTGCACCGCCACCAGGGGATCCTCGGGGCGGCGCACCATGGCGTAGGTGAGGTTGTCCCGGCGGGCGGAGCGCACCTGGATCAGGGGCCGCCGCAACTCCAGCAGGCGAATGATGTCGGCCCGCACCCGGGGGGCCGCCGTGGCGCTGAGGGCCACCAGGGGCACGCCGGGGCAGAGCCGTCGCAGTTGCCCCAGACGCCGGTAATCCGGCCGGAAATCATGGCCCCAGGCGCTGATGCAGTGGGCCTCATCCACCGCAAGCGCCACCAGTTGCCCCTGCTCCAGCACCTCCTCCAACAGCTGGCGGGTGGCCTCCCCCTGCAACCGTTCGGGCGCCAGGTAGAGCAGGCGAAGCTTTCGCTCCTGGAGCCGCCGCAGCAGATTCCGTCGGGCGGGTAGGTCCAGTCCCCCATGGAGGCAGGCCGCCGCGATGCCCTGCCGCTGCAGGTGGTGAACCTGGTCATCCATCAGGGCCACCAGGGGGGAGATCACCAGCACCAGGCCTTCCCGCACCAGGGCAGGCAGCTGGTAGCAAAGTGATTTGCCGCCGCCCGTGGGCAGTACCGCCAGGCAGTCGCGGCCCTGCAGCAGCGCCTCCACCACCGGCCGTTGGCCCGGTCGGAACTCGCCCCAGCCGAAATGGCGCTGGAGGGCGGACTGCAGGGGATCCGTCCCCGATGCCTGGTTGCCGTCTTGGGCGCCCACGTCCAATCCTGCTGCGGTGCTCGCTTCTCTGCCCGCGCTGCTGCCGGCTGTGGTGCCCGCTTTGGCCGCGGCCACGCTCTCCCCCCAGGCGACGCCCGACCCTACCGGTCCACCCGCGGGCGGGCGAGGGTCTCAGGCCATTGGGCCCAGGGAAGCGCGCCTACGGAAGCGGTGGGGCCTCCAGCCGGTCGGCCGATTCCTCGATCAGTTGGAGCCGCAGCCGTTTGCCGCCCGCCAGCTCACCGAGGGAGACCCGCAGGGTGGTGCCGCTCAGGCTCTGCAGGGCCTGGAGCATCTCCCGCAGGTGGGGCGTGCTGCTGCCGCTCTCCACCCACAAGCGCTCCTGCAGACCCCCCAGCCGTCGCCAGCTGGTGTGGAGTTTGAGCACGGCACTTTCCAGTTGCTGCGCCTGGCCCACCGCATCGGCCAGCAGGCCGAGGGCATCGAGGCGCTGGGCCTCCTGCATCGCCTTCTCCAGATCCAGCTCCCCCTGCTGGAAGGCCCGTACCGCCAGGCCCGCCTCGGCCGCCTTGCTCAACCAGCGGGCCGTGTTGGTCACATCCTTCACCCGCTCCAGTTCGGGCTCCTCCCGCAGCATCTTGCGCAGGTCCTCCTGCTGGGCTTCCGGCAGCTTGGCCAGCTCCCGCACCAGGGGCGCCACCGCCCGGGGGGGCAGCAGGTTCTCCTGGGTGCGCTGGCGAATCTCCTCCGGCAGCAGGGGACTGGTGGCCGCGGTGAACTCATCGTTCAGGCGCCGCACCTGCTTGCGGGTGATCTGCTGGCCGCCGTTGGCCGCCTCGCTGATCATCAGCTGCACCTCCGGGTCCGCCTGGGCCGTTTCCAGGAAGGCCCGCTTCGAGAAGTTGTTGACGCAGGCCTCCTCCAGGGGCCCCTCCCCCACCAGGCTGTCGGCGGACTCCGCCAGCTGGATCAGCCCGTAGGCCCGGGTCTTGCTGATCTCCTGCTCCCGGAGCCACTGCAAAAAGCCCGTGCCCCGGCCCTCCCCGCCGCGCTTCTCCCGGTCCCGCACGGCCCGCAGGATGCGGCCGCGCCAGATCTCGGTCTGGAGATCGAAGCGATCGCACACGGCCCAGGCCTCCTCCAGCCGGGCCAGGAACTCCATGGTGCTGATGTCGTCCTGGTTCGGATCCGGCAGATCCAGGCTCAGGGAAGGGGCCTCCAGCACAGGGGTTCAACAGCAGAGGCGATCGTCCCACGGGCCCCCTAACCGAGCTGGGGGAACGGGCGGCGACATTTCGTGACGGGCCCGCAACATCCACCGGACCCAGGCGGTAACGTCCGCACTGACAGCCACTCTCCTCCTCTACGCAGCGATGGCCATCTCCCGCGGTGACAAGGTGCGCATCAAGCGTCCAGAGTCCTATTGGTTCAACGAAGTCGGCACCGTGGCGTCGATCGACACCTCCGGCATCCGCTACCCGGTGGTGGTGCGCTTCGAGAAGGTCAACTACAACGGCTACAGCGGTTCCGAGGGCGGCATCAACACCAACAACTTTGCCGAGAGCGAACTGGTCAAGGCCTGACCTCTTCGCGGCCATCCCACCAGCGATTCAGCCATCTAAGGTTCGTCCCGATCCCTGATCCGCCCGTCGGATCAGGGATTTTTCATGACCCGTCCCGGGGGAGCCCGTGCCCGAATTGCCCGAAGTGGAGACCGTTCGCCGCGGTCTCGAGCGTCAACTGGGCGGCTTTCGCATCCAGCGGGTGGAGGTGCTGCGGCAGCGGGCCATTGCCTTTCCGGTTGAAGTGGAGGCCTTTTGCTCAGCCCTGGAGGGCACGGAGGTGGGCCCCTGGAGCCGTCGCGGTAAGTACCTGATGGCGTCCCTGGGCCGCGGCGACGCCGATGGGGGCCTCTGGGGCGTGCACCTGCGCATGACCGGCCAATTCCTTTGGCTCGAGGAGCCCCGGGAGCCCTGTCGCCACACCCGGGTGCGGTTGTGGAACGCCGCAGGGGCCGAGCTGCGCTTCATCGACGTCCGCAGCTTCGGCCAGATGTGGTGGGTGCCGCCGGGTGTTCCTGCCGAAGCGGTGATCACCGGGCTGCGGAAGCTGGGGCCCGAGCCCTTCGATCCAGCTTTCAACGCGGCCTACCTGAGGGAACGGCTGCAGCCATCGAGACGCTCGATCAAGGCGGCCTTGCTGGATCAGCACCTGGTGGCCGGTGTTGGCAACATCTACGCCGATGAGTCGCTGTTCGCCGCTGGGATCGCCCCTGCCACCGAAGCCTCGGCGCTGGGCCTCGAGCGCTTGGAGCACTTGAGGGGGGCCCTGGTGCAGGTGCTCGAGGCCAGCATTGGTGCCGGGGGCACCACCTTCAGCGACTTCCGCGACCTCAGCGGCACCAACGGCAACTACGGCGGCCAGGCCTGGGTCTACCGGCGAGGCGGCCAGCCCTGCCGCCTCTGCGGCACCACCATCGTGCGGCAGCGGCTGGTGGGACGGAGCAGCCACTGGTGCCCCAGCTGTCAGGCCTGATACCCGCTCCCTCAGCTAGAGAGGGAACCCGTTCACTCCGAGCTGTGCCGGCCGACCCCGCTCCAGAATCCGCCCCCGACCCTGCCAGCGCTTTGATCGCCACCATGGCGGCGGTGCACCGCCGCGGCTGGTGCGACGGGACGGGCGGCAACTTCAGCGTGGTGCTGGACCGCGATCCCCTGCGCCTGTTGATGGCCCCCAGCGGAGTCGACAAGGGCTCCGTGCGTGCTGACGAACTGATCGAGGTGGATGGCGTTGGCCAGGTGGTGCGCGGGGAGGGCCGTGCCAGCGCCGAGACCCTGCTGCATCTGGAGATCGTGGTGCGCTGCGGCGCCGGGGCGGTGCTGCACACCCATTCCCAGGCGGCCACCCTGCTCTCCCGCTGGGCCCTGGCGAGCGCCAACGGGGCGATCGTGTTGGAGCAACTGGAGATGCTCAAGGGCCTTGAGGGCGTCACCACCCACGACACCGCCGTGCACCTGCCGGTGCTGGCCAACGACCAGGACCTCCGGCGCCTGAGCGAGCGGGCCGCCCCCCTGCTGGCCGCCGCACCCCAGGGGCTGCTGATCGCAGGCCATGGCCTCTACGCCTGGGGCTCCGATCTCTTCACCGCCCGCCGGCACCTGGAAATTCTTGAGTTCCTGTTGGAGCAGCGCTGGCGCCAGTTGTGGCTCGATGCCCTCAGCCTGCTCCAGCGCCCCGTCGCCTGATCCGCTTCCCCCAATCCCTGCCGATGGCCCCGCCGACACTCACCCACCTGCTGCTCGACATCGAGGGGACCACCTGCCCGGTCAGCTTCGTCGCCGAAACCCTCTTCCCCTTCGCCCGTCGCCATCTCCCCGCCTACCTGGCACGGCACCGCCATGACCCTGAGGTGGCCGCACTGCTGGGGGAACTGGAGCGGGCCCAAGCGGAGGATGCCGATGCCCCTGGTTTCGATGCGGTGAGCCGCTCCACCGATGGGGGGCTCTCCCAGGCCGTGGCCTACCTGGATTGGCTGATGGAGCACGACCGCAAACTCACCCCTCTCAAGCAGTTGCAGGGCCTGGTGTGGGAGAGCGGCTACGCCGATGGGTCCCTGGTGGCCCCCCTTTACCCCGATGTGGCCCCCGCCCTGGCGTTGGCCCATCGCTCGGGCCTCACCCTGACGGTCTATTCCTCGGGTTCGGTCCCTGCCCAGCAGCTGCTCTATGCCCACACGCCGGCGGGGGACCTGCGGCCCCTGTTCCAGCACTGGTTCGACACCCGCACCGGAGCCAAGCAGGAGCCCCAGAGCTACCGGCGGATCGCCGCAGCCATGGGGGCCGATCCAGCTCGGATCCTGTTCGTCAGCGATGCCACAGGCGAACTGCGGGCCGCCGCCGCCGCCGGGCTCCAGGTGCTCTTCAGCGACCGCCCAGGCAACCCGGAGCGGGACCCCGCGGGATTCGCCTCCATCACCAGCTTCGCCGCCCTCGGCGAGATCCCAGGCTCTGGAGACAAAGGGCCTTCCTGAGTTGCGTCTGAGCAGGGTTGGTTCGCCGTGAGCCCCCGGGCACCGCAGGTAGTGGCGGTGGACCATTGCAGCCCCCATCAGTGGCGTTATGGTTGCGGCCACGCCTGCTTCCGAACTGCCGTGACCCTGTCCGCCACGCCCCCCGCTTCGGTTGAGCGCCCGCGCCTGGATGGTGTGATGCCGGATCCCCAAGGTGCGGCAGGTGGTCCGGCCGCCGCCGATTTCCCCGCCACCGCTCCGGCGGCCAACCCGGTCTTCTACCGCACCTACAGCCGCCAGACCCCCAGCGGCCGCGAGAGCTGGCATCAGGTGAGCGAGCGCAATCTGGAGGGGCTGCGCAAGCTCGGGGATCTCAACGCCGATGAGGTGGCGCTGCTGCGCCGCATGCAACAGCGCCAGAAGGCCCTCCCTTCGGGTCGCTGGCTCTGGATCGGCGGCACCGAGTGGATCGAGCAGCAGCGCAACTTCTCCGGCGCCTACAACTGCACCTCCACCAACCTGGTGGATTGGGAGGCCTTCGGCCTGATGATGGACCTGGCGATGATGGGCTGCGGCACCGG
Organism: Synechococcaceae cyanobacterium ELA445; assembly: GCA_037134455.1. Lineage (GTDB taxonomy): Bacteria > Cyanobacteriota > Cyanobacteriia > PCC-6307 > Cyanobiaceae > ATX-6F1. The sequence goes on along the minus strand of JBAXME010000044.1, from coordinate 16,093 downwards.
CGCCATCATCGAGCCACGGCTGATTGAGCGCCTGCCTGCGGTGCGCAATGAGCTGCGGATCAGCGGCGTCACCGACATCGGCGCCACCGCCCCTGGGCTGAGGCAGGACACCACCACCCACACCATCAGCGGCAACCGGGTCCACATCAAGGTGGGAGACACCCGTCGCGGCTGGGTGGACAGCTACCAGCTGCTGCTGGAGCTCAGCAGTGATGAGCGCTTCGATGCCGGCGCGCCGATCGAGATCAGCGTCGACCTCTCCGACGTGCGCCCCGTGGGGGAAACCCTCAAGGGCTTCGGCGGCATGGCCAATCCGGTGAAGCTCAAAGACCTCTACGGCCGTGTGGCCCATCTGCTGAACAAGGCCCGTGGCCGTCAGCTCACCTCGGTGGAGTGCTGCCTGCTGATCGATGAGGCCGCCGTCACGATCGTGGCCGGCAACATTCGCCGCAGCGCCGGCATGCGTCAGTTTGCCGCCGAAGACACCTCCGCCGCCGGAGCCAAGGAAAACCTCTGGCAACAGGACGGTGAGGGCAACTGGCGCATCGATCCCGAGCGGGATGCCCTGCGCATGGCCAACCACACCCGGGTGTTCCACACCCGCCCGGACCGGGCCACGGTGCTGCAGGCGGTGATCCAGCAGTTCCAGTCGGGGGAGGGGGCCATCCAGTTCGCCCCCGAGGCGATCGCCCGCTCCAATGCCGATCTGCTCAGCACCCCCGAGCTCCGCACGGAGTTCATCGAGATCTACTGCGACCAGGGCCGTGAGGAGGCGGGCCGCTGGCTGCAGCTCCATCACCCGGAGATCACCGGACCCGAGCTGGAACACCGCCTCGGTCGCTACGGCCTCAACCCCTGTGGCGAGATCCTCGGCGCCGATTTCCACTGCAACCTGGCGGAGATCCATCTCAACCAGATCGATCCCGCCGACCTTCAGGCCCAGGAGGACGCCTTCCGCGCCGCCGGCCTGGCGGTGGCCACCCTGCTGAACCACCGCTTCGAGGTGGAGCGCTACCGCCAGAGCCGCGCCTGGGATCCGATCGTGGGGGTGAGCTTCACCGGTCTGTTCGACTTTTTTGTCCACGCCTTCGGCACCCCCTGGCTGAGGTGGTGGGAAGCCGGCCGTCCCCCCACGGCCGAGGGGGAGTTGTTCAAGGCCCAGGAGGCCACTTTCCTCGCCCGCTGGAAGACCTTCGTCAACGAGGCGGTCTGGGACTACTGCGACCGCCATGGCCTGCGGCGCCCCAACCGTTGCACCACCGTGCAGCCCGCCGGCACCAAGAGCCTGCTCACCGGCGCTTCCCCCGGCTGGCACCCCCCCAAGGCCCAGCGCTTCATCCGCCGCATCACCTTCCGCAAGAACGATCCGGTGGCCCTGGCCTGCCTCGATTACGGCTACTCGATCGTGCCCTCCCAGTCGGACAAGGACGAGAACGGCCGCCTGCTTGATGATCCGTTCGATGCCCGTTGCACCGAGTGGCTGGTGGAAATCCCCACCGAAGTGAGCTGGGCCAACATCCCCGGCGCCGATCAGGTGGAAATCAACAATTTCTCCGCCCTGGCCCAATTCGACTTCTACATGCAGGTGCAGAAGCACTACACGGCCCATAACACCTCCGCCACCGTGGAGTTCCGCGAGAACGAGATCGAGCCCCTCGCCGATGCCATCCACCGGGCGATCGACGGCGGGGAGGGCTACATCTCCGCAGCCCTCCTGGCCCGCTTCGACGCCAACGCCACCTTCCCCCGGCTCCCCTTCGAGCCGATCGACCAAGCCACCTACCTGCGGCTGCAGCAGGAGGTGGCGGCCCGCCGTCGGGTGCACGACTTCTTCGAGGCCCTGCAGCGCTACGACCGTGGGGAGTTGGTGGAGGCGGGGCCGGCCGGCTGCGACTCCGACAAATGCCTCCTGCCGCTGGCCAAGCCCTGAGCCCCCTTCCCCTTGCGCTTTTTCACCCTGGCCTGGTGGCGTGGTGACGATGAAAGCGGCGGTGATGCCGATGCACCCACCGCCTATGGCCTCCATCTCGAGGCCATCCGCCATCGGTTGCCAACCGATCTGATCGCACTTGAGGAATCCGGCGATCTGAATGACTGCCGTCTGAGCAGCTTCAAGCTGAGCGCCGGGGCTGGGGAGTTGAGCCTCCAGCTGGAAACCTTCGAGGCCGATGCCCTGCTCACCCTCACCTACTCCGGGCTCAAGCAGTTCAACGGCTTTACGGATCTCCTGGGGGGCGTAGGGGGCAGCGTTGGCCTGGGGGATCTGGGCTACGGAGAATGTGATGTGCTGCCCGATGGCCTGATCGAGCATCGCCTGCTGTTCTCCAGCGGCATTGAGTGGGTGATGACGTTCCGCGACCTCAACCTGCGGCGTGAGCCGTTGGCGGCATCGATGCCGTGAGAAAATGAACGGGGCTTCCTGCGGGGAACCTTGGAGAGGTGGTCGAGTGGTTGATGGCTCTGGTCTTGAAAACCAGCGAATCGAAAGATTCCGTGGGTTCGAATCCCACCCTCTCCGTTTCCTTCCTGAATCCGGCCCTCGCCGGTCCGTGATTCACCACGATGGCCCCCTCCTCCCACCGCATCCGCTGGGTACTCGCCGCCCTTGGGGCGGGTGCCCTCGTGATTGGAGCCTTGGTCGTCAAGGTCCAGCACGAGAAGCGCGCCCGCCTCGTGGACCAGTGCCGCAGCCAGCGGACTGAGTTGGCCACCTACCGCAGCAATGTGCTGGAGAGCCGCATCCGCCAGATGCGTCAGATCCGTCTCAACGACACCCAGGCCCAGGCCCTGAGGGAGACGGATGTGAAGGCCTTCATCAGCTACTCAGGTCTCTACGGCCAGAAGGTGGAGGCGGTGGCCCAGGCGAGTGAGCATCTCGCTGAGCTGGCCGCCACCTTTTCGGCCACCGGCTGCCTCGACCTCACGCCCTGACTCTTCTGGCTGCGGCAGCAAGGGCGGATCCTTGGCTCGATTCAGTCCACGCCGATCTGAAAGTCGGTGCCGAGCCTGCAGGCCCGATCGGAGGTTGACCGCAGGGCCGGCCCCAGCGGCAATGGATGCCGGAGGGTGATCGGGTTGGCTCCTGCGATCGTTGGCTGATCCAGGGGTGTCAGAGAAAAGCTGCCGTGGGCAGCATCAAACGGAGGCAGGCAGTGGGGGCGCCTGGGAGGCAGATTCGCTCGGGAGGGGGGCCACGGTGGGATGCTCGACAGCCGCCCGGCAGAGTTCCCGCTCGAGGGAGGTGATCCTCATCTCCTTGAGGCAGTACTTGCAGCCGCCCGTGGTCTGCAGGTGTTTTTCGGGCGTGATGGTGATTTCCTTGACCGGATGCTTCTTGCAGCGAATTTTGATCGGTGACTTGAAGCTGCGGTAATGCAAAGAGGAATAGTCATAGGCGTCTCCGAAGCGCAGGGAGGCTCTGGCGAGGAAAATCTCCTGACTGATCGGATTCCCCATGGCTTGCTCGCCAGCGGTGACCATCAATGGCGCCGATCCTAGGGGGGTGCGGATGGCCTGGATCCGGCCGGGATTGCGTCCATGCCTTTAGTGCGGCAGCCGGCCATGAGACGAACTGCATCAGTAGGGCCCTGCTTCTTAAGGATTGCTTTAGAAATGGCCCCTGCCTGGGCCCCCCCCTCCCCCACCATGTTCCGCTCCTCTTCGCTGCTCACTGTCGTTGGCCTGATCGGCTTGACGCTGGTCAGTCTTCTGGTGGTGCTGCTGCCCTGAGGAGGGGCGGCACTCCTCCTGCGGAGGACCCCTTGCCTGGCATTGATCCGGATCACAGGCGCGGCCGGGTGCCCCAACGGCTTAAAGATGCTTTACAATTCGTGCAGATCCTTTACAGGGCACCTCCATGACCACCTCCACCGATTCCCGCTTCGGCTTCGTTGCCTTCGCTGAAACCTGGAACGGCCGTCTGGCCATGCTCGGCTTCGTGATCGGTCTAGGCACCGAACTGCTCACCGGCCAGGGCATCCTTTCCCAGATCGGCCTCGGCTGATCGGCCTTCGCCCTTCCGGCGGTTCTCCGCCAGTCAAGGCTTCAAGGATCCCGGCCCGCTTCTGCGGCGCCGGGATTTTTTGCTTCTGATCTGCTGCCCTGGGCCCCCAGCTCAGGGGTGGGTCGCCATGTGCTGGATCAGCTCCAGGCACTTGCAGGAATAGCCCCACTCGTTGTCGTACCAGGCCACCACCTTGACGAAGGTCTCCGACAGCGAGATGCCGGCGCCGGCATCGAACACCGAGGTGCGCGCATCACCGAGGAAATCGGTGGAGACCACATCGTCTTCCGTGTAGCCCAGCACCCCCTTCATCGGGCCTTCTGAAGCGGCCTTCATCGCCGCCTTGATTTGCTCGTAGCTGGTGGGCCGCTCCAGGTTCACGGTGAGGTCCACCACCGAGACGGTGGGGGTGGGCACGCGGAAGGCCATGCCGGTGAGCTTGCCGTTGAGCTCGGGGATGACCTTGCCCACCGCCCGGGCTGCTCCGGTGGAGGAGGGAATGATGTTCTGCGCGGCACCCCTGCCGCCGCGCCAGTCCTTCACCGAGGGACCGTCGACGGTCTTCTGGGTGGCCGTGGTGGCATGCACCGTGGTCATCAGCCCATCACGGATGCCGAAGTTGTCGTTCAGCACCTTGCGATCGGCGCCAGGCAGTTGGTGGTGCAGGAGGCGTTGGAGACAATGTCCTGGCCGGCATAGGTGGTGTGGTTCACACCGACCACGAACATCGGCGTGTCGTCCTTGGAGGGGGCGGACATCACCACGCGCTTGGCCCCGGCGGTGATGTGGGCCCGGGCCTTGTCGTCGCTGAGGAACAGGCCCGTGGCTTCGAGCACGTAGTCCGCGCCGATCGCGCCCCAGTTCAGCTGGCTGGGATCCCGCTCCGCGGTGAGGCGGATGCGGCGGCCGTTGACCACCAGCTGCCCGTCCTCAACCGCCACCTCCCCCTTGAAGCGCCCGTGGGTGGAGTCATGCAGCAGCAGATAGGCGATGTAGTCGGCATCGATCAGGTCATTGATGCCCACCACCTCGATTCCCTCGAGTTCCACCGACCTGCGGAAAACCAGCCGGCCGATGCGACCAAAACCATTGATGCCGATCTTGATGGTCAAGGCTGTTACTCCCAATTACCGAAGCATGGGCGAAACCTAAGACGCTGCCGGTTCCGACTCCGTCCGGCATTGCCATTAAGAAATGCCGATCAGACCAGGGTCGCCGCGGTGCAAGCGGCAAACTCATGGGCGAAAGCAACAGCGATTCCGTGGTTCCTGTCAAACGTCCCGCGCGGCGCTCAGCCCTTTGCACGGTGGCCCTGGCGGCTCTGCTGGGGATGGGTCTCCAACCCGTCGCCGCCCGCGCCGAAACGGTGGTGGAACGGGCGGCCCGCACGGGGGTGATCACCCTGGGGGGGCGCACCGATGCCGCCCCCTACTCCTTCCTTGATGACAAGCAGGAGGTGGTGGGCCTGTCCATCGACGTGGCCAACCGGATTGCGGCGGAGGTGGGCGCCTACCTGGGCCGTCCCGTCAAGATCTTGTTTCAACCCAGCACCGACTCTTCCCAGCTGTTCTCGCAGGTGAGCCGCGGTGAGGTGGACCTGGCCTGCGGCGCCCAGTTCACCTGGGAGCGGGAGATGTTCGTGGACTTCACCCTTCCCTTCAGCCTCTCCGGAATCAGGGTGCTCAGCCGCAGCGGGCAGCTGAGCGGCAGCCCGGAATCCCTGGCCGGTCGCCGCATCGGCGCGATTTCGGGCTCCCTGGGCGAAGCCGCCGTCAAGAATGTGCAGCCGAAGGCGGTGGCCGTGCCCGTGGCTGGAATTCCCCAGGGCTTTGCGGCCCTGCAGGCGGGCAAGTTGGATGGCCTGGCGGGCGATTCGATCCTGCTGGCCACCACCCTGCGCCGTTCAGGCGCCCAGGGCTTCGAACTGGTGCCGCAGCAGCCCTTTGTGCGCTACGCGGTGGGTTGCATCCTGCCGGAAAACAACTCCACGTTCTCCAACCTGGCCAATCTGGCGATCGCCAAATTGCTGCAGGGCTACATCAACGGCAATCCCTCGGCCACCGATACTGTGAGCCAGTGGTTGGGACCCAAGAGCCTGCTCCAGTTGCCCCCCGAGCTGATCAAGGACTACTTCAGCACCGTGCTGCTCACCCGTGAGCAGATCCTCATCCCCGCCGAACCAGCCCCTTCGAAGTAGCCGTAGACCCGTGACCTTCTCTTCCCGCACGGCCCTGCTGGGCTTCCTCCTGGCCCTCTCGGCCTTGGCCGCCCAGCCCGCCGGTGCCACCGCCGTTGCCACCACCACGTCTCCCCTGGCTGCCTCGATCGAAGGGCGCATGGGCCGCATCGCCGCCGCTTTCCGTGAACGCCAGGGGCTGACGGCTCCCCAACAGGGCGGGGGAGAGGGCACCCTGCTCTCCTACGGCTTCGCCAACAGGGTCGGCGGCGGCGGGTTCGTCAACGGCGCCCGTGGCGGCTTTGGCAACGTTCACCCCTACTACGGCGGGGGTGGTGTGGGCTTCGTCAATGGGGGCGGCGGCTTTGTGAACGCGCGCAATGGCGGCGGCTTCGTCAATGGTCCGGTGCGGGGCGGTGTTTTCCGCAACTGGTAGGGGGATGCCGGACCGTTCCGCGTTCGGCCCCGTGCGCCTGGTGGTCATCCAGCCCACCCCCTACTGCAACCTCGACTGCGATTACTGCTATCTCGGCGATCGCGGCAACCGCAGCCGGCTCGACCTCGATCTTCTGCTCGATCCGATCCTGGATCGTGTGCTGGAGAGTCCTTTCGTGGATGGGGATTTCACCGTGCTCTGGCACGCCGGTGAGCCGATGGCCATGCCGATCGACTTCTACGACCAGGCCACCGCCCGCATCCGCGCCGCCGAAGCCCGCCACCGGGGAGGTCCGCTGACGATCCACCAGAGCCTGCAGACCAACGGCACCCTGATTGACCAGCGCTGGTGCGACTGCTTCCTGCGCAACGACATCGCCGTGGGCGTCAGCCTTGATGGCCCCGCCTTCCTCCACGATGCCCACCGCGTCACCCGCAAGGGCCTGGGCACCCATGCCGCCACCATGCGGGGCATCGACGTCCTTCGTCGCAACGGCATCCCCTGCAGCGTGATCGCCGTGCTCACCGACGATTCCCTTGACCACGCCGACGCCATTTTTTCGTTCTTCCAGGAGCACGGCCTCCAGGACGTGGGCTTCAACATGGAGGAGACCGAGGGCAGCAACCGGGAGTCGAGCCTCAGCCGCAGCGGCAGCGAGGCGCGCTACGGGGCCTTCCTGGAACGGATCTGGGAGCTGAACGAAGGGGCGGACCAGCCCCTGCGGCTGCGGGAGTTCGAGATCACCGCGTCCCTGGCCTGCAGTGATGAGCGCCTGTGTCGCACGGACCTGAACAACCCGTTCGTGATTGTGAATGTGGACCACCGGGGCAACTTCTCCACCTTCGATCCCGAACTGCTGGCCGTGCAGACCGACACCTACGGCACGTTCGTGCTTGGCCACGTGCTCACCGATTCGCTGGAATCCGTCATCACCACTCCCGCCTTCCAGCGCATGCAGCGGGACATGGCAGCAGGGGTGGAGATGTGCCGCAGCAGCTGCGATTACTTCGGCCTCTGCGGCGGCGGTGCCGGCAGCAACAAGTACTGGGAGCACGGCACCTTTGCCTGCGCCGAAACCCAAGCCTGCCGCTACCGCGTCAAGCGGGTCGCGGACGTGGTGCTGGCCGCCCTGGAGCGTTCGCTGGGGTTGGCCGGTGAACGGGACCACGCCCCTGGGGTGGCCTCCTTCACGGCTTGAGGCCAGAGGTGTTCACCACCAGCCCCGTTGGTCAGCAGCCCAGCACAGCCTCCTCTTCCCCGATCCTGCCGAGGTTGGATCGGGCCATACTTGCTGGACATTCGTCCAGAAATTCAGCCATGCGCGCTTTGCTCAGTCTTGCTTTGGTGGCGCTGGCTTCCCTGTCGGCCGGATCGGCCCTCGCCTGCGAGAAGCATTTGCACGGCCATCAGCAAAGCAGCAATACCAACGGCGAAGCCAGCAAGAACTAACTCAGCCCGAAGGGCTGGAGCTCAGGCGCCCCCGGCGCCCCCCAGCAGGCCCAGGGAGCCAAAGGCCAGCAGGGCGCCTGCGGCGATCAGCCCCATGGCGACCCAGCGGGTCGAGGAAACCGACAGCTTTCGCAGCAGCAGGTAGCTGCTGCCGCTCACCAGCAGGGCCGAGACCAGCGCGCCGCCCCACCAGAGCAGATGGGTGCCGTCTTGGGGTGATTCGTGGCCATGGAGCAGGCCATGGGTTCCCACCGCGGCAGCAAGGATCGGTCCGATCCAGGAGCTGGTGGGATCCAGGAGGCGACGGCTGGCCAGGATCAACAGACCCACCGAGGAGATGGCAAGGGCCGCCAACACCTCTGCGGCGGGGAGCATCACACCGGCGGTACCGAGAAGGGCGCCCGCGACGGCACCCCCCAGGGCCCAGGCCAGCAGCCAGGGGGAGAGGGACGAAGCAGCGGCCCCCACGGAGATCAACAGGAATAGGTGATCCAGGCCAAGCAGGGGGTGGCCCAGGCCGGCCAGCACGCCGCCGTGGACGCCACCGTGGGCCTGGGCGGGAAGGGAGCTCAGGAGCACCGAGGAGGCCGCTGCCACCGAGGCGAGCACCGCTGCACTGCGTTTCATCGGCCAAGACCCCTTTTGTTGACCCCATCCTGCCACCGTTGCCCCGGTTGGGTGCCGTTCAGCCTGAACCCCAAGCGCCGCTGATCCACAGGGTGGGTGGACTCAGTCGTCCTCGTCCGTTGAACCCAGGGGGACCAGGCGAATCTGATTCTTGGCCAGCTTGATTTCAAAATCATCGCCCGGCTCCAAGCTGAGCATGGCTGTGTAGGCCTTGCCCACCATCAAGTTGCCATTGAACTGCACTTTTGTGTGATAGGTGAGCCTGCGCTTGTGGCGGCCTTGGGATCCACGGACGCTCTTGAAGTTGACGCCCTTGGCGTCCAGCAGTGCTTCGTAGAAGGCGGTGAAGTTCAAGCGTTCACTGCCATCCTTGAGCCGGGTGACGTAACCGGCTGCGCGCACCAAATCGGTTTTGCTGGCGTCGGCCAACTCCTTTACCGTGGCAAGAAGTTCAGATCCAGTGAGCATACTTTCTCCAGTCATGTCTATATCTAATTTAGTCGCTTGGGCTGGGGTGAAGTGGTCCCAATGCTGCAGATTCGCGGCATTGGGGAGCCTGCGAGGTGTTTCTATCTGTTGCTGATGGGTCAATGACGCAGGCAACGATCCCTCGCCCGATGGCCAGAGGGCGGCAGCAAGCCACATCCCCATTGGCTTGCTCGGTTTTCCTGATCGTGCGGTGTCGTCCGAGGAATCCGCTCGCAGGCCGTCTGGCGGAAACTCACTCCCCAGACCCGATCCACCGTGACCCTGTGGATCGATGGTGATCCCCTTTGAGGGCTTCGATCTCGATAAGGGTCTCCTTCTAACCTTCGCCGTGCTGCCGAGGTTCCGTGCACCAGCCCCGTTCCCATGCGGACCGTTTGCTCCACGGCTCCCCGATCCAGGCGCCGATCGTTCTGGACCCGATGGCTCGGCCGCCGAGGCGGCGGTGGTTCGCCGCGCTGCTCCTCCCCCTGGTCCTGCTGCCGGCGGGCGCCCGATCGGCCGACGTCCCGCCCAGCGAGCGGCCCGTGACCTACCAGGCCACGGTGCTGAAGGTGGAGAACGGCCAGGTGCTGAGGGTGCGCATCGGCACCGAGGAGCGAAGGGTGCGGCTGGCCTGCGTGCAGGCCCCCCGGTCCAGTCAGGACCCCTGGGCCTGGCAGGCGAGCCAGGCCCTCCAGCGCCTGCTGCCCCTCGGGGGCCCCGTGGAGATCGGCCTGCGGGCCAGGGATGTGTTTGGTCGTCTGGTGGGGGTGGTGCGTCACAACGGCCGCGATGTGGCGCCGTCGCTGCTGCGTCAGGGGGCCCTGTTCGCCTTTGACGGCTACCTGGGCCAATGCGCCGATCTTCACTACGCCCGCAGTGAGGCCCAGGCCCGCGAGGCCCGGCGCGGGGTTTGGAGCGTCAAGGGGGGGATCGAGCGGCCCTGGGATCTGTCCGCCCGTCAAGGAGACTCCGGCGAGGAGCCCTGAGCGCCAGCGGAGGGCGTGGGGGGCAAACGTTCGTTTCAAACCGCAGCGAATCCGACAGAAGGGCCGGCCCTTTGGCGTTTGGATGGCATCTCCATCCAGGCACACCATGGGCTACGAACCCGGTACGAAGGAGTGTCGTCTGCTGATCGAGTCCAAGGAGCAGATCGAGGCGGCACTGATGAACCTGGCCCGGCTGGAGAACACCGACCACATCCGCCTGCAGCTGGTGGCGATCTACAACCAGCTGGAAGGCCTCCATGACCTGCGTCGGGCCAAGGCCCAGGAGATCACGGCTTAAGGATCTCGCTGGCCTTGGGGCCCGTCGCCGCTCCGATGGCGCTGGCATACCCGTGCAGGGGCCGGAACCGTTCAATGAAACGGTCCAGATCCATCGGCCCCCAGCGCCGCTCCCAGGTGGGTGGTTCCCCGCAGCGCCTCCAGGCGGTGATCCGCAGGGCCCAGCGCCCCCCAAGCCGGTGCACCACCAGGTAGCGATAGTCGGCCAGCTCACAGCTCTGGGGGGCCACCAGCGGATCGGCCCGCCGCTCCTGGCGCAGCAGGTGGGTGAGCAGTGCCGATGCCGGCGCACCTGCCGCGGTGGCCTGGCGCCGGGCCCGCTCCAGCAACGCCGCGGTGGCCGCCGGAGCGCCCTGCTGCGGCACCACCAGGTGCACCGGTCCCCAGCCGGGAAAGCCGAGAAACGAAAAGACGGCGGAGCGGAGCATGGCAGGGGCTTGGGGGACCCCTTACCAGTGCCCCGCCCGTATCAACGGGCCGCCGCCCGGGGCCGGCCGGGGCTGCTGCGGCCGGTGCGGTTGCTGATCTCGCGGCTGGTGTTCTGGTAGCGGTGCACCACGGGCAGTCGCTCCTGGTCGTAGGCCAGCAGGGCCGTCCGCACATCGCCCCCGGCGGCCGCCAGGTGCCGGGCCAGGGCCTCGGCATCCTCGAAACCGGCGGTCATGCCGCGGGCCTGGGAGGCACTCATGGCGTGGGCCGCATCGCCGATCAGGGCCACCCGGCCCTCCACCAGCCGCGGCAGGGGGTCGATGTCATGGGTGTAGCCGGTCACCACGGCCTCTGGCGGCGTGGCGGCGATGACGGCGGCCGCATCGGCCGGCAGCTTGGCCAGGGCTTCGGGCGGGATCGCTTCCGCCAGCCTCCTGTAGCGCTCCTGCCGCTCCGTCGGCAGGGGCTCCTCGTTGAAGAACCCCCAATGGGTGCGGCAGCGGCCATCGGCGCCCGGGCCCAGATCGAAGAAGTTGGCGTAGATGCCGCGGCCGCGCACGTAGACGAAGAACTCCGCGTCGGTGCAGAAGCCCTCGTCCACCACCACCCCCCGCCAGACCCTGTCGCCGAGGTAGTTGAGCCTTCGCTCGCTCAGCAGCCGTGGCCCGAGGGCCGAATGGAGACCATCGGCCCCCACCAGCAGATCCCCCCGCCAGTGGCCGCCATCCGCGAAATGGGCCTCCACCCCGTCAGGGGTCTGCTCCAGGTTCACCAGTTCGGCGGCGGGTTGGAAGTCGGCGCCATCGAAGTGTTGCCAGAGCGCCTCCAGAACGGCGCTGCGGTGGATCAGCAGCGCCGGCAACTCACCTGCTGCGCGCTCCACCGGATGGCGTTCGATCTCGCCCCCCTTGAGGTTGCGGAACACATAGCGATTCACGGGCAGCCCCCCCGCCAGCAGGGCCGCCAGCAGGCCGTCCACACCGCCGGCCGCGATTGCTTCCACCCCCGCCTTCACCAGCAGAAGGCCGCAGCCGGCCGTGCGGGCGCTGGGCGCCTTCTCAAACAGGCGCACCCGGTGCCCGGCCCGCTGCAGCAGCACGGCCAGATAGAGCCCGGCGGTGCCGGCACCGACGATGCCGATGTTCAGCGGCGACGCCATCGGTACTCCCGACCACCCCATCACTTTGGCGCAGGCCCGTGGCCGTTGAGGTGTGAACGGACACGACGGCGCCAGCACCCGCCTAGGTTTTCCGAAGAGGTGGAGTTGCGCGGCCGTTGAAAGAGTCGACCCCACCCCGGGTGTCCATTCCCGCCGGAGCGCCGCCGCTGCAGACGTTCCTGCGGGTGCTGGGGCCGGCCTACCTGGTGGCCGTTGGCTACATGGATCCGGGCAACTGGGCCACGGACCTGGCCGCTGGCTCCACCTTTGGCTACACGCTTCTCTGGGTGGTGGCGCTCTCCAGCGTCATGGCGATGGTGCTGCAGTCGCTGTGCTGCCGACTGGGCATCGCCACGGGCCTTGATCTGGCCCAGGCCTGCCGCCGCCACATTGACGGGCGCGCCCGCCTGCCCCTCTGGTTGTTGGCCGAGGTGGCGATCGTGGCCTGCGATCTCGCGGAACTGGTGGGCACCGCCATCGCCCTCCACCTGCTCTTCGGTTTGCCCCTGGTCTGGGGTGTGGTGCTGACCGTCGCCGATACCTTGCTGCTGCTGGGCCTGCAGCAGTTCGGGGTGCGGAGGCTGGAGGCGCTCGTGATCGCCCTGGTGGCCCTGGTGGGGGCCTGCTTTGCGGTGGAGCTGTTTCTGCTCCAGCCCCATTGGCCCGATGTGGCCCGTGGCTTCCTTCCCAGGCCGGAGAGCCTGCGGGACGGATCCCAGCTCTATCTGGCGGCGGGGATCCTTGGGGCCACGGTCATGCCCCACAACCTCTACCTGCATTCCTCCCTGGTGAAGTCCCGCCAATGGCCGGTGCATCCCGAGGCCCGCCATCGGGCCCTGCGCTATTTCAACCTCGATTCGCTCATCGCCCTCAGCTTCGCCTTCCTGGTCAACGCCTCGATTCTGATCCTGGCGGCCGGCACCTTCCACCGCCAAGGCCTGCCTCCGGTCACCGACCTGAGTGAGGCCTACCGGCTGCTCAGTCCTCTGTTGGGCACCTCCCTGGCCAGCGTGCTCTTCGGCGTTGCCCTGCTGGCGGCGGGCCAGAGCTCCACCCTCACCGCCACGATGGCCGGCCAGGTGGTGATGGAGGGGTTCCTGGATCTGCAGATCCCCGACTGGCAGCGGCGCCTGATCACCCGCGGCCTTGCCCTGGTGCCCGCCTTGGCCACCGTGATCTGGGTGGGGGACCAGGCCACCGCAGGGTTGCTGGTGCTCAGCCAGGTGGTGCTGAGTCTCCAGTTGCCCTTCGCCGTCATCCCCCTGGTGTGGCTCTGCGGCAAGGGCCGGATCATGGGCGATCTCACCGCACCCCGTTGGCTGCAGGGGGTGGGCTGGGCCTGTGCCACCGTGATCGTGGGCCTCAATCTCTCGCTGCTGGTTCAGCTGGCCCGCACGATTTAGGCTGCCACTCCAGGGTTGCGGTTGGGATGGGATTCGACAACGAACAGCGGCCCCCCTGGCTGAACTGGGTCATTTTTCTGATCTTCCTCTGGTCCTCCTGGCAGCTGGCGGGGTTGTGGTTTGAGCGACTCAACGGTTAGAAGGGGCCGGCGGGCTGTTGAGGTTGGAGGGGGGCACCGGTGCCGGAGCGTCCATGGGGTTGCGGCTCTGCATCTTCACCACCATGGCGATGAACGGCGACCACACGAACGCCGCCACCAGCAGCCCGAAGACCACCTTCACCACCAGGCGCCCATCCACTCGCCGTCGCTGGCCCTCTCCCTCAGCCATCGCTGTCACCGTCCCCGGAGGATCCATCGTCGCGTAGGCGCAGATGCGCCATCAGCAGCCGTAGGGAGAGGTCCCGGGAGAGGCCGAAGCGGGCCACAACCCTGAGCCACTCCTCAACCGCCTGACGGGCCACCTCCAGTTCGGGGGCGCCGGCGCGCAGGGCTTGAAATGCCTCCACAAGTTCGGGGGTACCGGCCAGGGAGGGGTCATCGCAGACGATCACCTGGCGGCCGTCACTGGTGGTGTAGATCAGGGTCCCATCGGGTCCCAGCAACGGCGCCGTTGCTGGCAGGGGCACCTCCTCGCGGCCTTCATCGCTGGGGTGGACCATGGCGATCAGGGGTAGGCGTTGGGAACGAAGAACTGCTCGTTCATGGGGGGGCGTTGGTACCCCTCGGCACTCTTGCGCGGCGGCAACTCGATCGCCGGCGGCGTCATGTCCTCGTAGGGAATCTTGGTGAGCAGGTGGCGGATGCAGTTCAGCCGTGCACGCCGTTTGTCGTCCGCCTCCACCGTGAACCAGGGGGCTTCGGGGATGTTGGTGTGGGCGAACATGGCGTCCTTGGCCTTTGAGAAGTCCACCCAGCGGTCCCGGGATTCCAGGTCCATGGGACTCAGTTTCCAGCGGCGTGTTGGGTCCTCGATGCGGCCGCGGAAGCGGGCCTCCTGCTCCTCATCGCTGACCGAGAACCAGTATTTGAGCAGGACGATGCCCGAGCGCACCAGCATGCGCTCGAACTCGGGGCAGGAGAAGAGGAACTCGTTCACCTGGGCCTCGGAGCAGAAGCCCATCACCCTCTCCACGCCGGCGCGGTTGTACCAGCTGCGATCGAAGATCACGATCTCGCCCGCCGAGGGGAAGTTCTCCACGTAGCGCTGGAAGTACCACTGGCTGCGCTGCTGATCGGACGGTGTGCCGAGGGCCACCACCTGGCAGCCGCGGGGGTTGAGCGGTTCGGTGATGCGCTTGATCGTGCCCCCCTTGCCGGCCGCATCGCGCCCCTCGAACAACACCATCAGCCGGAAGCCGGTGGACTTGATCCAGTACTGCATTTTCACCAACTCCTCCTGGAGCCGGCTGAGTTCCTTCTCGTAGTACTTGCGGTCGAGTTTGCCGTTGCTGGTTTCGGGGCCGCCAGTGCTCGCCAGATCGTCCAGCTGGGAGGAGGGGTAGTAGCGGTCCGTGAACTTGCCCATCCGGGGCAGGGGAGCGGGCGCCCCGCTGGTGCTGAGGGCTTTGCCTTTTCCCTTGACCTTGTCCTTTGTCTCCTTGTGCCCCTTGACCTTGCCGCTGGCGGCTAGCCCCGGACCCGGCTCGACCGTTGGGAGGATCTTGTGCTTTTTCCCCATGGCGGTTCATCTCGCTGCTTCCTTGATGGCAGATCCTGGGCGGATCGGGCCCAGGAGCTTGGGATCTCTCAAGATCGTCCGTCAGCGAATGGGAAGGGCTCCGGCAGCCAGCGGCGGCCGCTGAGGCTGACGCAGAAGCCTCCCCCCTCCAGTTCATCACCCTGCCGGAAGCTGAGGCGGCCGCCATGGGTATGGGCCACCCGGGAGGCGATGGCCAGCCCCAGCCCGCAGTGTCCCTGGCCCCCCCGGGCCTGGTCCAGGCGCTGGAAGGGCATCAGGGCCTGCTCGCGCTGGGATACGGGGATGCCTGCCCCCTGGTCCCAGATCTGGATCTCGAAGCCTTCCGCCGCCGTGGCCACCAGCTTCAGGCGCACCGGCGCTCTGCCGTAGCTGAAGGCGTTGTCCACCAGGTTTGCCACTGCCCGGCTGATGGCCGTGGGCTGCACCGTGGCCCTCAGGGGGGTGAGGCTCAGGGCCAGGGGGGGATCGTCGTACTGGGCCGCCAGCTCCGCCAACAGTTCATCGAGGGGGAGATCCACGGCCACCTCGCCGCTGCCCCCGCCGGCGAAGAGCAGGAACTGGCGGGTGATGCGCTCCAGGGAATCCAGATCCGCCTCCGCCTTGCGGCGCCCCTGCAGATCGAGGGCTTCCCCCCCCACCGACAGCCGCAACCGCAGACGGGTGAGGGGGGTCTTGAGGTCGTGGGCGATGCCGGCGAGCATGGTCGACCGTTCCTGCTCGCTCTGGTCGAGGCGCTCGAGCATGGCGTTGAAGTGTTGGGCCAGGCGGCGCACCTCCCAGGCCCCGCTCTGGGGCAGGGGCGGTGGCTGGTGGTCGATCCCCACCCGTGCAAGGGCTTTCTCCAGCTGTTGGAGGGGTTGTTGGACGTCGAGCAGGAGGAACAGGCCGCCGGCCAGCAGGCTGCCGGAGATGAGCGAGAGGCTCAGCAGCAGGGGATCGGGGGGAAAGCTCAGGGG
>JBAXME010000043.1:0-23405 GCA_037134455.1 Synechococcaceae cyanobacterium ELA445 | reverse complement strand
GGCTTTCGGCCCCGAGTATCTGATTCCCAAGCCTTTTGATCCCCGCTTGATGATGAAGATTGCGCCGGCGGTGGCGCAGGCCGCACTCCTGGCCCCCCGCCCCCTGGGAAGCCTCAGTGAGGACCTGCAGCCTTTGGTAAGGGAGCTGCAGCGCCATGGCTTCAGCGTGCTGCTGGCCCCCCCTCCCCGTCTAGAGACCTACGGACTGTTCGAGGCACGCCAACGTCGCCTCTGGGTGGCTCCGGTGGCGTTCGAGCTCGGCATCGGGCGCCAGACCCTGCTGCACGAAGCGGTGCATGCCGCCCAGAGTTGCCCCCGGGGGGTGTTGATGCCGATCGGCTGGAGGGTGACCCTGCCAGCGGTGGTGAACCAGGAAATCGGCGGCATCCTCACCACGCGCTACGGCCACGGGAACCTGGCGGTGGAACGGGAAGCCTTTGCCGTCCAGGGCCAACCGGATGCGGTGGCCAAGGTCATCGCGGCCCTGAAGGCGCGCTGCGGGACCCACCTCAAGGCGGCCCCCCGGCCCCCCCAGCCACCGGCCAACCGGCCCTGAGGCAAGCACCCAGGCAACACGTCTTCAGCACCCCGCCAGGGTAGGTTCGGCGCCGCCAGGGGCTTCAAGATCAGCGTGCGCCTGAAAACCCTGGCGATTCAGGTGGCGATCACGCTGGGGGCCACCCTGGTTCTCGCCAATCTCTACGCCGTCTGGCGCTTGCAGCAGCTCCAGAACACGGCCTACCGCTCCCACGATCGCTTCACCACCGGCAAGCGCTATCAGAGCGACCTCAACACCCACTTCACCAACCAATTCGGGGACCTGTGCGCAATCGCAGGGTTCAGCCGCGGTGGTCGTTGCCCCTTCTGGGCTGGCCCTCGCCGCCATGACTTGAGAACCGATCATCTGGGCTACAAGACACTCACACCACTGGTGAGCGCGGACCGGGTGATCGCGGGGGATTCCTTCCTGGCGGCCTCCGGCGGCGACGGGATGGCCGATCAACTGGGCCAGCAACTCCAGGGGCTGACAGGGCTGAGGTTCTACGAAGCGGCCCACCCGGGCGATCCGGGCGATTACCTCGGGCGGGTGGCGGAGCTCGAAGGGATCAAGCCGCGCGGGAAGGCCTACCTGCTGCTGGTATTTGAGGGGAACGACCTGGCCAGGTCAATCCCGGGGGAGCTGCTGAAGCCTGCCCAGCGCCCCCCCACGCCGAACCCGCTGCTGGACTCCCTGCACCGCAAGGTCTCCTGGCTAGTGGAATCGGTCCAGCAGCCGCCACTCCAGCGGCTGCTGGTGTTGGTGGCCGAAGCCGCCAAGGCCCGCAATGAGGGTGATCGGCCCGTCGGGCACGGGGTTCAGGTGGTGCGCCTTCTTGGCCAATCCCATGGAATGCTGATCAACAACCGCGACACATCGCTGGATCCGAGCTTGCGGCTGCCGGCGGTGCTGCGGGCCGGATCCCTTGGCTGGCTCGCCCCCCACCTGCTCTGCATCGTGATCGTGCCCACCAAGTACAGCGTGCATTTTTCCTATCGTTCGCTGGGGGAGCGCCATCCGATGCTGCAGCGCGATCTGCAGGACCTTCAAGCGATCGGAATCCAAAACCTCGATCTGACTACGGCCCTGCGGCAGGCAGCGACGGCCCGTCCTGAGCGTCCCCTCTACTGGCGCGACGACACCCATTGGAACCGGGAGGGGATCAGGGTGGCCGCCGGGGCCATGAAGGCGGATCCTCGTTGTCTCGGGCTCAATTTCAACGATCATGAAGCCCCCCGGGTGCGCCCCAGAGCGATTGGCACCACAGTGCTCCCCTAGCCTAAGACGATCTGACCCCTTGCCACCCGCCCCAACTCCCCAGGACTCCAGCCCTTCGATCGCCCCCCCACCGGGCACGCACCCCGCAGTCCCCCATCCCAGATCAATCCGTTTTCCGGTCGCCTGGCTCCTCGGCCTGGTGGTGGTGGACGGCACCTTCCTCTGGTCTGCCGAGCGGATCCAGCAACCCAGTTGGGGTGGTGCCCTGCTGCTGATCGCAGCCGTGATCAACGTGCCTCTGTTCCTGGGCGCTCTGTTGCTGCTACGCGCGAAGTTCTGATGGGCGGGCACTGCGCCGGGCTGTCAGGGTCTGCTCCCTGTGTTCCCGCACGGACTCGGCCAGATCGACCCGGGTGATGCGGTAGCCCAGGCGGCGGGCCGCCAGCACCAGCTCATGGCAGGAACGGCAATGCTTCAACGCTCGACGCAGGGTGCCCTCAGCCTCGGCCTCATCCACCAACCGCTCCAGTTCGGCACGCGACATGACCGGGTCCCCGTTGAACTGGTATCAGACTGGCGCCGCGGCCTCCTTCTGACCAGACTTGTGGAGATCTGTGGTCCTCCCGCTGGCCACAGCCGCCTCAAGGGCCTCGCGTCGGGTTAGGGCGATTGACTGGAGCCGCTTCAGGGAAGGGTTCCAGAGAATGAACTGGAAGCAGCCGGGGATCTGTCCCAGGCTGAGGGTATGAACGCCATCCAGCAGATGGGCGTTGCGCTCGTGGGCCTCCCTGAGGCGGTAGTTGGGGATGCGGGCTGAGAGGTGGTGGATGCTGTGGTAGGCGATGTCGGCGGAGAACCAGTTGAGCAGGGCAGGGAGCTTGAGGTAGCTGGAACCCTCAAGCGAACCCTTGATGGAGTTCCAGCCTTCCGTGCCGTGGGCGTAGGAGCCCTCGTAGTTGTGCTGAACAAAGAAGATGCAAATAAAGATCGCCGCCGAGCAGGCCATCACGATCGAATAAACACTCCAAAACAGGCCGAGCCCCAGCCAGCGACCCATGGCGAACCACAGGGCCAGCACACAGATGTTGTTGCCCAACAGATCCCAGAACTCGCCTTGGGTATACCAATGGCGAGTCCGCCCGGTGCGGAGCTTGTCGATCACCCCGAGCACAAGGGCCAACCGTGGTTTGATCACGAGGTAGAAAAAGCCGCCAGGGATGAGCATCAGCGGCTGCCGCAGCAGTTCGTAAAACCACTGCCCCCTGGGGCTCAGCTCCAGGAACTGGTCTGTGGTGATCAGAGCGGAGGGGCCGCGGTAGAGCTCCCAGTTGCCGTTGTGGCGGTGGTGGTAGTCATGCCCCCGGGACCAGGGGTACTGGGGGATGGCGTTGATCACACCGAACAGGAAGCCCGTGGCCCGGTTGAGCTTCGGGGAGCGGAACAGGGAGCCATGGCCGCAGTCATGCATCAGTGAGAAGCAGCGCGACGAAAACAGCACCATCAGGACCACCAGGGGGACCAGCAACCACCAGGAAGTGCGGGCGGCCACGGGCACCAGGGCCCAGAGCAGCACCACGGGGCCGAGGGTGTTGAGCACCTGCCACGCACCCCTGAGGTTGCTGCTGTCCATGTAGGGCCTGAGGCTGAACGCAGACCGCAGGGGGGTGGCTTGCTGACTCAAGAGACCCCTTGGCAGAAGCGAATAAAAAAAGGAAACGAAGTTTGGATGGGCAGGGGTGGCATATGGATGCTTCGACTGGAGGCGGGCGATCGGCGTTGCGGAAGGGGAAGCTCCGCCGATGACGAGCAACGTGGAACGACCCCAGACGCGCTGCCTAGGTCGTAATGCTAACCAAGCAAGTAAGTGGGGGGGCTTGTGTTCCGAACCTGATGGGGTCGGTACCGACACACCCAGTTCGTTGAAACGGCCATCGGCATCAGGGCACTGGCGCCGTTACGGGTCATGTGGCCGAAGGTGGAGCCAGGAGGAGGAGCGGCGGATCAGCCACGGGGAGCGGCGGCACCAACCCGAGCCAACCATGGGAATCCAGGCGCTGTACTGGTGGTGCCAGGGCCTCCCCTGACCAGATTCCGGCCCACAGCGGATGGGGCTGAATCGCCCAGACCGGGATCACGCGGCCCAGACTGGTGTCCCGCCTGGCCTGGGTGCCCGCCTCAGCGCTGGCTTACCACACCTCATTTGCCTATTCCATGCGCAAGCCGTTCACCGCAGAGGAGAAGCAACGCATCCGCAAGCGCTATCGCGGCTACGGCTACCTGCTGGTCGTGGTGTCGCTGACGGTGCTGGTACAGCCCCTGGCCTTGAACTGGCCCCTGCTGACCTCGATGAATTCCATCATCATGGCGATGGTGATGATGATCTTCCTCACCCGATACTCACTGCTTCGATTTCATAGGAGCTGGCTCTACGGACTGGGCTCGAGCGCCATTGTTTTTGAAGTGATCTGGTTGATCTGCATGGCGGAGGTTCCTGGCATCGCCAAGCACCTGACCCTTGCCCATCTCTTGATCTGGGCCCTGTTCATCGGCTATTTCCTGATTCGATGTGTCCGCACCCTGATGCTGGAGCCCTTCGTCACGGTGTATGTGCTCATGGGGGCCTGCACTGGATATCTGCTGATCGGTTATGCGGGCGCCTTCCTGCTTCACAGCCTGATGCTTTGGCAACCAGAGGCCATGGATCCGGCGTACCTGCCGGCCGGCCTCGATCCCATCGCCACCCCCCTGCGGGTGTTCCCCTCCATGGTGTGCGCCTCCTTCGAGGCCCTCACCACCCTCAGCAATGCGGTGACACGTCCGGGCAATCTCAGCAGCCATGTCAGTTGCATGGCGATCGCCGTCGTGGGCCAGCTCTATGTGGCCATGTTGATCGGGCTGATCCTCGGGCGCTTTCAACAGGGCCTGCGGCGCTGAATGCCCCACCCCTGGGCCATGGGAAAAGGAAGCTCCTCCTTTATGGATCACTTCTATGGCATGGGCGAGGGCGACAAGGGGTCATCTTTCCCAAGCTTTCCAGTGCCGATCAGCATCATTTTCGAATGATCGAGTCCCACCCGGCCAGAGGCCAGCCCAGCGTCAGAATTTTCTGAAGACGAGATGGAGGGCATGGACTGTTGAATCAAGGCAACGTCTGGTGCTGGCTGCACTGATGAACCCCTATCTGGCCCACGGTTGGCTACTTGGTAGAATGTAAGGGGTGGAGAAATGTGGTGAAATTGGCGGCCCCAGTTTCGGAACAGCCAGCCATACATAACCAGACAGGAATGGATAGACAAGCAGTTCCTGAGTCGGCGGACAAACGAACCCTGAGATTGCCCAAATCAGGAGGGTTTCAACATGTTGTTGTCCATAAAGTCCATCACCTGGGAACCCCACAATCTTTGTGTAGAAGACTACGGGAAATGGCACTGGTGGATTCCTCTAGCATCCGGCCACTGCCAATGAAGAATCCCCCCTGGGAGAGCTCCTGATGCCGAAGCCCATGGTGCGTCGCCTCCGTCTCCATGTGGGTCTCTCGGCCGTGTTTGTGCCGGTGGTGCTGGCCACCGGCCTGGGGATTGCCATCAGCTCCTACCAGCGCACCACCACCCTGCTGCTGGAGGCCAACTCGCGGTTGATGCGCAGCATCTCCCGTGGCATCACCATGGAGATGGGGAAAGTCCTGGCCATTCGGGACATCCAGCAGAACCTCAAGGATCTGCAGGGCCTCAGCGCCAAGCCCAGCCTGGCGGCCCGGCTCGCCTATGCCCCGGCCCTGCGCCGCGCCCTCGCTCAAACCCAGCTCGTCACCTCCTATTACATCGGGTACGCCAACGGTGACCGCTTCCAGATGCGGCACCTCTGGGACGAGGCCGATCGCATCCATTTCAAGGCACCGCCGGATGCCAAATACGCGATCCAAAGCAACGAAAAGTCTGCGGGCCTCCAGGGCAGCAAGGTGCTGCTGTTCGACAAAAACTTCAGGCTGATCAGCACCTCCGCCGATCCCCAGGCTGCCGATTTCGATCCGCGCAAGCGGCCCTGGTTCCGTCAGGCGATCGTGACTTCCAAACCGATCGTCACCGACATCTATCGCTTCGAATCCACCGGAAGGCCCGGGATCACCATGGCCCGCCGCACCGCCGACGGCCAGGCTGTGATCGGCGCCGACCTGCGCATCTCTTCCCTCAGTGCCCTGCTCAGGACCCAGAAGGTCACACCAGGAACCAAAATTGCCCTTATCCAGGCCAACGGCGCGCTGATCGCCGTCGACGACCTCAAACAGATCGAACGAGGGGCCGGGACCGGCCATCGGACGACCCGGGTGCCCTTGATGAAGAATGTTGATGTGCCTGTGCTGGCGGCGCTGGGGGAAAAGCTGGCGCCCTGGGTCGCCCAGCTCAAGGGAAGCGCACTGCTGGTGGAGCGTGCCGTGAGGGTGAACGGGATTGACTGGAACGTGGCGATGGCGCCACCAGCCTCCATCGGTGGCGTCAAGACCTACCTGGTGCTGGCCATTCCCTCCGACGAGCTGCTGGCGGGAGCGAATGCCCTGCGGCGCGATTCGATTCGCACCACTCTGCTGATCATTCTGATCGCCCTCCCTTTGGTGCTCCTGATTGCCCGCACCATCACCAAAGACCTGCGCCGCCTGGCCCAGGAGGCCGAAGCGGTGCTCAACTTCGATTTCGAGGGCACCAAGGTGGTGCGCTCCTTGGTGAAAGAAGTCGACGAGCTGGGTCTCACGATCGACGCCATGAAAACGACGATCCGCCGCTTCCTCTCGATCAGTTCCGCCATCGCTGCCGAGTCCAATTTCGAGCGGCTACTGGAACGAATCCTGAGCGAGTCCATCGTCAACACCCAGGCCAAGGGCGGCGCCCTGTTTCTGGCGGACCAGGGGGGAGGCCAGCTCACACCGGTGCAGGCCCAGGGGGACGATCATCAGCCGCTCGATGCCGCCTTAGTGCCCCTTTCTACGGCCAGCATCACCGGGATGCTCGGGCACGGCAAAGGAGCCGCCGAGGTGCTCACCGGCAGGATCGGCCAGGGGGGCACGGCACTGGAGACAACCCTGGCCGCTGCCCTGCAGCTGGAAGGGGTCCCCTACCTCGCCATGCCGTTGGCCAACCGGGAGCGGGAACTGCTGGGGTTGCTGCTGTTCTGGTTCGATGCGGTGCCCGATGCCGCCCGGGTGTCCTTCACCAAGGCCTTCTCCAGCACCGCCGCTGTGACCCTGGAAACCCGCGACCTGATCCGATCGCAGAAGGCCCTGTTCGAGGCCTTCATCGAACTGATCGCCAACTCGATCGACGCCAAGAGCCCCTACACCGGCAGCCACTGCCACCGGGTGCCGGAAATCACCAAGATGCTGGCCGCCGCCGCCGTCGACAGCCAGGAGGGCCCATTCGCCTCCTTCAGCCTCGATGAGGACCAGTGGGAGGCCTTGCACGTGGCTGCCTTGCTGCACGACTGCGGCAAGGTCACCACCCCCGAGTTCGTGGTCGACAAGGCCACCAAGCTGGAAACCATCTACGACCGCATCCACGAGGTGCGCATGCGCTTTGAGGTGCTCAAGCGCGACGTGGAGCTCACCTACTGGCGCCAGGTGGCGGCCGGCGGCGACGCCGAGGCCCTCGCCGTTGCGCGGGATGCCGATCTGCAGCAGCTCGATGCCGACTTCGCTTTCGTGGCCGAGTGCAATCAGGGGGGTGAGTTCATGGCGCCCGAGCGGATCGAGCGGCTCAAGGCCATCGCCGCGCGCACCTGGACCCGCACCCTCGACGACCGCCTCGGCGTTTCCACCGATGAGCTGCTGCGCAAGGAGAGGGAGCCTGCAGTGCCGCTGCCGGCCCGGGAGCACCTGCTGGTTGACAAACCGGAACACCGCATCGAGCGGCCCGAGGGCACAGCGATCACCGCCGACAACTCCTGGGGCTTCAAGGTGGACACCCCCGAATTGCTCTACAACCGCGGGGAGGTCTACAACCTCTCGGTGGCCCGGGGCACCCTCTCGGCCGAGGAGCGCTTCAAGATCAACGAACACATCATCCAGACCATCCGCATGCTTTCGGCCCTGCCCTTCCCGCGCCACCTCAGCAAGGTGGCCGAGATCGCGGGTGGCCACCACGAAACCATGATCGGCACCGGCTACCCCAAACGCCTGAAGAAGGAGGAGATGAGCGAGGTGGCGCGGATGATGGCCATCGCCGACATCTTCGAGGCACTCACGGCGGTGGACCGCCCCTACAAGAAGGGCAAAACCCTCTCACAGGCGCTCAAAATCATGACCTTCATGAGGAAGGAGCAGCACATCGACCCCGACCTCTTCGCCCTGTTCATCCGCTCCGGGGTCTACAGGCGCTATGCCGAGAAGTTCCTCAATCCCGATCAGATTGATGAGGTCGACGAGGCGGCGCTGCTGGCGGCCTGAGCCTCCAGGAGACGGTCGGGGAACAGCACGCCATCGAGATGGTCCACCTCGTGTTGCACCACCCGCGCGTGGAACCCCTCCACCTCCCGCTCCACCAGGCGGCCGGCGCCATCGAATCCCCGGTAGTGGATCCGCCGCCAACGGCGTACGGGGGCGCGACGATCCGGCACACTGAGGCACCCCTCCTCGCCGCAATCGATGGCCCCGCCCAGGGGGGTGACCACCGGATTGATCAGCACCGTTTCCGGGATCGGCGGCGCCTCGGGGTAACGGGGGTTGACCGTGACGCCGAAGATCACCACCCGCAGGTTGACATCGATCTGGGGCGCCGCCAGACCCGCCCCGTTGAAGGCGGCCATGGTGTCGCGCAGGTCGACGATCAGGGCGTCGAGGTCGGCGCTAGGAAGTTGGCGCACCGGCTCCGCCAGCCGCCGCAGGCGCGGGTCCCCCTCCTGCAGGATCGTGCGAACGGCCATGGCTTCACGGGGTCAGGTGGGATTCGGCCTGCAGGGCCGCCGCCGACCGCACCAACCGATCGGTGGTGGCGGCATGGAGGTGGGCCGCCTCCTCGGGGCTGCGGCCGATGCTGGTGAGCCCCAGTTTGCCGAACTCCGACAGGCAGCCCAACAGATGGAAGACGCTGCCACGCAGTTCGGCCGGGTCGTAGTGCAGGCCGGCCTCCGCCACGATGTCGATCAGATCAAGGGGCAACAGCCCCCGCAGGCGCGGATCACAGAAGTTGTCGGTGGCCTCGTAGAAGAGCGGCAGGCCCATGGGGGAGTGGAACAGACCGGTGGTGGCATCCAGGCGGCCGTTGGTGGTCGCGCACAGGGCCAAAAAGGGATGGGTGGTGCCCCCCTGCCGCAGGTTCACCTCGATCGCCTGCAGATCCCAGTGGCCATCGATGCGACGGGCCACGAAATCCAACGAGAACCTGCCCAGGGCCCCCTCGATCGCCAGGGCCTCTCCCACCACCCTTCCATGGCGCTGAAGCTCATCCCGGTAGGCATCCGCGGCGGGAAAGCGGCAGCCCAGATAGGTCTGACCGCCTGGTCCCCCCAGCACCTGTTCGTGGCTGGAGAGGATTTCCACCTGCCCATGGGGGTGGATCATGCCCTGCACGCTTGGAGAGGCCAAGGCATCGCCCCCCTGCAGCCACGCCTCCGCCAGGGCCCCCTGCTCGGCCAGGATCTGGCGCCACTCCGGGGCCGGCATCGGCAGATGCTCGAGGGCGAGGCGGAGCAGCGCCCGCCGCTCCGGGCCCGAGCGGCCTGGCAGGTCCAGGGGTCGCAGATCCAAGCAGGCATTGCCCTCACCGCTGAAGCCCTCATTGAGCTTCACCACCACCCGCTCCAGCTGGGGATGGGTTTCCCACAGCTCCGCCACGGCGCCAGCGAGGGCCTCGAGATCAAAGGTCAACTCGCTGCCGGCTGGATGGGGAACGCCACAACGGGCAAAGAGCCGGCGACCACCCCGCTTGGTGCCCCAAAAGGCCAGGTCCGGGTCGGTGCCCAGCAGGGGGATCTGCAGCCGCTCTGAGAGCTGCTTCTCCAGGGCCGTGACCATGAAGCAGCTCATCACACACCGTTCCGGCCGCAACTGGCCATGGATACGGCGCAAGAGGGCGGGCCGCTCCAGCAACTTGGCGGTCAGAGGCCGCTCGGAGGCGTCGGCGGTGTCAAACAGCTGCAGGCGACGGCGGGCATGGGAGGCGGGCATGCCTGGGAGCAGTTCGAGCACCGCATCCACCACCAGCTCCGGCAGCAGGGTGCTGGTCAGGTAGACGATGCGCGACTCAGGATTTCGCAGCCGGATCAGCTCAAACAGCTGGCGCTCCTCGTAGTGGTGGGCCCCGGTGACCTGGGCCAGTTCCCGCGGCTCAAACGAAAGCGAGGGCACCACCAGCAAATCGCTGGCCTCCCCCTGGCCGGAGTTGCTGCCCTCCGGGTTGCCCTGGCGCAACCGCTGCTGAAGATCGCGAAAGCTGAGGGCCATGGTGGTGGCGAGCTGGGCTGGTGCACCAAACCCTGACAGTCTCAAGCGAACCCATGACCTTGACCCACCATGAGCCCACCCTCTTCCGCCGTCACCCTGCTGGGCTACGGGGCCGCCACCCTCACCACCTTGAGCCTCTTTCCCCAGGCCCTCAAGACCCTGCGCAGCAGCGACACCTCGGGCATCTCGCTGCGCATGTACGCCCTCTTCACCACCGGTATCGCCGCCTGGGCCGTGTACGGCCTGCTGATCCAGAACGGCCCGGTGATCGTGGCCAATCTGGTGGCGCTGCTGCCGGCCGGGGTCGTGCTGGAGCGCAAGCTGCGGGCCTCGTCCCGATAGCGTCGGTTTTGGTTCCCTCGCCGCTTGAGTTCGATGCGACCCCGCTCCAAGGGACCGTTGCTGCTGGCCCTGGTGGGTGGCGGCCTGCTGCTGGGCCTGGTCCCCGCCCTGCATCGAGTCCTGCCCAGTGCGGCGAACGCCGATGCCGCTGAAGCGGCGAAGCCAGAGGCGGTGATTCCCGACGCAATCCCCAGCCCCCGTACCTACCCCCGATTGAGCCTCGACCCCGCCCAGCTGGCGGAGCAACTGGCCCGGGTGGAGTCGGCCCTGCGGGACCCGGCCACCAACCCTGCCGACCTGGGTGCCCTGGGGCACCAGGAGCAGGTGATCATCCGGCTCCTGGCCCGGCAACCGGAGCTGGCCCAGCAGGTGCGCGTCAACCTCCCTGAGCGCTGGCGGCCGCTCCTGGATCGCCACCTGGCGGCCCGGCGGGAGTTCCAGGCGATGCAACGGGGCCGGCCCGGATCACCCCTGGTGCCCGCCTGGCGGATCATCCCTCCGGAACCGCCCGAACGTTTGCTGGGCTATTACCGCAAGGCCCAGGCAGCCACGGGCATCCCCTGGGAGGTGCTGGCGGCCATCAACCTGGTGGAGACCGGCATGGGCCGCATTGACGGCATCTCGGTGGCCGATGCCCGGGGGCCGATGCAGTTCCTTCCCACCACCTGGGCCGAGAGGGGCATTGGTGCGGGGGACATCCGCGATCCCCACGACGCCATCCAGGCCGCCGCCCGCTATCTGGTGCGCCGCGGCGGCCCGAAGGATCTGCCCAAAGCTATCTGGGGCTACAACAACAGCGACCACTACGTGCGCGGTGTGCTCGGCTACGCCGCCCTGCTGCGGGAGGACCCCGCTGCCTTCACGGGCCTCTACAACTGGGAGATCCACTTCATCTCCTCAGCGGGGGATCTCTGGCTGCCGGTGGGCTACGAGCAGCGCCAGAGGATTCCCGTGAACGCCTACCTGCAACGGGTGCCCTCCAGCGCGCCACCCCGCCCGTCGGCGGCAGGCTGAACTCAGGGACGCGGCAGTCGACCTTCCTCAATCATCGTCACGTGACGGTAGACACCGTCTTCGTAGAGCTGGGTGGTGCGGACCCGCTGGTCATCTGAGACCAGCGTGATGACTTCGTTGTAGTGGGTGAGGACCCCACGCAGACGGCGGCTGCCGCAGTAGACGAGCACGTGGTCGCTGATGGCCCAGGCGATGCCCGAGAAGGCGGTGGCCTTTTCTCCAGCCAGTGTGACCACCTCATCGGTGAGCGGAAACACCAGCTTGCTGTCGATGAAATGGCCGTGGTAACGGGCCACGACCTCAGCGGGGGTGTCGATTCGCAACGTGTTGGTCTGGACGTAGCGACCTTCCTCGATGGCGATGTCCACCCGCACGCGGTCGGTGTCGATGCAGCGACCTTCGGTGTCAATCCGCCGGGCCGTTCCCTCCCAGAGGGCGCAATGGCGATGGAACACCAGCGGCACCCCCCAGGCATCGAGGGTGATGGGGGGAATGGCTTCGAAGCTGGGTTGGAACGGGCTGGGCGGGCTGGTCATCTCAGTCAGTGAGCGATCGCTCAGCGATCGGAGGAAACTGGAATCTGCTCCCCATCTTCCCGCGCCTAAACTGCCCTGGGTTGATCGATGAGGTGCTGGATGCTCTCCGATTTCCACACTGCCCTCGCCGTCGCCAGGGGCACCGGGCTTCTGGCCAAAGATGCCCTACCCGAGGAAGCCCACAGTGGCCACACCGCCACCGGCTACGTCCTGCGGGACGCCCATGGCGGCGTGCTGTGCGAGGTGCCGTTGCAGACGTTGCGCTCCTGGATCCCGAGCCATTCCGACCATCCGCTCAGCATCGAGGCCATCATCGGTGCCCCCACCGGTGATCGCTGGGAGTACTGCTTCCTGCTGGTGGAGTTCGGCGCAGGGGAGCGGGGCAGCGTGCTCGAGCGGGTGCTGATCAACAACCAGGCCATCTCCACCAGCACGGCCGGCGGCCCGCTCCCCTTCGATCAGTTCCACGAACTGCTCAACCTGCTGGGCGACCGCGGCTGGGAACTGGTGAGCACGGTGCTGCGCAACATGGATGGACAAGGGGTCGGCCGCAGCTATTCGCTGATCTTCAAGCGCCGTGCCGTTGGCAACGACGACAGTTCAGCAGACCACTCCTCCTGAGCCAGCTCAGGGGACGGCGGTCCCGCTCAGGCGCTGAAGGCCTTTTTGGCGGGAATCGGGTAGGGAATGCGGCGGTGGCGCATGCGCTTCCACACCAGAACAAAGGCGCGGATCAGCAGCTCCAGCTCTGCGCGACTAAGGCCGCTGGTGGCCAGTTGGCCATCGATCTGTCTGGCTTCGACGATGCGGCGCACCATCTCGCTGGCCTGGGCCTCGGAGGTGTCCGGCGGCAGGGAACGCAGTGCCGCCTCGCAGCCGTCAGCCAACATCAGGATGCCGGTTTCTCGGCTGCGGGGGGTGGGACCGCGGTAGCGGAAACGGGTCTCATCGAAATGGTCGGGATCCCGTTCGCGTGCTTGATGCAGGAAGTACCCCATCTTGAGGGTGCCCTGATGCTCGGGGATGAAGTCCGCCAGGGGACGGGGCAGCTTGTAACGCTTGGCCATCTTCAGCCCCTCATCGACATGGGCCTGGAGGATGGCGGCGCTGGCGTAGGGATCGTTGAGGGCGTCATGGGGATTGAGTCCCTCGGCCTGGTTCTCGATGAACCACTGGGGCGCATGCATCTTGCCAACGTCGTGATACAGCGCACCGGTGCGGATCAGGTCCACATCGGCATGGATCGCCCGGGCCCCCTCCTCCGCCAGACCACAGATCATCAACGTGTGCTCGAAGGTGCCCGAGGCCTCGCAGGAAAGCCTGCGCAGGAGGGGCCGTTCGTGGTCGGCCAGCTCCAGCAGCCGCGCTCGGGTCAGCAACCCGAAGAAGCTCTCCACCAGGGGGGCGACCAGTAGGCCGGCCATGAGCAATCCGCCCACCAGCACCGCCTCCCCCAGGAGCTGGGAAACGCTGTTGGGCACCCCCACCGTGCGGCCGGTGAGCACCGTGCTTTGCAGCAGCAACCACTGCAACACCAGGGCCCCGCCAGGCAGGAGCACCGCCAACTGCAACAGCTGGGCCCGGCTGCGTTGTCGGCCGGCCAGCACGGCCGCAAGAGCAGAAACGGCAGCGGCGATCAGCAGGCGGGACTCGCTCAGCCCTTCGTAGGGAACGGGCCAAAGCAGGCTGGCGGCCGCCAGCCAGGCCAACCCGGAGGCCGTGCCCAGCCCCTGGGCCACCAGCAACGTGGGAGGCACCAACACGGCCAGGGGATTGATGGCGCTGCCCAACCAGAGCTTGAGAGCCTGCACCAGCACCAGCATCCCCATGGCGAGCAACGCCTGGCGGGGCTCGAGGCTGGCCCGCCAGCGCCGGATCACGAGCACCATCACGGCCGTGATGGCAAAGGCCTCGGCGAAGTGGGCGAGCCAGGCGCGCACCAGCGGGCGGCGGTTCACCAAACCGAAGTAATCGAGAACATCAAAGGCCTGGGGGCTGATCGGTTCCCCCTGGCGGGTGATCAGATCACCGCGCCTCACCCGGATCAGGGGGAGGCCCTGCTGGGTGAGGGCCTGCTCGATCAGCTGCTGGCTCAGGGCCGCATCGATCCGCAGGTTGCTGCGTCCCTGAAGGGCAGTGGCCAGCAGCTTGCTGCCCAGCCCCCGGGCGGGCTCCTCCAATGACGCCAGCTGGAGCCTGGCGGCCTGCTGCAACTGACTGGGGGCCAGGCTGGCCACCAGCCCCTGGCTGAGCATGCGCCCGCTGGCCCCACGGAGGGCCGCCTCCCACTGGAGCCATTCCGTCGGCGTGCGGCTCTTGAGCCAGGCCTCCTCCTGGCGGCTCAGTTCGATGGGGGCGATCCGTCCCTGGGCGGACTGTCCCTGCCGATCGAGCTCCTGAATCTGTCGTTCGAGCCGCTGCTGCAGCTCCCGGTTGACCGCCGGATCCACCACCTGAACGTGGGTGCGGCTGCCCAGTTGGGCACGGCGCTGTTCCAGGGATTCGCTGTCCACCACCGTGGCCGCCTTCGGTGCCCGGCTGGAGAAAGGGGCAACCATGCCGGGGCGCAGGTTGGGCTCCACAAGCCACGGCCAACTGGAGAGCAGGGCCACCAGGGCGCAGACCAGGGCAATGGCCGCCACGTCGCGTTGACGCCAGACCGAAAGGGCCTGACGGGGTGTTTCCAGGCGCAGCAAGCGGCGCCATAGCTGTTGAACCCGACCCAGGCGGACCACCAACACGGCCAGACGAACGCCAACGCTAACCGTGGCCGTTCTGGTTGCATGCTGGAGACTGCCCCTGCTTCTTCGTTCCCCCATGGCCGTGCGTCTGGATGGCCGCCAGCTGGCGGCCGCACTGGAACTGCGCCTGCAGGAGGCCATCGCCGCAGGGCTGCCCATGGCGGGCCGTCCACCGGGGCTGGCGGTGCTGCGGGTCGGCGACGATCCCGCCAGCGGCGTCTATGTGGCCAACAAGGAAAAGGCCTGTCAGCGGGTGGGGATCACGAGCCACGGTGCCCATCTGGGGGCCTCCAGCAGCGCTGCTGAGGTGGCTGCCGTGATCGAGAGGCTCAATGCCGACCCCGCCGTGGACGGCATCCTGTTGCAACTGCCCCTGCCGAGTGGCCTGGCGGAGGGGCCACTGCTGGCCCTGATCGATCCAGAGAAGGACGCCGATGGCCTGCACACCCTCAACCTGGGGCGCCTGGCCAAAGGGGAGCCTGGGCCGCGCAGCTGCACGCCGGCCGGGGTGATGGCCCTGCTGCGCCATGCCGGCGTGCCGTTATCGAGCGCCCGGGCCGTGGTAGTGGGCCGCAGCATCCTGGTGGGCCAGCCCATGGCGCTGATGCTGCAGGCGGCCGACGCCACCGTCTCGGTGGCCCATTCCCGCACCCGCGACCTGGCGGCCCTCAGCCGTGAGGCCGACGTGCTGGTGGTCGCCGCAGGACGGCCCAGATTCATCGGCGCCGAGCACGTGAAGCCAGGGGCGGTGGTGGTGGATGTGGGCATCCACCGGCTACCGCCGGATCCATCTGAGGGCCCCGGGGCGAAGGGCCGGCTCTGCGGTGACGTGCGCTTTGAAGAGGTGGAACCCATCGCGGCGGCGATCTCCCCAGTGCCGGGCGGCGTGGGCCCCATGACCGTGACGATGCTGCTGGTGAACACGGTGGTGGCCTGGGCCCAGCGCCATGGTCTTGACAATCCATTGGCGGATCTGGTGCCCTGAGCCCCAATCGGCCGCCCGCCTGAGAGAATCCGCCCTAGGGCGCTGGAACCCATGACCGTGGCGGTGAGCACGACCTTCGATTTCGCCACCTATCTGGAGTCCACCCGGCTACGGGTGGAAACGGCCCTTGACGCCTCCCTGGGACCCGAGCGGCCGGAGTCGCTGCGGGACTGCATGCGTTACTCGCTGCTGGCGGGGGGCAAGCGCCTGCGGCCGATTCTCTGCCTGGCGGCCTGTGAGCTGGCCGGCGGCAACAGTGACCTGGCCTTGCCCACGGCAGTTGGCCTGGAAATGATCCACACCATGTCGCTGATCCATGACGATCTCCCCGCCATGGACAACGACGACCTGCGCCGCGGCAGGCCGACCAACCACAAGGTCTATGGCGAAGCCAACGCGATCCTGGCGGGGGATGCCCTGCTCACCCGCGCCTTCGAGATGGTTGCCCTTCGCAGTCCGGGAGTTCCCCCCGAGCGGCTGCTGCAGGTGGTGGGGGTGCTCTCGCTGGCCTCCGGAGCTCCTGGGCTGGTGGGGGGCCAGGTGGTGGACCTGGAATGCGAGGGCAAGCAGGTGGATCTCGACACCCTTGAGTACATCCACCTCCACAAGACCGGTGCCCTGTTGCAGTCCTGCGTGATCACCGGTGCCCTGATCGCCGGTGCCCCCGAAGATCTGCTCAGTGCCCTACGCCGCTACGCTCGCGGCATTGGCCTGGCTTTTCAGATCATTGACGACATCCTGGATGTGACAGCCAGTAGTGATGTGCTCGGCAAGACCGCCGGCAAGGACCTGACCGCCGACAAGACCACCTACCCCAAACTGCTGGGGCTGGCTGAGTCACGCATCCGGGCCCAGTCCCTGGTGGATGGGGCCAAGGAGGCCCTGGAGCCCTGGCAGGAGCGGGCCCAACCCCTGCTGGCCCTGGCCGACTACATCACCAGTCGCGATCGATGATCGCTCTTCTCGACAACGGTGTTCTGGCCTGGGCGCTGGCGGCCTGTGGCCTGGCCCAACTTTCCAAGCTGGTGGTCGAGTTGCTGGTCCACCGGCGCTGGCGGCCAGCCGTGCTGATCGAAACCGGCGGCATGCCGTCGAGCCACGCGGCCCTGATCACCGGTGCGGCTGCAGGCATTGGCTGGGAACTGGGCTGGAGCGACCCCCTCTTTGCCCTTGCCTCCACCCTGGCCTTCATCGTTTTGTACGACGCCAGTGGCGTGCGCCGGGCCGCCGGCAAGATCGCCGCCCGGGTCAACGAACTCCCCGATGACCTCTGGCAGGCGAGGGCCACGGGGGTGGCCCAACCCCTGAAGGAAAATCTCGGCCACACCCGGCTTGAGGTGCTGGCGGGCAGCCTGATGGGCCCACTGATCGCTCTCAGCGGCCTGGCCCTGGCCGGATCGCCGCTGCAGATCGCCCAGGGGTTCGGTTGGCTGCCGCTGGCCTGAGCCCCGATGGGGCGTCCCTGAGCGTCGAGCGGCTCACCTGCGGGCAGCGGGCCGCCGCCGAAGCCTTCGCCACCTGGTTGGCGGCGCCGGCAGAGGGCACCCCATTCGTACTCAGTGGAGCCGCCGGTACCGGCAAGACCTACCTATCAATGGCCTTTCTGGCCCAGGCGGAGGCGGCCGGACTCTGCTGGACCGTGGTGGCCCCCACCCACAAGGCCGTGGGGGTGTGTCGGGCCCAACTCGAGCGGGCCGCTCTGCGACCCCCCTGGTTTCCTTCCACCATCCACCGGCTGCTGCGGCTGAAACTCAAACGGGAACGGGACCGGGAACGCTGCGAGGAAACCGAGCAGACCGCCGGGGCCCTGGAACACCTGGGGCTGGTGCTGATCGACGAGGCCTCCATGGTCGATAGCGGTCTGTTGGATATCGCCCTGCGCTGCGCCCACCCGTTCCGCACCCGACTGGTGTTCGTGGGGGACCCGGCCCAGCTGCCGCCGGTGGGGGAACCCTCCAGTCCGGTGTTCGCCCTCGCGCGCTGCGCGGGCCATCGGCTGGAGGAGGTGGTTCGTCACCAGGGGCCCGTGCTGAGGCTGGCGGCGGGCCTCCGCCAGGGGGACCTGCTGTGTCAATTGCCGCCCCTGATCCCACCGGTGCGACAACCGACAGGCCAGGTGGCCGTGCTGGCGAAGGGGACCTGGCTGGCGGCGGCCCAGGCGGCCCTGCGCGAGGGCGCCGAGCTGGACGATCCCGACCACGCCCGTCTGCTCTGTTACACCAACCGCTCCCTGGAGGCCCTGGTGCCCCTGGCCCGCCGGGCGATCCATGGCGACATGGCCGATCAACTGCCGGTGCTGCCCGGGGAGGTGCTCATCACCCGCCAAGCGGTGATGGCACCCGCCTGCCGCGAGGGGGAGGAGGCCGGCGAGGAGCCGGATCTGTTGCTGGGCTCCAACCGGGAGCTGGTGGTGCGGGACGTGACTCCTGAGCGCTGCGATCTGGCGGACTTTGGTGTGGAGGCGCAGGAGGGCGCCGTGATCGAAACCCTCAGCGCGGCGGTGGAGGCTGGGGAGAGCCGACTGACCCTGCGACTGCTGCCCCCCCTGGGCAGCGAGCCGCGCCGGCAACTGGAGGCGGTGCTGGCCCGGCTGCGGGGCGAGGCCCGGGAGGCGGGAAAGCAGGAGGGGCGAGCCCTGTGGCGGCGTTTCTTCCTGGTGCGCGACGCCTTTGCCTCCCTCGGACCGGCGGCCGTGCTCACGGTGCACCGCAGCCAGGGGAGCAGCTTCGGCGAAGTGTTCGTCGACGCCGACGTGTTCTGGCCTGCCGATGCGGTGTTGCGGCGCCAGTTGGTCTACGTGGCCGTCAGTCGGGCCCGCAGGGGCGTGACCCTGGTGGGAGGCGCGGGCAGCACCGCCGAGCAGCAGCGCTGGCGGCGCTGGCTGGGGGAAGGACTCACCGATGAAGAAGCCCCTTAAATCCCCGCTGGGGAACGGATGCCAGGGTGGGGCGGCTCGGGTCCCACCACCGTGTTCATCCACATCCGCCATTCACTGCATTACACCTACGGGCGGCCGGTCTTCCTGGAACCCATGACCCTGCGGCTGACGCCGCGCCAGGACAGCACCCAACGCCTGCTGCTCCACACCCTGAAGGTCACGGACGAAGCCACGGGAGCCAGCCGCGTCGTGGACGCCGATGGCACCAATGCGGCGGTGTTGTGGTTCGACGAACCCCGCCAGCGCTTAAGCCTCCAGCTGGAGACCGTGGTGGAGACCCTGCGCGAAAACCCGTTCGATTGGATCGTCACCGAACCCTCCGCCCAGCGGCTGCCCTTCCGCTACGACCCAGCGCTTACCGCTGCCCTGTCCCCCTCACTGGCGTCCACGCCGACCCCATCGCCGGTGAAAACCTGGGCCGACGGCCTGGCGCAGGAGGTGGAGGGCTCCACCACCGCTTTCCTGATGGAACTGGCCCATGGCATGCACCATGGCTTCCACCATG
This sequence comes from Synechococcaceae cyanobacterium ELA445, assembly GCA_037134455.1. Lineage (GTDB taxonomy): Bacteria > Cyanobacteriota > Cyanobacteriia > PCC-6307 > Cyanobiaceae > ATX-6F1. The sequence goes on along the minus strand of JBAXME010000043.1, from coordinate 4,160 downwards.
TGGGGCGCCCCGATGGGGACCCGCAGCCAGCGGCGGAAACCCTGGCGACCCGCACCGGCGCCTGCCGCGACACCGCCATGCTGTACGTGGAGGCTTGCCGCAGCCAGGGGCTCGCGGCCCGGTTCGTCAGCGGCTACTCCATCCACCACCCGCCTGAAGTGAGCGAACACGAACTGCACGCCTGGGCGGAGGTGTACGTGCCCGGGGGCGGCTGGCGGGCCTATGACCCCAGCCTGGGACTGGCAGTGGCCGATGGCCACGTGCCCCTGGCCGCCGCTCCGGATCACCGGCTGGCGGCGGCAGTCAGCGGCTCCTACCGGGGCACGGGCGTGGACTCGACGATGACCTACGCCATCCAGGTGCGCTCCGCACCCACCCAGGAGGAACTGGACACCTGACCCAGCCCAGCTCTCCGCCGCTAGGGCACCAACTCAGCCCGTGGATGGGTCCGGGCTTTGTCTCTGGGGTTGGGCAGAGGCCGGTTGCGGCCGTTGGGTTCCCGTCGATTCCATTCGGATTCGATCGATCGGGTGGAGTGGTTGGTTGGGCTTGACGGGACCCCCCTTCACAGTCGCCGCCGATGGCCGCTCGGTGAATCGCCCCTCCAGCTAGGCGGCCGCTGCCGCCAACATCCGCAGCCCCTCCACCCCCTGCCAGCCCAGATAGCCCGCCAGGGCAAGGCTGAGCCCTCCCACCAGAAGCTCACCACGGGCATAGAGCACCTCCTTCGCCCGCTCCAGCAACGGCACCACACCGGAGCGGCCGATGGCCACCGCCAACCACGGGACCAGCAGAAACAGGCTGGACGCCAGGGTGAAGCCTGCTGTGGCCAGCCACTCCTGGCTGCGGCTCAGATCGGCCGACAGCAGACTTGCTGACGCCTTGGCCGCCAGGAAGAGATCATCGGGGCTGATCACTTCGATGGCCGCACCCGCTGCGATCAACAGGGGCAGGGGCAGGGTGGCCAGCCGATCCAGGCTGCGGGTCCAGCCCGGGGGATCCCCCTCCTCCCGGCGCGTCAACAGCTCCCTGAGCCCCAGGGCCATCAGGGCACCTGCCGCCACCAGATCCAAACCGGTGCGGTGGCTGCTGCCCTGGTCCATGGTCAGCACCAGCCCATGCCCAACGGTCAAAAGCAGGATCACCAACACGGCAATCGTGGCCATCCAGCCCAGCACGAACAACCCGCCCCGCTGCAGCGGACGGGGACCCAGCAAGAGCAGGAAAAGCAGGCCGATGTGGATGGGGCTGAGGCCGACGCCGGCGCCATAGGCCACCAGTTCCCCCCAAAAGTGCGGATCGAAAATCCTGGGGGCGAGGGCCACGCTGTCGATGGGCATGCTCGGGAAGGACACGTCTTCGATTATCGGATCAGGGGGCGTGTCGCCATTGCAGCGTGTTGCCGGGCGGCCACAGCCAACCGGCGGGGCACCTCGGGGCAACCGGCCCAGTGAAGGTGCAGCCAGCTGGCATGGAGCCCCGGGGCACTCCATCCCTCCCGTCGCGCTGGCGTCCCCCAACCCTCCAACGTCCAGAGGGGGCTAGGCGCAGTTGCTGGCTCGGGTGAGGGTGCGATGGGTGGTGGTGCGTTAGCTGGCGGCACCAGTTCCCAGCGGTGGAACTCATGGCCATCCAAGCCTTCCCCTCGCCGCACCACCAGGCCGTCGGCCAGGGGCGTGGCCTGCCGATACCCCAGATCGAGGGAGCCGCGGCGGGCTCCGAAGGGGAGCACGCCGGCCATGGCATGGGGCACACCGCCCGGGTCTTCCAGGTGCGCGCCCAGCAGCAGCAGGCCACCACATTCCGCGTAGATCGGCAATCCCCGAGCGGCGGCGCGCGCCAGATCCCCCAGGCTGCGGCGGCTGTTGGCCAACGCTGCGGCGTGCAATTCCGGGTAGCCACCGGGCAGGATCAGGGCCCCGGCATCCGCTGGCAGCGGTTCATCGGCCAGGGGGCTCCAGGGGCGCACCGCCAGCCCATGGGCCTCCAGCAGTTCGCTGGCCTCCGGATAGCGGAAGTGGAAGGCCGCATCGGCGGCGATCGCCACGTGCACGGGCGGTTGCGCCGATCTGCCTTGGCCCTGGGCCGCACCGAGGCAGGACTGGATCGGATCCACCGTTCCCGGCCCGGGCACGGGCGGCGCCGCCATCAACGGCAGCAGTCGCTCCAGGTTCAAATGGCGCTCTGCCAGCTCCGCCCACTCCTCGATGCGCCCATCGAGATCCAGCAGTTCATGGGGCGGCAGAAGCCCCAGGTGTCTGGAGGGAAGACTGAGGCTCTCATGGCGCGGCAGCACGCCCAGCAGGGGCATCTCGATCGAGGCAAGGGCCTCGGCCAGCAGGGCCCTGTGCCGGGGTGTGCTGACGCCGTTGAGCACCACCCCCGCCAGCACCAGCTGGGGCTCGTGGTCGCGGAAGCCCCGCACCAGGGCCGCCAGGGAGCCCGCCTGGCGGCTGGCCTCCACCACCAGCACCACCGGCAACCCCAGCTGCAGGGCCACCGCGGCCGAACTAGCCTCGCTACTGGGCCCCCGGCCATCGAACAGACCCATCACCCCCTCCACCAGGCAGAGGTCGGTGCGGCTGCCGAAGCCCTCAAAGCTGCGACGCACCCACTCCTGGCCGCACAGCAAGAGGTCGAGGTTGCGGCAACTGCGGCCACTCACCCGACCCAGGAGCTGGGGGTCGAGGTAATCCGGCCCCACCTTGAAGGTCTGGATCGACTGGCCCCGTTGGCGGGCCAGGGACGCCAGGGCCAGGCTGAGCAGGGTTTTGCCACTGCCGCTGGTGGGCGCGCCAATCAGACAGGCCATGGCCGCGGCGCGCTCAGCGCCCCATCAGTGCGGCAGCAGCTTGGCAGCCAGCGGCGCCGCCGCCGCCAGCAGGGGGTTGGTGCTGTCGTGGCCGCCCCCAAGGAGCCGGGCCGTTTCCATTTCCTCGCTCTCGACCGGAAGGGGAACCACCTCCTCCGCCAGCTCCATGCTGGCCACCCCACCCGCCTCCAGGCGCATGCAGCCCCCCGATTCCGAGCACAGGATCACGCACAGGGGCTGGCGGCCAGGCGGCGCACAGATCAGCCGCAACCCCACCAGGGCACCGGGGTGGGTCTTGGGCACCCCCACTGGCACCGACATCTGGCGGAACTGCACGCTCTCCCCGTCGGTGCGCAGAAACTCCGCACCAATCCCCTCGCCGCTGGCGCTCGCAGCGATCGTGTAGCTGTTCTGCAGATGCCAACCGAGGCGATCCGCGATCCAGGCCGCCAGCAGCAACCCCTTCACCGGGTGGCTGCCCTCCACGTCAATGTCCAGCTGCACCACGTGGCTGAGGGCATCGCGACGGCTGGGTGGATCAAACACCATGGCCAAGGATTCGCGCCAGGCGCGCAGCCGAAGCCAGTTGAGATCGTTGACCGACTGTCCCGTAGCGATTCGCTCCACGAGCAGATCGAGACAACGCCTGGGCGCACCGATGGAGCTGTCCAGCACCAGGCGGCGCGAGGGGGGGGCCAGGGCCTCCAGCAACTCCGGCGATTCATCAAGGGAACCGTTCCACCACACCCAGCAGGGCAGATCGTCATCGACCAGGGGCTGCACCATGGCCAGGCCACGGGTCATGGCCCCTCGGCCTCCCCGCAGCACCACCACATCGCCACAGGCGGGTGCACTGCCGCTGCGCTCCTCCGGCAGGGGGCAGTAGGCCGCCACCAGGGTCTCCAGGGAGATGTCCTCCCGCAGGGTGGGGGCCAGGGTGATCAGCCGGCGGGGACGCAGGGCGCTGATCGCCTGATCAACGAACTGGCCGCGCAAATCGTTGGCACTGTGGCCGCCCGGCTGCTGGCCCAGGGCCCAGGCGAGCTCCGGTGCCATGGGCGCCGTGCTCAGGGGCAGACCGCAATCGACCACCGCCTGCCGGGCTGCCGCCAGCAACTCCTCACTGAGCAGGCCACTCAGGGGGCCATCGATGCGACCGGTGCGGATGAGCTGCTGCTGCAGCCAGGAAGGCTCCCAGACCAGGAGCTTGAAGGTGGCGGCGCCGGAGGCATCCTCCAGCTCGTGGCCCCACAGCCGATCGAGATAGGCCGGCACCTCCTCGGGCGACAACTCCGTGGGGGCTTGAAGGGTGAGCTGGGGGGACATGGCGGATTCCTAGGGGCAGTGG
>JBAXME010000042.1:0-23669 GCA_037134455.1 Synechococcaceae cyanobacterium ELA445 | reverse complement strand
GTCCCCGCAGCCTCCACCCCCCCGCCACGGAACCCCCATCTCCGTCTTGAGCTCCTGACACCCCCATCGCAGCCAGGCAGCGCAGCTGTCTCGATCTCGGGTGGGTCGCAACAGACACGGGTCTGATAAGCCCTGGTGATCAATGGCCGATTTCCCCAGCGGATCTTGGTTTTCCCCAGATCAGGGTGGGTTTTTCCACAGTTCAGGGGCCTTAAGAGGCGGCGGGGCCGTACCGATTGGGGATTTCCCGCTTTTGATCGCAGGGAACTTGACAGCCCAGCCCCCGGTCCGATGATCCGATGCCACCGTTGACGGCCTCGCCCAGATTCCCTGCGCGGCGGTCGGTCTCAACCTGATGTTCCGTGCGTTCCGCAAGGCGCCCCTCCTTTGACGCCGGAGGGGCATCCATGGCTATCTGGGTCCACTTCACGGGCGGCGCAACTTGGACGGAGTTGAAGAACTAGGCAGCGGCATGGACGAGTCCGCCGGTTTTGATCGTGATCACCTCTCCCGCTGCATCGCCCGGGAACCCGCCCTCAAAGCTCCTGAGGCTGCCGCGGCCAGCATCAGCCTCGAGGCGGAAGTGCCCGAGGCCCTGTTCGAGGGCATGCGCGCCTTCATCCAGGCCCATCCCCAGTGGGACCAGTACCGGGTGCTGACGTCGGCCCTGGCCGGCTTCCTATTCCAGAACGGCTGCACCGATCGCAACGTGGCCCAGCACTACCTGCATGGGCTGTTCCGCCATCAGGGACGCCCCTGACTCCAACGACCGAAACAGCGCACCCGGCCGCCAGGGAGGGGAGGTGGCTGGCCAAAAAAAAGCGGGGGCTTTGACACCCCCGCCTGAGTTCTCCCTTGCCCGACCCGTTAAAGGTCGCCCATGGAGTGTGCGGCCACCGCCCCGAGCAAACTGTGATCATCGACACCCGATGCACCACTGGGTTTCGAAGCCCTCACAGGTCGCCGGACCTCAGACGATCGGCGGCATGGGCACAGGCCCGCCAGGTGATCGCCATCTCCGTCAGGGTGGGGCTCTGCCAGGCGGCCGTGGGCCAGCAGGCCCCATCCACCACCAGCAGGTTGGGAGCGCGCCAGCACTGGTTCCAACCATTCACCACGCCATCGCTCTCCCGCGCCGCCATGCGGGCCCCCCCCAACTCGTGGATGTAGTAGCCAGGCGGTGGCGCCCCGGGGGCCAGGGCGACGCTGCGCCGCAAAAGGGGCTCGATCAGGGGCATGAGGAACAGGTCCTCGAGCGGGCGAATCTCACCGCCGGCGGCCGCCACGGCCTCCCCCATGCGCGCCTGCATGTGGGCCACCATGGCCTGTTCGTTGTCGCCCCAGCGGCAATCGATGTGAACGGTGGGCAGGCCCCAGGCATCGGTGCGGCCGCCCTCCAGCCGCACGTGGTTGCGGTGGTCGCTGAGCATCTCGCCATGGCCGATCAGGAAGCCGATGGCATCGGCGGAGCAGCGTTTCAAGGGGGCGGGCGGATCGAAGCGCTGCACGGCCCCCCAGAGCCCGTAGCCGCGCAGGAAGCCCAGTGCTTCGCCGGGCTGCAGGTTGCTGGTGTTGGGAATGAAGACGCTGCCGGCCCCCGACAGCTCATGGGGCTGCTCTGGGGTGGGCTGATCCGGCAGGCGGAAAAAGCGACTGCTGGAGATGTGGTCCATCAGGTAATGGCCCAGGCTGCCCGAGGGGTCCACCAGCCCTCCGCCCCGCTGCTGTTCGTGGGAATGGAGCAGGATGCGAACGCTCTCGATCGTCGAGGCGCAGAGCACCACCAGGGGCGCAGCGGCCCGGTGGCGTTGCCGGCTGGCGCGGTCGACATAAACCACCGCTTCGGCTCTGGATCCGGAGGGATCCAGCTCCACATGGCTCACCACCGCGTCGCTGCGCAGCTGCACCCGGCCGCTGGCCAGGGCCTTCCCCAGGGCGCCCCCCTGGGAACTGGAGGCGGGCCAACCGGATCGGGCCCCGCCCCGGTGCAGGGCAAAGCCACGGGAATGGATCAGGGGCAGATCCAGTTGCCCGTGCAGCGTGGCCCGCAGATGGTCCTCGGCGGGCGTGAAGGGCAGCGGAGGGCCGTAGTCGCCGTCGGGCAGCTGCCGCAAGCCATCCAGGCCGCCGTGGACCCGCAGCATCCTCTCCAGGCGGCCGTAGAAGGGCGCCAGGTCGTCGTGGCCGATGGGCCAACTGGGGCCATAGCCATCGCGCTCGCCGGCGCGGAACTCCAGATCTGAGAGCCGCAGGGTGATGCCGCCCCAGGTGAGGCTCTTGCCACCCACCTGCCGGCCCCGGGTCCAGAGGAAGGGGCGATCCGGTGGTGTGCCGTAGGGGTTCTGCCGTTCGTCAACGAACAGCTCCGGGTTGGCTTTCCAATAGCCGGGGTGATTCGCCTGCAGGCGCTGGCTGCCGCTGCCCAGCTGGGCGAAGCGGCGCAGGCTGTTGCAAGGTTCCGAGCCCAGGGCCCGCTCCACGCTCAGGTCGGGTCCGGCCTCGAGCACCAGCACCCTCAGCCCAGCCTCCGCCAGCACCATGGCGGCCACCCCACCGGTGGCGCCGGAGCCCACGACGATCGCGTCGGTGGGCATGGGGTCGACGGGCATCAGGAAGGGGTCACCAGGCGCTCTGGGCTGGCGCTGGGGCTGGCGCTGGGGGTGCGGGCCCCGAGCAATTCCAGGGTCGCCAGCAGTCCGTCACCGATCAGATCCACGCCCACCCAGAGCAGCGCCGCCACCACAATCACGAGGGAGGGAGGAGGGGAAGGGTTCGCTCCAGCCGGGGAAGGTGCCTTGGCAGAGTCCATCGCAGCCGGATCCAGGGGGAACAGGGGCAAGAGCTGAGATTACGGCAGCCGCCCTGCGCTCCCCTTGGGTGCCATCCCCGCAGTGGAATCCCCCGCTGGCTGCGCCCTTTTGGACGAGGGGCCCCGGGAACCCTCCCCAGCACGGGGCGTTCTCTCCAGCAGCGCCAGCGGGCGAGCGCAGCCGCCCATGGAGGAGCTGGCCCATGCAAAAACCCCTCCGATCCTTTCGATCGGAGGGGTTCAAGACCGGGACAAGAATCTCCCGGGAAGTGGTGGCGGGGAGGAGATTTGAACTCCTGACCTTCGGGTTATGAGCCCGACGAGCTACCAGACTGCTCTACCCCGCGTCGCCTCTTGGATCGTATCTCTCAGGGGTACCCTTCGGCAATCCAACGGACCCAGGCATGGCCCGCTATCTCCGCTATGTGCGGGTTCCCCTGTTCTGCTGCCTGCTGGGCCTGGCGGCCGTTCTGGCCACCCGGGGCCTGACGGCAGCCTGGCTGACCCTGGTGCTGCTGGCCCTGGAGATCAGCCTCTCCTTTGACAACGCCGTGGTGAACGCCCGGGTGCTGGAGCGCCTCACCGAGGGTCAGCAGCGCTTCTTCCTCACCTGGGGCCTGGTGATCCCGGTCTTCGGCGTGCGCTTCCTCGGCCCCCTCGTGCTGGTGGCTCTGGCGGGGGGGGTCGGGCTGGGGGAGGCCCTCGATGCCGCCCTCCACCACCCCGCCCACTACAAGGAGCTGCTGGAGCTGGCGGAGCCGCGCATCCTCTCCTTCGGCGGCATGTTCCTGCTGATGGTGTTCCTGCGCTACTTCATGGACGACGCCAAGACCCTCCACTGGGTCAAGACCGTGGAGAGGAGGCTGTCCCAGGCCGGCCGGATCGAATCGTTGGAGGTGGCCCTGGCCCTCACCCTGCTGGTGCTGGTGGGGCTCGCCGTGCCCGGGGAGCTGCGGGGCGATGTGTTGATCAGTGGCGTGGTGGGCCTGGTGCTGCAGATCCTCAGCACCTCCCTGGCGGAGTTCTTTGGCGGTGAGGAGGAGGCCGTGGGTCGCCTGGCGGCCCAGGGAGGACTGGCCAGCCTGATTTACCTGGAACTGCTCGATGCCTCCTTCAGCCTCGATGGCACCATCGGCGCCTTCGCCATCACCAGCCAACTGCCCCTGATCCTCACTGGCTTGGGGCTGGGGGCCCTCTTCATCCGCTCCCTCACGGTGATGCTCACCCGGGAGCGGGCCCTGGAGCAGCTGATCTACCTCGAGCACGGTGCCCACTACGCCATCGGAGCCCTGGGGTTCCTGATGCTGGCCGGCGTGGTGGTCGGCCGCTGGGGGCTGCACGTGCCCGAATGGCTCAGCGGCCTGATCGGCATCGTGATGCTGGCCCTCTCCCTTTGGGACTCCCTGCGCCAGGGCAACCACGCCCGCGCCACCTGAGGGCTGGCCGAGCATCCGGCAGGGGTGGCCTCAGCGGACGGCGTCGAAGCGCAGCTCGCCGGTGACCTCCAGGCGCACATAGGGCCCGGGCACCAGGAAACGCTGCTCCAGTTCCTCGAGGGTGAGGGGGGTGAGCCAATCCAGCTGGCGCAACAGATGCAGGGCCACGGCGTACTTGGCCCGGCTGGCCCCATCGATCACCTTGATGGCCAGCCCTAGCCCCTCCCCGGTGCGACTGAGGCACTGGATCCCCTCGGCGCCCCCCTTGCTCACCACCTGACCATGGCCGCGGCGCATCAGTTCGGTGTCAAACCGCCCCTCACCGGCCACCAGTTCGGGGTGGGCGAGCATGGCCCGGCTGAGCCGTTCCAGATCAGCCTGCTCCGACGCCCCCAGGTGGGCGAACAGCAGGGCCATCTGGGCCAGCTGGAGTTGCAGGGTGGGGGCACCGCAGTCGTCTTTGGCCGTCACCAGCTCGGCGCCGGGCATGCCGAGCAGCTCACCAACGCGACGCAGCACCTGTTGCTGCAACGGGTGGTCCACCTGCAGGTAGCTCTCAAGGGGCCAATGCAGGCGCCGGCAGGCGGCCAGGAAGGCGGCGTGCTTGCCGGAGCAGTTGTGCTCCAGCGGGCTGGTCCCCCAGGCCGGCACCGGGCACTGCAGCCGCTCGGTCTCCAGATCGGCGCTCCAGAGCAGCTTGAACGCCTCGCGGGCATGGGCGGGGCTGCCGTTGTGGGAGGAGCAAGCGATCGCCAGGCCCCTGTCGTCGTTGCCGGCCACATCGGCGGCCCCACTGCCCACGTAGACCTGCGCCTGGAAAGGCTTCAGGGCCGAACGCACGAAGCTGAGCTGCTGGGGATCACCGGCCCGCATCAGCACCCGGCCCCGCTGGTCGGTGACCACCGCATGGGCCCGATGCACCGACTCGAGGATGCCGTCCCGCAGCACGCGCACCTCCAGGGGGGGAACACCGGGACGCTGGGGGGTACCGAAGCTGGAGGACAGGGACATCGCGGGCGCGTGGGGGGCGCGGGCCCCGGCGGAATCAGAAAGCCTGACAGAGGCAGGTTCCCACCAGCAGCAAAGCGATCACCAGCGCCAGGGCCATCTCCAGACGCCGCATTACCGGACCCACCTGATGGCGGGCCACCAACAGATCGCGCTGGCGCCAGGCCAGGGGCTTCTCCCACTCCTGCCCGTCGTACCAGCCCGATTCCTCGTAGGCGATCCGCTCCGAGCGCAGACGCTGCAGCAGATAGCGCCAGCCCAGCCACTGCCGCACCAGCAGGGCCAGGGGCAACAGATTGGCCCCCAAAACGGCGATGGCGGTCAAGAGCAGGGGGTGATGGCGCAGGGCCCAGCTGCCGCTGGTCACCAGCAGGCTCAGGGGCAGGGCGACCAACCAGCTGATCAGTAGGGGCCGCAGCAGGGAAAAGGTGCTCTCGGCGGGCCAATGGAAGAACCAGGAGCGGCAGAACTGGCCGTACTCCTCAAGCGGTCGCTGCTCCGGCGGCACCGGGCAGGGTTCGTCGGTGAGGGTGTACTCCGCCACGGGGATCCCCTCGGTTCAGCCCGCCAGGGCACCATGGGCCCCCTGGAACGGCACCTGCTCACCGTGGCCCCAGAAGGCCTCCAGGTCGTAGTAGGCGCGCTCCGTGGGGGTCAGCACATGCACGATCACCTCGCCGTAATCGAGCAGAAGCCAGCGGCCCTCCGTCTGGCCTTCCTTGCGCAGGGGCAGACGGCCCGCATCGCTCTGCAGCCGATCCTCAACGGACCGGGCGATGGCGCGCACCTGGACGTCGGAGAGGCCACTGGCGATCACGAACCAATCGGCCAGGGACGACACCTCCTCGACGCGGATCAGCCGGATGTCGACCGCCTTACGGTCGTCGCAGGCCTCGGCCGCCAGGTGGGCCAGGGCGGCGCTGTCAAGGGAAGGGGTCACTGGTTCAGCCATAAACGTTCTCACTGGTGACCGACTGGCGGCTGCCCTGCTGCTGGGCCATCTCGGCCCGGGCCTTGCCGGCGCTCTTGCGCAGGGCCTCCAGCCGGTCTTCAAAGAAAGCCCGCTTCTTCTTCTTGCGGCTCTGCTCCACCAACTCCTTGAGGGCGCCACCCAGGCTTTTGTAGGCATTGGGCAGGGTGTAGCCGAAGCGGGTGGCCAGGTCGATGGCCCGCTCATCGGCCTCGATCGCATCCGCCAGACGCTTCTCGGAGTTGTTCTTGAGGTAGAGGCGGTAGCCCGCAAACCCGGAGAGGCCCACCGCCAGGATCAGCAGCAGGCCGTCCTGGACCCACAGCTCGCCGATGGCCCCGCCCAGGCCGATGGCCAGGGCGGCCATCTCCCAGCCGTCGCGGGGAACGGCGTCGTTCTGGACCCGGCCCACCTCATGCCAGAACAGCAGGTTGCGGTGGTCCAGGGCCAGCAGATCCCACTTCTCCAGGTCCACCTGAATTTCCACCTCGTCCCGGCCGATCTCCTCAATGGTGATCAGGGCAGGGTCGGCGGCGGCGGCGGCTTCCACGAACACCCAGCTCTGCATCTCAGGAGGCAACAGCCCCTTCAGGCGCTGGAGTTCGCTCATGGATTGCGGTGACGACCACGGATTCCCATCAGATTAGCCACCGCCGGGGAATGGCCGGTGGCGGTGGGGCAGGCGCAGCGGGAGACCGTGAGAGGCTAGGCAGGTTTGGCTGCCCCGCTTCCCCCATGCCCCGCCGGACGGATCTGCGTCGCATCCTGCTGCTGGGGTCCGGGCCCATCGTGATTGGCCAGGCCTGCGAGTTCGATTACTCCGGCACCCAGGCCTGCAAGGCCCTGCGGGCAGAGGGTTTTGAGGTGGTGCTGGTGAACAGCAATCCCGCCTCGATCATGACCGATCCGGACATGGCGGATCGCACCTACATCGAGCCCCTCACCCCTGAGGTGGTCACCCGGGTGATCGAGCTGGAGAGGCCCGATGCCCTCCTGCCCACCATGGGCGGCCAGACCGCCCTCAACTTGGCGGTGGCCCTGGCCGAGAACGGCACCCTGGCCAAGTACGGCGTCGAGCTGATCGGCGCCAACCTGGAAGCGATCCAGAAAGCGGAAGACCGCAACCTGTTCAAGCAGGCCATGGAACGCATCGGCGTGGCCGTCTGCCCCTCCGGAATCGCCTCCACCCTGGAGGAAGCGGAGGTGGTGGGTGAACAGATCGGCAGCTACCCGCGCATCATCCGCCCCGCCTTCACCCTCGGCGGCTCCGGCGGCGGCATCGCCTACAACCCGGAGGAGTTCCGCGCCTTCAGCAAAAGCGGCCTCGAGGCCAGCCCCGTCTCCCAGATCCTGATCGAGCAGTCATTGATCGGCTGGAAAGAGTTCGAGCTGGAGGTGATGCGTGACCTGGCTGACAACGTGGTCATCATCTGCAGCATCGAAAACCTCGATCCGATGGGGGTGCACACGGGCGACTCCATCACCGTGGCCCCGGCCCAAACCCTTACCGACCGGGAGTACCAGCGGCTGCGCGACCAATCAATCGCCATCATCCGCGAGATCGGCGTCGAAACCGGCGGCAGCAACATCCAGTTCGCCATCAACCCCGCCAACGGCGACGTGGTGGTGATCGAGATGAACCCCCGGGTGAGCCGCAGCTCGGCCCTGGCCAGCAAGGCCACCGGCTTTCCGATCGCCAAGATCGCCGCCCGCCTGGCGGTGGGCTACACCCTCGATGAGATCCTCAACGACATCACCGGCAAGACGCCGGCCTGCTTCGAACCCACGATCGACTACGTGGTCACGAAGATTCCGCGCTTCGCCTTTGAGAAGTTCCGCGGCAGCCCGGCGGTGCTCACCACCTCGATGAAGTCGGTGGGGGAGGCGATGGCCATCGGCCGCAGCTTCGAGGAATCGTTCCAGAAGGCGGTCCGATCGCTGGAAACCGGCCATGCCGGCTGGGGCTGCGACCGGCCCGACACCCCGATCGAGGGCGCCGAACTCGACCGCCTGCTGCGCACACCGGCGCCGGATCGCATCTTCGCGGTGCGCGCGGCGATGGTGGCCGGATACGACGACGACACGATCCATGGCCTCAGCGCCATCGATCCCTGGTTTTTGGCCAAGCTGCGCCGTCTGATCGATGCCCAGACGCGCCTGCTGGCGGGCAAGGTCCTGGGCGACCTCTCGGCAGCGGCCCTGTTGGAGCTCAAGCAATTGGGCTTCTCCGATCGCCAGATCGCCTGGGCCACCGGCAGCAACGAACTGACGGTGCGCCGCAGCCGCCAGGGGCTGGGGGTGAACGCGGTGTTCAAGACCGTCGACACCTGCGCCGCCGAGTTCGCCTCCTCCACCCCCTACCACTACGCCACCTATGAGCGGCCCCTCGAGCGCCTGAGCGCCGATGGCAACCTGACGCCGCTGGCCCCCCAGGACGAGGTGCGACCCGAGAGCCGCCGCAAGGTGATGATCCTGGGGGGCGGTCCGAACCGCATCGGCCAGGGGATCGAATTCGACTACTGCTGCTGCCACGCCTCCTTTGCCCTCCAAGGCGAAGGCTTCGCCACGGTGATGGTGAACAGCAACCCGGAAACGGTGTCCACCGACTACGACACCAGCGACCGGCTCTACTTCGAGCCCCTCACCCTCGAAGACGTGCTCAATGTGATCGAGGCGGAGAAACCCGAAGGGGTGATCGTTCAGTTCGGCGGCCAGACCCCCCTCAAGCTGGCCCTGCCGCTGCAGCGCTGGCTGGCCACACCGGAGGGCCTCGCCACCGGCACCCGCCTGTGGGGCACCTCGCCCGAATCCATCGACAGCGCCGAAGACCGGGAGCAGTTTGAAGCGATCCTGCGGGAACTGGACATCCGCCAACCCCGCAACGGCCTGGCCCGCAGCGATGCCGAGGCCCGTGCCGTGGCCGAGCGGGTGGGCTACCCCGTCGTGGTGCGGCCCAGCTACGTGCTCGGGGGCCGCGCCATGGAGGTGGTCTTCGACGAGGAGGAACTGAACCGCTACATGGTGGAGGCGGTCCAGGTGGAACCGGATCACCCGGTGCTGATCGACCAGTACCTCGAGAACGCCATCGAGGTGGACGTCGATGCCCTCTGCGATCGGGAAGGCCGGGTGGTGATCGGCGGCCTGATGGAGCACATCGAGCCCGCCGGCATCCACTCCGGAGATTCCGCCTGTGCCCTGCCCGCCGTGTCGCTGGAGCCGGAGGCCCTGGCCACGATTCGCCGCTGGAGTCGGGACCTGGCCCTGGCCCTGAAGGTCTGCGGTCTGATCAACCTCCAGTTCGCCGTGCGCGATGGCGAGGTGTTCATCATCGAGGCCAATCCGCGGGCGTCCCGCACGGTGCCGTTCGTGGCCAAGGCCACGGGCGTGCCCCTGGCCAAAATCGCCAGCCGCCTGATGGCGGGCCGCACCCTCACCGAACTGGGGCTCACCGAGGAACCCCGGCCCCCGCTGCAGAACGTCAAGGAGGCGGTACTGCCGTTCAAGCGTTTTCCCGGCGCCGACACGGTGCTGGGCCCTGAAATGCGCTCCACCGGGGAGGTGATGGGCAGCGCCGTCAGTTTCGGCATGGCCTACGCCAAGGCGGAACTGGCGGCCGGTGAAGCCCTGCCCACCGGCGGCACCGCCTTCCTCTCCACCCATGACCGCGACAAGCTGGCCCTGGTGCCGGTGGCCAGGGGGCTGGAGGCCCTGGGCTTCTCCCTGATCGCCACCACGGGCACGGCCCGGGTACTGAACGAGGCGGGGCTGAAGGTGGAGCCGATCCTGAAGGTGCACGAGGGTCGTCCCAACATTGAAGACGCCATCCGCTCTGGCCGGATCCAACTGATCGTGAATACACCGATCGGCCGCCAGGCCGCCCACGACGACCGCTACCTGCGCCGGGCCGCCCTCGACTACGCCGTGCCCACGGTCACCACCCTTGCCGGGGCCCGGGCCGCGGTGGAGGCAATCACCGCCCTGCAGGCCCACAGCCTCACGGTGACGGCCCTGCAGGACATCCACGCGCCGGCGGCGGCTGGCTGAGTGAGCGATGCCTAGCCTGACCTTGTGGCGCTTTTGCTGGACAACCTGCCGATCGAATGCGGTGCCGAACTTGCACTGGTGTTGGGGCGGCTCAGGCGCTGATTGATTGGAGTGCGGAGCAGCTGGGTCTTTCCGCCTGAGGGCATCCCCTGGGTAGGGTTGGATCCCCTGCCCATGCACCACCTTGACCGTTGCCCTTTCCAGTGCCACCACCCCCGGCACCGATGTCACGGCCGCCTTCCGGGCCGCCTACGAGAACCGCTATACCTGGGATTCCGGCTTCCCTGGCTACGGCGGTCGCTGCATCTGGCAGCAGGGTGATCGCCGCGTCGAGGGCACCTTCCAGGTGGGCTCCGACCTCAAGGCCAAGGTGGAAGGCATCGACGATGAGGCGATCACCAAGGCGGTGGCCTCCCAGCTCTGGGAGGTGGCCATCCATCGGGTGCGCCGCAGCTTCGAGCAGACCCACGGCGACAACACCTTCACCGCCGGGGACACCGACGCGGTGGGGCTGGAGGTGATCGTGAGCGGCAAGGGCGCCGGCGACCGCTACCGCATCAAGGACAACGTGGTGACGATGGTGCATCGCCACATCCACGGAACCGTGGTGACCATCTTCACCGGCAGCACCACCGACACCGGAGCGGGCTACCTGAGCCACACCTACAGCAGCCGCTACGCCGACCCCACCACCGGTGAGGCCAAGGGGGGCGCAAGCTCCTTCACCGACACCTTTGCACCCCTGGGCCACGGTGGCCCCTGGGTGCTGGCGGAGCGCCAGGTGGAAACCGAAGAGGCCGAGGCGGAAGGGGGCGTCAGCCACCAGATCTTCCGCTTCGAGGATCTTTCCCCCCTGGACGCCTGAGGGTCAGGGCAGGGGGGTGATGGTCTTGAGCCGCTCGTTCAGCTGGGCGGCCAGCGACTGGCGGCCCACCACCAGCACCTTGAGGGTGTCCTCATGGAGGCGCAGCTGGGCATCGGCCACCTGCATGCCCCTCACCAGCTCCTTGACTTCATCGGGGAGGTTGTTGAGGTCGTAGCGCTTGTCCTCGAAGGTGAGGATGGGGGGCTGCTGGAGGTCTTCGGTCACGGGCGTGTGCGCAAGGCAGCCATCAGGTTACGGGCCCCCCCTCTGGGGGTCCCTGCTGCTCGGCCGGTTGGGGCAGCACCTTGGGCAGGGCCCTCAACGGACGCCGGAAGAAGAACATCAGCAGGGCACCCACCCTCTCGGAGCCGACCATGTCCCATCCCTCCTTGCCCAGAAGATTGAGGAAGAACTGAAGCTGCTCGGCCGGATGGCGGGGGGGCGGTGGGGCGCCGTACTGCTGGGGAAACTCCCGGGTGATGAACTCCGGGCTGAGCATGCCCTGCAGTTTTTGGCTCGCCACCTGGGGATTGGGGGGCTCGGGGGGAGCGTTGTTCTCCACGTTGATGTGGATCACCCTGTATTCCCACTGGGGAAAGGCAAAGGGAGGATCGGGAGTTTCCGCCATGGAGCTGCTCGTTTCGTGTTCAGGGACTGACGCGGATCAGCTGACGCTCGCAGAGCTCGCGGTAGCGGCCCCCCCGTGCCATCAACCGATCATGGCTACCCCGCTCCACGATCCTCCCCTGATCGAGCACCAGGATCTGGTCCGCCCCCTGCACGGTGGCCAGGCGGTGGGCGATCACCAACACGGTTCGTCCCGCCATGGCCTGCTGGAGACCCCGCTGCACGGCCTCTTCCGATTCCGCATCGAGGGCACTGGTGGCCTCGTCCAGCAGCAGCACCGCCGGGTTGCCCAGCACGGCCCGGGCGATCGCCAGCCGCTGGAGTTGTCCACCCGAGAAGTTGCTGCCCCGCTCCTCCAGGCGGGCCCCATAGCCGCCGGGCAGCGCCTCGATGAAGCCATCGGCATTGGCCAGCCGGGCGGCCTGCCGCAGCTGATCGTCGCTGGCGGCACGGCCGAAGCGGATCATCTCGGCCACGGTGCCGGAGAAGACGCTGCTCTGCTGGGGCACCAGGGCCACGGCCCGCCGCAGTTCAGCGGCCCGCAGGTCGTTGAGGTCGTGGCCGTCAAGAAGGATGCGTCCGCCATCGGGGCGGTTGAAGCGAAGCAACAGGGAGAACAGGGTGCTCTTCCCCGCCCCCGAAGGACCCACCAGGGCCACCACCTGGCCCGGCTCCACCCGCAGGCTGAGGTCCCGCAGCACCGGCTGTCCATCGGTGTAGGCGAAGCTCACCTGCTCCAGATCAAGGGCCCCACTCACCGGTCCCAGGGCCTGGGCACCGGGGCGGTCGGGCACCTCCACGGGTTCGTCCTCGATGCTGCGCAGGCGACGCAGGGAGGCCTGACCTTGCTGAAACTCGTTGAAGTTGGTGGTGAGGTGGGAGATCGGGTCGATCAGCATCAGCAGAGCCGCCACATAGCTGCTGAAGCCCTGGCTGTTGAGGCCCCCCGCCTCGATGCGGGCGGCACCGATCAGCAGAACGGTGAGGATGCCGGCGGCTTCGAGGAAACCCACCACGGGGAACTGCAGCGCCAGCAGCCGCTGGGTGCGGTAACGGGCACGACGGTGCAGGTCGATCTCCAGGTCAAAGCGCTCCTGCAACCAGGCTTCGGCGGCGAAGGCCCGCACCAGGGGCAGGCCGCCGATGGCCTCCCCCAGGAGAGAAGCCAGCTCGCTCACCTGTTTCTGGCTGCGCTCGGCGGCGGCCATCACCCGGGCACCGAACACGCTCACCAGCACGGCCACCACCGGAGCCAGCAGGAGGGTGGCCAGGGAAAGCTGCCAGTCGAGGAAGACCATGTAGCCGAAGACCACCACCAGCTGCAGGGCGCTGGGGGTGGTGTCCTGGATGGTCTTGTAGATCACCTCCCCCACCCGATCGGCATCCTCGGTGAGGCGATAGGTGAGGTCACCGGAGGAGAGCTTCTCAAGGGCCCCGAACTCCAGGCGCTGCAGGCGCGCAAACAGCTCCCGGCGCAGGTCCTGGCTCACCTGCAGGGCCGGCCCTGCCAGCAGGGTGTCCTGGCCGAACTGGGCCAGCTTCTGCACCATGAACACGGTGAGGGCCAGGCCAATCACCCGGAGCACCTTGGCAAAGTCACCGGCGCCTATGGCCGGAATCAGCTGGCCCGCCAACCAGGCCAGCAGGGGCCAGCAGCCCACAAACACAACCATGCACAGCCCGCCGGCCACCAGATTGCGGCGGTAGGGCTTCAGAAGCGGCAGGAGCCGACGGAAGCCAGCCGACGGAGGTGCGAGCATCGGGGCACCCTATCAGTGCAGTTTTGACGGCTCCCACGGGTCCAGACACCCCTCCGCAAGAGCCCATTCGCACGTTTCGGCTCGATCAGTTCCTCAAATGGTCCGGGTTGGTGGCCACCGGTGGCGAAGCCAAGCTCTGGGTGCAGCAGGGGGAAGTGAGGGTGAACGGCGTGGTTGAGGATCGGCGCGGCCGCCAAATCAGCTCGGGCGACCAGGTGGAATTGCGCGGCCAACGTGTCGTCGTCCCCGGCGCTGGATGGGGAGGATCGGCTGCGCTTTAGGTTGTGGAACACTTCGGCGTGGGGAACTCCTGATGGGCAAGGTGGTCATCGCGGGCAACTGGAAGATGCACATGACCTGTGCCGAGACCAGGTCCTATGCCGAACGCTTCCTGCCCCTGGTGAGCGCCCTGCCTGAGGGCCGCGAGGTGGTGCTGGCTCCACCCTTCACGGCCATCTCCACCCTGGCCGACGCCCTTGCCGGCAGCAACGTGGGCATCGCCAGCCAGAACGTTCACTGGGAGGGCAACGGCGCCTACACAGCCGAGGTGTCTGCCCCGATGCTGCTGGAGCACGGCGTCGCCTACGCGATCGTTGGCCACAGCGAACCGCGCAAGTATTTCAGCGAAACCGACGAGCAGATCAACCGTCGGGCCCGGGCGGCCCAGGCGGCGGGTTTGATCCCGATCGTCTGCGTGGGCGAGAGCGACGACCAGCGGGAGGGCGGCGAGGCCGAGCTGGTGATCCGTCGCCAGGTGGAGCAGGGACTCGAGGGGGTCGACCCCAGCCGGCTGATCGTGGCCTACGAACCGATCTGGGCCATCGGCACCGGCAAGACCTGCGAAGCCAGCGAAGCCAACCGGATCTGCGGCCTGATCCGTGGCTGGGTGGGCTTTCCCGCCGTCACCATCCAATACGGAGGCTCGGTCAAGCCTGACAACATCGACCAGTTGATGGCCCAGCCCCACATCGATGGCGTGCTGGTGGGGGGTGCCGCCCTCGATCCCGTCGGCTTCGCACGCATTGCCGCTTACCAACTCCCCGTCACCGCCTGAGTTCGGAGGGGACACACCCCGAACAGGCTCCAGCCTCCCCTGGGGATCGCGCACCTTCGTGATGGGGGTGCTCAACCTCACGCCCGACTCCTTCAGTGACGGCGGCCGCCTCGCCAGCACCGCCAGGGCCCTGGCGGCCGCCGAGCGGATGGTAACCCAGGGGGCCGATGTGCTCGATCTTGGGGGCCAGAGCACCCGCCCCGGGGCCGCAGAGGTGGACGATCGAGAGGAGATCCGCCGGGTGATCCCAACCCTGGGGGCCATTCGCCGCCAGCTGGAGGATCGGGTCCCTGCCGGGGCCCGTGAAAGCAGGCCCCTGCTGTCGGTCGACACCTTCCGCCCCGCCGTGGCGGAGGAGGCCCTGGCGACCGGTGTCGACTGGATCAATGACGTGCGCGGCGGCCGGGGCGACCCAGCCCTGCTGGCGCTGGTGGCGGCGGCCGGCTGCCCCTATGTGCTGATGCACAGCCGGGGCACCAGCGCCACCATGGATGCTCTGGCCAGCTACGGAGATGTGGCCGTCGATGTGCGTGACGAGCTGCTGCGGGCCACCGAAGCGGCGATGGCGGCGGGCCTCCGCCGGCAACAACTGATCTGGGATCCGGGCCTGGGTTTCGCCAAGACCACAGCCCAGAACATCGCCTTACTGAAGGCGCTGCCGCTGCTGAGGGCGGAGGGATTCCCCCTGCTGGTGGGCCCCTCCCGCAAGCGCTTCATCGGCGAGGTGCTGGCGGAACCCAGGCCCCGGGCACGGCTATGGGGCACCGCCGCCACGGTGGCCCGGGCGATCGCCGGCGGCGCTGACCTGGTGCGGGTGCATGACGTGGGCCCGATCGCACAAACCTGCCGCATGGCCGACGCCCTCTGGCGCTGAGGCCACCTCAGGTGGCCGTGTATTCGATGTGCCCCTGGGCGTTGATCTGGGCCCGCGAGAAAAAGCGGGCCATGGTGTCGCTGATCAGGCCCTGCTTGGCCAGCACTTCGCCCAGCATGCCGCCCCCCTGCTTCTGGGCGTCCAGGGCCCCCTGCAACTGGTCGGCGGTGATCACATTCAGCTCCACCAACCTCTCCCCGAGGCGCTTGTCATTGAAGCCGCCACCATCGAAGAGGGTGGGATTGAGCAGCAACTCCAAAAGGGCTGGCGGCACCTGGAGATTGAGCTTGAGGAATTCGCCGAACCGCTGGGTGCTGGCGAAGGGTCGGTAGTCCTCCAGCAGCTTTTCCAGCTCGTCGATGTCCAGGATGCCGGCCTGTACCAGCTTGTCGCCCAGGGTCTGGCGCTGGAAGCTGACCTCCTGGGTCAGGTGCTGCTTGAGATCACCGTCCACCAACTGGGGCTGGCTGAAGCGCTCCTTCACCCAGGGGTCCGTGCTGAGGAAATCAAAGAGCTCGGACGGGTTGATGGTGAGGCTGCCGAATTGCTGTTCGAGCAACTCCTCGACAAAGGCCACCTCCGTTGTGGGGCCAAGCACCTGAAAGGGCTGGCGGTTGCCCCTGCCGGTGGCGATCAACTCCAACTGAACCTGGGGCGCAGGCAGACGGATCCGTAGCATGCCTTGCGTTAGAGCACCGAGCTTGATACCACCCTAGCCAGCTAGAACCATGTGTTCTTACCTACGCGCAGCCCAAACTGCTGTACGGTCAAATTGACGACACCTGGAGGCCCAACGGCTTCATTCCGACCGGAATCCGGCTGTTGGGGCGGCCCCACTAAAGGGAGTGAGCGGTCATTGGTTCAACTTGTCGTGATCTGAATTGTTCGTGCTATGGCCCCCCCTCGGAAAACGTCGTATCTGAGGTCACTGGGATCCAAGGTGGGGAGCTTCTTTCACCAGCAATTGGATCTGCTGGACGAACTCACCAACCATCAATTTTTCCAATCCCTTCGAACCACCGACTGGAGCCAATACCAGGTTGGCCTCATCGTGGTCAGCTCGGTGCTGATCAACCTGCTGGAGCTGGCGTCGCCCATCTACGTCAACCTCGTCTACACCACCGTTCTGCCGACCAAGGCCCTATCCAGCCTCACGGTGCTCACCATCGGCGTGGTGGTGCTCCTGGGGCTCTCGGCCTGGCTGCGCATGGTTCGCACCGACATCACCGGTTTTGATGGTGCCCGCGTTGAGCACCAACGGCGCATGGAGGCCCTCGCCCACTTCACCCAGCTCCGTCTGAGTGAATACCTGCGCGAGCCCCCCTCCACCCATGCAGAGCGGCTCAACAGCATCAACCTGCTGCGGGATGAGAGTGCCATCCAGGCCTTCACCACCGCTATCGATCTGGCCTTTTCGCTGTTGTTCGTGCTGGTGCTGTTCCTGATCGGCGGCTCCGTGGGGATCATCGCCGTGCTGGCGATCCTGATCTACCTATTCCGCTCCCTCCAGTTCGCCCAGGATTTCGAGGCCGTTTCACGCCAGAAGGATGAACTGGAGCTGGAGCGGGTCAACTACCAGTCGCAGTTGATGTCGGCCATCGATCTGATCAAGGCCAACGGACTGGGACGTTTTTTCCTCATCGGCAATGAGGAACGGCAGGAACGGCTGGCCTGGCAGCGGATGCAGAACAACAACGCCACCGGCGAATACCAGGCCTTCAGCAGCCTGATGAACCAGGCCACGATGGCGGCCATTGTCACCTGGGGGGCCTTCCTGGTGATCACGGGCCAGCTGATGCTGGGGGGCCTGGCGGCCTGCCTGCTGCTGGCCGGCAAGATCCTGCAGCCCTGGCAACAGGCCATGGGGCTGTGGAGCAGCTACAGGCGCCTGATCCATGCCCGTGAAGAGCTGGACACCCTGATGGACATGCCCGCTGAATCCGAGGGGGGAGAGGCCGACCTTGACCCCGGCGAACCCATTGCGCTCAAGGTCAATGGCATGGCCCTGCCCCCGATTCCAGCCGGTGAGGCGGTGCTGGTGCGCGATACCAACACCGGAGCCGATGCGCGCCATCTCTTTCTTTCCCTCCTGCAGGTGGAGACAGGCCTCGATCTCACCCTCAATGGTCTGCCGATCTCCAGCTACAACCGAGAGCGGCTGCGGCAAGAGGTGATCTACGTCGATCCCTCGCAAAAGTTCTTTGATGGAACCCTGCTGCAGAACATCACCTCTTTCCAGCCCAATCGCTACAGCCGCAAGGCCCTGTTCTGGTCGGTGCTGGCGCGCACCGACGACAAGGTCCGGGGGCTCTCCGAGGGCTACAGCACAGCCCTGGGCACCTCCGTCCCCACGGGCCTCTCCCGCGACACCCTGCAGCAGTTCCAACTCATCCGAGGCGTCACCGTGGACCCGCGGCTCCTGCTGGTGGACCTCAGCGACAGCTCCTACGGCAAGGAGTTCATCGATGGCTTCGCCCGGCTGCTCAAGCGCACCCACGGCCGCACCACCGTGCTGATCTGCGGAGCCGGCAACGCCCTGAAGTCGCTCACGGATCTCACGATCGAACTGCCCGCGTTCACCGCTGAGGTGGCCCGATGACCAGCCGCAATGTCTTACTACGGGACCTCACCCTCAGCGCGGAGGCCCCGATGGCCTTCTGTCTGCGGTTGCTGCTGCAGCAGCTGCTCTGGACAGGCCGGCCGGAGGAACTGTTCGAACTGATCGGTGAAGATCCCCGCCAGATGGACCTGGTGGACATCCGCAACGTGCTGCTGCGCCTGGGCTACGGCAGCCGCCTGGAGGCCCTGCAGGGCTGGAGTCAACTCAACCCCCACCTGCTACCGGCCCTTTATCTCAGCCCCGACAGCGTCCCCTACGTCCTCTCCCGCGACAGCCACGGCGCGGTGATCGCCGGCAATGTCAATGGCCGGGTGGATCCCACCACCCTGCCGGCCGGGGGGCAGGTGCTGCTGCTGCAGGAGAAGGCCGCGCTGGATCGCACCAACCTGCTCCAGCAGATCCTCTATCGCTTCACCAACCGGATCGGCGTCCTCTACGCCATCAGCTTCAGCCTCAGCCTGCTGGCCCTGGCGCTGCCCTTCTACATCCGCGCCATCTACGCCGTCTCGATTCCGAGTAACAGCATCATCTCCACCCTCTGGATCTTCCTGGGCGTGGTGGTGCTGTTCGGCCTCGATTGGATTCTGCGCCAGTGGCGTTCCGGCCAACTGGCCCTGCTCGCTGGCAGGATCGAGAGCCTGATGGGCGTAGGAATCGTGGAGAAGCTGTTCTCGCTCGATTACCGCCAGATCGAAACCATCGGTCGCAACGGTCTCTATTACCGCCTCCGCAATCTCGATACCCTGCTGGGCTACCTGCAGGGGCCTTTGGCCCTGGCCCTGCTGGATTTTCCCTTCATCGTCGTCTACCTGGCAGCGGTGGCCGTGATTGGCGGCTGGCTGGTGATTGTGCCAATCGCCCTGATGCTGATCAGCGGTTTTGTGGTGTTCTTCCTGGCCCGCTACTACGCCGGGGCCGCCGCCCTCAGCCTCAGCACCGGCAGTGGCATTGGCCTGGCCCAGCAGGAGCTGGTCTCCCGTTTCCTGGAGGTGAAAACATCCAACATCGGCTGGGTCTGGCTGCAACGGCTGCGGGGGCTTTCGGCTGAAAGCAGCAAGAGCAGCCTGGAGCTCAACAAGCAGGTCAGCCGCCTCCAGGTGCTGATCAGCTCCACCTCCCAGATGGCGGGTGTGCTCACCCTGGCGGTGGGGGCCTGGATGATCACCTCCGGCGAGATGTTGGATCCGGCGGCCATGGGCACCTTGATCGCGGCCATGTTCTTCGTGTGGCGCATCTTCACCCCGTTTCAACAGCTGATGAATGCCGTGCTGCGCTACAGCAGCATGCTGAACCAGTACAACCAACTGGAGTCGTTCCTCAAGCTGCGAGGCGGCAGCAAGCCCTCCACCGAATCCAACGTGCCTCGTCTGCGGGGCAACCTGCTGCTGGACTCCGTTTCCTCTCGCCTCGGCAATGACGCCCAGCTCGCCCTCAGCCGGGTGTCCCTATCCGTGAGCCCGGGCCAGATCCTGGCAGTGACGGGCCAGGCCGCCTCCGGCAAGAGTGTGGTGCTGAAGGTGATCGACCAGCTCTATCCGCTCACCAGCGGCACCTTGTTCTTTGATGGCAACGACTACCGCCAGTTCAGCACCGATGGCCTGCAGCGCAACATCGGTTATGTAATGACAAGCGTGGAGTTGCTACCGGGCACGGTGTGGTCCAATCTCACGGCCATGAACTCCGACGCCACCGTTGATGGTGTGCGCAGGGTCTGCAATGACTTGGGCATCCTTGAGGCCCTTGAAGCCCTACCCGAGGGCCTGTTCACGCCCCTCACCAACGAAATCACGTACCAGATTCCCCTCGGGGTGAGAAAACTCATCGCCCTAGCCCAGGCGGTGATCAAGGATTCCCCAATCCTGCTGATCGATGACATCAGCCAGGGCCTGGCTCCCGATCAATTTCAGAAAGTGGTCGACGCCCTACCCAAACTCAGACG
Organism: Synechococcaceae cyanobacterium ELA445; assembly: GCA_037134455.1. GTDB lineage: Bacteria > Cyanobacteriota > Cyanobacteriia > PCC-6307 > Cyanobiaceae > ATX-6F1. The sequence goes on along the minus strand of JBAXME010000042.1, from coordinate 3,663 downwards.
CTGTGCGCTGAGCGGCCAGGAACGCAGTGTGATTCTCGCCACGGACAACAAGCTCTTGCTGGAGCTGGCTGACAGACTGGTGATCCTCGACAAGGGCGTCACCGTTTTCCAGGGAACGGCCGAAGAGCTGAGGCAACAGATGCAGAAATCACCAGCCTGACCTCTCCGCATACCCGTCCCCTGTATCCCCCCTTCCATGACCAACTCCTCCGGCACCCCTGGCAGCGATTCGCCCCTCACCCCGGCTCCCAGCAATGACCTGGCCCTGCCCCCCGGCAGCAGTCTGCTCAAGAACCTGCCGGGCCTCGAGAAAATGGACACCCTGGGGCTGGTGGGAAGGAATCGCCTCAGCCAGGCGTTGGAACTGGAGGAGAAACCCGACAACCGCTATCTCCGCCTCACCCTGTATGGCATCGGTGCCGCCTTCTTGATCTTCATTCCCTGGGCAGCCCTCACCCCGATCACAGAGGTGGTTCATGCCTCTGGGGAGGTGATTCCCGAAGGCAACGTCTACACCGTGCAGCATCTTGAAGGGGGGATCGTTGAGAAGGTGGCGGTCAATGAGGGGGACCAGGTGGAAAAGGGTCAGCTGCTGATCCAACTGCGGCCCAACCTGCTCGGCAGCCAGTACCTGGCTATGCAACAAAAACTGCAGGCCCTGATCCTGCAGCAGGCCCAACTGAGGGGGGCACTCAATGGTCGGACTGGACTGCCCAAGTCCAGCGCAGAACTCGGACCACTGGGCAACAAAGTACTGAACGCCCAGGAAGATCTGCTCAAGAGTCGCACCATCAACACCGTTGATCAGATCGACACCGTCAAGGCCCAGATCGCCCAGAAAAAGGCTGAAATTGCCCGCGCCAACGACCAAGAGGCCAAGTTCCTCAAGGAACAAAGCCTGTTGCGGCAGGGGGTTTCGATGTACGAGAAGCTCGACAATGCCGGAGCCGTCTCTCGCCTGCAGGTGGTTAACGCACAGAGGGAACTGGCCGCCTCGAACACCCGGTTGGCCGATCTGAGGGGCAGCCGTGCGGTGTCCTATCAGCTGCTGGCTGAGGCCAAGGCCAAGCTGCGCAGCCTCAACTCGGGCCAGCGCCTCGATGATGATTCCAAGATCGCCGCCCTCGTGAACGAGGAGGCGGTAGTGAGTGAGGACATCAAACGGGTGAAGAACCAGCTGGAGCGCACCAGCATCATTTCACCGGCGCGTGGTCTGGTGCAGGACGTGCGCTACAAGAATGCCTCCGCTGTGGTGGGCCCCGGAGCCGTCATCGCCACAGTGGTTCCCGAAGGCACCAAACGGGTGGTGGAGGCCCGGGTGCGGCCGTCGGACATCGGCTTTGTCAAGGAGGGTCAGAAGGCGGAGATCAAACTGCAGCCCTATGACTCCTCCATCTACGGCTTCGTGCCCGGAGTGGTGAGCAGCATTTCGCCCACCACCTTCCAGAGCCCCGACGACCGGCAGTACTACTACCGCGTCAAGATCGCCCTGGAGCGCCAATTTGTCGATCCCCAACAGAAGCTTTACCCAATCCTGCCAGGGATGACCCTGGTGGCAGATATTCAGGGCCAAAAACGGAGCGTACTTCGCTACATCTTCCAGCCGATTGTCCACACGATGAACTCGGCCTTCACCGAAGCCCGCTGAGGGCAAGCTTCTCAGCAAACTCTAAAGAAAGCAATTCATCGCGGTTGGCTCTCAGACAACTCTCAATCAAGGCAAAGGCTAGTGCTTGCTGGGGTTTGAGCGTTTTAGCTCGGTCGCTGGCATCCTCTTTAAGGACACTCTCAGCCAATTCAGGGGACCTACATGGCATTGCAGAGATAGGCTGAAAGCACATGAGATCTGTTCCACAGGAACCGTTCTCCCGTTTCCTTGCCGCCGCCGCGATACCCGCCATGACCTCTTCCTTTGTGCCAGGTCCCCCAGCAGAGGAAAGCCAGGCGGACGCGGTCAACATCTCCACAGAAGCGACCGACGACGAGCTGAGGAAGCTGTCCCAGCAAAGTGCGGTGCCTGCGGGCTACCAGGCTGCGGGCGGCCCCGCACTACCGGAGGGCAACACCGGCATCCCCGGCACTCCAATCAACACCCCCACTGACCAGAGCGGACAAGGGCCGATTGGTCAGACGGGCTCTGCGCCCTCCACGGATTTGTTCGAGCCCACCTCGGAGACCGGCAATGGACCACTGGGGGGCGGAGCTGGGGGGAATCCGGTGGTTCCGCCAGGGGCACCCGGCGGAACCAATCCAATTGAGCCCGTTGCTGGCGGCCCTGATGGTGTTCAGACCACGGGTCCGGCATTGCCCACATCGCAGCCGACCCCAACCGATCAACCGTCTGCACCTGCGGTTGACCAGGCACCCACCGTATCGATCACATCGACCCCCACCACAGAGCCGATCACGGCCAAGGATCTTCAGGCCAATCCCACTGTTGGGCTCCCCTCCAACGTCGTCGCTGAAATCGGCCTGCTAGGAGGACAGTACGCAGCCCTTCGCAGCACCGCAGGGGTGATCACCGTCGGAGATCCCGATGGGATCGGCGACATCGCCAACGTTGTGGTGGCAGGCAAGGCCTTCACTGTCTTGCAACTGGCCCAGATCACGGCTGATCCATCCACCCAGCCCAGCATTGCGTTGGTCGTTGGTGATGGCGATCAAAAATCCGAAGGCAACCTAACTCTCACCAGCTTCAACTCCGTCACTGGCGAAATCGGCTATCGCTTCGAGCTCACGGATCCAGTCAACAATGCCAATCCAGACAAGGTTTCGGGCATTAATGATCTCAACGCCACGATTCCATTTTCTGTAGTGGTGTTTGATGTGGCCGGCAAGTTTGCCGTTGCCAATGCGTCAATTTTAATCATTGACTCTGTTCCATCCGTCAACATCCTCGATAGTTCCCCCAGCCAGGTCAATGAAGGTAGCCAGATCTCCGGAATCTGGACAGGAAGCTTTGGCGCAGACGTAATCGGTGCTGCTTATAAGGTAATCGTCAACGGAGTTTCCTATCAGCTGGGGCAACCGATCACGACCCCTGAGGGGACTCTCACAGTCTTCAATGGCTCCAACCCCGCAGATTTTGTCTGGACGTTAAACGCCCACCCCGACACTCCTTACCTGGAAGGAACCCAGTCCATCACCTTCTCCGTTGAGGTTACGGATGGAGATGGGGACAAGGCGATTGATTCACACAGAATTGTCGTTGTCGACACGATCACTGAGGGCACGAAAATCAGCCTTAGTGATCCCACCGTCAATGAAGGCGGCACCGTCACCGTCACCGCCTCCGTTCCGGAGAATGCCACGCCCCAGACCACCGATCTGGTGCTCACACTGAGCAACGGTCAGACCATCACCATTCCCGCCGGTCAGACCACAGGCTCGGTCACCTTCCCGGTTCAGGGCGATGATCCCTACATCGATCCGGAAACCTTCTCCCTTTCCATCACTGGCTCCACTGGCGGTAACTACGAAAAGCTCGATACCTCCGACAAAGCTGACGTCTCCGTCAAAGACACCGTCGACACCACAAAAGTGGTGCTCAGTGATCCCACCGTCAATGAAGGCGGCACCGTCACCATCACTGCCTCCGTTCCGGAGAACGCCACGCCCCAGACCACCGATCTGGTGCTCACACTGAGCAACGGTCAGACCATC
>JBAXME010000041.1:0-24046 GCA_037134455.1 Synechococcaceae cyanobacterium ELA445 | reverse complement strand
CCACCTCGGAGCGGGGAATGCGGCTTCGGCGGCCGCGGACGTTGAGGTGTACGGCCTCCTCGTCGCGCTCGAGCAGCAGACCCTCCCGTCGGCGCTCGACACCGTTGTCATCGCGGCTGATGACAACGACGGGGAACCCCCGGAAGCTGCGGAAGTCCCGCTCCTCGGTCAGTTCCTCGGGGATGCCGGGGCTGCTGATCTCCAGAACGTAGGGCTCATCGAGCAGATCGGAGGTTTCCAGGGCTTCGCCGAACTGGCCGCTGAAGCGGGCGCAGTCGTCAAGGGTCACGTCGCCGCCACCGGCCGGCCGCAGTTGCACCAGCACGGTCATCGGAACGCGATGGGTCTGCACCTGGACGCCACAGACCTCGAAACCCGAGGTGGCACCCAGCTGGCGGGCCAGGGCATCCAGATCGGGCAGGCGGGGATGGGGCAAGGGGCGGACGCTGGAGCGGGTCGGGCGGCCCGACCGGCATCTGCAGTGAACTGCCCTTGTCACGGACCGGAGCCCGCACAAAAGGTTGATGCCCGCCGGGCACACGCTCAACTTACGTGATCAGGGGGAGCTCAGATCCAGGGCCGGTGGCTCGGCGTAGAAGTCCGATCCCACCACTTCGCCGCGCAGGGCGGCGTCCTGGTTGAGGCATTGGCGGCACTGCTCCGGACTCTTGAGGTACTGGCAGACCCGGGCCCAGAGTTTGGCCCGGGTGGCCGGCGGCCCCAGGCTGAACAGAACCCGGTCATTGCCGCCCACCATGCCCTGGATCTCCACCTGGCAGAGGCTGCAGCGCTTGCGCGTGCCGGGGGGGATCACGGCCATGGAGGTAGCTGGTCGGGTTGCGGCAACTTAGATCCATCGGCCCGCGGTGGCGGCCGATCAACTTCTTTGCCTAGCGTCCTGTGATGCTGAGCGTCCCCATGCCGATCCGGATCCGGACCTTTCTGCTCGGCCTGGTGCTGGTCTCCCAGTTGCTCTGGCCTGGGCCTGCGGCGGCCAGTGACCAGCCTGGGGGCCACAGTTTCGTGGCGGCCGCCGCTCGCCAGGTGGGGCCGGCGGTGGTGCGCATCGACACCGAGCGCGTGGCACCGGCGGGGAACTTCGACCAGGGGTTCACCGATCCGCTGCTGCGTGATTTTTTCGGTGACCCACCCGGTGGCACCCGGGAGCGGGGCCAGGGCTCCGGCGTCGTGATTGACGCCCAGGGGCTGGTGCTCACCAATGCCCATGTGGTCGACCATGCCGATGTGGTGGAGGTGACCCTTGCCGATGGACGCCACCTGGATGGCACCGTCATGGGGGCCGACTCGGTCACCGATCTGGCTGTGGTGCGGATCCCCCATCTGGCGGATCTGCAGGCAGCCCCCCTGGGGGATTCCGAGGCCCTGGCCGTGGGCGACTGGGCGATTGCCCTGGGGAACCCCTATGGACTGGAACGCACGGTCACCCTCGGCATCGTCAGCAGCCTGCACCGCAACATCAACAGCCTGGGCTTCTCCGACAAGCGCCTCGATCTGATCCAGACCGATGCGGCCATCAATCCGGGCAACTCCGGCGGCCCCCTCGTGAACGCCGATGGCGAAGTGATCGGCATCAACACCTTGGTCCGGGCGGGGCCCGGGGCTGGCCTTGGCTTCGCCATCCCGATCAACCTGGCCAAGGGCGTGGCTCGCCAGCTCAGCACCGGCGCGAGCGTCGTCCACCCCTATCTGGGGCTCCAACTGGTGCCCCTTACGGTGCGCCGCGCCAAGGAGAACAACGACGACCCCAATGCCCTGCTGCGGCTGCCGGAACGGGACGGGGCCCTGGTGCAGAAGGTGCTTCAGTCGAGTCCGGCGGAGGCTGCGGGGTTGCGTCGGGGGGATTTGGTGGTGGCCGTGGCCGACCGGCCCATCAACGATCCCTCCGAGCTGTTGCAGGCGGTGGAGGCCTCCAAGGTGGGGGTGGGACTGCCGGTCACGGTCCTGCGCGGCGAGACGGAACTCAAACTTTCCATTCGGCCGGCGGCCTTGCCCCAGGCTGGTTGAGCCGCCCAGCCCCCCCTTGCTACGGTCACGCGCCTACGCAAGCGCGCCATGTCTGATCTTCAGGACCGCATGAAGGCGGCGGTGGCAGCGGCGGCCGTGGAGCAGATCCAGGACGGCATGGTGCTCGGCCTGGGCTCGGGATCCACCGCCGCCCTGATGATCCGGGAACTGGGGGCTCGGTTGCGGCGGGGCGACCTGAGCGACATCACCGGGGTCACCACGTCGTTCCAGGGTGAGGTGCTGGCGGCCGAGCTGGGCATCCCCCTGCTCAGCCTCAATGCGATCGAGCGCATCGATCTGGCCATCGATGGCGCCGACGAGGTGGACCCCCACTTCCAGCTGATCAAGGGGGGCGGAGCCTGCCATGTGCAGGAGAAGCTGGTGGCCCGGAGGGCCGACCGCTTTGTGGTGGTGGTCGATGCCAGCAAGCTCGTGGACCGGCTGAATCTGGGCTTCCTGCTGCCGGTGGAGGTGCTGCCGGGGGCCTGGCGTCAGGTGCAGGGCCAGCTGGGGGAGCTGGGTGGCGTCGCCGAGCTGCGCATGGCCGTGCGCAAGGCGGGTCCCGTGGTGACGGACCAGGGCAACCTGGTGCTGGATGTGAAATTTGCTGGGGGCATTGCCGATCCGCTGGGCCTGGAGGCCACGATCAACAACCTGCCAGGGGTGCTGGAGAACGGCCTGTTCGTCAACCTCACTGACCAGGTGCTGGTGGGGGATGTGATCGATGGCGTGCCCGGCGTGCGCGACTTGGAACGCCGTTAGGCGTCAGTCGAGCCGGCGCCGCACGGACTCGGCATGGCTGTGGAGCCCCTCGCTTTCGGCCAGGGCGATCACGGCCCCTCCCGTGGCCTCCAGGGCCTGGCGGTTGAACTGGATCAGGCTGGTGTGGCGTAGGAAGGTTTCCACGCTCAAGGCCCCCGCGAAGCGGGCCGTGCCTGAGGTGGGCAGGGTGTGGTTCGGGCCCGCCAGATAGTCCCCCACCGCTTCAGGGCTCCAGGCCCCCAGAAAAATGGCCCCCGCATGCTGGATGCGGCCAGCCAGGGCCTCGGGCCGTTCCACCAGGAGCTCCAGGTGTTCTGGGGCGAAGCGGTCGCTCAGTTGGGCCGCCGCCTCCAGGGAGGGGCAGAGCACGATCAGGCCCCAGTCCTTGAGGGCGGCGCGGCAGAGCTCGGCACGGGGATGGCTGGCCAGTTGCTTCGCCAGTTCTCCGGGTACGGCCTCGGCCAGATCGGCGCTGGTGGTGAGCAGGATGGCCGCCGCCAGGGGGTCATGCTCCGCCTGGGCCAGCAGGTCGGCCGCCACCTGGTCGGCCCGGGCGCTGTGGTCGGCGATCACCAGTACCTCGCTGGGGCCAGCCAGCGAATCGATGCCCACCACTCCGTAGACAGCTTTCTTGGCCAGGGTTACGTAAAGGTTCCCAGGGCCCGTGATCACATCCACCCGCGGGATGGTGGCCGTGCCGTAGGCGAGGGCGCCAATGGCCTGGGCCCCCCCCACCCGGTAGATCTCCTCCACACCGGCCAGATGGGCCGCCGCCAGCACCGTGCCGTTGATCTTCCCCTCGGGGCCGGGGGGGGTGACCATCACCAGCCGTTTCACCCCCGCCACCTTGGCGGGCACGGCATTCATCAACACGGTGCTGGGGTAGGAGGCCCTGCCGCCCGGTACGTAGAGGCCGGCCCGCTCCACCGGCCGCCAGCGCCGGCCCAGCCGTTCTCCATGCACGCCCTTCACGTCGAGATCCCGGGGTTTCTGACGCTGGTGGAAATCGAGGATGCGGCGGTGGGCGTGGCTCAGGGCCGCCCTCAGATCCCCCGGGCAGGCGTCCCAGGCTGCCTGGAGCTCGGTGGCCGGGACGCGCAAGGGGTCCGGCCGGATGCCGTCGAAGCGTTCGCTGAACTCGAGGAGGGCCCCATCGCCCCGCAGCTTGACTTGCTCAAGGATTTCGTCCACCCGATCGGCGGCTTCCCGGCTCTGGGCGCCTCCGGTGCGCTGGGCAATGGCCTCCAGCCGATGGCCCGCGGCCTCCCCATCGTCCAGCCGGGTGACCACCAAGGGCTCCTGGATCGGGGCGGAGTTCGTCAGGGGGCTGGCGGCCACGGTCCCCGTTCAGGGTGCGAAGGATCAGGCTAGGCCCAAGCGGATGAGGGGTGGTGGGGGAAGGGGGGGGAGGTACGATCTTCTTTTGCTCCGTCAGCGCCGAAACCGCCTGTGGCCAATAACACCTCTTCGAAGAAGCGCATCCTGATCGCCGAGCGCAACCGGCTGCAGAACCGCACCTACAAATCGGCTGTGCGCACGCTGATCAAGCGCACGATCACGGCCGTCAGTGCCTATTCCCAGCAGCCCGGCGATGCCACCAAGCAGGCCGTGCAGACCAGTCTCAACGCCGCCTTCAGCAAGATCGACAAGGCCGTGAAGGTGGGGGTCCTGCACCGCAACACCGGTGCGAACCAGAAGTCCCGCCTCAGCGCCGCCGTTAAGAAAGCGATCGAGCCAGCCGCCGTCTCCGCTTGAGCCGATGACGGCTGCGTTGTCGCCATCGCAGGAGCTTTCCCAGCCCCAGGTCTCTCCGGTCCTGGTGGACAGCCATTGCCACATCGTCTTTCGAAATTTCGACGACGATCTCGAGCAGGTGGCCCTGCGCTGGCGGGAAGCCGGAGTGGTCTCCTTGCTTCACGCCTGTGTTGAACCATCGGAGATTCCTGCGATCCGCGCCCTGGCGGACCGCTTTCCCGAGCTGCGCTACTCCGTCGGTGTCCATCCGCTCGACACCCAGCATTGGCAGCCGGACACCCAGCAGGTGCTGCGCGAAGCGGCCCTCGCCGATCCGCGCGTGGTGGCCATTGGCGAACTGGGCCTGGATCTCTTTCGTGATTCCAATCTCGAGCAGCAACTGGCCGTGCTGGCACCCCAGCTGGATCTGGCGGTGGAACTGGATCTGCCGGTGATCATCCACTGCCGGGACGCCGCTGAACCGATGCTGGCGGAACTGCGCCGGCTGCGGGCCCTTGGCCGCTGCCCCCGGGGAGTGATGCATTGCTGGGGTGGCACACCCGAGGAAATGGCCGCTTTTCTGGAACTGGGTCTGCTGATCAGCTTCAGCGGCACGGTTACCTTCCCCAAGGCGGAGGCCACCCACGCCTGTGCCCGCCAGGTGCCATCCGATCGTTATCTGATCGAGACCGACTGCCCATTTCTGGCGCCTGTGCCCCGCCGGGGTAAGCGCAACGAACCTGCCTTTGTCGCCGCCGTGGCCCAGCGGATGGCGGAGCTGAGGGGCGAGAGTGTGGAGCAGGTGGCCCGTGCCAGCACGGCCAATGCTTCCAGCCTCTTTGGGCTGCCGGTTGCCAGTGTATGATGATTAATTGGCCTGGCAGCGAAATCGACTTCCGTTCGTGCTTCTGCCTTCCGAAAGCGTCCACCACCAATTTCGGTGCTTTGTCGTCGTCGGCAGTCCTGATCCGAGCTCTCTAGGCATCGCCGCGCCCCAGCCGTCCCTGCGAAGGGACGGCTGTTCGCGTGGGAGCTCCAGGCCATTCCCCCCTTTCAAACCGTTCCTGCAGGACACCGCATGAGCAGCGCGATCCAGGTCGCCAAGACCGCCACGTATCTCCCCGACTTGGTCGAGGTGCAGCGGGCGAGCTTCAAATGGTTCCTGGAGAAGGGCCTAATCGAGGAGCTTGAGAGCTTCTCGCCGATCACCGATTACACCGGCAAGCTTGAGCTGCACTTCATCGGCAGCGAGTACCGGCTGAAGCGTCCCCGCCACGATGTGGAAGAGGCGAAGCGGCGCGATGCCACCTTCGCTTCCCAGATGTATGTCACCTGCCGCCTCCTCAACAAGGAGACCGGTGAGATCAAGGAGCAGGAGGTCTTCATCGGCGAACTGCCGCTGATGACCGAGCGGGGCACCTTCATCATCAACGGCGCTGAGCGGGTGATCGTCAACCAGATCGTGCGCAGCCCTGGGGTTTACTTCAAGGACGAACAGGACAAGAACGGCCGCAAGACCTTCAACGCCAGCCTGATCCCCAACCGCGGGGCCTGGCTCAAGTTCGAGACCGACAAGAACGATCTGCTTCACGTGCGCGTCGACAAGACCCGCAAGATCAATGCCCACGTGCTGATGCGCGCCATCGGCCTGTCGGACAACGACGTGCTCGACAAGCTGCGCCATCCCGAGTACTACCGCAAGTCGATCGAGGCGGCCAACGACGAGGGCATCTCCTCGGAAGACCAGGCCCTGCTTGAGCTCTACAAGAAGCTTCGCCCCGGTGAACCTCCCTCGGTGAGCGGCGGCCAGCAGCTGCTGCACAGCCGCTTCTTCGATCCCAAGCGCTACGACCTGGGCCGGGTCGGCCGCTACAAGATCAACAAGAAGCTGCGGCTCACGATCCCCGATGCGGTGCGCACCCTCACCCCCGAGGACGTGCTCTCCACGATCGATTACCTGATCAATCTGGAACTCGACGTGGGCGGGGCCAGCCTCGATGACATCGACCACCTCGGCAACCGCCGGGTGCGCTCGGTGGGCGAACTGCTGCAGAACCAGGTGCGGGTGGGCCTCAACCGCCTGGAGCGGATCATTAAGGAGCGGATGACGGTCGGCGAGACCGAATCGCTCACCCCGGCCCAGCTGGTGAACCCCAAGCCCCTGGTGGCGGCGATCAAGGAGTTCTTCGGCTCCAGCCAGCTGAGCCAGTTCATGGACCAGACCAACCCCCTGGCCGAGCTGACCCACAAGCGCCGCATCAGCGCCCTCGGCCCAGGGGGCCTCACCCGGGAGCGGGCGGGTTTTGCCGTGCGCGACATCCACCCCTCCCACTACGGGCGCATCTGCCCGATCGAGACACCTGAAGGTCCCAATGCGGGCCTGATCGGGTCCCTGGCCACCCACGCCCGCGTCAACGAATACGGCTTCATCGAAACCCCCTTCTGGCGGGTCGATGACGGCATCGTGATCAAGAGCGGTGACCCCATCTATCTCTCGGCCGACCTCGAAGACGAGTGCCGCGTCGCCCCCGGTGACGTGGCCACCGATGCCACCGGCCGCATCACCGCCGAACTGGTGCCGGTCCGCTACCGCCAGGATTTCGAGAAAGTGCCCCCCGAGCAGGTGGATTACGTCCAGCTCTCGCCGGTGCAGGTGATCTCGGTGGCCACCTCCCTGATCCCCTTCCTCGAGCACGACGACGCCAACCGCGCCCTGATGGGCTCGAACATGCAGCGTCAGGCGGTGCCCCTGCTGCGGCCCGAGCGGCCCCTGGTGGGTACGGGCCTGGAAACCCAGGTGGCCCGCGACTCGGGCATGGTGCCGATCACCACGGTCAACGGCACGGTCACCTTCGTCGATGCCACGGCGATCGTGATCCGCGATGAGCAGGGGGTTGACCACATCCACCACCTGCAGAAGTACCAGCGCTCCAACCAGGACACCTGCCTGAACCAACGGCCGATCGTCCAGCAGGGCGACCCCGTGATCGCCGGTCAGGTGCTGGCCAACGGCTCCGCCTGCGAGGGCGGTGAGATCGCCCTCGGCCAGAACGTGCTGATCGCCTACATGCCCTGGGAGGGCTACAACTACGAAGACGCGATCCTGGTGAGCGAGCGGCTCGTCCAGGACGATCTCTACACCTCGGTGCACATCGAGAAGTACGAGATTGAAGCCCGTCAGACCAAGCTCGGACCCGAGGAGATCACACGGGAGATCCCGAACGTGGCGGAGGAGAGCCTCGGCCACCTCGACGAGATGGGCATCATCCGCATCGGCGCCTACGTCGAGAGCGGTGACATCCTGGTGGGCAAGGTGACCCCCAAGGGTGAATCCGACCAGCCCCCCGAGGAGAAGCTGCTCCGTGCCATCTTCGGCGAGAAGGCCCGGGACGTGCGCGACAACTCCCTGCGGGTGCCCAGCACCGAGCGGGGCCGGGTGGTGGATGTGCGCATGTACACCCGGGAGCAGGGCGACGAACTACCGCCCGGCGCCAACATGGTGGTGCGGGTCTACGTGGCCCAGCGGCGCAAGATCCAGGTGGGCGACAAGATGGCCGGTCGCCATGGCAACAAGGGCATCATCAGCCGCATCCTCCCCCGGGAGGACATGCCCTACCTGCCCGATGGCACCCCGATCGACATCGTGCTCAACCCCCTCGGCGTGCCGAGCCGGATGAACGTGGGCCAGGTGTTCGAGTGCCTGATGGGCTGGGCCGCCGCCCACCTCGATTGCCGGGTCAAGGTGGTGCCCTTTGACGAGATGTATGGGGCGGAGAAATCCAAGGAAACCGTGCAGGCCTACCTGGAGGCGGCCAGCCAACAGCCAGGCAAAGACTGGGTTTACAACCCCGACAACCCCGGCAAGATCCAACTGATCGATGGGCGCAGCGGTGAGCCGTTCGACCAGCCGGTCACGGTGGGTTATGCCCACATTCTCAAGCTGGTCCACCTGGTCGACGACAAGATCCACGCCCGCTCCACCGGCCCCTACTCCCTGGTGACCCAGCAGCCCCTTGGTGGCAAGGCCCAGCAGGGCGGCCAGCGGCTCGGGGAAATGGAGGTCTGGGCCCTGGAGGCCTACGGGGCCGCCTACACCCTGCAGGAACTGCTCACCGTCAAATCCGACGACATGCAGGGCCGCAACGAGGCACTCAACGCCATCGTCAAGGGCAAGCCGATTCCGCGCCCCGGTACCCCGGAGTCGTTCAAGGTGCTGATGCGTGAACTCCAGTCCCTGGGCCTGGACATCGCCGTCTATACCGACGCCGGCGAGGAAGTGGACCTCATGCAGGACGTCAACCCCCGCCGCAGCACCCCCAACCGTCCCACCTACGAATCCCTCGGCGTCGCGGATTTCGATGACGACTGATCGCTGATGCATCGGGGAGGGCTTCCTTTCTCCCCCGGATCCGACCGCTTCCTCGACCCCCGCGCGCTACTAGGCCATGACCAACAGCAATCTCCGCACCGAGAACCACTTCGACTACGTCAAGATCACGCTCGCTTCCCCCGAGCGGATCATGCAGTGGGGGCAGCGCACCCTGCCCAACGGGCAGGTGGTGGGCGAGGTGACCAAGCCCGAAACCATCAACTACCGCACCCTCAAGCCGGAGATGGATGGGCTCTTCTGCGAGAAGATCTTCGGCCCTTCCAAAGACTGGGAATGCCACTGCGGCAAGTACAAGCGGGTGCGCCACCGGGGCATCGTCTGCGAGCGCTGCGGCGTGGAGGTCACCGAGAGCCGGGTGCGACGTCACCGCATGGGCTTCATCAAGCTCGCGGCGCCGGTGTCCCACGTCTGGTACTTGAAGGGGATCCCCAGCTACGTGGCCATTCTTCTTGACATGCCCCTGCGGGATGTGGAGCAGATTGTCTACTTCAACTGCTATGTGGTGCTCGAAAAGGGTGACCACAAGGACCTCACCTACAAGCAGCTGCTGACCGAGGACGAGTGGCTCGAAATCGAGGACCAGATCTACGCCGAGGATTCGGAGATCGAGAACGAGCCCGAGGTGGGCATCGGTGCGGAGGCGCTCAAGCGCCTGCTGGAAGATCTCAACCTTCCCGAGATTGCTGAACAACTGCGCGAGGAGATCGCCGGTAGCAAGGGCCAGAAGCGGGCCAAGCTGATCAAGCGCCTGCGGGTGATCGACAACTTCATCGCCACCGGTGCCAGCCCGGAATGGATGGTGCTGGATGTGATCCCCGTGATCCCCCCCGACCTGCGCCCGATGGTGCAGCTCGATGGGGGCCGCTTTGCCACCAGCGACCTCAATGACCTCTACCGCCGGGTGATCAACCGCAACAACCGCCTGGCGCGGTTGCAGGAGATCCTTGCCCCGGAAATCATCGTCCGCAACGAGAAGCGGATGCTGCAGGAGGCCGTCGATGCCCTGATCGACAACGGCCGCCGCGGTCGCACGGTGGTGGGTGCCAACAACCGGCCGCTCAAGTCGCTCAGCGACATCATTGAGGGCAAGCAGGGCCGCTTCCGTCAGAACCTGCTGGGCAAGCGGGTCGACTACTCCGGTCGCTCCGTGATCGTGGTGGGCCCCAAGCTGAAAATGCACCAGTGCGGTCTGCCCAAGGAGATGGCGATCGAGCTGTTCCAGCCGTTCGTGATCCATCGCCTGATCCGGCAAAACATCGTCAACAACATCAAGGCCGCCAAAAAGCTGATCCAGCGGGCCGACGATGAGGTGATGCAGGTGTTGCAGGAGGTCATCGAAGGGCATCCGATCCTGCTCAACCGCGCTCCGACGCTGCACCGCCTTGGTATCCAGGCCTTCGAACCGAAGCTGGTGGATGGCCGGGCCATCCAGCTGCACCCCCTGGTCTGCCCTGCCTTCAACGCCGACTTCGACGGTGACCAGATGGCCGTGCATGTGCCCCTGGCGATCGAGGCGCAAACCGAAGCCCGCATGTTGATGCTCGCCAGCAACAACATTCTCTCGCCGGCCACGGGGGAGCCGATCATCACCCCGTCCCAGGACATGGTGCTCGGCGCCTACTACCTCACCGCCGTCCAGCCCGGCGCCACCAAACCCGATTTTGGCGATCGCAGCCGCACCTTCGCTGGCCTGTCCGACGTGCTCAGTGCCTTTGATGAGAAGCACCTCACCCTCCATGACTGGATATGGGTTCGTTTCACCGGTGAGGTGGACGATGAAGACGAAGCTGATGCGGCCCTCAAGCAGGAAACCCTCAGCGATGGCACCCGCATTGAGCAGTGGAAATACCGTCGCGATCGCTTCGATGAAGACGGTGCCCTGATCAGCCGTTACCTGCTGACCACCGTGGGACGGGTCGTCATGAACAACACGATCATCTCTGCCGTGGCCGCCACCTGAGATCCGGGCCGCACCGAACGCCCCCCACCTCCTTCCCCCGCTTCCTTTTTTGCGCCCCGCCATGACCACCACCCCCGCCAAGAAGACCTCCAAGAAGGCCGCTGCCAAGGCCGCTGCCGAGAAGGCCGCGGAAGTCCCGGTGCTGGGTGCTTCTGCTCCCCTGGCCAAGGGGGCGCCCCCGTTCCGCAACCGGGTGATCGATAAAAAGGCCCTGCGCAACCTGGTGGCCTGGGCCTACAAGAACCACGGCACGGCGGCCACCGCCTCCATGGCCGATGAGCTCAAGGATCTGGGCTTCCACTACGCCACCCAGGCTGCGGTGTCGATTTCGGTCGACGACCTGCGCATCCCAGGTGACAAGGCAGCCCTGTTGCAGGAGGCCGAGGAGCAGATCACGGCCACCGAGGAGCGCTACCGGCTTGGTGAGATCACCGAAGTGGAACGCCACACCAAGGTGATTGACACCTGGACCGAGACCAATGAACGGCTCGTGGCGGCCGTGCGGAGGAATTTCAACGAGAACGATCCGCTCAATTCGGTCTGGATGATGGCCAACTCCGGCGCCCGGGGGAACATGTCCCAGGTGCGCCAACTGGTGGGCATGCGGGGCCTGATGGCCAACCCCCAGGGGGAAATCATTGACCTTCCGATCCGCACCAACTTCCGCGAGGGGCTCACGGTCACCGAGTACGTGATCTCCTCCTACGGCGCCCGCAAGGGTCTGGTGGACACCGCCCTCCGCACCGCCGACTCGGGCTACCTCACCCGCCGTTTGGTGGACGTGGCCCAGGACGTGATCGTCCGTGAGGACGACTGCGGCACCACCCGCAGCATCCCGATCGACGCCGACGAGAAGGGGCGTTTCTTCGCCAAGCTTGTCGGCCGTCTCGCCGCGGAGCCCGTGGTCACGGCCGACGGCACGGTGCTCGTGGATCGCGATGGTGAAATCGATCCACCCACTTCCCGTGCCATCGAGGCGGCGGACGTCAAGACCGTGCTGGTGCGTTCCCCCCTCACCTGCGAGGCGGCCCGCTCGGTGTGCCGCAAGTGCTACGGCTGGGCCCTGGCCCACAACGAGCTGGTCGACCTCGGCGAGGCCGTCGGCATCGTCGCCGCCCAGTCGATCGGGGAGCCCGGCACCCAGCTGACCATGCGCACCTTCCACACCGGCGGTGTGTCCACGGCGGAGAGCGGTGTGGTGCGCTCCACTGTTGAAGGCACGATCGAGTTCGACAAACGCGGCCGCGTGCGTCCGTATCGCACCCCCCACGGTGTGGAGGCCCAGATCGCCGAAACCGACTTCACCCTCAAGGTGAAGCCCAGTGGCAAGGGCAAGCTCCAGACCCTGGAGATCACCAGTGGTTCGATCCTGTTCGTCGACGCGGGTCAGACCCTGCCCTCCGACACGATCCTGGCCCAGATCTCCGCTGGCGCCACCACCAAGAAGAGCGTCGAGAAAGCCACCAAGGATGTGATCTGCGACTTGGCGGGCGAGGTGCACTACGACGATGTGATTCAGCCCAAGGAAGTCACCGACCGCCAGGGCAACATCACCCACAAGGCCACACGGCTCGGTCGGCTCTGGGTTCTCAGTGGCGATGTCTACAACCTCCCCCCCAATGCCCAGCCCGTGGTGCAGGGGGTCAAGCCGGTCAAGACCGGTGATGTGCTGGCGGAAAGCCGGCTGGTGAGCGAGTACGGCGGTGCCGTGCGCCTGCGGGAGTCCACCGGCGATTCCCGTGAGGTCCAGATCGTCACGGCCAGCCTCACCCTCAAGGACTGCAAGCTGATCTCCACCTCCACCCATTCCGGGGAGAACTGGCACCTGGAGGGCAAGGACAACACCCGCTACGTGCTGAAGACCCACCCGGGCAGCAAGATCAATGGCGGCGAAGTGATCGCCGAACTGGCCGATGACCGCTTCCGCACCCAAACGGGAGGCCTGGTCAAGTACGCCCCTGGCCTGTCGATCAAGAAGGCCCGTTCGGCCAAGAACGGCTACGAGGTCAACAAGGGAGGCATCCTGCTTTGGATCCCCCAGGAAACCCACGAGATCAACAAGGACATCTCCCTGTTGATGATCGAGGACGGCCAGTGGATCGAAGCTGGCACCGAAGTGGTGAAGGACATCTTCAGCCAGACCGCCGGGATCGTCACAGTCACCCAGAAGAACGACATCCTGCGCGAGATCATCGTGCGCACCGGCAAGCTCCACCTGATCTCCGATGCCAAGGTGCTGGCCCGCTATGGCGGTGACGGCCGCATGGTCAATCCCGGAGACGAGATTGCCCCGGGTCTCAAGGCGGAAGCGATCCTGTTCGTCGAAGCGGTCGATACCACCGAGGGCGGCGCCCTGTTGCTGCGGCCGGTGGAGGAATACGCCATCCCCGATGAGGCCCAACTGCCCGATCTTGGATCGGTGAAGCAGAACGGTGGCCCTTCCCTGGGGCTGAAGGCCATCCAACGCCTCACCTACAAGGACGGCGAATTGATCAAGTCGGTGGAGGGGATCGAGCTGCTGCGCACCCAGCTGATCCTGGACACCTACGACACCACCCCCCAGATGACGGTGGACGTCGAATCGGTCCCCGACAAGCGCGCCAAGACGATCGAGCGGTTGCAGCTGGTGATTCTGGAATCCCTGCTGGTGCGTCGCGACACCCTCTCGGATGCCAGCCACGGTTCCACCCATACCGAGCTGCAGGTTGAGGACGGCATCGCCGTCAAGAGCGGTGATGTGGTGGCCACCACCCAGATCCTCTGCAAGGAGGACGGCGTGGTGCAGCTGCCCCATGTGGTGGACGGCGAACCGATCCGCCGTTTGATCGTCGAGCGCGCGGGCGACACCGACGACCTTTCCCTGGGTTCGGCCAAGCCCCTGGTGACTGTTGGCCAGCGGGTCGTCGAAGGCGACGAATTGGCAGAAGGAGTCTTCACCAAGCACTGTGGCGAAGTGGAGGCCATTGGTGCCAACACCGTGACCCTGCGTCTCGGTCGGCCCTACATGGTCTCCCCCGACTCCGTTCTGCACGTGCGCAACGGTGAACTGGTGCAGCGCGGCGATGGCCTGGCACTGCTGGTGTTCGAACGCCAGAAAACCGGCGACATTGTGCAGGGTCTGCCCCGGATCGAGGAGTTGCTGGAGGCCCGTCGTCCCCGGGAATCGGCGATCCTCTGCCGCAAGCCCGGAACGGTGCAGATCAAGTTGGCCGATGACGACGACTCCGTCACCGTGACGGTGATCGAACACGACGACGTCATCAACGAATACCCGAACCTGTTGGGTCGCAACCTGATGGTGAGCGATGGCCAGCAGGTCACCGCCGGCGAGTTCCTCACCGATGGTCCGGTCAATCCCCACGAAATGTTGGAGTGCTACTTCGACGACCTGCGGGGCCGCAAGCCCTCCCTGGAGGCCGCCCGTGAGGCGATTTCCAAGCTCCAGTTCCGCCTGGTGCAGGAGGTGCAGAACGTCTACAAATCCCAGGGCGTCACCATCGATGACAAGCACATTGAGGTGATCGTGCGCCAGATGACCAGCAAGGTGCGCATCGAGGATGCGGGCGACACCACCTTGCTGCCGGGCGAGCTGATCGAGCTGCGCCAGGTGGAGCAGGTCAACTCGGCCATGGCGATCACCGGCGGTGCTCCGTCGGAGTTCACCCCGGTGCTGTTGGGGATCACCAAGGCCTCCCTCAACACCGACAGCTTCATCTCGGCGGCCTCCTTCCAGGAGACCACCCGGGTGCTCACCGAGGCCGCCATCGAAGGCAAGAGCGACTGGCTGCGTGGTCTCAAGGAGAACGTGATCATCGGTCGCCTGATCCCGGCCGGCACGGGCTTCAGCGGTTTCGAGGAGGAGCTGAGGGCCGAGGCGGGCCCCCACCCCGACATCCTCGATGAGGAGCAGGGCAGCTACCGCCGCATGCAGAACCTCCGTCCCGACTACACCGTCGAGATGCCGGCGGCTCCTTCGGTGGTGTCCAAGGCCGTGCTTGAGGATCCCTCCGACGAGGACCTGGAGGCCACCCGCAGCCGCCATGGCATCGAAGCCACCGCCAGCACCTTCGCTGCCTTTGCTCGTCCCACCGTCGAGGATGGTCTTGAGGAGGAACTGATTCCCGACCCCGAGGCCCTTGAGGGTCTCCAGGAGGAGGGTCTGCTCAGCAGCGAGGATTGAGGCCCTGCCTCCTCCCCGCTGCCACCATCCTGTTCATTCCGTCCCGGTGGCCAGGGCCCTTCGCTTCAATGGAGGCAACGGGTCCCGTGCTGACCTTCCCAGGAAACGTCGATGACCTTGCCTGAACCGAAACGCATCCCCCTGCGCCGCCTGCCCCGTTTCGGCTTCCACGCCCACACGGAGCGCCTCAATGGTCGTTTGGCCATGCTCGGGTTCATCGCTCTGCTGGTGGTGGAGTTTCGGCTCGGGCACGGTTTGCTGGCATGGCCCTGACGGGCCCGCCCCCTTCCTCTTCGGAGCCCATGCCCCAAATCCTGGGGTGGGGCAGCGAGGAACTGGAGTCCTGGGCCGTTGCCCAGGGTCAATCGGCCTTCCGTGGTCGCCAACTCCATGATTGGATCTACGCCAAAGGGGCCCGCAGCCTTGAGGCGATCACCGTCCTGCCCAAGCTCTGGCGATCGGAGCTGCAGGAGCGGGAGCGGGCCAGTGGCCGCTCCCTGATCGGTCGCTCCAGCGAACTCCACCGCAGCGTCGCCCGCGACGGCACCACCAAGCTGCTGTTGGCCACTGGTGATGCGCTCAGCCTGGAAACGGTGGGCATCCCAGCCGAAGGCCGGCTCACGGTCTGTGTCAGCAGCCAGGTGGGCTGCCCGATGGCCTGCCGCTTCTGCGCCACCGGTAAAGGGGGCCTGCAGCGCTCCCTGGAGGTGCATGAGATCGTCGACCAGGTGCTGAGTGTGCGCGAGGTGATGGGGGAGCGCCCCAGCCATGTGGTGTTCATGGGCATGGGTGAACCGCTGCTGAACATTGAGGCGGTGCTGGCGGCCACCGATTGCCTCTGCCGGGATCTGGGCATGGCCCAGCGTCAGATCACAATCAGCACCGTGGGGGTGCCCCACACGTTGCCCCGCCTGGCGGAACTGGCCCTGGCCAGGTTGGGGCGTGCCCAGTTCACCTTGGCCGTGAGCCTCCACGCCCCCGATCAGGCCCTGCGGGAGGAGCTGATACCAACGGCCCACGCCTACCCGATCGAGCAGTTGCTGGAGGATTGCCGCACCTACGTGGCCATGACCGGCCGGCGGGTGAGTTTCGAGTACATCCTCTTGGGGGGGGTCAATGATCAGCCGCGCCATGCCGATGCCCTGGCCCAGTTGTTGCGGGGTTTCCAGAGCCATGTGAATCTGATTGCCTACAACCCCATCCAGGAGGAGGACTTCCAGCGCCCCACCCCGGACCGGGTGCAGGCGTTCAAGGCGGTGCTGGAGAGGCGTCATGTGGCCGTGAGCGTGCGGGCCAGCCGCGGGCTCGACGCCGACGCCGCCTGCGGCCAACTGCGCAGACGTTTGGTTGCTGCTTAGGGCGGAAAGGTCAATGGCAGAGGTGCCATCCTGGGGGATCAGGTTGGATCCCGTCGGGGGTCAAAGGCCCCGCGGGCCTCGGACTCTCCCCAAGGGGCCAGCTTCGCCAGCAGCACGAAACCCGGCACCGCTGCCGCCACAGTGATCAGGAAGAAG
This sequence comes from Synechococcaceae cyanobacterium ELA445, assembly GCA_037134455.1. Lineage (GTDB taxonomy): Bacteria > Cyanobacteriota > Cyanobacteriia > PCC-6307 > Cyanobiaceae > ATX-6F1. The sequence goes on along the minus strand of JBAXME010000041.1, from coordinate 7,481 downwards.
GTTGGCCAACCTGCCTGCTCAGCCACCACGCCAGCCGGTGCCGCCAGCAGCGATCGGCTCATGGCATAGACCCCCGAGAACAGGGCGTACTGGGTCGCAGAGAAACGGGGGTTGCACAGGCTCATCAGCAGAGCCACGAATACGGCGCCCACCATGCCGCCGCTGAGGTTTTCCAGGCTTACGGCCGCAATCAGCCCGCCGAAGCCACCGCCGAAGCGCGCGAGGGCCCAGTAGCTGAGGTTGCCGGCGACCCCGGCGATGGCGAACAGCCACAGGGAGCGGTTCATGCCCAGCCAGGTGAACAGAACCCCGCCCAGAACGGTGCCGGCCATGGTGGCCGCGATCGCCCAGCCCCCCTGCACCAACCCGATATCAGCATCGCTGAAGCCCTTCAGCTTCAGGAAGGGGATGGCCATGGCATTGAGCAGCCCATCGGGCCAGCGGTAGAGCAGCACCAACAGCAGCAGTTGAAAGGCCCGACTGGGTCCTGCCCGATGCAGAAATTCCCGCGTCGGACCCAGCACCGCCTGGCGCAGGCTGGTCACCGCATGCTCCACCGGCCGGAGCTTCGGGGCCGTGATCGTGATCGGGATCACCGCGGCCACCAATGCCGCGGCGGCCAGAAAGGCGGCGGGCCAGCCGTGGCGATCCGCCAGCAGGAAGCCCCCCGCCCCCACGGCCAACATCGCCGCCCGATAACCCAGGGCCGCAGCCGCCGCACCAGGTCCCCGTTCGGTTTCAGGAAGCAGGTCGGTGCGGTAGGCATCCACGGCGATGTCCTGGGTGGCGCTGCACACCGCCAGCACCAGAGCCGCCACGCCGATGGCGGTGAGGCTGGCGGGGTCAGTGCTGGGCCTCAGCAGGGCCATGGCGGCGATCACGGCCACGAGCAGCACCTGCATCACCAGCAGCCAGCCACGGCGCCGGTCTGGCCAGGGGATGGGCCAGCGATCCAGCAGCGGTGCCCAGAAAAGTTTGAGTGTGTAGGGCAGTTCCGCCAGCGGAATCAGACCGATCAGGGCCAGGGGCACGCCGCTCGCGGTCAACCAGCCCTGAAGCAGTTTGCTGCCCACCATGAGGGGGGCGCCGCTGGCCACCCCCTCGGCCCCGACGGCAATCAGCCGCCTGGTGGTACCGCGAACGGGTCCCGTTAGCGGGGGCGTTGGGGTGGGGGCCAAAGCGGGCCTGCGGCTCGGCGAACCCTACCCAGCACGCTGGCGATCAGAATGCATCCATCGCCAGCGTGACCGTGCAATTCCTCCGCTCCACCCTTCTGCCCGCGGCCATCGTGCTGCTGTTCGGCCTGGCCCTGTTTGCCGTCAGTGCCCGCATCTGGTTGCCGGGCGACATGGCCGCCCCCGCCCCGATCGGTTGAATCCGCCACAGGCGTTCCGCCGTCGGGCTTTTACGATCGGTCCATGACGGATTCCACGCCGCCCTCCACGCCGCCGCCCCTTGAGCCGCCATCCTCAGGGCCACCTCCTTTCTCGATCAGTCACGCCGAGTTGGCGCTCGATCCGGAGATGCTGGCGACGGAGCTGGCCAAGGAACTGCTGGGCGATCCGCTCGACGAGCTGGAGGCCCTTGACCTCGCCGAAACCGATGTGGCGGCCGAGTGTGACCTGGGCCTGGCGCTGCTGGGGGGGAACCATGAGGAGCGCATGCAGGGCTTGCGCATCTTCTGTGAACACCGGGATCCCCGGGCCACGCCCCTGCTGCTGCCTTTGCTGGAGGCCAGCTGCCCGGTCCTGCGCATGAGCGCCGTTTACGCCCTTGGCCGCAATCCCGATGCCCGGGCCCTGGCCCCTCTGCTTGCCCTGTTGCAGAACGACAGCAATGGCTACGTGCGCAAGGCGGTGGCCTGGAGCCTTGGCAACTACGCCGACGGGCCGGTGCTGGGTCCCCTGATTCGTTCCCTGGAGACGGATGTGGCGGCCGTGCGCCTCTGGGCCGCCAGCTCCCTGGCGGATGTGGGGGCCACGGGCCTGGCCAAGGCCGACCAGGCGGCGTCCCAGTTGCTCCTCAGTTTGCGCATCGACAGCGAACCGGTGGTGCGTAGCAACAGCGCCTGGTCCCTAGGCCGCCTCTATGGCGATCTGGTGGAGCCCCGCCAGAAGGAGCTGGTGGAGGCTCTGGTGGCGACCCTGCTGGGGGATGGGGATCCCACCGTGCGTGACGAGGCCCGGGTGGCCCTGGAGCAACTGGAGCAGCCGCCCGTGCTGGAGCGGCTCCAGACCCTGATCGAAGACGGACTGCTGAGCTGAACGCCATCGGCTTGCAACCCGGTTAGATTTCTCCACACCTTCTTGCATTCGGGGATGGCCCAGGCCACCATCCGCTTTCGTATCCGCCCCGACGGCCGGGTTGAGGAGTTGGTGGAAGGGTTCCGCGGCCCCGGCTGCGAACAGCTGACGGAGCGCATCGAAGCCAGCCTCGGCGTCGTTCAGCAGCGGCTCAGCACCTCAGACGCCTTCCAACCGCAGGCCCAGGCCATCCAGGCCCCCCAGGCCGTCACCGCCGCTTCCCTTTGATTTTTGTGTCCTGATGTCGCACTTCAGCACCGTCAAGACCGAGCTCCGCGATCGTCAGGCGCTCGTAGAGGCGCTCCGCGATCTGGGCCACGTCCCGAGCGAAGGCCAGCGCCCCGTGCGTGGCTACCGGGGCCAGACCGTTCTTGCCGACCTCACCCTTCCCCAGAACGAAGGTGGTGACATCGGCTTCCGATGGAACGAGGCCAGCGGCAGCTTCGAGCTCGTGACCGACCTTGAGTTGTGGAAACAGCAGGTGCCGGTGGAGCGCTTTCTGGCCCAGCTCACCCAGCGCTATGCCTTGCGCTCGATCCTGGCCGCCTCGTCCCGGGAGGGTTTCCAGGTGAGCGAACAGACCCAACTCCAGGACGGCAGCATTGAACTGGTGGTGACCCGCTGGGACGGTTGATCCCCGTGGCTGATCCCGCTCTCGCCTACTCGGCGGCGGCCGCGCCGCGGCTGGAACCCACGGGTTTTGAACCCCTCCTGGGGGGAGCCCTGCGTCAAAAGGCCGTATGGGTGGATGAGGCGGTTTGCATCGGCTGCCGTTATTGCGCCCACGTGGCCTGCAACACGTTCATGGTGGAGCCCGACTGGGGCCGCTCCAGGGCCCTCCGCCAGGACGGCGACAGCACCGAGACGATCCAGGAAGCGATGGACACCTGCCCGGTGGACTGCATCCATTGGGTCGCCTACGACGAGCTGAACGCCCTGGAGGAGCGCCTGCGGGGTCAGGAACTCCAGCCCCTGGGGCTGCCCTCCTCCGCCCGTTTCAAGCGCACCCTGCCCCGGGCCCACGCCGTTCGGCCATGACCAGAGGCGGGGGCCTGCCCACACGCCGGTTCGGGCGCACGGAGCTGGCCATGCCCGTCCTTTCCCTTGGGGGCATGCGGTTCCAGCAGAGCTGGAGCGATCTGGAGGCCGATGCGATCACCGCCGAGAGCCAGGCCAACCTGCGGGCGACGCTGGCCAAGGCGGTGGCCCATGGGTTCCACCACATTGAAACGGCCCGCCACTACGGCACCTCCGAGCGCCAGTTGGGCGGAGTGTTGCCGGAGTGCCCCGATGGCCAGCGGATCCTGCAGAGCAAGGTGCCTGCCCAGGCCGATCCCGCCGCCTTCGAGGCGGAGCTGGCCCTCAGCTTCGAGCGGCTGGGGGTGCGCCGGCTTGACCTGCTCACGATCCATGGCCTCAACCTTCCCGAGCACCTGGAGCAGACCCTCAGGCCTGGCGGATGTCTGGAGGTGGTGCGGCGCCTGCAGGGGGAGGGGCGTATCGGCCATGTGGGCTTCTCCACCCATGCCCCCCTGCCGTTGATCCAAGAGGCGATCGCCTCCGATGCCTTCGATTACATCAACCTGCACTGGTACTACATCCGCCAGGACAACGGGCCCGCAATCGACGCTGCCCGCTCCCATGACATGGGGGTGTTCGTGATCAGCCCCACCGACAAGGGAGGCCATTTGCACACCCCGTCCCAGCGCTTGATCGACCTCACCGCTCCGCTCCATCCGATCGTCTTCAACGATCTGTTCTGTCTGGCGGCCGAAGGGATCCACACCATCAGCGTTGGTGCGGCGGGTCCGGCGGATCTTGACCGGCACCTCGAGGCGGTGAATCTCCTGCCGCGGGCCGCTGAATTGCTGCCGCCCATTCTGGAACGCTTGGAGGGGGCCCGGCGGCAGGCCCTGGGCCCTGAATGGCTCTCCAGCTGGGAGGAGGGGCTGCCGGCCTGGCAGGCCACCCCGGGCGGCCTCAACTTGCCCGTGATGCTTTGGCTCCACAACCTGCTGGAAGCCTGGGACCTGGAGGGCTTCGCCAAGGCCCGCTATGGCCTGCTGGGCCAGGGCAACCACTGGTTCCCCGGTGCCAATGCCGATGGCCTGGATTGCGAGGTGAGCGAGGCGGAGTTGCTCTCCGTGCTCACCGCAAGCCCCTGGGCGGAGCGGATCCCTGGTCTGCTGAGGCGGCTCAGGGATCGGGTGGGTGGAACGGCCGTGCAGCGCCTGATGGCCGCCGACTCCGACCTCTGACCGTTCCCCCCAGCCTCAGGGCAGCGATCCCAGGGGTTGCTTGCTGGGCACTCCTACGGGGCGCGGGTAGGCGGGCGGGCATGGGGCCACGCCGCGCAGTGTCAGGGCATGGCGCACGCCCCGGTCAGAGGGCAGATCGCGGCGCTCCACGCGCTCGAGGCGCCCCTTCAGGGGGCCAAGGGCCCGATCCAGTGCCTCGGCGTCCTCCTCGCTCCACTGACCCCGATAGAGCAGGGCCCGCCCGCCAGGGCGGAGCAGGGGCAGCAGGTACTCCGCCACCACGGGCGCCGCCGCCACCGCCCGGGCCATGGCCAGATCAAAGCGCCCCCGGCAGGCCCGTTCCTGACCCGTCCTCTCCACCCGCTCGCAGCGCAGTGTCACCCGTTCGTCCAGACCAAGGGCCGCGGCCATCGCCTGGACGGCCTCGGTCTTGCGTCCGACCGAATCCACCAGGGTGAGGCGGGCCCGGGGCAGGGCGATGGCCACCGCCAGGCCGGGGAAGCCACCGCCGGTGCCCACATCAACGCAGTCGAGGGCATCGCTGGGGTCCTTGAGCAGATCCCTCAGGGGCCAGAGGCTGTCAAACACCTGGGCCACCCAGTAGTCGTCGCCTTCCACCAGCCGGGTCAGGTTGAGGCGGCCATTCCAGCTGCGCAGTTCCTGCTGGAGCCTTTGCAGCTGCTCCAATTGCCCGGCATCGGGCGTCCAACCCAGGGCTTGCCAGAGTTGGTCGGGGGGAAGGATGGGTTGGGCGGGACCGGCTGCGGCGCTCATCCGCTCTGCCTGGAAGTGGGAATCTCTCTAGGATCCCGCACACCCGGTGCTTCAGCGTTGGCAGGCGGAGAACCCAAGGGCACGGGGCCGGTTCAGACGGGGCCACCACCCCCGGGACAGACCCATTACGAACTCCTGCAGCTCCCCACCACCGCCACGGTGGAGGAGTTGCGCCGGGCATTCCGCACCCTGAGCAAGCGCTACCACCCGGACACCACCAGCCTGCCCGCTGCGGAGGCCGAGGAACGCTTCCGCCGCTTGAAGGAGGCCTACGGCACCCTCGCCGATCCCCTGCAGCGCCAGGCCTACGACGCCCGTTTTCGGCCGGCGGCCCCCCGTCCCCCGGTTCCGTTCCTTCGGCGGACGGAACCGAAGCCGTTGCCGGTGCGACGGGCCCTTTCCGGCGGCGAGTGGTTCGCCCTGGTGCTGCTGGCCCTGGCCCTGGTGGCGAGCCTGGCCCTGGGGGTGGGCATGGCCTGGGTCCGGGGCGCCGAATGGGTCCACCAGCCCAGCTGGTGGCCGGGGGAGGCTGTGGAACTGGAGCCCGTGGCAGGGGAGGCGGTGGCGGGTGCCGTGCAGACTGTTCCTCGACCAGGCCTCGCCGCCGGGAATGACCCCACTGCCTAGCTCCCAGACACCCCTCTACCACCACCCGTTGCCGGCGCTGGAAGACTGGCTTCGAGAGTTGGGAGGTCGTCAGGACCAGCAGAACCCCTGCCTCTGGGACCTCCATCAGCCCCTATGGAGTGCCCGCATTGAACTGGAGGTGGACTCCTTGGTGGTGCGTTGGCAAGACCAGGGGCAGGTCAGCGAACGGCGCTTCCCCTATGGCCTCACGAGGGCCGATGCCGAGGCGGCCATCCTGGCGGGCCCCTAGCTAGAGCCCATCGAGGGCCCCACGGATTGCCCGATAGCAGCGCTCCAGTTGGACGTCGTCGATGCAGAGGGGTGGCAACAGGTAGATCACCTGGCCAAGGGGGCGCAGGAAGACGCCCTCGGCCAGGGCGTGCCGTTGCACGGCCCTGCCGACGGGGTTCAGGTAGCCCGGCTCATCCACCGTCAGGTCGAAGGCGGCGATGGTGCCGATCAGGCGGGGATGGCTCACCAGGGGGGCTTGGGCCAGGGCTTCGAGATGGGGCCGGTGGCGGGCCTCGAAGCCCTCGTGGCGCCCGGGGGTGGCCTCGAGCAGGGCCAGGCTGGCCAGGGCGGCCGCGCAGCCCAGGGGATTGGCGGTGAAGCTGTGGCCGTGGAAGAAGGTCAGCCCGGGCCGGGTTCCCACAAATCCCTGATGCAGCGCTTCGCTGGCCAGGGTCACGCCCATGGGTAGGAAGCCGCCGGTGAGCCCCTTGGAGAGGGCCATCAGATCCGGCTGCAGTCCTGCCCTCTGGCAGGCGAACAGGCTGCCGGTGCGCCCGAAGCCCGTGAGCACCTCATCGGCAATCAGCAGGGCACCGGCCGAGCGCACCCGCCGCTGCACCTCCTGGAGGAAGGCGGGACGCACCATGGCCATGCCGGAGGCCCCCTGCACCAGGGGCTCGAGGATCACGGCCGCCGTGGGGGTGGTGAGCAACTCCTCCAGCCGCTCCAACGCCAGCCGCTCCCGCTCTTCCACACCGTCGTCCCCCCACCAGGTGGCGGGCCAGGGGGCCCGGGCCACGTCGAAGAGCAGATCGTCGAAGGGGGCGGAGAACAGGGATCGAGCCCCCAGGGCCATGGCCCCCACGGTGTCGCCGTGGTAAGCCCCCTCGAAGGCGATCAGCCGCCGCCGTTCCTCCCCCCGGTTGCGCCACCACTGCCAGGCGATTTTGAGGGCCACCTCCACGGCGGTGGAGCCGTTGTCAGAGAAGAACAGCCGCTGCAGCCCGCTGCGGGCGCTGAGGGCCTCCGCCAGTTGTTCGGCGGCGGGATGGCGAAAGTTGGCAAAGATCACCTGCTCCAGCTCAGCGGCCTGGGCCGCCACGGCCGCGGCGATCGACGGCTCGCAGTGGCCGTGGAGGGTCACCCACCAGCTGCTGATGGCATCGATCAATTGCCGGCCGTCGTCCAGCTCCAGCAGGGCGCCCCGGCCGCGCACCGCCCGCAGGGGGGGATCGGCGCTGGCCACCTGGGTGGTGGGGTGCCAGAGGTGGGGGTGCCAGCTCAAGGG
>JBAXME010000040.1:0-24163 GCA_037134455.1 Synechococcaceae cyanobacterium ELA445 | reverse complement strand
GCCGAGGCCGGCCGGGGGGACGGCGATGGGGTGGGCCGCACCGGACCAACGGCAGGCGGAACGGCAGCGCTGCCAGACCCGAGGCGCCGCTGCAGGCGCTCCACCGCCCGGTCCTCCGCCTCCTCCGCCGTCGCCCCTTCCCCCAGGGCGCTGCCGAGGCAGCGGTCCCCCTCCCAGGCGCTGGCCTGCACCACCCTCCGGCCGGCCTCGGCATGCACCAGTTGGTTCTGCCACTGCATGATCGAAAAGGGGGCAGTCGGTTTCCGTTTCTAGAGTGCCTCTTTCGGCGACCGCCGGGGTTCCATGGAAGCGGAGTCGATCTCCTCGCTGTCACCCCTGATCGAGCGGGCGGATGAGTGGGGCGAGGTGCTGCTGCTCCTGCCCCTGCTGGTGGCCCTCGAAGCGGTGCTCTCCGCCGACAACGCCATCGCCCTGGCGGCCATCTCCCGCCGGTTGCCGGAGCCGGAACGTCAGAAGCAGGCCCTCAACCTCGGCCTGGCCCTGGCCCTGGTGTTCCGGCTGCTCCTGATTGCCGTGGCCCAGTGGGTGCTGAACTTCTGGCCCCTGCAGGCGGCCGCAGCGGTCTACCTGCTTTGGCTGAGTTACTCGGGCCTGGCTTCTGCCGCACAAGGGGAAGGTGATGGCCCTGAAACGGGAGCAACGGAAACGCTCACCGGCGCCGACGGGCTGCGGAGCGTCGTGATCACGCTGGGAATCACCGACTTGGCCTTCTCCCTCGACAGCGTCGCGGCGGCCATCGCCGTCAGCGACCGCATCTGGCTGGTCATGCTGGGGGGCGCGATTGGGGTGCTGGCCCTGCGGCTGACGGCCGGTCTGTTCATCCGCTGGCTGGAGGTCTACCCCCGTCTGGAGCCGGCCGGCTATCTGGCGGTGGGCCTGGTGGGGATCCGGTTGGTGGTGCGGCTGATCAACGAAGACCTCGTGCCTCCGGAGTGGGTGTTGTTCTCCCTGGTGGCCGCTCTTTTCCTGTGGGGTTTCTCCAAGCGCACGGCGGAACCCGAGCTCACCGAAACGGTGGCCCCAACGGAGGCCACCGAACCCGCCGCCCTTCCCCCCACCCCCTGATCGCCATGCGAGTGGAACTTCGGCAGTCGGGCAGCAACCGCCTGATGGAGCACCTCGAATTGGAGGAGGTCCCCCATCCGGGCCGCTGGCTGCAGGTGGGGGAGCGCAGCTTCCTGGTGCTGCAGCGCCAGCACCGCTACCGCCTGCACCAGGGGCGCTACGTGCTGGCGGCGGTGGCCCTGCAGGTGAAGCCCCAGCAACGGCCCACCGATGCCCGCCGCTGGAACGACGGCTGGGTGATCGGCGACCCCAGCTGCCGTTTCAACGCCCGCTCGCCGCTGCTGCGCTGCGCCGTGTTGCCGGAGGGCCCCTGCGAGCGCTGTTCCCACTTCGCCCCCCGCTGAGGGCACCCCCCTAGGGTGGGTCCAAAGACTGCGGAGAATGCCATTACCCTCCTGACCAACCCAGCTCCGGGACAGGAGCGCATTCCCACCCCCGCCGAACCCACGGCCGATTTCGCCTCGCTCGGGCTCTCCAAGCCCCTGGTGGATGCCGTGGCAGCGAAGGGCTACACCACGCCTTCCCCCATCCAGTTGCAGTGCATCCCGGCCGTGTTGGCGGGCCGCGATGTGATGGCAGCAGCCCAGACCGGCACCGGCAAGACAGCGGGCTTCACCCTGCCGATGCTGGAGAAGCTGCGCCATGGCCCCCTCGCCCGCCAGAACCAGGTGCGGGCCCTGGTGCTCACCCCCACCCGCGAACTGGCGGCCCAGGTGGCCGAAAGCGTGGTGGCCTACGGCCGCCACCTCGATCTGCGCGCCGACGTGGTCTTCGGCGGCGTCAAGATCAACCCCCAGATGCAACGGCTGCGCCGGGGTGCCGATGTGCTGGTGGCCACCCCCGGCCGCCTGATGGACCTCTATCAGCAGAACGCGATCCGCTTCGATCGGCTCGAATTCCTCGTGCTGGATGAAGCCGACCGCATGCTCGACATGGGCTTCATCCGTGACATCCAGAAGATCCTGTCCCTGCTGCCTCCGAAACGCCAGAACCTGCTGTTCTCGGCCACCTTCTCCGGTGAGATCCGGCGGCTGGCCACCGGTCTGCTCCACAACCCCGTGCAGCTCCAGGCCACGCCGGAAAACCAGGCGGCGCCCCTGGTGGAGCAGGTGATGCACCCCTGCGACATGGCTCGCAAGGGCGACCTGCTCAGCCACCTGATCAGCAGCAACAACTGGCAGCAGGTGCTGGTGTTCTCCCGCACCAAGCACGGAGCCAACCGCATGGCCGACCGGCTCAGCAGCGAGGGGCTGACCGCCGCCGCCATCCACGGCAACAAGAGCCAGGGGGCCCGGACCCGGGCGCTGGCGGGCTTCAAAAGCGGCGAGGTGCGGGTGCTGGTGGCCACCGACCTGGCCGCCCGCGGCATCGACATCCACCAGTTGCCCCACGTGGTCAACCTGGATCTGCCCAACGTGGCCGAGGACTACGTGCACCGCATCGGCCGCACCGGCCGGGCCGGCCAGAGTGGCCATGCCCTCTCCCTGGTGGCAGCCGAGGAGCACGAACTTCTCCGAGCCATCGAGCGGCTGGTCGGCAGCCCCCTGCCCCGCCAGGAGGTGCCCGGCTTCGAACCCACGATCCATAAGGCCGCCCCCCTCGACCTCAGCGGTGGCCGTGGCAAGGGCGGCCCCCGCCGGGGCTCCTCCGGGGGCGGGTCCTCCAGGGGCGGTTCATCGCCCCGCAGCCAGGCCACCTCCAGCCAATCCCGTCCCCGGGGCCGGAGCTGAACACCGCAACCGCAACGTCGCCATGGCTGCCGAGCTGCTGAAGACCTACTCCCTGCCCGCCCTGGTCACCCTGGCGGCCACGGCCGTCTATTTCGGCACCTCCGTGCAGGTGGGCGCGGCCCGGGGTCAACACAAGGTGAGCCCCCCCGCCGTCAGCGGGCCGCCGGCCTTCGAGCGGGCCCTTCGGGTGCAGATGAACACCCTGGAGCAGCTGGCGTTCTTCCTGCCGGTGTTCTGGCTCGCGGCCCTGTTCAACGCCCCCACCATGGCCTCGGCCTTCGGCTTCGTCTGGGTGGGCGGGCGCATCGCCTATGCCATCGGCTACGGCCGTGCGGCCGCCCAGCGGGCGCCGGGCTTCCTGATTTCCACGTTTGCCGCCGTGGTGCTCTTCGGCCTCGCCCTCACGGGTGTGATGGCCCATCTGGGCTGAGCCCCAGCCGATCCCCCACAACCAGCCCCAGCTGCTGGATCAGACCAGCGCCCTCCACCGGTGCCTTGCCCTCCAGCTGGGCGCTGCGCAACAGCAGGGGGCAGCCCCCCGTGGCCACCACCAGCCCCACCCCCGCCGCCACCGCCAATACCGTGCCCGGAACGGTGGAGTTCCCACTGGCTGGGCCCTCGGAACCTGGGGCAACTCCCCAACGATGGCTGAGATCGGCGGCCTCGGGGCTGAGCTGGTCGGCCAGGCGACGCACCAGCGGTTCGGTGGCCAGCAGTTTCAGCCCCTTCCCCCGCCACTGGGTCGCCATCGCCGGGTACAACCCCATCACCCGGCGATGCAGCGCCAGGGCGGAGGCACCCCAATCAAGGCGGCGGTCGTCTTTGGTGAGCAGGCGGGCATGGGACAGGCCCTCCTCCCCCTGGGGCCGCACCCCCAGGCGCTGGAGCCGCTGCGCCGCGGGACCGGGCCCCGCCGCCTCGATCAGCGGCAGGGCCTCCGCGAACAGCTCGGCGGTGAGGAGGCTGAGGCGCTCCCCCAACTGGATGGCATTCTCCCGCAAGCCAATCGCCAGGCGCCCCTCCAGCAGCACCGGTCCGGTGTCGAGGCCCTGCTCCATGGCCATGATCCCCACTCCGGTTTCCTGGTCGCCTTCGATCAGGCTCCATTGGATCGGCGCCGCGCCACGCCAGCGGGGCAGCAGCGAGCCATGGCCGTTCCAGCAGCCATAGGGCGGCTGCTCCAGCACCTCAAGCGGCAAAATCTGGCCAAAGGCCACCACCACCGAAAGGTCGGCACCGAGGGCGGCCAGCTGGGCCTGGAGTTCGGGCTCCCGCCGGATGCGCCCGGGGGTGAACACCGGCAGGGCCAGCTCGGTGGCCCTGGCCTTAACGGCCGAGGGCACCAGGGCCGCCCCCCGGCCCCGGCGCCGGTCGGGCTGGGTCACCACCCCCACCAGTTGATGGCCGGCGGCCACCAGGGCATCGAGCGTGGGCACCGCGTAGGCGGGGGTGCCCCAGAACAGAATCCTCACAGGCCCCAGGGTCTGGGGAAACGGACCTTGACCGGCAGCTGGTCCACCCGCCACTGAATCGGCAGAGATTTCTCGAAGCGGGCCGGCAACTGCAGCGCCAGACCGTCAGCGCCGAGGCTGGCCAAGCCCTCCCCTCCGACGCTGGAACGCAGCCCCCGCGGCAGCAGCCGGGCCAGGTCGGCCTGCTGCAGGATTCGGGCCTTCAACCAGCTGTCGTCCGGCATCCGGACCTCCACGGATCCGCCTGGGCGTGCCAGCTCGGCGTCCCGGGGTCGGAGGTAGATCCATAAGAGGGGCTCCTCCGCCCGTTCAATGCGCATCAGCAGGGTACCCGGACCGACTGACTCGCCCTTGTTCACCAGCAGCTCCGACACCCGTCCCGGGTTGTCTGCCCGGAGCGCAAGCAGATCGAGCCGCGCCGACAGCGCCTCACGTTCGCGCAAGTCCCTCAGGTTCTGGATTGGTTCGCCCACCACCTGAAACCGCTCCTGCCGCAAACGCCGCTCCAGCTCAAGCAGCGCCAGACGCTGCATGTTGAGATCGACTTCCGAACGCAAAAATTCCGCCGAACTGATCGCTCCCTCGCGTTGAAGACCCTTGAACAGCTCCACGACCTGACCCTGGAGCCTGACGGTGGAGTTCTGCAAGCTCGTGGCGGAACTGCCGAGGCCATCCGGGCTGTCCACTGAGGCCGGTTGCAACTGATCCAGCCTCAATCGCCAGTCAGGGTTGTCCAATCGCAGCAACAGGTCACCGGGCTTGACCCGCTCGCCCACTTCCACCCCCACGTCCGCGATGGTGCCGCTCTCCAGTGCTCGAATCTCCGTGCTCGGCACCTGGAGTTGGGCCGGCACCTCCACCCGCAGAAGGTCGAGGGTGATCCGCCCGAACACGTAGACCAGAGGAGAAAGCACCAGGGCCAGGATCAGATACCAGCGCAGTCGGTAGGCCACGCGCTTGGAGGGCCCGTAGAGCACCTTCAGGCCATTGTCCTGATCCGGCCGGAGCTCCTTGTTGCTGTCAAAGCGCACCTTCATTGGTCAGCGCTTTCCCGGAAAAGCCTGCCAGTCCTGCCAGTCGATGCCGCCCACCCCATCGGCACCCAGTTGCTGCCGCCAGCGTTGCACCTGAAGCTCGAGTGCGCCAGCCGTGCTGCCGTGCCAACTCAGCCCTGGCTCAAGGCCCGGTTCCACGCTCTGGGCCAGGCGCAGGCGCAGATTGGGCCAGCGCCTGGCGATCGCCAACGCCCGGGCCGCTGAGCGCTGCGGATTGCGGTTGTAGATCATCAGGCTCACCCGCTGCGACGGGCTGATGGCGCAGGGGATGCAGGGATTCTTGGTGTCGGTGGGTTCGAACCAGCGCGGATGGCTGGAGAGGTTCACGGGCCAGGGGCTCACCTGGGCTGCTGCCTGAACGGTGGCGATCCAGTCCCGCAGACGCTTCGGTGGAACGGGCCAACCCAGTTGCTCCACCTCCAGATCCAGATGCAGACCGTCGAAGGGCAGGTTCCTGTTCAGCCGGATCAGCGCCAGCAAACCGGGCCGCCCACTGGGGAGGATCCACTCCGGATCGCCCAGCAGCAAGTGCACTCTGAAGCCAAGGCGATGGGCGCGATCAATCAACTCCTGCAACTGGCGCTGGGTTACCGCTCCCGCTTTCACCTGCGGACCGGACAGTCCGACCATCAGCTCGGTCATGCCGGCCCGGCGCAGGTCGCGCAGTTCCCCTTCGCGCTGCTGCGGATCCAGCAGCGACTTGCTGTCCCAGATGTAGGTTCCCTGGCTCCAGGATCCAGGTTGGCCACCAGCGAAGACCGGTAGCTGCAGGGCCATCGCGGCGACTGCGGCGGGCAGCACCTGGCGGAGCAGCAGCATGGAGAATCTGGCCATCAGAAGCGCCTGCCGCGCTGCAGCACCCACCACGGGGCCATGCTCGTTTCCTCATGACCACGCCGAAACCATTCATTGAGCATGGCCACGGCACTCCAACAACGGATCACAAACATCGCCAGAGGGAAGAGTGGCAGCAGCGGCAGCAGCCGCACATCCTGGCCGGGTCGCTCTGAAACCACGAGCAGTGTGAGCAGAAACTGCAAGGTCATCCCTACCAGATAGAACACATAGACCAGGACTGAAAGCGCAACAAAGGTTGCCCACGGCAGGATCAGGATGCAGATGATCGTGTATCCCACGATGATGAAAGGAATCACCACCTGAACGAAAAGGCCGCTGACTACTGTCATCAGGAAATTCGGCCACCCCATCAGTTCTGGGGAGAAGCTTCCTCGATGCTTGCGAGCGTAAATAAACAACAGATCACCATCCCAGCGAAGTCGTTGCTGCAGGAAGGCCTTGAACGTGGTTGGAGCATCGGTATGTCCGATTGCCCTCGGTTCGAAGGGGATCCGCAACCGGCGTTGACGGCCGAAATAGGCCTTGATTCTCAGGGTCAGATCAAGATCTTCTGCTGTTCCTGTGTCCCATCCTCCGATGCTCGCCAGCGTGGTGCGGCGAAAAGCGCCGAAGGCTCCAGAGACATTGTTGACCATGTTCCATTCACTCAGGCCGATCTTGAACGTTTGGATCGAGAGCAGATACTCAATCGACTGGATGGCGGTTGTCAGTGATGCCCAGGTGTTGCGCACGCGCAGACAGCCGGACACCGCCGGTACGTTGGGATCCTCGAAATGCCGCACGATCGAGGTCATCATCGTGTTGTCGAACGAGGTGTCCGCATCCATGGCCATGACGATCTCGCCGGTGCACATCGACAGGCCGGCATTGAGTGCTGATACCCGCCCGCCCCGTTTCCATTTGGCAATCGGTCTTATCCGGACGTGGGGGTAGAGACAGGAATCAACATCGAACTCACGCACCGCCTGCATGGTCTGAGGATTGGCAGTGGCGCCATCAACAACCGGAATCAGTTCGATCTCTCCCTTGTAGGTCTGCTCGCAGAGGCTGCTCAGGGTTCGATGCACCACCATGCCTTCGCTGTAACAGGCGATGATGCAGGACACCCGCGGCCGATAAAGTGACTTCAGGGGTATCAGAGTGCGTTCCCGTATCCACCAGCGAAATACACCGATCGTCACGATCAGAGCGAGCGGCAGATCAACCAGGATGAAGAACGGGAAGAACAGCCAGAACAGCCGCCACAGCCCATCCGGGCCTTGGAGCTGCTCAAACAGCATCTGCAGGTCGATGGTCTGTTCAAGCGCGGAATCCATTCGTTCCGATCAGCTCAGCTGAGTTCGCCGGCCAGCCTGGCCAGCAACAGGGCGGCATCTTCGTCCTTGAGGGCCTGTTCGGGCAGAACACAGCCCAAGAAGCCCAGTGTGATGCTGACCTCGGTGCTGCCGTTCATCTGGTCCAGGCCTTCGACGAGCCGCTCTTGCAGTCGTTTCAGACCCTGTGCCGGTGTCTGGGGCAGCAGGATCCAGAGGACGTCCTCGCGCCCGCGCATGCAGCGGTCGGTATCACGAAGCACCTGCTGCAGCCGCTCCATCAGGCTTTCCAGCATGGCGGTGGCCATCACTTCGCCCGCTTCCTCCATCACGCGAGCAAGGTTCTCCAGTTTCATGCCCAGCAGACTGGCCATGGTGGGTCCCTTCGGCGGTCCATAGCGACGGGCGATGGTGAGCTGCCAGTTAAGAAGGTCAAGGAAGTCGGCCTGGTTGATCAGTTTGAGCCGGCGGAAGTACTCGTCCGCCACGCTGCTGTCACCCAGGCCCTGGCGGCAGGCCAGGTTGCCCGCCTCGCTGAGACGGAACGGCCGGATTTCTCGTACGCGCAGCTCCTCCGGTGCGTGGCGGTGGTTGCAGTCGAAGCAGTACACATCCACCTCGGCATCCACGAAGAATGCACTGCAGCTGCGACAGCGGTAGTTCTCCATCGGTCGGTCGTAATCGCTGCCGATGTGGCGAAGCTGGGTGAGGCAGTTCGGGCACACCAGGCTCTCTCCGCGCAGAAAGTCCTGCTGGGAGCCGACATGGCCACAGACGAAGCAGTGCAGGGAGGGCTGGCGCACGATGTCCAGATTCCTGCACTCCGGACACACATCCACGTAGTTGAGCCGGCTGGAACCGCAGCTGGTGCACTGGCGCAGTCGGTCGCACAGAGTCCCGGGGTCGAGCTGGTTCGTCTGGCGCAGCTGCTGCAGAAAACTCCAAGCGCTAACGCTGCGGTCGCCCGCGAGCACCTCCACCAGCGGATAGCGGTACATCTCGCGCACGGCTGGATCACGAAGGGGCTTGATCGTGGCCTTAGGGCGCTGCCACAGCCAGCAGAGCAGTCGCTCTGTGAGCTGCTCCGGCGGGCGGCCCCTGTTGAAGAGCTTGAGACGTTCCTGCCAGAGGGTCCAAGCCTCCATCAGACCCGTCTCCGCATCGGGCAGGGGGCCGTCCGCCAGAGCTGCGGCGAGTTCGCCGCCTTCAGCGTTGAGATAAATCAGGCGCAGTCCGTCATGCGGCTGCGAGCGCAACTCCTGGAGAATCGGGCCCGCATCCGTGAAGCCGTCCACCACAATCACGTCGGCCGCGGGTCCCTGAAGGAGCTGATCCGGGTTGCTGATGTGCTGCACGCCGCCCTCGAGCCAGGAGGGCGTGCTCGCGGAGGAGTCACTGGGTGAGATCCAGGCGATGCGCGGACTGGGGCTGGACGTCAAGGGCGCCTCAGGACTCACCGGTGACTGACAGATTTTCTACCCACACCAGCGGGCAGAGGCCATCCGGCGTGACCTTGGCCTCACCTTCGAAACCCACGATCGCCTTCAGCAGGCTGCGGATGTCGCCGGCCACGGTGGCGGCCTCGATCGAGCGAGCTTCCCCTCCACTCACCAGCCAGCCGTCGAACGGCAGCGAGAAGGAGCCCTGGCTCGCCTTCACGCCGGCGTGCAGGGCCGAGAGCGAATCGATCCAGACGATCGGCTCACCGGCGTTGAAGCGATCCAGACCCGCCTGGCCGCCGACGCTGCCGGGGGTGGCCGTGATCTCGAACCAGTCGGGGCCCACCGCCACCTTGGCGCCCATGCCGGCATGGCCGGTGGGCTGCACGCCGAACTGGCGGGCCGTGGCCTCGGAGTGGAGGAAGTTCGTGAGCACGCCGCCCTCCACCAGCGCCAGGCGCCGGGTGGGGGTGCCCTCGCCATCGAAGGCGCTGGCGCCCACGTTGCCGGGGTGGAGGCCGTTGTCGTGGATCGAGAGGAAAGGAACCGTCAGGGGTTTCCCCAACGACTCGCGGCTGCTCAGGCTGACGCCGTCGAGCACGGAGCGGGCGTTGAACAGGCTGCTGAAAGCTCCGATCAGATCGAGGAAAGCCTCAGGGGAAAACACACAGGTGTAGCGGCCCGTCTCGACCGGGGCGTAGTCGAGGTGGCGGATGGTGCGCTCGGCCGCTTCGTCAATGCAGCCGGCCACGTCAAGGGCATCGGCGCCGTAGGCCAGCCGCACGGCCCCACTGCTGCGGGGTTTGCGGCCCGCCTCCTCGGCACGGGCGTAAAGGTAGACGCTGGCAGTGGTGAGCTTCTGATGGCGGCTCGCACCGTCACTGTTGAGGTAGATGCGCTCGCTGCTGCGTTCCGCCAGGCCGTTGTAGGGGACGGTGGTGATGGCGGGATGACGGCCCAGCAGGTCGCGCTCCGCCTCCTTAAGGGTGCCCAGCAGCTGGAGGATCCCCTGGGGTGCGTGGAGGGGCTGGTCCAACGGCGTCAGTGGGGCGGTGGCCAGGGGGGAGAAGGCGGGAGTCTCCTCCGCATTGCCGTAGGCACTGGCGTCCCTGGCGCTGGCCAGGGCCCGGGCCAGGCCGGCGTCCGTGAGATCGGAGGTGCTGGTGATGCCCACCAGGCCGTCGCCGTTCCAGACCCGCACCGTGATGGAACTGCGCTGGGCCCCCTTGAGCTGCTTGGCCTCGCCCCGATCCACCTGCACGGAGGTGTCGGTGCTGCAGGCCGCCCCCAGGTCCCAGCGGGGAACGTGCAACTCCCGGGCCAGGTCCTCCAGGCGCCCCCGCAGGCGCCCGGCGTCGATGCTGTCGGCTGTTGGGTTGGCAATCGTGGCCATGGTCAGCGGCCCCCCACGGTGATCGAGTCCACCTTGATGTGGGGCTGCCCCACCGTGACGTAGATGCTGCCGCTGACGGAGCCGCAGAAGCCCGCCGCCAGTTCCAGGTCGTCGGCACACATGGAAATGCGGGGCATCACCTCCTTGGCTTCGCCGATCAGGGTGGCCCCCTTCACGGGCTTGGTGAGCTCACCGTTTTCGATCAGGTAGCCCTCTTCGACAGCGAAGTTGAACTGGCCCGTGGGGCCGACGCTGCCTCCGCCCATGGTTTTGCAGTAGAGACCCCGGTCAACGGAGGCGATCAACTCGGCAGGGGTGTGGGGCCCGGCGGCGATGTAGGTGTTGCGCATGCGGCTGGCCGCCGCGAAGGCATAGCTCTGGCGCCGGCCGCTGCCCGTGCGGGCATGGCCCGTGCGCCGTTCACCGGCCCGGTCGGAGAGGAAGCGCTGCAGCACCCCGTTCTCGATCAGCACCGTGCGCTGGGGTTCCATGCCCTCATCGTCCATCGAGAGGCTGCCGAAGGCCCCATCACTGAGGCCCTCATCGATGGCCGTCACGGCGGCGTGGGCGATGGACTCGCCCACCCGGTCGGCGAAGGGGGTGGTGCCCCGCTCGACCTGGGTGGTTTCCAGCAGGTGGCCGCAGGCCTCATGGAAGATGACGCCCCCGAAGCGGTTGGCCAGCACCACGGGCCACTGGCCCGCTTCCACGTAATCGGCGTAAAGCATGGTGCCCGTGCTGGCGCAGAGATCACGGGCGGACGCCTCCGCATCCCAGCTGCGCAGATCATCGGGACGGCCGGAGGTGCCGTAGCGCCGGCCCAAGCTGGCGCGATGGTCACCGTCGGCCGCCAGCACGTTCAACCCCACCGACTGGTGCAGGCGGATGTCACGGGCGAAGGTGCCGTCGCTGGCGGCCACCAACACCTCCTGCCAGTCACGGGAGTAACTGCCGCGGCGCACCTGCAGGTGCTGGCCGTGGCGCTCCAGCAGGGCGGTGCCCTCCAACAAGCGGTCGGCCGATTCCCCCAGGTCCGGAACGCGGCTGAGCCAATCACCCTTGGCCTGGGCGAAGTCCCGCAGGCCGGGCAGACCTTCGAAATCACCGCGGGCCTGGGCCAGCCTCTCCAGCCCCAACATGCCCAGGGCCTGGTCCAGGGCCGAAAGCAGCCCTCCATCACTCAGGTCATTGGTGCTGACGAAGCCATCACGCTCCCCCAGAAACACCCGCAGACCCGCACCCCGACCCAGGCCAGGGCTGACGCTGGTGATGCGGTCCTGCTCCGCCAGAACGCCGACCGAATCGGTGCGCTCCAGGAACACCTCCACCAGATCGGCCCCGGCGGCCCGGCCAGCGGCCAAAAGGGTTTCCAGCCGTGGTCGCCACGACAAATCGAAGGGCTCGACCGCCAGGACAGCCGAAGGGGAGCTCAACAAAGGGGAGAGGGCAAGGGGTAGGGGGGTCAGCGGACAGCCGGCTGGAACTGCTCGCTGCGGATGGGAGCGGTCAGGAACAGCTTGGCCATCTCGAGGCCATTGGCGGCCCAGAAGGGCAGCTTGCGCAGCAGCTTGAGGGGGGCCGGAGCGGAGGAGGCGTCGGCGGCGCTGAGGGAGGCGTTGTTGGTGACGATCCGCTCAAGACGCAGGTAGAACTTGGGGTGATCGACGTTCAGCACCACGGGGAACACCCGGGCCGAGGTTTCGTTGGTCTTGGCGATCACGACCTTGTCGTACTCCCGGGCATCCAGGCCGAGGGCTTCGTAGAACTCCTTGCGGGCCACATCGCGCACGTACATGGTGGCGAACACGGCCAACAGGAAGAAACGGCACCAAAGACGGGCCTGGAGGCCTCGCACAGTATCCGGCTGGGCCTTCATCAGGGCGTCGAAGAAGTCGCCATGGCGGTTCTCGTCCTGGCACCAGTTCTCAAAGAAATTGAAGATCGGGAAGATCTTGCTCTCCGGATGTTGCTCCAGGTGGCGGTAGATGGCGATATAGCGCCAGTAGCCGATCTTCTCCGACAGGTAGGTGGCGTAGAAGATGAACTTGGGTTTGAAGAAGGTGTAGGCCTTGCTGGCGGTGAGGAAGCCCAGATCCAGCTGGAGGCCGAAATCACCCATCGACTTGTTGAGGAACCCTGCATGGCGGGCCTCATCGCGGGCCATGTGGGCAAAGCACTCCGCCAGCAGGGGGTTCTTGGCCTTGATGCGGCGGCTCAGCTCCTTGTAGAGCAGGAACCCGGAGAACTCCGAGGTGCAGCTCTGCTCCAGGAACTCCACGAAGACCTTGCGGGTCTCGGGATCGAGCTTGTCGGCCGCCCCCTCGAACTCTTCGTTACGCACGAAGTGGTGGCGGTTGTAGTCCTTGCGGAATTCCTCGCAGATCGCCTCCAGCTCCACCTCGTTGGGCCGCAGGTCCATGGCCGCCATGGCCTCGAAGTCTGTGGTGTAGAACCGCGGCGTCAGAATCGTGTCCTTGACCGGCTCCTTGAAGGTGGCGGTCTCCGCAGGAGACTCGGCTGTGGCTGCGGGGGGCACCATCGCGGAACGGGGCATCAGGTCTGAAAGTGCATCGTAAGGGCGGCGGGCCCTTCAGTTGGGGCCCAACCACTTCTGGCCGTTGAGCCGTGACACAACCCGGGAGACCAGCAGGGCCAGGGTGGTCTTCTTTTCATCGACCAGAAAGGATTCGAGCAAGGTGGGCTCGCTGCCCCCCTCCGCCAGGGCAAAGGTCTTGGCTGCGTTGATGTCGGCGTCGGCAAAGCTCAGCCAGAAACGCCGCCCGCCCGGCAGAGCTCCCTTCACCTGCCAGCAGGGGCTGGCCACCACCGGCATGGCCCCCTGCTCGAACACCAAGTCGGTGGTCGGGCCACCCGAGGCAGCGAACCGCTCCCGCAGGGCCGGCAGGAACAGGTTGGGGATGAACTCAGCGAAGGGCTTGTCCTCGGGGGCAGGAGGCTTGGCCTTGGCTGGGGCTGGAGTGGCGGCCGCGGGCTTGGCCGCAGCGGGGCTGGCGGCCGGAGTGGGCTCAGGGCTGATCGGATCGCTCACGACAGGGATCAGGGAAGGGAGTGCGCGGACTTTAGAAGGATCTCCCTCTCACCAGTCGTCCTGGTCGGGACTGTCCCAGCTCTCCTCCGGCGCCGCATCGCCCAGGGGGGCAGGGGCGGCCGTGGGGGATGGAACGGTGACGCCTCCCGGAGATGGGGCCTTAGCCGGGGCCGGAGCCCCCGTTCCTTTGCGAATCACACGAAAGGGAACCGACACCGTGGGGGCTGGATCCTGGGGCGCCCGCTTCGGCCAACTCCATGCTGCGGCGCTGGCCTCGGGGGCCGCTGCGGGCCGGGGCCTGGAGGGGGCCGCCGTTGGGCCCTCGAAGCTGACCCGATCCTGTTCCTGGCGCACCCGGCGCCCCAGCACAGGCCCCGCCCCCCTCAGGGCCAGGGCCGTGGCCCCGGCACTGAGGGCTGCACCGCCAGCACCGGCCAGGGTGATCCACACCCCCAGGGGCAGCGGGGGGGAACTCCAGACCAGTAACCGCAAGCGGTAAGCAGGCCTTGGATTGAGCACACCCACCAGCAGCACCAGGGCCAGGGGCGCCAGCAGGGGGAACAGCAGCAGACGACGCAGCACGGGCACGGGTCGTTAGGAAGAGGAGGGGGGACCCTGCCAACGGCGGAGGCGACCGAGGTCGTAGCCGAGGCAATCGAACACCCGGATCACCAGGAAATCCACCATCTCCTCAAGGCTGGTGGGCTGGTGGTACCAGGCGGGAACGGGAGGAGCAATCCGGGCACCCGCCTCCGCCAGGCGGGTGAGGTTGCGCAGGTGCACCAGGTTCCAGGGCAGTTCCCTGGGGGCGATCACGAGGGGGCGCCCCTCCTTCAGGTGCACATCGGCGGCCCGCTCGATCAGATCAAGGGCCACGCCGGAGGCGATGCGGCCCACGGTGCCCATGCTCGCCGGCAGGATCACCATGCCGCGGGTGCGATAACTGCCACTGGCGACGGCGGCCGCCTGGTCGTTCCAGCGATGGCAGCGCAGGGTTCCCCCATCGGTGCCGGTGCGTTCCCGCCAGAACAGCTGCTGGGCCTCCGGTTCCGAGGGCACCCTCAGCCCCATCTCCGCCTGCCAGACCCCGATCGCGCCCCTACTGGTGATCAGTTCGACGGTTTCACCCGCCTCGAGCAACAGCTGCAGGGCCCGCTGGGCCAGGGGTTGGGCGGAAGCGCCGGACACGGCCAGCACCACCGGATCCATGGTCAATCCCCTGAGAGGGCCAAGGGCAGAGGTTCGTCACCGCCGTCGTCGGCAGGCGCGGACTCCGACTCGCCGCCATCGAAGCCATCTTCGCTCTGGACCACCGCCAGATCGATCTGGTGACGGAGTACATCCACTTTCTGGATCACCACCTCCACCGTGTCACCCAACATGTAGGTGCGGCGGTTCTTGCGGCCCACCAGACGGTTCTGGCGGGAGCGGTACTCGTACCAGTCGTCCTTGAGGGAGCTCACGTGCACCAGCCCTTCCACCTGGGAAGGGGGCACCTCG
This sequence comes from Synechococcaceae cyanobacterium ELA445, assembly GCA_037134455.1. GTDB lineage: Bacteria > Cyanobacteriota > Cyanobacteriia > PCC-6307 > Cyanobiaceae > ATX-6F1. The sequence continues at coordinate 9,268 of JBAXME010000040.1, read as the reverse complement.
ACGAAGAAGCCATAGCTCTGGACACCGCTGATGACCCCCTCAAGGGCCTGGCCCACCAGGGGCTCGGCCTGTCGCGCCTGGGCCAGGGCCAGGGCATCGGCCTGGAGCTCCTGTACGAAACGGGAGCGGGCGTTGAGGCGGTGCAGCAGGGAGCTGCTGCGGGCCTCCTGGACGGGCGTCAGGGCGCTGGGAGGCAGCAGGGGCCAGTCCACCTGCCCATGGCAGCTGTCGGAGGCGAGATCCACCCTGGTCTTGTGGCGCACCGACGGGCGGTCCTTGCCCTCGCTCAGGAGCAACACGAGCACCTGCTGATTCCAGAGGTCGGCGTAGTGGAGGCCGGGGAGAGCCCAGGGTGCGAAGGCGATCTCCTCGCCGGCCAGGTGGTTGGCCCCGGGGGCATCGGCGAGCTGAACGGGGCGCAGGGTCTCCTTGAGCTGCTGCTGCAGCACCCGGCGGCGGGCGCTGGCGGCGAACACGCTGGCCAGCTCGGAGGCGGTGGCATTGCCGTCAGCCGCCAGTTCCAGGGGGATCTCCAGGGCCAGGGCGGCCTTGGCCACTTCGTTGACGTCAGCAGGATCCGGTGCCTCCTGGAGGGCGTAGATCGCTGGAAGTTCCAGGGCGGCCAGGTGCCGGCCCAGGGCACGGTGGGCGGGAATGACCACCTCGCGCAAGAGGGCGAAGGGATGGCTGAAGGGCAGCTCCACCATCCAGCCCTCACCGCTTTCATCCGGCGGCGGCGTGACGAGATCGCCGAGGCTCTCGATCGCGGGCATGGGTAGATCGAGATCGATGGAGCCCGCCTCCAAGCGGCGGGCCCGCAGCAGACCTGCCAGCTCGATCAGCTGGTCCAGCAGGCCGAGGTGATCTTTGAGGGCCTTGAGGGCCGGCGGCACGGTGCGGGCCTTGGGCTTGCGCTCAGCAAGGGCCACGAGCGCCTTGGGTTCCACCTGGGCATCGGGCCTGATGGTGCTGAGGCTGAAGGTGTAATGGAGCAGCCGACCTTCCCGGTCGAGATCGAGGGCAACGGACAACGCGTCCTGGCGCTGGCCGGAGGTGAAGGCAGCTGCCTTGGTGAGGGCCGCCGGCAACAGGGGCAGCCAGCGGGGGCCGACGCAGAGCGCTTCCGCCTGTTCGCGCAACCAGAGGTCGAGGGCTCCGCCCGCAGCCAGCCGTTCGGCCACCGAGGGGGCGTGCACCCACAGGCGCCAGCCCTCGCCGGTGTCCTCCAGGGAGACGGCGGGGAGCAGGGGGGCCTCGGCGCCGTTCCAGCCCTCGAGCAGCAGGGTGGGCAGGTGGGTCAGGTCGGTGCGGCCCTTCTCGAGGGGAGCCTTGGGGGTGGTGCGGGGGGCGGCGGACCGATCCCGCAGCCCATGCTTGGTGAGCAGCAGATCGAGATCCGCCTCAGGGCCGCCATGGATGGCCAGGCTGCGGGCCACGTGCCCCTGGGGAGAGAACTGGCCCACCGGATAGCGATCGATGCGCACCTCCACCACCGACTCCTGCTCGGGATGGAGATGGACGCCATCGTCGGCCGGCAGTTCCACCGCCGTTAGCAGGCGATCGTCAAGGGGGACGGCCACCAGGCGGTCGTTCTGCTGCTCCACCTGGGCCAGCAGGGAGGAGGTGCTGCGCTGGAGGATGCACTGAACGCCCCCCTCGGGCGAACGGCGCCGTCCCCCATCGCGGGTGATGCGCACAAGCACCCGGTCGCCGTTCCAGGCGTGGTTGAGCTGGTGGTCGCGGATGTAGATGTCCTCGCCGCCGTCATCCCGAAGGGCGAAGCAGAAGCCTTTGCTGGAGCAGCGCAGCCGTGCCTCGATCAGGCCTTCGTCCTCGCGGCGGCTGACCTCATCGTCTTCAGCCTCCAGCAGCCCCACCCGGCTGAGACCCGCCAGGGCGATGCGCAGCTGGTCCTTGTCGCTCTTCTGGCTCAGGCCAAGGGCCTTCTCCAGCTTGGCGACCGGCAGCGGACCGCTGGCGGGGAGCTGGTCGAGCAGGTCGGCGACCGTGAACTTCATCGGGGGAGGGGTGGAGGCGGTGGCATCGCGGCCGTCCGGGCGTGAAGCGAGGCCCGCGCGGTCGTGTGTCTTAACCGCTGAGTCTAGGGATCGGCCGGATCGCGGGGTGCGGAAGCTTCTTCAAGCGCGGGTTCCTGCGGCTGGGAGGAACGCCAGATCAAGCGACCGCCGATGATCAGGAAGCCCAGGGCGGCCGCCAGCTGCAGGGAGTCGGCGGGGATCAGGGAGGAGAGAGAGCCACCGGCCGCGGCCCCCAACAGGCTCGCGAGCACCAGGGCAAAGGAGCTACCGGCGAACACCGCCACCGGCCGGTTGCTGGTGCCGCTGATGGTGACCACCGCCAGCTGGGTCTTGTCGCCCAACTCCGCCAGAAAAACGGTGACGAACGTGGAGGCCAGCAGGGAAAGGTTCATCGTTCTGGCTGATCAGGCGGCGGGGCAGGTCGAGAGCTGGGGCGGCTCAGGAGGTCATCAGGCTGATCACCGCCTGGCGGCCGATCCAGAGGCCCAGGCCCACCATCAAGATGCCGGCCAGCCGCTCCAGCTGGTGGGCGGGCATCAGCCCGGCGAGCCAGCGGCCCAGCAGCACCCCCACCAGGCTGGAACACACCAAGGCGAGGGAGGCGCCGATGAACACCACCACCGGCTCCCCGGACTGGGCTGAGAGCAGCAGGGCGGCCAACTGGGTCTTGTCCCCCAGTTCCGCCAGGAAGACCGTGGTGGCGGTGGTGAGGAACACGGCACCCCAACCCCCTGCCGAGGTAAGGCCCAGGCTGCCCGACTCGGCAGCTGGGTCCCCCTGGGAGGGCGCCTGAGTGCTGGCTGGCTGGAGGTCCTCGCCCATCACCGCCCCTGGATGGCCCGCTCGAAACTGCGATACACCCTGCCACGGCCGCCATAGGTGCTTCGGATCTGCTGGCGGCAACAGGCGATGGCGAAGGCATCCGCCCCGGCCTGGGGAACCCCGAAGAGGTCCGCCAGGTTGCCCACATGGCAGAACTCCGGCCGATCCCCATAGATGCGGCAGCGACGACCCCCGCTGTCGTAGTGAATGCACCAGCCATCGGGGCCCACCATGGCCAGATAACGGCGCCGCTGGTCCTCATCGAGGACCTCCAGCGCCTCCGGGCGCTCCTGGGGAGCCAGCCGGCAGCAGGCGCCGCAGTTGCTGATGCAGGTCCAGCTCTCGGGGCGAGTCATGGCCATGGCCTCGTTCGGGAAGGCTGTGACAAGCCGTCACAGAGGTGGGCGGGTCGGGAACGCTCCCTGCGGCGGCACCCGTAGGCTGCATCGAACAGACCCCCCAGCCGAACCACCATGGGCATCGACTTCCACCTGATCTCCAACTTCCTGGCGCTGGCTCTGATCACCCTCGCCGGTCCCGCAGTCATCTTCATCCTCTTCTACCGCCGCGGCGCGCTCTGAAGATCGGCCAGGGCGTGGTAGATCGGCTCGCTCAGCAGCCGTCGACTACTGATCGCCCCGATGGTGGCCGCCAGGACGATTCCTGGCAGCAACTGCTGGTCGCCGGCGAGTCGCACGGCGAAGACGATCGTCATCACCGGTAGTTGGGTGGCCCCCGCCAGACCCGCAGCCATCCCCAAGGCCAGGCCCATGCGGGGATCGGCCCCGAAGGTCTGCAGCATGCCTTTGCCAAGGACCGCCCCGAGGCTGAAGGCCGGATCGATCAATCCCCCTGGGATTCCAGCTCCCAACGACAGCACCGGACCGAGAAGCCTCACCAGCAGAAGTCCCAGCCACGGCACAGCGGCCATTGGCTCGTCCGCCGTGCGGATCAACTGCTCCATCAAAGCCTCGCCGTCACCGCCGCTTTGGCCGCCGCTGAGGAATCCCAGCAGGGCGAGCAAGCAGCCCAGCAGCAGGCCATAGAGGAGGGGATGTTGCCGCAGGTGGGGCAGGATCTGACGGGTGGTCTCCAAGAGCAAACGGGAAAAACCAGCCCCCAGCAGCCCCCCCACCAGTCCCACCGGCAAGGCCCAGACCATCTGGCCCAGCTCGATCGCCGGGTCACTGAGGATGCCGAGGGCGAACATCGGCTGGCCCTCCAGGTTGCTGAGCATCGCAGCGCCGGAGCACACCAGCAGGGCTGGCCAGATCAGTTGGGCCTTGAACCTGCCGGTCAGTTCCTCCGCCATGAACATCACCCCCATCAAGGGGGTGTTGAAACCACCGGCCAGGCCAGCCCCGGCCCCAATCGCCAGCAGACCACCTGGAGAGAGGGCCCGCACCAGAATGGGCCAGCGGCTGCCGAGGGCCTGGGCGACAGCGGCACCCACGTGCACCACGGGGCCTTCCCTGCCCAGGGGCAGCAGGCCGAGGCTGGCCACGGTCCAGAGCAGGACCCGCTGCAGGGTGGGTGAGACAGCCATGAAGCGGTGGGCCGCCTCGGGGGCCTTGAGGCTGGCGATCGTCTGGGGTATCCCCGAGCCGGCCCCTTCCCGCCAGGGACCGGCCTGGAGGGCGAGCAGCAGCGGCATCAGCGCGATCGGGGTTGCCACCACCAGCAGGGACTGGGGCCCCCATGCCTGGCCGCTATAGGCCGGGAGTTGGTGCAGCAGCCAGTCCTGGGCCCGGTCGATCAGGTTCAGGGGCCAGCAGGCGGCGCCCACAACCGCCCCCAGCAGGATCAGGCTCAGAAACAGCCGCAGCAGCTTGGGCAAGGGCAAGGCCATCAGGCGACCAGGCCCAAGGCGACCGCAGCTTCCTGCAGCAGCGTGAGGATATAGGGGTGTTCCTCGGCCTCCGTACCCCTGGAGTCCTTGGTGAGCGCCGTACCCGTTGTGGCTGGCAAGGGCCGCAGCAGTTCCTCCCCAGCATCGTTGCGGATCAGCAGACCCTCGCCCTGGCGCCGACACCAATAGGTGCGCTCCCGGCGCAGCAGCAACACCTCCCCGGGCCCACTACAGCGCAGCCCCACCAGCTCCAGCTGCAGGGACTCCTGGCCCTGCCAGCGGTTCAGACGCAGTCGATAGGCCACATCCACCCACTCCGGCACGCTGCCCTGGCCCTGCCACCGCCAGGCAATCGCCCGTAACCGGCTGCCCCCCTGCTCCAGGGTCAGCTGCAGGTGACCGCCCCGCAGGGTCCGCTGCTCCACCACCTGGCAGCGGGCACTCCAGAAGAGGGGAGCGGCCATGGCGATCCCGAACGGTTCGAGCCGTTGCATCTGGCGCCAGAACTCCGGCGTGATTCGCTCCAGGGCCAGGTGGGCCTCCGGTTCCACCAGCTGACCCTCGCCCCGCGCCTGCAGCCAGTCCTGCGCCACCTGGTCAAGGCGCTCGTGCAGGGCCGCCACCCGCTCGGCCCGCACGGTGAAGCCCCCGGCCGCAGGGTGGCCACCGAAGCGCTCCAGCAGGTCGGCGCAGTGCTGGAGCGCCCGATCAACAGCAAAACCTTTGGGGGCACGTACGGAGGAGCGCAGGCGGCCGTTGCCCTCGCCGGCCAGCAGGGCCACCGGGCGGGAGAAGCGCTCCACCAACCGGGCCGCCACGATGCCGATCACGCCGTGGTGCCAATGGCCCTGGGCCAGCAGCAGAAAGGCTGGCCGCCGGGGACCATCGGCCTCCACCAGGGCCACCGCCTCGGCTTCGATCGCTTCGCACAGTTCCCGGCGTTGGCGGTTGAGGGCTTCGCACTCCCGCGCCAGTTCCAGGGCCCGGTCCCGGTCGTCGGTGGTGAGCAACTCCACCACCAGGGATGGATCCCCCAGCCGCCCGACGGCATTGATGCGGGGAGCCAGCTGAAAACCCACGGCGCCGGCGTCGAGGGGGCGATCCTCCAGTCCCGCCAGCTGCCCCAGGGCCTGCAGGCCCGGCAGGCGGCTGGCCCCCAGCCGGGGCAGACCATCCATCAACCAGCGGCGGTTGACCCCCAGCAGGGGCGCCATATCCGCCACGGTGCCGATGCAGAAGAGATCCAGGGCCACCGCCAGGGCATCGGGGCGCGCCAGGGCGCGGCAGAGGGCCTGGGCCAGCACATAGGCCAGGCCCACCCCGGCCAACCCCCGAAAGGGGGAACCCTCCGGGGTGCAGGCCGGATGGAGCAGGGCCAGGTAGGGGGGATGTTCCGCCGGCAGGGTGTGGTGGTCGGTGAGGATCACCTCCACCCCCAGCTCCTGGGCGCGATCGAGGGCATCGCGGGCGGAGATGCCGTTGTCCACGGTCACCAGCAGGTGCACCCCCTCGGCATGCAGCCGCTCCACCATGGCGACATTGAGGCCGTAGCCGTCGTCCTGGCGGCTGGGGATGGCGGCCACGGGCCGGGCGCCGAGCCGCTGCAGCACTCCCACCAACAGCGCCGTGCTGGTCATGCCATCGGCGTCGTAGTCGCCACAGATGGCCACTGGCTCGGCCCCGGCGCAGGACCGCCGCAACCGGCTCACCGCCGCGGCCAGATCGGCGAAGTGCTCAGCGGCGTCAGGGGCGGCCGGGGGATCCAGCAACTCCTGGATCGACGCGGCCGTGTCAAAGCCCCGACGCCGCAGCAGCGCCAGGAGCTCATCGGGTAGCCCATGGCTCGCGAGCGGGTCTGCATCGGCCCCCTCCTCCGCGGGAGGCGGGAGGGGGGAAGGCAGGTGCCAGCGTTGCTCGGGCAGGGAATTGAGCAACGGCTCGGCACTGGGTCTGCAGCATTCTGCTGGGCGATCGCTCACCATGCACCTCCTAGCCTGCATCCATGCAGGTTGTGTCCCCCCAGGGTTCCCCGCAGGCGCTGCTCTGGGATGTGGACGGCACCCTGGCGGAGACCGAGCAGGGGGGCCATCGGCTGGCCTTCAACCGCGCCATGGCCGAAGCAGGCCTGCCGTGGCAGTGGAGCCAGACCACCTACCGGCACCTGCTGGCGGTGAGCGGCGGCCGCGAGCGCCTGGCCGTCTTCCTGCGGGAAGTGGAGGGCCATGATCCCGATCCGCCCCGGTTGGACGAACTGGTGCGGCGCAAGCAGATCCATTACCGCGCCCTGATGGAGACGGGTGAACTGAAGTTGCGGCCGGGGGTGCGGCGGCTGATGGCGGCGGCCGCCGCGGCGGGACTGCGCCAGGGAATCGTCACCACCAGTGGCCGGGACTCGGTGCAGGTGCTCCGGGGGCAGCTGCTGGGGGATCTGGCGAACGTCCTGAGTTTCGCCATCTGCGGCGAGGACGTGCGCCACAAGAAACCGGATCCGGAGGCCTACCTCCTGGCCGTTGACCGGCTGGGCATCGCTGCCACGGCCGTGTTGGCCATCGAGGATTCCGTCAACGGTCTGGGGGCCGCCCGGGGCGCCGGCCTGGCCTGCCTGGTCACCCTGGGTGTGGACAGCGCCGAGGAGCCCGCCCAGCGCTTCGCAGGGGCCGCCGCGGTGCTGGAGGGTCTGGGGGATCCAGGTCTGCCCTGCCGGGTGCGGCGGGGGCCGCCTTGCCCCGGAGGGCTGGTTACGCTCTCCTGGCTGGAGCAGCTGGTTCCCGCGCCATGACCCGGCTACCGGTGGAGCCCACCCGCTTCAGCCAGGCCCAGGGGCAGCTAGGGCGTGTGCTCTTCGGCGGCCTCAGGGGCAACTGGCGTCATAAAAGCCTGGCGATCCTGGCCCTGCTGCTGGGGATCTATGGCGGCAGCAACCTGACCGCCTACTTCCTGCAACGGATCGGCCAGCGGCCCATGGTGGTGCTGGTGATGGTGCTGGCTCTTGAGGCGGTGGTCCGGGGCCGCAGCCGCTGGTTGAAAGGGGACCCCGGCCTGGGATGGGTGATCTGCGACAACCTGCGCATCGGCCTTGTCTATGCGGTGGTGCTGGAAGCCTTCAAATTGGGCTCTTGACCGCCGCGACCCTGTTGGCGTCCTGCGGCGTTGCGGATCCCCAGGCCTGGCGCCAGGACTGGGGCCAGCGGCTGGCCTCGTGGCGGCGGGATGGGGAGCCCGAGGCGGTGGCGGCCCTGGATCGGGCCCACCCCAGCCTGGTGGAGGGGTTCTGGCTGCCCCTGCTCACGGCGCTGGAGCACCGGGCCAGCGGGGGCCCCGTGGTGATCGGCCTCAACGGGCCCGTGGGGGCAGGCAAATCGACCCTGGCCCAGGTGCTGGGGGGCTTGGCCGCCCAGGGGGGGCTGCGGCTGGCGGTGGCCTCGATCGATGACGCCTACCGGAGCTGGGAGGAACGCAGGCGACTGCTGGTGGGCAACCCTTTCGGCGTGTGGCGGGTGCCCCCCGGCAGCCATGACCCAGGGGCCTTGGCCACCGCCCTGGCCACGTGGCGGACAGGGGGTCTGCTGCGGCTGCCCCGCTTCGACAAGACCCTGCGAGGCGGTGAGGGCGACCGCTGTGGATGGAGCGAGCAGAAGGCGGATGCGGTCCTGCTGGAGGGCTGGCTGCTGGGCTGTCGTCCGCTGCCGGAGACAGGCCCGGCGACGGGACTGGCCTCCCTTGCCGAAGCGGCGAACCTTGATCTCAGCGCCGCTGAATGGGCCTGGCTACCCCATTGGAACAGGGAACTGAAGGCTTACGAGCCCCTTTCGCGGGCCCTAGATGGGCTTTGGATTCTGAGGCCCGTTCGCTGGACGCTGCCCCTGCGCTGGCGGCTGCAAGCTGAAGCACAGCAGCGGCACCGCAGCCCCGATGGGGGACTCCCGGCCACGGCGGTGAAGGACCTGGTGCGCTCGAGCCTGGGATCGTTGCCGCCGCCTCTCTACCAGGATCCCCTGCTGGACGCGGCAGCCGGGGTAGGGGTGTTGGATGGTCGCCGCCGCTGCCTGTGGAGCGGCACGGGTGCGGAAGCGAGAGCCGCCCTGGCTCAGCTTTCGCTCTCTTCTTCGCTCTCGGCGATCGGGTAGACGAAGCCCTGGGCACGGCCGCTAAGCACGGCCTTGCCAATCGAGAGGGCCTTCTGGGCGGCCACTCCGGCCTTTGCCTTCCAGTGGGCGTGGCGCTGGTTGCGCTTGCCCTTGGAGGTTTTCTTCTTGGGAACAGCCATCCCCGTCGCTCTGCCAAACGAAGATCATCCTGTGCGGCCCTGCCTTCCGTCAAATCGCTAAACTTCTTCAAGAGGTCGACCCCTGTGAGCACAAGCCTTCCGCCGGCCGCCACCAGCCCTTCGGCCCCATCCAGCCTTTCAGCCCCCCCCCTCCTTCTGGCGAGTAGCAGCCCCCTGTTCAACAACAGCCATCTGGCCGCTAACGCACCTTCCAATCCCGGTCAGTCGATCACCAGCCCGGCGGGTGCGCCCCCTGCCCCGGCCCCTGGGGAACCCACGCCGGCCACTGGG
>JBAXME010000039.1:0-24349 GCA_037134455.1 Synechococcaceae cyanobacterium ELA445 | reverse complement strand
CGTAGGCAGCCGTCGCCAGAGGCTGCTGGCGACGGTCCAGCAGAGGGCGGCCGCCAGGGCCGCCAGGGCTCCAGTGGCCACGAGGTGCTGGGGGGGCGTTGCCTTGCGATCATCGGTGCAGCGACTGCCCCACCGTGAGTCTTTCGATCGAGGATGCCCTCAGCTTCTTCCGCCTCAGCTGCGGTCGCTGGCGCTCCCAGCGCAGCAGCCATCACCTCCTCTACCGCAGCGCTGAGCCAGGGGGCTCCCTGATCGAGGTGGTGGAGGTGAGCGCGGAGGATCCGCGCCTGCGGGCCATCGCCGAGCAGCACCAGCAGGATCCGGCCGGACTGGTGGGGGGCTGCCAGGTGCGCTGGAACGGTTCCATGGCCTGGGACAAGGAGGGGGAGTCCCACGAGGGGGAATCGGTCTTCGGCCTGATCCCCAACGATGAGCGGGGGCGCTCCGGCCTGCTGCTGCGGGACCGGGGCTATGCGGAAACAGCGCCAGTGGCTGGCCACTTCCGCATGGACGAAAGGGATGACCTGCTGCTGAGCACCGACTACGAAACCATGAGTTCCCTCGAACGGTTCGCCTTCGCCGGTCCCGACGTGCGCCTGCGCACCAGCACCGTCGAAGGCCTCTCCAACACTGCCTCGTTCTGCATCGAGACCCGCTGGCAGGAAGGCCCCTCCGAGCCGGCCGAGCCCGCGGCCCGCAGCGGGGATGGAGCCCTCTCCACCTTTGGCTGGTAACGGCTCAAGCAGCGGTCGCAAACGTTACGGACTGTGAGTCCTGCCCAGCGGGCGGCAGGAGCCCCTGAGGGGCACTTCTACGATCACTGGCGACGGATGCCGATACACGAGTGGCCCTTCCCCTTCTGAAGTACGCGCCCACAACGCAGAACTCCCGGGTCGCGCCGTTGCGGGTTGGCTCGGACGAAGATCCCAAGGCCGTGGCCCTCGACAAGGTGCTCAGCCGCGACGATCAGAACTTCGTGATCGAGTCGGCCTACCGCCAGCTCTTTTTCCACGCTTTCAAGGTTGACCGCGACCAAACCCTGGAGAGCCAGCTACGCGACGGCCAGATCACCGTGCGGGACTTCATCCGCTCCCTGACGCTCTCCGACACCTTCACCCGCAGCTTCTACAACCTCAACAACAACTACCGGGTGGCCCGTCACCTGGTGGAGAAGCTGCTGGGCCGCCCGGTCTACAGCCAGGCCGAGGAGATCGCCTGGTCGGCCGTGATCATGACCAAGGGGGTCAGGGGCGCCGTGGATCAGATCCTCGATAGCCAGGAGTACCTCGACAACTTCGGCTACGACACGGTTCCTTACCACCGCAACCGGGTGGTGGGTTCCCGTGTCCTGGGCGAGACCCCGTTCAACATCACCACCCCCCGCTACGACGCCTACTACCGCGGCATCTTCGGGTTCCCCCAGATCGTCTACACCGGCAGCGCCAAGGCTTTCCCCGCCCGCGCTGGCCAGCGCCGCGGTGGCTACCCAGAGGATTACCTCGCCTGGGTCCGCGCCCTGCCGGCCATGCGCAACCAGGGCAACGCCGCCAGCATCGCCGGCATCGACTACCTCGCCAAGGTTCCTTACCGCAGCATCGGCCGCTGAACCCAACCCCACAACCACCCCTTTGGTGGCACCAACGGCGGAGAAATCTCCGCCGTTTTTTTTGCGTCCGCGTGATCCCGAGGCCGTCAGTGGATGCTGACCTTTTCGGCTGACCGGCCTCCGATCCAGGGAAAGGCCTGCAAACTGATCCCAATCAGAATCAGGAGAGGCCGTGAGCCAAGCTCTTTCATCACTGGCGCGCTTGACCCTTCGGCAACTTCGCCAACTCGCCAGTGATCTGGGGGTGAGCCTCTACAGCCGCAAGTCGAAGGACGAACTGGTGGAGGCGATCAGCACCCGCAATCCCAACGCCCCGGCAGCGGCGGGCGCACCCGAGGGGGCCCAATCCCTGCGCACGATCGAGGCCGACCTCCTGCCTGCCCCCCGGCCCACGGCCGAAACCCGGGTGGTTTTCCTGCCCCGTGATCCCCAATGGGCCTTTGTGTTCTGGGAGATTTCCGAACCGGATCGGCAAAAAGCCCTCCGCTCAGGAGCCACCCAGCTCTGCCTGCGCCTGGCCGATGTGACCGGGCTTGAGGGGGGCGCAACCCACCCCCACACTCTCCAGGAAGTTCCGGTGGATGCCCATGCCACGGAGTGGTATCTCCCGGTGCCCCTGAGCGACCGTGACTACAGGGTGGAACTGGGCTATCGCCAACCAGCCGGCGGTTGGTTCTGCCTCGCCACCTCCTCGGTGGCCAGGGTGCCCGCCCTCCATCCCAGCGAGCAGATCCTCGACCAGTTCGTACCCTTCACTCTGGAAGCCAATCCTGGCTCCGCTGGGTCCACTCCCCTCCCCAGCCCGGTGGACGACGCCGGCTACAACAACCTCCACGAGCGGCTTTACCAGACGGCCACGGTGCGCTGGAAGCGTTTCGGCCGCGGTTCGGAGGCCTTCCATGAACTGGAAGAAGAGGGCGTTGGCACCGTGGGGGGCGTCGGCCTCAATCCCTCGGGCATCGGCCTCTGGGCCAGTGGTCGCAATGAGTCAGGTGCGGGCGGTGTGGCCCCCCGCCAACGGGCCTTCTGGCTGGTGGCCGATGCCGAGCTGATCGTCTACGGCGCCACTGACCCCTCGGCCCGGCTGTTGATCGGGGAGGAGGAGGTGCCCCTCTCCAGCGACGGCACCTTCCGCATTCAGGTGCCCTTCCGGGATGGCCAACAGGTGTATCCGATCCAGGCCATCGCCGCCGACGGTGAACAGAAGCGCAACATCACCCTCTCGTTTGAACGGACCACGCCCGAAGACAACAGCAACCCCAGCAGCCAGGCAGTGGCGGAGTGGTTCTGAATCCCAAACGCCTGCTGGTGGCCATCACCCCCCTCGCGGGTGCCCTCACCCTGCCCCTGGCAGTCCCCCTTGTGATTGCCCATGGGGGGATCCCCACGGCGGTCACGGTCGCAGTGGTGGTGAGCTGCCTCTGGTTCACCCTGATGCTGAGCAGTTCGGAAATGCCAGGCCACGACTGAGCAGCGCCTGGCCCACCTGAGCGCCCCTGGGAACCCTGAACGGGATCCCCAGTTGTCTCCTCGTCCATGGGTGGATTGCTCTGTCGCCCGACCGTCCGCATGGGCCTGGCCTTGGGCTTGCTGCTGCTGGGGGGATGCACCCCCGCGGCCCGCCTTGTGGGGGCGGCGCCTCCCGAACTTCCCCTGCCCCGGGGATTCGAGATGGCCTTCAACCAACGGGCGGAGACCAGCTACCGCAGCCCCATCACCCACCAGCTACGACCGGGCGATGATCTCGAAGCCCTGTTGCTGCGCGCCATCCGGGGCGCCCACAGGGAGCTGCTGATCGCCGTGCAGGAGCTGTCCCTGCCCGAGGTGGCGCGGGCCGTGGTGGAGAAGCAGCGGCAAGGGGTGCGGGTGCAGGTGATTCTTGAAAACACTTACAGCCAACCCTGGAGCGAAGAACACGAGCTCGATCTGAACGCCCACCAGCGGCTGCGCCAGCAGCAACTGCGGGCACTGGCCGACAGCAACCATGACGGCGTGCTCAGCAACGGGGAGCGTGAGCGGGGCGATGCGGTGCTGATCCTGCGGAGGGGCAACGTGCCCGTGATTGACGACACGGCCGACGGCAGCGCCGGCAGCGGTCTGATGCACCACAAGTTCCTGATCGCCGATCGGCAGGTGGTGGTGACTGGCTCAGCGAACTTCACCCCCTCCTGCATCCATGGGGACCCGGACGATCCCAGCACCCGCGGCAACGTGAACCACCTGCTGCGCATGGAGAGCGCTGCCCTGGCGGGCCTGTTCGCGGCGGAGTTCGAGCGCATGTGGGGCGATGGCCCCATGGGAACAGCCGACAGTCGCTTTGGCCTGGCCAAGGGCGAGCCAGGGCTCCAGAGGGTGAGCGTGCAGGGCACCGATGTCGATGTGCTGTTCGCGCCCCACAGCCCCAGCGATCCCCGCAACGGCCTGCTGGTGCTGGAGCAGAGCCTCCGCCGGGCCCGCCAGCGGGTGGATCTGGCCCTGTTCGTCTTCTCTGCCCAGAACCTCGCCGATGCCTTTGCCCACCTCCATGGCCTGGGGGTGCGGATCCGCCTGCTGGCGGACCCAGGCTTTGCCAATCGGTCCTTCTCGGAAGTGCTGGATCTGCTCGGCGTCAGCCTGCCGGACCGCACCTGCGGGATCGAAGCCGGCAACAAGCCCTGGGCCTCTGCGATCGATGGGGTGGGCACGCCGCGGCTGGCCAGGGGCGACAAGCTGCACCACAAGTTCGCCGTGATCGATCACCGCACGGTGATCACGGGCAGCTTCAACTGGAGCCCCTCGGCAGCCCACGGCAACGACGAGACCCTGCTGCTGATCCACTCCCCGGAGGTGGCGGCCCATTTCGAGCGGGAATTCGGGCGGCTCTGGCGGGGGGCGGAACTCGGGATCACCCCACGGTTGGAACGAAAACGGGCCCGAATGAAAAGGGCCTGCGGCAGTGGTCAGCTGAGGCAACTGCCAAAACCACTGCCCCAGATGCCGTCGGGGCGATGATGGGTGGATCATGCGCTGCTTCCATGGTTCGGCCTGCCGCCTGCGCACCTGCCCTTGGCCTGATCGCCGCGGCCCTGCTTCCCTGGATCCACCTGCCTGCCTCCGCCGCCCCCCCGCCCCCCGAGCCCGAGTTCCCCAGCACCGACACCCTGCGCAAGGTGCAGCTCACGGCCATCGAGTGCTCCCGTGACAACGGGACAGACATCTGCGCAGCCTCCCGCAAGCTTTCCGATGGCCTGCTGGACAACCCCCTGCTTTCGGTCAGCTGCAAGGACGACCTCTGGGACATCCGCCAGAAGTCGGTGGTGGCCCCCTCGAACACCTACGAGCGAAGGGATGCATTGAGCAAAACGGCAGAGAGGCTTCTGAACGTCTGCAAGCCCACGCTCAAACCCCTCGTGACCAAACCTGCCCCGGGCACCCCAGAGAAACCCAAGGGCTTCGGTTTCGGCCTGAAATAGGGCAAGGCCTAGGGCTTCCTTGCCGCCTCAGGGCTAGCCAGGTCGATCACCTTGCGGGCCGTTTCCTCCATCGACGCCACGGTCCAGAGGCCGGTGATCACGGCGGCCTGATCGGCCAGTTGGCAGAGGGGGTTCCGTTGGCCGCTGGCCTCGCAGCTGGCGGAGAGGCCGAGCATGGCGTTGGTGAGCTTGCCCCGCAGGCAACTCTCCGTGCCCGTATGGCCGAGAACGGCGTGGGCGGCCTTGAGGCCCGAGGCGACGGCCTGGTCGTAGGGGTAAGCCTTGGCTCCCCCCTGCACAGCCTGCGCCCCCAGCGGCACCACCGCCGCCAACATCGCCAGAGCCATGGCCAGCTTGGCGTCCATGCAATCGATCCCTTTGGCTGGCTTCAACCTAGCCAGGGCGAGCACAGGCTACGGGGCTAAGTTGGTGCCCCCGGAAGCCTTCCGATGGTGCGCAGCGTCGCCCTGCCCCAGCCCTTCACCGACCAGAAGCCCGGCACCTCGGGGCTGCGCAAGAGCAGCCGTCAATTCCAGACTCCCCACTACCTCGAAAGCTTCATCGAGGCCTCGCTGCGGGTGATCCCCGGCGTGGCCGGCGGCACCCTGGTGGTAGGCGGCGATGGCCGCTTCGGCAACCTCCACGCCATCGACGTGATCGCCCGCATGGCGGCGGCCCATGGCGTGGCCCGGCTGGTCACCACCACCGGCGGCATCCTCTCCACCCCGGCCGCCTCGAATCTGATCCGCAGCCGCGGCGCCATCGCGGGCATCATCCTTTCAGCCAGCCACAATCCCGGCGGCCCCGACGGCGACTTCGGCGTGAAGATCAACGGCGCCAACGGTGGCCCCGCACCCGAATCCCTCACCGATGCGGTGTTTGCCGCCACAAAAAGCCTCGATGGCTACCGGATCGTCGATGCAGCCCCGCTGAACCTGGAGGCCCCCGGCGAGCAGCGGCTGGGCGAGCTGGTGGTGGAGGTGGTCGACGGAGTCGACGACTACGTGGCCCTGATGCAGAAGCTGTTCGACTTTGATCGCATCGCGGCCCTGCTCAAGGGCGATTTCGCCGTGGCCTTCGATGCCATGCACGCCGTGACCGGCCCCTATGCCAGCCGCCTGCTGGAAGGCCTGCTCGGCGCCCCGGCCGGCACCGTGCGCAACGGCACACCCCTGGAGGATTTCGGCGGCGGTCACCCCGACCCCAACCTCACCTATGCCCATGAGCTGGCGGAGCTGCTGCTGCAGGGCAACGCCTATGCCTTCGGCGCCGCCTGCGATGGCGACGGCGACCGCAACATGATCCTGGGCCGCGCCTGCTTCGTGAACCCCAGCGACAGCCTGGCGGTGCTCACCGCCAACGCCACCCTGGTGCCTGGTTACGCCGAGGGGCTGGCCGGCGTAGCGCGATCGATGCCCACTAGCGCCGCGGTGGATGTGGTGGCCACCGAGCTCGGGATCGCCTGCTACGAAACACCCACGGGCTGGAAGTTCTTCGGCAACCTGCTCGATGCCGGCCGCATCACCCTCTGCGGCGAAGAGAGCTTCGGCACCGGCAGCGACCACATCCGCGAGAAGGACGGCCTTTGGGCGGTGCTCTTCTGGCTCAACATCCTGGCGGTCCGGAACTGCTCGGTGGCCGAAGTGATGGCGGAACACTGGAGCCGTTTCGGCCGCCATTACTACTCCCGCCACGACTACGAAGCCATTGCCAGCGAGGCCGCCCACGGCCTCTACGACCGGATCAAGGCGATGTTGCCGGAGCTGGTGGGCCAAGCCTTCGCCGGCCGCACAATCGCCACCGCCGACGACTTCGCCTACACCGATCCGGTGGACGGCTCGATCACCACCGGCCAGGGCCTGCGCCTCCTGCTCGACGACGGCAGCCGGGTGGTGCTGCGCCTCTCCGGCACCGGCACCCAGGGCGCCACCCTGCGGGTTTACTTGGAGAGCTACGTGCCCCCCAGCGGCGACCTGGGCCAGGATCCCCAGGTGGCCCTGGCGGATCTGATCAGCGCCATCGACCAACTGGCCGAGATTCGCAGCCGCACGGGGATGGAGCGGCCCACGGTGATCACCTGATCGTTGCTGGCGGGATGGCCGCTCAGGCCTGCTGACCCTCGGGCTGCTCATCAAACCAGCGCGCCTCGAGCCCCTTGATCACCACGTAGAAGGGGGGCACCACCCCCAGCGACAGCACCGTGGCCACCAGCAGGCCGCCAAAGATCACCGTACCGAGGGATTGCTGGCTCTGCGCGCCGGCTGAATGGGCCACCACCAGGGGCATGAAACCCGCCAGGGCCGCAATGGCCGTCATCAGAATCGGCCGCAGCCGCGATTCGGCCGAGGCAATCGCCGCCTCCGCCGCTGTCATGCCGGCCTTCATGTGCTGCTCCGCCACTTCCACGATCAGGATGCCGTTCTTGGCCGCCAGGCCGATCAGGGTGACCAGGCCCACCTGGGCATAGATGTTCAGGTCGATGGAGCGGATCGCCAGAAACACCAGGGCCCCAAGCATGGCCAAGGGCACGGTCATCAGGATGATCACCGGCGTCACGTAGCTCTCGTACTGGGCCGAAAGCACCAGGTAGACCACCAGAATCCCAAGACCGAAGACCAGCACACTGGCGGAGCCGGCCGAGAGTTGGAGGGCCGCAAGACCGGTGAAGGCATAGCTGATGTTGTTGAAATTCAGGCGGTTGAACACCGCCTGAATCTTGTCGAGGGCCTGGCCGGAGCTCTTGCCCACCGCCTCGGCACCCTGCACGAGAACGGTTCGGTAGAGGTTGTAGTGGCTGATCACCGGCGGGGCACTGGTGAGGGTCACCTTGGCGAACTCGGAAACGGGCACCAGATTGTTGTCGTTGGAGCGCACGTAGTAGCCCTCCACGTCCTGAATCTTGCTGCGGTTGGCCGCCTGGGATTGCACGTAAATATTGCGCACCTGGCCGTTCTCATAGGTGAGGTTGGCGAAGTTGCTACCGGCCAGGATGCCGATGGTGCTCATCGCCTCGGCGAAGTCGACGTTGAGGGCCCCGAGGATGTCGCGATCGATCGTGAGCTCGAAGGCCGGGGCACTGGGGATGAACTGGGTGTAGACGGAGCTGAAGAAGCCCGTTGCCGTGGCGGTGCTGGTGAGCTTGGTCGCCAACTGGGCGAGCTCGGTGAACGAGTAGCCGCCGTTGCTGAGGTCGTTGAACTGAAAGTAGAAGCCCCCCTGGGAGGAGAAGCCGGGAATGGCGGGCGGCAGCCCGGCCCGGGCAAAGCCGCTGCTGATCTTGGTAAGTTTGGTGTTGAGCCTCGCCACCACCGCATTCGCGGAGGCGTCAGCGGCCGAGCGCTCCTCGAGGGGCCTGAGACCGAAGAAGAACACCCCCTGATCGGGGCTGGAGCCATTGAACCCGTAGCCACTCACCACGGTGCCGGCCACGATCTGCTCCTCCCCGTCCAACACCTTGGCCACCTCCTGGGCGGTGCTCTGGGTGAGGCTCAAGGAGGCCCCGTTCTGGAGCTGGAAGAAGCCGACGCCGTAGCCCTGATCCTCGTCAGGGATGAAGGCCGAGGGCAGACTGGTAAAGGCGATGGCCGTGAGCACGATGCCGCCACCAAGGCCCACCAGGATCAGCTTCCGCCGGCGGATCAAGGTGGCCACCAGGGAGGAGTAGCCGCGCTCCACCTTGGCGAAGAAGACGTTGAAGCGATCAAAAATCCAGGGCAGATTGGCGCCGATCAAGGCGCCCAGCGCCGCGCAGAGCAAGTAGATCCAACCGCCACCCACGCCGCTGAAACGGCCAAAGGCCAGGCCCACCACCACCCCCAGGGCGATCCACAGGGGCCCCTTGGGCGGCGGCGGCTTGGTCCCCCCCAGGATCAGGCCCGAGAGCATGGGGGAGAAGGTGAGGGCATTGAAGGCCGAGATCGCGATCGAGAAGGCAATCGTGAGCGCGAACTGCTTGTAAATGATGCCGATGCCGCCCGGATAGAAGGCCACCGGCACGAACACGGCCATCAGCACAAGAGCGGTGGCAATCAGGGCCCCGATCAACTCGCCCATGCATTCGATCGCGGCATCGCGGGCCTTCATGCCCTTCTCAAGGTTCTTCGACACCGCCTCAATCACGACGATGGCGTCATCCACCACCAGGCCCGTGGCCAGCACCAGCCCCAACAGGGTGAGTTGGTTGATCGAAAAGCCGAACACCTTCACGAAGGCAAAAGTACCCACCAGGGAAATGGGAATCGCCAGGCTCGGCACCACCGTGGCCCGCCAGTCCTGCAGGAAGAGAAACAGGATCAGCAGCACCAGGATGATCGCCAGACCGAGGGCGTCCACCACCCCCTCCACGGCCGATTCGATGAACTGGCCAATGTTGTAAATCTGATCCACCGTGACCCCCGAGGGCACGCCGGCGGCGAATTGGTTCATCACCTCCACCACGCCTTCGGACACATCGAGGGCATTGCTTTCGGGTGTTTGGAACACCGCCACGGTGATACAGGGATTGCCGTGCTTATCGACCGCCACCTGGCTGAAGGTGTTGAAGCCATAGGTGGCTTCCCCCACATCCTTGAGCCGCAGCAGATTGCCCGCGGAGGTGCGCCCCACGATCAGGTTGTTGAGGTCATCGACCGACACCAGGTTGCCGTTGTTGCGCACCAGCAGCGGGTAGGCATAGGCCTGCTTGCCACCCGCCGGAGGGCCACCGATCAAACCACCGATGGCCACCGTGTTCTGGCTTTTGACCGCATTGACGATGTCGTTGGAAGTGAGGCCGTTGGCGGTGACCTTGTTGGCGTCGATGAACAGCCAGAAGGCGGGATTGGATCCCCCCAGCAGGTTCACATTGGCCACCCCGGGCACCCGGCCCAGTTGGTAGTAGAGCTCTTCGTAAATCAGGCCATTGAGGTAGGGCGCATCGAACTGGCCGTCGGTGGAGCCCACCTGGTAGGCCAGCAGGATGGAGGGGGTGGACTGCTGCACCGAAACACCGGTGGCCTGCACCTGCTGGGGCAATTGCGGCATCGCCAGGGAAACCCGGTTCTGCACATTCACCTGGTCAATATTGATATCGGTGCCTTCGTTGAAGTAAACGCTGATCGTGCTCGCCCCCTGCATGGTGCTGGTGGAGGCGATGTAGGAGGCCCCGGGCACACCGTTGATCTGTTGCTCAAGCGGATTGGTGACCGACTGTTCAGTCACGATCGAGTTGGCGCCGCCGTAAGAGGCGGTGACCTGCACCAGGGGCGGCGCGATATTGGGAAGGTTGTCCACCGAGAGGGTGGGAATGGCGATCAGCCCCACCAGCACGATCAGGATGCTGCAGACAGTGGTGAGGACCGGCCGCTTGATGAAATTGTCGGAGAGGGACATGGCTTGGCCTCAGCTCCCGGCGCGGCTGCCCGCGGGGGCTTCAAGCACGGGCATGCCGCTTCGCAGCAGGGCGGTGTTGCTCACCACCAGGCGGTCTCCGGCGCTGAGGCCCGTGACCAGGGGGAAATAGTTGTCCTCGAGGGTGCCCAGCTGGACGGCCACCTGCACCACCACCGGCTGCTGGGGGTTCTTGGCGGCCATGGCCTCCAACTTTTGCTTCTGGGCCGCGGGCACCTGGGTGGAGGCCTTCAGCCGCGAAAGGATCGACTGGATCGGCACCACCTTGTAGACAAAGGGCTGGGACGCCTGCATGGTGACCGCCTGCACCGGCACCGCCAACGTTGAGGTTTCGGCGGTGATGATCCGGTTGGTCACCAGCAGGCCGTTTTTGAGCTTGCCGGTGAGGTTGGGGAATTCCGCCTTCACCAGCAGCGAATTGGGCGGATTGGGATTGGTGGGGGTGCTGGGGGCGAAGTAGGGGGAGATGAAGACCACACGCCCCTCGGCGGTCACCTTCGGCGTGCCCTGGGAGGTGAGCAACACCCGCTGACCCACTGCCACAAGCCCCAACTGGGTGGAGGGCACATCCATGCGGGTCCAGAGGCTGCTGTTGTCGACCACACCGGTGATCGATTGGCCCTTCTGCACGAAATCGCCGAGCTTGACGCTGCTGAGGTCCCCCAGGATGCCGTCGATCGGCGCCTTCACAAATGAATAGCCCAGCGTGGCCTTGTCGGCCTTGGCCTGGTCGCTGGATTGGATCGACTTAGTGATGTAAGCATCGCGATCTTTGTTGGAGACCGCCCCCTGGTTGTTGAGGAAGATGTAGCGCTCGGCGTTAATGCGATCAGTGGCGGCCTCGGCCTTGCTGGCGTTCGCCTGGGCGCTGGGCTGAACGTTGTCGAGCACCAGGATGTGCTGGCCGGCTTTCACCCGCTGCCCCTGGCTGGCAAGGATCTTCACCACCCGGCCGTCGGTTTCCGGTTTCAGCAGCACGTTGCTGATCGACTCCAGCTTGCTCACCACGTCGATTCCCGGGGCGAAGGAGCGCTCAGCCAGCACCTGGGTCTGGACGGTCAGCAGGGATTGGGCTGGAGGCTTACTGCCACCACAGCCGGCCAGCAGGAGCAGGGGAAGCAGCGCAGCCGCTGGTTTGCTCACGGAAGGAAAGGAAGGCCTGCGTTTTTGGACGTTAGCCGACATCGGATGACGCCCCAGGTGAGCTGGGCCGATCGGGGTTGTGGCGCGGGGGGGCTTGGGGAGAGGTGCGCGGGTAGCGGTGGTAGGCAGGGTCGGGATTGCGCACCTGCAACTGCCGCACGGCTTCCAGGGTGAGCCCAGCCACGGCCCCGAAGGCGCTGAAGATCGTGAAATAGAGGGCGAAGGTGCGAGGACTCACCTCCACCGGCGTGTGGGTGACCACTGCGTGCAGCATCAAGGCCAGCGAAGCGCCCAGAACGGCGCCGACCACCCCGGCCACAAGAATCCGGCGAGGCCGCATCGGGGCTTGGGGCGCCATCAGGGGGCAGTCCCCTCGATCGCCCCAGCCTCAGGGGCCTCCTCCGGCAGCGCGGAAGGAGGTGGCACGAGCTGCTTGACCACCACATAGAACACCGGCACCACCAGCAGCGACAGCACCGTGGCCACCAGCAGACCACCAAACACCACCGTGCCGAGGGAGGCCTGGCTGCGGGCCCCGGCCCCATCCGCCAGCACCAGCGGCAGAAAGCCGAACAACGAGGAGATGGCCGTCATGATGATGGGCCGCAGGCGGGAGCGGGCCGCTTCCCGGGCCGCCTCCAGGGCGCTGGCCCCGGCCCCCATGCGCTGGTTCGCCAGGTCCACGATCAGGATCCCGTTCTTGGCCGCCAGACCGATGAGCATCACCAGGCCCACCTGGGCGTAGATGTTGAGCTCGTAACCCCTGGCCCCCAGGAACGCCAGGGCCCCGAGCATGGCGGTGGGCACGGTCATCAGGATGATCAGGGGATCGCTGTAGCTCTCGTACTGGGCCGCCAGCACCAGATAGACCACCAGAATCCCGAGGGCGAAGATCACCACCGCCAGGGCGCCGGCGTTCACCTCCTCCCGGGCGATGCCGGTCCAGTCGTAACCGATGCCTGGCACATCGAGGCTCTTGAACAGCCCCAGGATGCCCTTGATCGCCTGGCCCGAACTACGCCCCGGGGCCGCCGAGCCCTCCACCCGGATGGCACGGAAGAGGTTGAAGCGGGGAATGATCGAGGGTCCCGTGACCGCCTCCACCGTGAACACCTCCCCGAGGGAGACGGGTTCGCCCCGGCTGTTGGTGACGTAGAGGGAGCGCAGCCGCTCCGGCGTGGCCCGGAAGGGGGCATCCGCCTGAACGAACACCCGCCGCACCCGGCCCTCCTGGAAGGTGTCATTCACGTAGGCCCCACCGAAGTAGAAGCTGAAGGTGCGCATGGCCTGGCCGTAGTCGAGGCCAAGGGAGGCGAGCCGGTCCCGGTCGACGCTGACGGACAGCTGGGGCGATTCGGCGCTGAACTGGGTGAAGACGCGGCTGAACAGCGGCCTGCCATGGGGCCGCGCCTGATTCGCCTTGGCCATCAGCTGGGCCGCCACCCCGGAGAACTGGGGCAGTGTGAGGGCCCCACCGCTCTGGTCCAGCAACTGGAACTCAAAGCCGCCGGAGGCTCCATAACCGGGGATGGAGGGGGGCTCCACCACGAACACCCGGGCGCCGTCAATCGCCGCGAACTTGCGGTTGAGCCGCTCCACGATCGCGTTCACCGATTGATTCTGATCGCCGCGGTAGTCCCAGTTCTTGGTGCCGAAGAAGAACAGGCCCCGGTTGGGGGCATTGCCATCGAGGCTGGCGCCGCTGAAGATCGCCGCCGAACTGATGTCGCTCTCGCTGCGCAGGATCTCGGCCACGCGCCCATTGATCCGGCGGGTGTTCTCCACCGAGGTGCCATCGGGGGCCTGCACGAAGCCGATGGCATAACCCTGATCCTCCACCGGCACGAAGCCCGACGGGATGGCATTGAACGCCACGCCGGTGAGCACCACGCCCCCCAGCAACAGAGCCATCACCAGCTTGCGGCGGCCCAGAACCCAGGCCAGAGCACCGTTGTAGCGCTCTTCAAAGCCGCCATAGAAACGGTTGAACCCCCTGAAGATCGCCGGGGTGAACCAGCCCAGGGCCAGGCCCAGCAGGCCGAACAGCACCATCGGCAGGGGCCTGGTGAGGCTTCCGCTCCTGAGCAGGCCATAGAGGGCCCCGATCACCACACCGCCGATGGCATAGACCCGGCGGGTCGGCGGCGCGCTCTCGCGGGCCAGCAGCAGGGCCGACAACATCGGCGAGAAGGTGAGGGCGTTGAAGGTGGAGATCGCCACCGAAAAGAGGATCGTGGCGGCGAACTGCTTGTAGATCGTGCCGGTGGCGCCGGGGAAAAAGAGCACCGGCAAAAACACGGCGAACAACACCAGCGAAGTGGCGATCACCGCTCCGAACAACTCATTCATGGTGGCCTTGGCCGCCGCCAGGGCCGAGAGCCCCTCCTTCTTCTTGGTGGACGTGTCCTCGATCACGGTGATGGCATCGTCCACCACCAACCCCGTGGCCAGCACCAACCCGAACAGGGTGAGCTGGTTGAGCGAAAAACCAAAGGCCTTCACGAACGCGAAGGTGCCCACCAGGGCCACCGGAATGGCAATCCCCGGCACCAAGGTAGCCTTCCAGTCCTGCAGGAACAGGAACAGGATCAGCACCACCAACAGCACGGCGTCGCGCAGGGAACCGGTCACCCCCTCGATCGAGGCGTTGATGAAGTCGGTGTTGTCGTAAATGATTTCCTTCTTGATGCCTGGCGGCAGGGTGGCCACGAAGGTGTCGAGCACCTCCTTGACGCCGTTGGACACCTCCAGGGCGTTGCTTCCGCTGAGCTGATACACCGCCAGACCCACCGATGGCACGGCGCGCAGGTCGCTGGCCTCTACGTCAAAGCTTTCACCCCCCAGTTCGACACGGCCCACATCGCTGAGGCGGATCAGGCCCCCATCCGGGGTGGTGCGCAGAATCAGGTGCTCGAACTCCTCGGTGGTGCCCAGTCGGCCCTGCAACTGCACCGTGAAGGTGAACTTCTGCCCGTCGGGGGCCGGCGCCCCGCCCACCCGGCCGGCGGGCACCAGGCGGTTCTGGGAGCTCAGGGCTGCCACCACGTCCGAGGAGGTGAGCTTGTTGGCGGCCAGCCGGTCGGGGTCGAGCCAGAGGCGGATCGCCAGCTTGCGGTTGCCGAAGTAGGCGATGTCACCCACACCCCGCACCCGGCGCAGGGCGTCGGTGAGGTTCTGATCCAGCAGGCCGCTGATCGTCTCGATGCTGTAGGGGTTGGCGGGGTCTTCGCTCACGAAGTTGGCCACCAGCAGGATCGAGGTGGAGGCCTGGTTGACCACCACGCCCGATTGGCGCACTTCTTCGGGGAGTTGCGGTTGGGCCAGGGCCACCCGGTTCTGCACATTCACCTGGTTGATGTCGCCATCGGTGCCGCTGGCAAACGACACGGTGATGGCGCTGGTGCCGTCAGCGGAACTGTTGGAGCTGAGGAACTCCATGTTCTGGACGCCGTTGATCTGCTGCTCCAGCACGGAGGTGACCCCCTGCTCCACACTCAGGGCATCGGCGCCGTTGTACCGGGCCGTGACCCGCACGGTGGGCGGTGCGATGTCGGGCAGGTTCTCAACCGGCAGCAGCGGGATCGCGATCAGCCCGGCGAACACGATCAGCAGGCTGCACACCACGGTGAGCACCGGCCGGACGATGAAGTTATTGGAGGGGGACATCGTGCGGGTGCGCTCTTAATTGGCCGCCACCGGCGAGCCGTGGCGCAGGTTGAGCAGGTTGGTGGTGATCACGGGGGTGCCGGCAGATAGCCCCCGAAGGACGGGATAGCGGTTGTCCTGCAGGGGACCGAGCTGAACGGGCACCTGCAGCGCGAAGCGGGTGCCGGCCGGCACCGCCTTGGCTGCCTGAAGCACCGCCGGGTTGGGGCGGGTGCGCTCCAGATCGGCCAGGGAACCCAGGGTGAACACAAAACTCTGGCCCGACGACTGGATCACCGCCGCAAACGGCACCGAAAGCTGGTCGCTGCGATTGAGCACCAGCCGCGTGCGCACCCGCAGGCCGTTGCGCAACAGCTCCTGGGGATTGGGGAACCCGGCCTTCACAAGCAGCGACTGGGTGCCGGCATTGACATTGGGATCGATCGAATCCACCTGGCCGGTGGCCAGGGTGCGGGCGGTGGCTGGATCCTGCAGCACCACCTCCTGGCCCGTCCGTACCCGGCTGGAGTAAATCGCTGGCACGTCGATGCGCGCCTGCAGGCGATCGTTGCGCACCACCTTGGTGAGCTCCTGGCCGGCCTGGATCACATCACCGGCCTTCACCTTCAGATCGCTGATCACCCCGTCGATCGGGGAGCGCAGGTCGCGGAAGGCCAGGTCCGCCTGCCGCGAGATCAAGGCCTGCCGAGAGGAGAGATAGGCCGCCCGCAGCTCATCCCGCTGCAGGGCACTGGCCGCCCCCTGGGCCGCCAGGAACTCGAAGCGTTCGTAGTTGAGCTTGTCCTTCTCCAACTGGGCCTGCAGGCTGGCCACCGAGGCCCCCACCTGCACCTGGTCAAGCACCAGCAGCTGCTGGCCCCGCTTCACCCGATCCCCCTGGGCCACGTTCAACCGCAGGATGCGGCCACCGGCCTGGGCCGCCAGCTGCACCAGCGTTTCGGATTCCAGGGTGCTGATCGTGTCGACGTTGTCGCTGAAGCGGCCGGGGCCGGCCGCCTGGCTGCTCACCGGCAGGATCCTTGGGGGGGCCGCAGCGGGCTGGCCACACCCCACCAGGGGGAGAAGCAGGCCGACGGCGCCCAGGCCAAAGGCGAAACGACGCGACACGGGCATGGTCAAAGTTCGATTGAGTCTGCTCGTCCGTCTAGCGTTTGCAACCTGGGAGCCCCAGCCCCGGTCGCCCCGATGAGCGCTCCCTCCGGTCACGACCTGTTCGCCCACCAAGAGGTCAGGAACCGGGCCAGGGTCGCCCCCCTGGCAGATCGGCTGCGCCCCCGCAGCCTCGAGGAATTCGCCGGCCAGGAGGACATCCTCGGCCCTGGGCGACTGCTGCGTCGGGCGATCGCCGCCGACCGGGTGGGCAACCTGATCCTCCACGGGCCGCCGGGGGTGGGCAAGACCACCCTGGCCCGGATCATTGCCGGCACCACCAGGGCCCACTTCAGCAGCCTTAATGCGGTGCTGGCCGGGGTGAAGGACCTGCGCACCGAGGTGGACGCGGCCCGGCAACGGCTGGGGCACCACGGCCTGCGCACCCTGCTGTTCATCGACGAGGTGCACCGCTTCAACAGTGCCCAGCAGGACGCCCTGCTGCCCTGGGTGGAGAACGGCACCGTCACCCTGATCGGCGCCACCACCGAGAACCCCTTTTTCGAAGTGAACAAGGCGCTGGTGAGCCGCTCACGCCTGTTCCGGCTGCAGCCCCTGGAACCCCATCACCTGCGCCAGCTGCTGGAGCGGGCCCTGAAGGATCCGGATCAGGGCTACGGCGACCGCCGGGTGGAGATCAGTGAGGAAGCTTCAGCCCACCTGCTGCACGTGGCCGGCGGCGATGCCCGCAGCCTGCTCAACGCCCTGGAGCTGGCGGTGGAGACCACCGATGGCGGCGCCGATGGGGTGATCCGCATCGATCTGGCCATCGCCGAGGAGTCGATCCAGCAGCGAGCGGTGCTCTACGACAAGCAAGGCGACGCCCATTTCGACACCATCAGCGCCTTCATCAAGTCGCTGCGGGGCTCTGATCCGGATGCGGCCCTGTTCTGGCTGGCGCGCATGGTGAAGGCGGGCGAGAACCCCCGCTTCCTGTTCCGGCGCATGCTGATCTCCGCCGGGGAAGACGTGGGCCTGGCCGACCCCCAGGCGATGGTGGTGGTGGAGGCCTGCGCGGCCGCCTTCGAGCGGGTGGGGCTCCCCGAGGGGCTCTACCCCCTGGCCCAGGCGGCCCTTTACCTGGCGGGCACCGAGAAGAGCAACAGCCTGCTGGGTTTCTTCGACGCCCTCAAGCTGGTGGAGGAGGCCGACCGCCAGGAGGTGCCCTCGCACCTGCGCGATGCCAGCCGCGATGGGGCGGCCTTCGGCGACGGGGTGGGCTACCGCTACCCCCACGCCTACGCCGAGCACTGGGTGGCCCAGCAGTACCTTCCCTCCACACTCCAGGGCGAGGTGCTTTGGCAGCCGGGACGGGCCGGCTGGGAAGGGGAGCGCCGGCTGCGGCTGCAGCAGCGGCGGGCCGCCCAGCTGGCGGCGGCGGCGGAGAGCGAGGCGGAAGGGGACGCCTTCACAGCCCTGAGCAGCGGACCGGAGGATCCAGCCCTGCAGCGCTGGTTGCGGCGACAACTGGGGGCTGAAGGGGAGCGTCTGGATGCCCTGCGACAACGGCTCTGGCAAGACGCGGCCTGGCGACGCACCGATCGCACCTTGATCCTGGAGGCCCGCTCCCTGCTCTGGGCCCTTGATCCGCTGGAGAGCGCGCCGGAGGGGGGCGTGGTGCTTCAGGTGGGGGCAGCCGCCGATTTGGAGCGGCTCCAGGCCCAGCTGGAGGTGCTCGATGGCCTGCGCCGCCCCCGGCTGGTGTGGGCCCCGAGCGATACCCCGGAGGGGCTGCAGGCCCAACTGGAAGCCGGCGAAAGGTTTGAGCGCATCGCCGCCCGCCACCCCTGGCGGGCCTGCAGGGCCGAGGAAGTGGAGGGCTGGCTCGATGGCCTGTCGCGCCTGGCCAGCCCTGGGGCAGAGCTGCGGTTGCTGTTCAGCCAGCCGCAACTGGGGCCCGCCGGCGCCCTGGCGGAGCTGATGCGGCAGCAAGGCGCCTCCGGCGATCAAGCGTTGGCGCAACGCCTCGAACCCCTGGCCCTGAAGGAGCCGACCTGGCTGCGGTCAGCCCCTGATCTGGATGGTGTGGAGCGCGGGCTCCAGCAACGGGGCTGGCGATGGGAGCCACGGAGTTGGATCGAGCCCCTGACCCTGGAGTTGGGCGAAGCGGTGATCACCCGGTGGTTCGAGCCCTCGGCCCCCTACCGGCTGTACCTGGAGCAGGCCCTTGGCGCCTCCGAGAGCGAGGCCTTGCGCCAGGAGTTCCTGGCCCGGCGCGGCCAGGCCCTGCCCCAGCGGCTGGAGCATCGGCTGCTGATCGCACGGCTGCTACCCACGGAGCCGCCATGAAAAAAGCCCCGGCAAGCCGGGGCTCAAGGGGGCCAGAGGAGGCCGAGCTCACCAGAGGCCGCGGATGGCCTCAGCGGCGGGAGCGGGGGCAGCGGAGGGGGCCGGCTCGGGGGCCGAACGGGTGATCCCCGCTGCGGTGGCCACCTGGTTGGCCTGGATGCAGGCCGGCAGGAAGACGTACCAGCTGAGCAGGGAGGTGCACTGGGCCTCACCGACGCACTTGCCTTCCGCGCAGACGTTCTGCTTGCCGTCGTAGGTGTTGCAGGTGTGGGCCAGGCGGTAGTCGACCGGCAGGCTGGCCATGATCTCGGCGGAGGAGATGGAGCCATCCCGTGCGGCAAGCAGAATGGCGCTGCGCAGGCCCTGCACCGCGTAGCTGCTCATCGACCAGTAGGGGAAGTAGCTGCGCGATTGGGTCTTGAGGAACTTCACTCCGGCGTCGGAGTAAAGGAAGTTCGAGACGGACACCAGATCCACGCTGTAGGTCTTGGACAGGCCACTGCGCAGTTCGCTGGCGGTCCAGCCGGAGCGGGAGATGCCTTCGCCCAGGGCACGGTCGGTGACTTCACCGGTGCTGATGAAGGTCTTGAAGGCGTCCATGTTGGTGGACCACACGGCACCGCCGGAGTTCCAGCGGACGGGCAGGCCGTTTTGGACAGCCGCTGAGGCCGGCAGGCCAAGGGCAGTCAGGGAGGCTCCGATCATCAGAGCCGCGGAAAGACGCTTGAACACGGGGGTGGCGAAGTGAGACGTCACTCCAAACTTAGACGCGCGACTAACACTTGACAAAATTTTTGCAAGTCTTCCGTTTGCATCCAGAAAGCAACACCCAACCGCGACAAATGCATCCATTCGGTTGACAAACGCCATGGCCCTCCTCCGTAGACGGGGGACAAGGGTGCTGCAGGCCCCCGGTCGCTTCACCCCTTGCGGCGCTTGGGGCGCTCCAGTTCCGTCCAGCCCTCGGGACAGCGCAGCCGGCCCGAGCTGCGTTGGAAGGCCCCCGGGGTGCCCTCCCCCCGGCAGGTCACGGCACGGGGAGCACCATCGAAGGCCTCCACCCTGCCGACGTAGAGCTCCCTCCCCTCGGCGGGGGACAGTCGCAGTTCGATGCTGCTGTCGCCTTCCACCACCTTCGGGGCCAGGTCGTCGGGGGGCTCCAGCCCGATCACATCCAGATAGGGGGTGAAACCGCCCCATACGTAGCGGGTGATCTCGCCGCCCACGAACCGGTCCAAGGTGACGGCTGCCCTCTCACGGCTGTCCTGGAGGGCCTCCTGGGCCTCCAAATCCGCCAGCAGGCGGTTGGTGGCCTCACCGGTGCGGCTGGCCAAGGGCGGCTGGAGCGACAGGCCGATCAATCCAGCCACGCCCAGCAGGCCCAGCAGGGTGAGCACGGTGAGTCGGAGGGGGAGTCGGAACACCGGACCGAGGACCGAAGGGAGGCTGAGGCGAGGGGCGGACCCTAACCCCACTCGATGCGGTCAACCGCTTCCCCCACTGCCGCGCACAGCCAGCTTCGACGCAGCTCACAGCGGTGGGGGGCGGCCTGCTGGCACCGCAGATCCATCAGCAGGCGCCGCCGATGATCCCAGTTCCAGTAACGCAGATCTGCGGCCAGGCTGCCGCTGCGCCACTTGATGGCGGCCTCTTTGAGCACCCAGCTCTCCAGCACGGCCCGTCGCAGTTCCGCCCCTTCCAGACCCTGCAGCTGCCGCCGCTCCTCCGGGGGGAAGAAGCGGTCCACCAGGGCTCGGGCCAGCAGGGGCCGCTCCGAGGCCTCCAGGTCCACCCCGATGGGGCGGGGCGACCAGGCCAGCAGAAGATGGTCGCCGCTGTGGGAAAGACTGATCCACCCCAGGTCCCTCTCCAGGCGCGGCGGCTGGCCCGGTGGACTGTGGAGGGGCACATCCAGGGGACCGCACCCCAGCGCGGGGGCCAGCAGGCGGCGCACCAGTGCCCGTGTGGCCCCGTAGCGACCTCGGGGGGCTTCCGGTAGATCGAGGCACCAGCTGCGCTCCTGGGCCGTCAACTGATCCAGATCCTCAGGACGGCCCTGGAACCCATGGAGCCAGAGCCTCGGCCGCACGTTCCACACTCGCCTTAGGCTCCCCCCATGTTGCTCCCGTGAGCGATGACGCTCCAGATCGGCGATCCCGCCCCCGATTTCACCCTGCCGGACCAGAACGGCACCCCCGTTTCCCTCGCCTCGTTCAAGGGTCAGCGGGTGGTGATCTACTTCTATCCCAAGGACGACACCACGGGCTGCACCAAGGAGGCCTGCAACTTCCGCGACCAGTGGTCGCAGTTCAAAAAGCACGGCATCGCCGTCCTGGGCATCAGCAAGGACTCGGCCGCCAGCCACATCAAGTTCATCAACAAGTACGAGCTGCCCTTCACGCTGCTCTCCGAGGCCGATCCCTTCCCGGTGGCCAGCGCCTACGGGAGCTACGGACTCAAGAAGTTCATGGGCAAGGAGTACATGGGCATCCTGCGCCACACCTTCGTGGTGGCCGCCGACGGCACCCTCGAGACGATCTACCGCAAGGTCAACACGGAGACCCAGGCCGATGAGATCCTCACCGACCTGGGTTTGAGCTGAGCTCCACCAGGGCCTCCAGCACCAGTTCTGGGGCCAGGCGCAGGGGCAGGGCCGCCTCCGCCAGCAGGGGAGCCAGCAGGTGGGCATCCCCGCCGGTGAGCCAGAGGGTGGGAGGCTCGGGGCCCGCCTCTAGCTCCCGGCACACCTCCAACAGGGTCGCCGCCAGCCCATGCACCACGCCGCTGGCCATGGCTGAAGCCGTTTCTGCTGGCCAGGGCTCCACGGCCGCCAGCAGCTCAGGCCGCTGAGACCGATCCGGCAGCGCTGCGGTGCCCTGGGCCATGGCCCGCAACTGCAGGGCCACGCCCGCCAGCAGCCGCCCACCCTGGAATTGGCCGCGGCCATCCACCCGGGTGAGGCTGAGAACGGTGCCCGCATCGGCCACCAGCACGGCACCCCCCTGCTCCGACGCCCCCTGCCGGCGCCAGGCGCCCCAGCCCGCCAGGGCCCGGTCGATGCCCAGCCAGGGGGGCAGGGACCGCAGGGGCACCACGGATCCCTCAAGCCGCCGCTGCGCCGGCAGGCCCCAGGCCTCCTCGACGGGGCCCACGGCGGCCCAGGCCTGGAGTTCCGTGAAGTCAGCAGGGGATCCACCACTGCCGGGAAGCCCCGTGGGGGGCGGCACTTCGTGCCAGTAGCGCAGATCGCCGCCCTTGGGGTGCCCCTCGGCCCAGTGCCAGCGGCTGTTGCCGATCAGCAACCAGCGGCCGGCGGCCGACACCACCTAGATCCCCTCGCCTGACAACCCCGGCAGATGGATGCCGCATTCCTGCTTGAGGCCGCCGAAGCGGGTGGAGCGGGCGGAACCGCTGCCATCGTCGGGGGCGCTGGAATGCCAATCGCCCACGGTGCTGTAGCCCTGCTCGAACAGGGGGTGGGCGGGCAGATTGTGCTCCTGCAGGTAGTAGTAGACGTCGCGACTGGTCCACTCCAACAGGGGGCGCAGCGACCAGCGCTCGCGCACGGGATCCAGCACCGACATCGCCTGGCGGTGGTCGGTCTGGCGGCCCCGCACACCACTGGCCCAACAGCGGACCCGCAGGTCCGTGAGCCCCCGGTCGAGGGGTTCCACCTTGCGGATCTGGTGGTAGAGGCTCAGATCATCCACCTGGCCCGTTTCCCACAGTCGTCCATGCAGGGCCTCCATGCGGGCCGGGCTGATGGGGGACTGCAGCACCTGCAGATTCAGGGGCAGCTGGCGGCAGAGGGCGTCCGCGTAGCGGTAGGTCTCCTCCGGCAGGTAACCCGTGTCGACCCACAGCACCGGAATGCGGTCGCTGAGCTGACTGACCATGTGCAACAAGACCGCGGACTGAATACCGAAGCTGGTGGTGAGGGCAAACCCTTCGCCAAACGTGTCGAGACCCCAGCGCAGGCGCTCCAACGCCGCCGCCGGCTGCAGCAGGGTCCGAACGGCGTCGGCATCGATCGGCTGGTCCCGTCGATCGGTCGGCAGCTGAACTCCGGCGAGCAGGGTCATGCAGCCATTCTCCCCCCTGAGCCGCCTGAAGGCCCCCGCCCACCGGCCCCCAACCACGCCGCGACAACGTCATCGAAGCGATCGATCTTCCTAAGACCTTCCTGCTGGTTAGGGTTCGGATCTGACGCAGGGTTCCCGTGGCGGCCAACGATGCCCTGGTGGTGATCGCCGGTGGCGGCTTCGGCGGCCTCTACACCGCCCTGGCCCTGGCCGAGCGCCGGCAGCACCCACCGATCCTGTTGATCGAGCCGAACGAACGGTTCCTCTTTCTGCCGCTGCTCTACGAACTGCTGAGCGGCGAACTGCGCAGCTGGGAAATCGCCCCGCGCTACGACGAGCTGCTGGCGGGCCGGGGGGTGGCCTGGCTGCGGGAGCGGGTGGCCTCCGTGGACGCCACCAGCCATCGGCTCCTCACCTCCCGGGGACGGCAGATCGCCTACGGCCAGCTGGTGCTGGCCACCGGTGGCCAGCGCGAGAGCTACGGCGTGAGCGGTGTGGCGGAGCATGGTCTGGGCTTCCGAACCCTCGCCGATGTGGAACGGCTCCAGGCGTTGGTGCAACGGCTGCGCCGGGAAGCCAAGCCCTTGCAAAGACTGGCGGTGATCGGCGGGGGTCCCACCGGCGTGGAACTGGCCTGCAAGCTGGCCGACCTGCTGGATGGGGCGGCGGTGGTGGAACTGATCGAGCAGGGGGGGGAGCTGCTACCCGGTGGCCGGGCCTTCAACCGGGACCAGGCCCACACCGCCCTGCAACGGCGGGATGTGCGCCTGCGCACCCACACCCGGGTGACCGCGATCGAGGCGGAGAGCCTGCAACTGAGCCATCCCAACGAAGAGAACGCTGACGCCCGTCAGGAAACCCTTCGGGTGGATGGGGTGGTCTGGGCCGCGGGAGTCTCCGCCGCCCTGCCCCCGATCCAGCCCGCCCCACCCCTGGGCAGCGGCGGCCGACTGGTCTGTGATGGGGAACTGAGGGTCAACGGCCTGGAGGATGTCTTCGCCCTCGGCGACGGAGCCCTGGTGCGCGATGGGGAGGGAACCCCCTTGCCCAGCACGGCCCAGGTGGCCTTCCAGCAGGCCGATCTGCTGGCACGCAACCTGCTCCATTCGCTGGCGGAGGAACCACTGGAATCGTTCCTCTGGAAGGACCTGGGCGAGATGATCAGCCTGGGCATCGGCGAAGCCAGCCTCACCGGCATGGGGCTCACCCTCTCGGGGCCGGCCGCCTTTCGCCTACGCCAAGTGGCCTACCTGGCCCGCCTGCCGGGGCTGCCCCACCAGCTCAAGGTGGCGGCAGGCTGGGTCGCTGACCTGAGCCGCTGATGGCCGTCCCGCTCCAAGGACTGCTGTTCGATGCCATGGGCACCCTGATCGGGCTGCGCGCTTCGGTGGGCACCACCTACGCCGCCGTGGCCGCAGCCCATGGCATCGAGGTGGAGGCCGGGGCCATCGATGGGGCCTTCGGCGCCGTACTGCGCCAGGCGCCCCCCTTGGCCTTCCCGGGTCTGGAGGGATTGGAGCTCCTGGCCGCCGAGAGGAACTGGTGGGGGGAACGGATCGGGGCGGTGATGGGGG
>JBAXME010000038.1:0-24996 GCA_037134455.1 Synechococcaceae cyanobacterium ELA445 | reverse complement strand
GGCTCCATCCCCTCACCTGGGTGGGGGTGCCCGCTCCCCTCAGCCTGCCGCTTTGCGTCGCACTGTGGCTTGGTTGCGGCCTGCTGGCGGGGCTGCTGGTGGCGGCCTGGAGCGCCCTGGGGGCCCGGCTGGGGGCCGAGCGGTTCAGCACCGCCCTGATCACCTCCCTGCTCTGGGGGCTGGGGGAGACCCTGCTGGCGAAGGGCCCCCTGTTCTGGATCGGTCTGGGGGGCTCGGCGTTGCCGGGGGATCCCGCCCTGGCGGGCCTGGGTGCCCTGGGGGGATCCGCCCTGGTGGTGGCGGCCCAGCTGTTGATCGGCTGGGCCCTGGCCCAGACCCTGGGCCCCCAGGGGGCGGCCCGTCGTCCCTGGGCGGCGGCGTTGGCCCTGGTGTTGGGCCTGCATCTCAGCGGCGCCCTGGCCCTGGCGGCGGCCCAGTCCCCTGGGGCGGGCCGCGCCGGGAGCCCCCTGCGCCTGTTGGTGCTGCAGCCCGCCATCCCCACCCGGGAGAAGTTCCAGCCAGCGCAGCAGGAACGGCTGTTGCATCTGCTGGCGGCGGCCCAGCGGGAGGCCGTGGGGCGGCAAGCCGATGCGCTGCTGTTGCCGGAGGGGGCCCTGGCGGTGGGCCAGCCCCTGCCGCTGGCTTCGACGGTGGAGGTGCTCGGCGGCGGCTTCCGCTACGACGGCGAGCAACTGAGGAGCAGCTTGCTGGGGTTCTCCCCCGGATCCCGGCAGCCGGACCGCTGGATCGACAAGCACCGCCTGGTGCCCCTGGGGGAGTGGGTGCCCTGGGCGGGATGGTGGCGCTCGGCCGGCCTCTCCGCCGTGGGTGGTGTGGAGCCGGGTCCCCCTTCGCGGCTGCTGATGGCCGATGGCCGGGACCCAGGCCCGGGCATCGCCGTGGCCATCTGCTACGAGCTCAGCGACGGGGCGGCCCTGGCCTCGGCGGTGCGGGGCGGAGCCGGCTGGTTGCTGGCCAGCGCCAATCTCGATCCCTACCCCCTGCAGTTGCAGCAGCAGTTCGAGGCCCTGGCCCGGCAGCGGGCGATCGAGACCGGCCGCTGGTTGGTGAGCTCCGCCAACACAGGGCCCTCGTTGCTGGTGGATGCCCGGGGGCAGGTGCGCTCCCGCCTCGGCCCCGGCCGCGCCCGCACGGGGGTGATGGTCCTTGAACCGCTCACGGCTTTGACGCCCTACGACCGCTGGGGGGATGGGCCCCTGGTGCTGCTGTTGCTCGGGGCGGTGCTGGTGCGCTGGCGCCGTAGCGGCCGCGCTCAGATGTTGTAGAGCGGCGGGATGGTGGGGGGGGTGAAGGTCTTGTAGTTCCAGGTGCCGTTGGACTGGAAGGTCTGGTTGCCGAACAGGTCGGAGTAGATGGCGCTCCAGTTGGAGATGCCCCCATCCCCCATGCCGACGGCGAATACACCGAGATTGCCGGGATCGGATTTGGCGGCGGTGGCATTGAGGGCAGCGTTGAGCTGCGTCTGGTTGGCCCCCCAGATGTCCACGCCGGCGGCATTGGGCACCTTGATCGGCGTGCCGGCGCTGGTGTAACGCAGGCCCGAGCTGGTGATCGGATCGCCGCCGCCCAGGTCGGCGTCCGTGGGGAGGGCCACGTTGACGCCGCTCCAGCCCTGGCCGTACTCCGGCCGGTTGTCCCACCAGGGACGGCGCTCCGGCCGGCCGTCGGTGATCAGGCCCACGTAGGTGAGCGTGTTGGGGGTCAAGGTGGCCAGGTCGTTGGCGAGCAGATCCTTGAGGGCGGTGAGGGCCCCGAGCATCTCGGTGCCGCTGTAGCGGTTGCCGGGGGTGCCGGGCGCTGTGTACGCATCCAGGGAATTCGGAGCGGGTAGGCCGCGGCTGATCCAGTCGGCACTGGTGGATGAGCCGTAGAGCTGATCAGGGGTTGTGGTGGCCAGCACCTGACTGGCCAGGGTTACGCCGGTAGCAGGTGATGGGGTCGTGGGATCGGGGTCGAAGGTGGTCTTGGTGTGGGTGACGAGGTAGCTGAAGTCGATGGTGTGAACGGTGACCTTCTGGGCCGTGACGTTGTCGAACGGGTTGTCGATCAGGTTCCAGGTCTTGATCTCCTCGGACAGAGACTGGCTGGAGGTGAGTTGGATGTTGCCGTTGAAGCCGTACTGGCCATTCTTCTCGAAGATGTAGCCGGCGTTGTTGAAGGCCGGTTTGAGGCCGTAATAGAAGGCCAGCCGGTTCTGGGCCTCCAAGCGGGTCACCCCTGATGGGTCATTGCCCAGCATGGAGGTGGAGTTGTCGAGCAGAAGATAAAGGTTGACCGGGTGGGGTTCCGTAACAGGGATCGGCGGCTCCGGTCCGATCGGTTGGGGGTCGTAGGCCACGGTGACGCTGGCCGGATTGCTGGTGGCCCCCTGCTCATCCTGGATGGTGTATTGGATCGGGGAGGGATTGGTGACGAAGCCCGCCTGGGGCGTGAAGGTGATGTCGCCGGTGCCGGGATTCACGCTCCAGGTGCCCTGCCCTGGAATCACCAGGGGATCACCGGCGGCGGCGGTGCCCACAATCTGGATGGTGCTGGGTACCAGCTTGGAATCGATGTCGGTGTCATTGGCGATCACCCGGATGGTGCCGGGTTGGCCCGATGTGAGTCGACCGATGAAGTCGTCGCTGGCGAGGGGGTTGTCGTTGGTGCCCTCGATCGTGATCGTCAGCACCGCGGTGTCGATGAGGCCGCCGGGGTGATCCAACACGGTGTAGTTGAACGATTCCGCTAGCTGATCGCCAACGTTCAATCGCTCCACCGTGAGGTTGCTGTTGTCCACCACATAGGTGTAGGTGCCATCTGCCTTGATCAGGAGGTCTCCGAAGAGCCCCTTCAACACCGTGCCCACGGTGCCGGCCGTGCCAATCCCCTCCACCCCGCCGGTGCGGATAGCCGTGACCTTGCCGTTGATGGGCGGGGTGTCGTTGCTGTCCACGTCGGTGTCGTTGGCCAGCACGTTGCCGATGGCGTTGAAGCCACCCGTGCTGTTCTTGATTCCCCCAGCCTCCTTGGCGATGCCGCTGTCGTCCTTGGCGACGGGGGCGTCATTGGTCCCGAGGAGGGTGATGGTGAGAACGGCGGTGTCGCTAAGGCCGCCGCGGTCGGTCACGGTGTAATTGAACGACTCGATGAGGCGGTCACCCTCATTCAGGGCTTCCACCGTGGGGTTGGCGTTGTCGATCACGTAGCGGTAATTGCCGTTTCCGTCGATTGAGAGGGAGCCATAAAGCCCCTGCAGGGGGCTACCAACGAATCCAGCGGTGCCCGTACCTTCCGTGGCGCCCAGCCGGATGGCCGTGATCGTTTCGTTGACCGAGGGAGTGTCGGAGCGATCCACATCGGTGTCATTGGTGAGCACATTGCCGTTGGCATCAGCGCCGGGAGTGGCGTTGAACCTGCCTCCAGCCTCCAAGGCGGAGCCGGTGTCGTTGTTGGCTACGGGGGCATCGTTGGTCCCCCCGATGGTGATCGTGAGCAGGGCGATGTCGCTCAGTCCGCCTGGGTGATCCAGCACGGTGTAGTTGAACGTTTCCGTCAGCAGGTCGCCCGCGTCCATCCCGTCCACCGTCGGGTTGCTGTTGTCGACGGTGTAGGTGTAACTGCCGTTGGCGTTGATGCGCAGGGTGCCGTAGGTGCCCACCAGTAGGAAGCCGCCGCTGCCATCGGGCGCGCCGGCCACGCCGGCGCCCTCCTTGTTCCCCGTGCGGATGCCGGTGACGCTGCCTTTGCTTGCCAACGGATTGTCATTGCGATCGACGTCGCTGTCGTTTGTGAGCACATTGCCGCTGGGGTTGGTGCCCGGCGTGCCGTTGTTGGTGCCGCCCGCCTCGGTGGCTGTGCCCGTGTCGTTTCGTGCGATCGGGGCATCATTCGCGCCCTCGATGGTGAGGCGCAGCACGCCGATGTCGGTTAGGCCGAGGGGGTGGTCGAGAACCGTGTAGTTGAAGGCTTCCTGCAGGCTGTCGCCGGGGCTGAGCGCATCCACCAGTGGATTGCTGTTGTCGACGACGTAGGTGTAGGTGCCGTTGGCGTTCATGGTGAGGGTGCCGTAGGTACCCTTGATCACGAAGTTTCCAGACCCATCGGCGACCCCAGCCGCACCCGTCCCTTCGGTGCTGCCTGTGCGCACGGAGGTAACGGATCCGTTGAACGCCGGGGTGTCGTTGCTGTCCACGTCGGTGTCGTTGGCCAGCACATTGCCGTTGGCGTTGCTGCCTGCCGTGCCGTTGGCCACGCCTCCCGCTTCCAGGGCGGAGCCCACATCGTCGTTGGCGACGGGGGCATCGTTGGCGCCATTGATGGTGATCGCCAGCAAAGCGATGTCCGTGAGCCCGCCGCTGTCACGCACCGTGTAGTTGAAATCCTCGCTCACGGTGTCGAGGGGATTGAGCGCCTCAACCGTGGGATTGTCGTTGTCAACCACGTAGGTGAACGACCCATCGGAATTGATGGTGAGAGAGCCATAGACTCCCTTCAAGGCCGCACCGATCGTGCCCGCCAGGCCTACGCCCTCCCTGTCCCCTAGCCGGATTGCCGTCACGCTGCCTTGGGTGGCCAGGGGCTTGTCCTTGTTGTCCACGTCTGTGTCGTTGACCAGCACGTTGCCAATGGCGTTGCTTCCCCCCGTGCCATTGAGCGTGCCGCCCTTCTCTATGGCCGTGCCGGTGTCATTCACCGCGATCGGGGAATCGTTTGCGCCCTTGATGGTGATGGTGAACTTGCCGATGTCGCTGAGGCCGCCGCGATCGCTCACCGTGTAGTTGAACTCTTCGGTCAACGTTTCACCAGGACTGAGGGCATCCACCACGGCGTTGGCGTTGTTCACCACATAGGTGTAGGTGCCATTGGCGTTGATGGCGAGCGTTCCGTAGGTACCGGTGAGCAGAAAGCCGCCAGCCCCATCGGGGCTTCCTGCCGTTCCCGCGCCCTCGACGGCGCCGGTGCGGATGGCCGTCACGGAGCCATTGAGAGACGGGGTGTCGCCGCGATCAACGTCCGTGTCATTGGTGAGCAGATTGCCGGTGGCGTTGCTGCCTGCCGTGCCATTGGCTATTCCACCGGCCTCCAGGGCTGAACTGGAGTCATCACTAGCGACGGGGGCATCGTTGGCGCCGAGAATCTTGATGTTAAGAACGGCCGTGTCGCTCAGGCCACCGACGTGATCGAGCACGGTGTAGTTGAACGACTCGATGATGAAGTCGCCAGGATCGAGTGCATCGACAAAGCGGTTGTTGTTGTCGACCACATAGGTGTATGTACCGTTGGCCTGAATCGTCAGGGTGCCATAAACGCCTTGGAACGAAGTCCCCACGGTGCCAGCCAATCCCGACCCTTCCTTGGCCCCCCGGCGGATGGCGGTGATTGATCCTTTGGTGACGAGCGGTGTGTCGTTGCTGTCCACATCACTGTCATTGGTCAGCACATTGCCGATGGCATTGCTGCCGACGGTGCTGTTGAGGGTCCCACCGGCTTCTGTGGCGGTGCCTGTGTCGTTGGCGGCAATGGGGGCATCGTTGGTGCCCTTGATGTTGACAGTGATGACTGCGGACTTGATTCCTAGGTTGTCGCTGTAGTCGTAATTGAAGAACTCGGTGAGTGTGTCGCCCGGGTTGAGGGCATCGACCCTCGGAAGGCCGTTGTTGACTTTGTAGGTCGAGTCGCCGTTGGCATCGACCGTGAGCGTGCCGTAGAGGCCTGTGATCACAAAGGCTCCGCCTCCAGTGCTTGTGCCCGGTGTGCCGGCGCCGATCAAATCACCCGTGCGGATCGCAATAACCTGCGTTCCTGGCGGGAGGGTGGGGTCGTCAAGCAGGTCGCCCCGACCTGGGAAGCCACCGGTGTTGTTGTTGACTCCACCGGCCTCCTTGGCATTCAAGGTGTTTGCGGTGAGATTTCCGTCGGTCGCCCCTTCGATCGTGAGTGTCAGAACGGCGATGTCGGTGAGGCCGCCGAGGTGATCGAGCAACGTGTAGTTGAAGGACTCGTTGAGGGTCTGGCCTGGGTTCAAGGCTTCAACGGCAGGATTGGTGTTGTCAACCACATAGGTGTAGGAACCATCCGCCTTGATCGTGAGGGTGCCGAAGCTGCCCACCAGCACGAAGCCGCCACCGCTGGGGGTTCCCGCTGCACCGGAGCCTTCTACGGCGCCCAGTCGGATGGCGGTGACCGTTCCATTGATGACCGGGGTGTCGTTGGAGTCGACATCCGTGTCGTTGTCAAACACGTTGCCGGTGGCATCTGCTCCGCCGGAGGTGTTGTTGATTCCGCCAGCCTCCAAGGCTGTGCCGAGGTCATCGCTGGCTACGGGAGCATCGTTGCTCCCAATGATGTTCACGGTCAGAACGGCGGTGTCGGTGAGGCCGCCGGGGTGGTCAAGGAGGGTGTAATTGAACGTGTCGGTGACGACATCACCTGGGTTGAGGGCATCGACCGTGGTGTTGGCGTTGTCGACGACGTAGGTGTAGGTGCCATCGACGTTGAGTGTCAGCGATCCGTAGGTACCAAGGAGGGCTGACCCCAGGGTGCCTGCTGTGCCGCTTCCCTCCTTGTCGCCCGTGCGGAAGGAGACCACGGTTCCCTCAGGAGGAGCACCCTTGTTGTTGCCATCTCGGTTGTCGACGTCGCGATCATTGGCGATCACTTTCCCCTTTGCGTCGGAGCCGGCGGTGCCATTCGCAACTCCCCCGGCCTCAACGGCCGTCCCGATGTCGTCGTTGGCTACGGGGGCATCGTTGGTGCCATTGATGGTGATCGCCAGCACCGCGATGTCGGTGAGGCCGCCTTTGTCCCGCACGGTGTAGTTGAAGGATTCGCTCAGGCTGGCGCCTGGATCGAGGGCGTCGACCAGCGGGTTGCTGTTGTCGACGACGTAGAGGTAGCTGCCGTTGGCGTTGATTGTGAGGGTGCCGTAGAGGCCGGCCAGGCCCGTGCCCACCGAGCCGGCCGTTCCGGCTCCCTCGATGGCGCCGGTGCGGATGGCGCTCACGGAGCCATTCAGGGCCGGGGTGTCGCCATCATCCACATCGGTATCGTTTTGCAGCACGTTGCCGCTGGCATTGCTGCCGGCCGTGGCGTTCAAGGTGCCACCTGCCTCCAGGGCGGTGCCGGTGTCATTCACCGCCACGGGGGCATCGTTGGCCCCGGAGAGGATGATGGTTAAAACGGCGGTGTCGGTGAGGCCGCTGGGATGGTCGAGCAGGGTGTAGTTGAAGAGATCCCGCAGGGTGGCACCGGCATCGAGGGCATCCACCACTGGGTTGGTGTTGTCGACGACGTAGGTGTAGGAGCCGTTGCTGTTGAGGATCAAGGAGCCATAGAGACCCTTGAGGGCTACGCCCACATTCCCGGCCGTGCCGGAGCCTTCCTTGCCACCGGTGCGAATCGCCGTGATCGTGCCCGACGGTGGTCGAGAGAGGTTGTTGCCGTCCGCCTTGTCCACATCGCGGTCGTTGTCGATCACGTTGCCGACGGCGTTGCTGCCGGGCTTGCTATTGAGGGTTCCCCCGGCCTCCACGGCGTTGCCGATGTCATCGGCGGCCACCGGGGCATCGTTGGTTCCTGTGATGGTGACCGTCAGGATGCCGATGTCGGTGAGGGCACCATCGGAGACGGTGTAGTTGAAGGACTCACTGAGGAAGGCTCCCGGATCCAGCGAGTCGACGGCCGGATTGGCGTTGTCGACCACATAGATATAGGTGCCGTTGTCCTTGAAGGTGATCGATCCATACAGGCCCTGCAAGGGAACGCCGATGGTGCCGGCTGTGCCTGATCCCTCGGTCGCTCCGGTGCGGAAGGAGGCAACGAAGCCATTCAGCGATGGCGTGTCGTTGGAATCGACGTCGGTGTCGTTGGTGAGTACGTTGCCGCTGGCGTTGGCTCCCGGGGTGCCATTGGAGGTGCCGCCGGCTTCTAGGGCTGAGCCAACGTCGTTGATGGCCACAGGGGCGTCGTTGCTCCCTCGGATCGAGATCGTCAGGATGGCGATGTCGGTGAGGCCGCTTGGGTGATCAAGCAGGGTGTAATTGAACGACTCACTCAGGGTGTCGCCTGGGTTAAGGGCATCCACCCTGGGGTTGGCGTTGTCAACGACGTAGGTGTAGGAGCCGTTGGCATTCAGCGTGAGCGAGCCGTAAAGCCCCTTCAGGGCCGTGCCCACCGTGCCGGCGGTGCCCGCGCCCTCCTTGTCCCCGGTGCGGACAGCCACCACCGTGCCCTCAGGAGGTGCCTTCAGGTTGTTGCCGTCTCGGTTGTCAACATCGCGATCGTTGCTGATCACGTTGCCGATGGCGTTGCTGCCAGGGGTGGTGTTGAGGGTGCCGCCGGCCTCCACGGCCGTGCCCGTGTCGTTGGTGGCCACGGGGGCGTCGTTGACCCCGTTGATGGTGATGTTGACTACACCAACGTCGGTCAGGGCCCCGTCGGAGACGGTGTAGTTGAAGGCCTCGCTGAGGCTGGCCCCCGGATCCAGGGCATCCACAAGCGCGTTGCGGTTGTCCACCACATAGGTGTAGGTGCCGTCGGCGTTGACGGTCAGCTGGCCATAGGTGCCCAGGAGTGGAGAACCGAGAGTGCCCGCCGTTCCTGAACCCTCCGTGGCTCCGGTGCGGAAGGCCGTCACCTTCCCCTTGGTGGTGAGAGGGTTGTCGGCGGGATCGGGATCGGTGTCGTTGGCCAGCAGGTTGCCGGTGGCGTTGCTGCCGGGTGTGGTGTTGAACGTGCCGCCGGCCTCGATGGCCGATCCCACATCGTTCACCGCCACGGGGGGCCGGTTGGCCACCAGGATCAGGGTTTTGCTGCTGAGGTAGTCGTTGACGCCGCCATCACCATTCCGTTCTCCATTGGCGGCGCCTGAGCCGCCGGGGGTGGTGCTGCCGGTGCTGTTGCCGCCACTGCCATTGGGTGTGCCGGTGCCGGGCAGGCTGGTGTAGGTGACCTGGGCCGTGTTGGTGAGGGCCGTGCCCGGTGGCAGGCCGGCGGAGAGCACACCTCGGTAGGTGAGGGTGACGCTCTGGTTGATCTCCAGTTCAGGGATCAGAACGGAGATCCGATCGGCCAGTCCATTGCTGCCACTGAAGATCGAGTTATCGGTGGGCGCCGGAGCACCCGGCTGGCTCTGAACGATCGTTGGAGAACCGCTGAGGTCGAAGTTGAGCCCCAGGGCATCGAGGTTGTCGTCGATGAAGAGGTTGAACGCCTTGGCCGTGCCCGTGTTGCGGATGACGACGGTGTAGACGAGGGTGTCGCCGGGGGTGGCGTTGGCGTTACCGGCGACGCCGGTTTTCTCGATGGCTACCGTTTTGTTCGTCTCCAGCTTGGGCTCCAGCACCGACAGCGGTGGGGCACTGGAGGTGACTTGACTGGTGCTTCCCGATTGGCTGGAAGTGGCGATGAAGCTGTTGGTGAGGGTGACGCCGGCCTGATTGCTCGCCACGTTGGCCACGATGGCGTTGAACTCGACAATCACCGACTCGATCTGGGCGTCGACGGCATTGAGGTTGACGATTTGCCCCAGCGACCAGGTGAGTGCCTGTCCTGTCACCGTCGGTGCAAAGCGAGCGGTGGGGATCACCGTGTTGTTGTTGCCGACACCGGTGAGGTAGTAGGGGGTGATCGGCCCCTGGCTCCAGGTCAGGTCTGCTGGATTGACACTGACGAAGGCCAGGGTGGCGGTGTTGTCGTTGAGGAAGGTGAGACCCGTGGGCAGGTTGTCGACAAAGGACGTGTTGGCGATCGTGCCCTGGGGAAGACTTGTCTGCAGTCGGAAGCGCACGATTTCACCGATCGCGACCCCGTTGCCACTGGTGTGGGCCTCGGAGGTGAGCCGGGTGCTCTTGATAGGACCCAGAGCCTGACTTACCACCGACTGGCTGGCGCTCTTGCTGTAGTTGTTGACGCCGCCGCTGCCGTTCCGCTCACCGTTCTCAGCACCGGAGCCCCCAGGGGTGGTGCTGCCGGTGGTGTTGCCGCCGGTCCCATTGGGCGTGCCGGTGCCCGGCAAACCGGTGTAGGTGACGTTGGCGGTGTTGGTGAGGGTGGTTCCGGGTTGAATGGCGGTCAGCACCACGCCCGTGTAGGTGAAGCTGAAGCTTTGGCCGTAGTTGAGCCGATCAATCTTGAGATCAATTCGATCACCGTCAGCGGCACTTGGCTTGTTGGTGATCGAGTTGTTGATGACTGAACTTGTCCCCAGCGGCAAGGTGCTCGGCAGGGTGACGCTCTGGAGATTGAAGTTGCTGCCCAGGTTGCCCAGGGCATCGTTGAGCACCAGTTCAAAGGCATCGGCGTGACCATCCGCATTGCTCACCGTGACCGTGTAGGTGAGGATGTCGCCCGCCTGAACGTTGCTGGTGGGGCTCACCACCTTGGTGATGCTGATGCTGGGTTCGACTACAAACACCGTCTCTGAGCCGCTGCCGGAGCCGCCCGTGTAGTTCGCCGTGGCGGTGTTCTTGAGTTTTTTCCCCTTGATGTTGTCGCTGATGTTGGTGACCAGGGCGTTGAACTCAATCGCAATCGTGTCGTCGACGGCGTTGTTGCGATCGCTGTTGGTAAGGGTGCCGAAATCCCAGGTGAGGGTGGAGCCAGAGATTGTTGGGGTGGCGGGCGTCAGGGAGCCACTCACCCCGGAGGAGAAGATCGGGGCCGAGGC
Organism: Synechococcaceae cyanobacterium ELA445; assembly: GCA_037134455.1. Lineage (GTDB taxonomy): Bacteria > Cyanobacteriota > Cyanobacteriia > PCC-6307 > Cyanobiaceae > ATX-6F1. The sequence continues at coordinate 14,327 of JBAXME010000038.1, read as the reverse complement.
GGTGCCGTCGTTCAGGAATGACAACCCGGTGGGGAGGGCATCCACCAGCTTGAAATTGGCCAGGTTCCCTTCGGGAACCGTGACCTGCACCCGGTAGCGAACGACCTCACCGATGGCGACGTTGCTACCGATGGTGGAGGCCTCCGAGGTGGAGACGACCGACTTGCTGACCGTGGGGTTCCGAAGCGTGATCGTGGCGTTGTCGATCAGCTTGCTGGAGCCGGGGAGATAGCCCGTGCCACCTGAGGGCACGTTGGTGTAGTCCTCCAGCACGCCCACGTTGGTGAGGACGCCGCCCACCAGCTGGCCAAAGGCGCCGGCATCGACGCTGGCATCGAAGCTGACCACGGCGATGTTGCGGCCGCTGCTGGCGTTGTAGCCGTCGATGGCGCCGCCGCCGGCGCCTGTGAGCGGGTCGGCGGCGGTTGGGCCGGGGTCGGTCAGCCGGACGCCGGTGGCGGTGAAGATGTCTGCCTGGCTGGCGGCCGTGCCGTCGGGCTTGGTGTAGCCCATCAGGGCACCGCTGCCGTCGACGATGCGCAGGCTGCCGGGGGTGAAGGTGAGCCCGGCGGGCAGTTCATCGCGCAGCTGCACGTTGAAGGCGCCCCGGTAGCTGGTGCCGATGTTTTCGATCACCACCACGAAGCGGACGGTGTCGCCCGCATCCAGGCCGGTCACGTTCGAATCAAGGGCACCGCCCTTGACGGCGCCGGTGGAGCCGTTGCCGCCCGCCACGCTGATGCCGCCGCTGCTCACCGTGCCGGTGAAGGGCACGCTGCCGATGGAGGCCGGGAAGGTGGCCCCGCCAGTGTTGAGGGCAGGGCTGTAGGTGACCCCTTGGGCTCCGCTGAGGCTGTCGCGGCTGGTGACCACAATGCCTTTGCGGATCTTGAGGTTGGGGGCCAGCACCTCTCCGGTGACCGCCGCGATCTGGGGCGGACGGGAGGTGCCGTTGGAGTCGACCGTGTTGGCGGTGACGATGTTGGTGATCGGAAGCCGGTCGTCGATCGCCGCACCGGTCACGGTGACGGTGTAATAGAGGTCGACCGTGACGGGTGTGTGGGTGGGGTCGCTGGTGTTGGCGATCGTCGCCACCAGATCGTTCACGGCCGGCCCGGATTTGAGCAGGTTGTCCACCAACGGCGGAGCGGTGTGGAGGCTGCCGTAGCTGAACTGTCCCGTCGGGGGCAGGCTGCCGGGGTTGCTGGCGGTGGCGCCGGAGCCGAACAGTTCGAAGCCGGTGGGGCTGGCACCGCCACTGGCCTCGCCGTCCACGTTGTAGACCGGCGTGGGCAGGAAGTCGTTGAGGTTGAAACCCTGGATGTCGCCAGTGGGGAAGGTCACCTTGATGCGATAGGTGACCGTGTCGCCGGGGGTGAGCACCAGGGGGCCGGAGCTCAGGGCCTGGCCGTTGCGCGCCACCACCGATTTGGTGGTGCCGATGTCGGCCACGCTCATGGCTACACCGCTGGTGTCGCTGACCTGGCGGTTGGTGTTGACGAACAGGCCTAATGGCAGCTGTTTCTGGATGTCCCCCTGCAGGGTGACGTTGTTTGCCAGCTGGTCGCCCGCCTTGATGTTCTGTCCGGCGGCCTTGGGGGCGACGTAGAGGTCGTCGACGCTGGCTGTGAAGGTGATCGAGCCCCTCGTGGCTCCTGCGGTGGTGCTGAAAACCCGCCCACCCTGGAGGATGCCATCGTTACCGATCGACTTCAGCCAGCCGCTCAGGTTGAAGCTGAGGCTGTCCTTGCCATCAACCCCCGTACCGGCGACATCCGGCAGATAGTTGATGTAGGCCGGATCGAAGGCCACCGGCCCATTGCCGGTGAGGGAGATGCCCTGTTCCTGGAGGTTGATCTTGGCGCTGCCGGGGGTGAAGGTGAGACCATCACCCAGCACATCCTTGATGTTCAGATCGCCAAAGGCGAAGTAATCGGAGATCTGGAAATTGAGGGTGAAGCTGACGCTGCCGCCCGGCACCACCTGGCTGCTGCTCGCACTTTTCTGGATCGCCAAGGCCTTGGCGGTGATCTCATTGCCGGCCAGCGTGTTGAGCTTGATGCTGCCGTCGGGAGAGTTGCCCCAGGTGGCGGAGACGGAGGCGTTGTTGGCGTAGGTGATCGCCCCGCCCGTGGTGGGGTCGAGGGTGTCGGGAACGAAGAACCTGATCTGGGCGGCCGCCTCCTCCGTGCTCGTGGTGCCAGTGGTGGGGCCGCCGTAATCGATCACGATCTGGTTGTTGCCCGGGGCCGTGGGGTTGCCCACCGGCTGGTCGGTGAGCTTGCCGGTCAGCTTCAAGCTGGGGTCGATCGCCAGCAGGTTGAGATCGCTTGGCAGGGTGTCGCTGACCACCAGCTTGTTGAGCTGGGCCCCATCGGCAATGTCGGCCGACAGCCGCCAGGCGCCGATGTAGTTGGGGCCGGTGGCCGTTTCCGACTCGGCAAGGTTGTTGCTCTTGCTGAAGGTGAGGGGTGTGGGCACCACCCGCCCTGTCACGTTCGGGGCGTTGATCGGTGGATCGGTGCTCGGGTTGTTGAGTGGATCGGCCCCGAGGGCGTAGCCGCCGCCGGCCCGCAACGGCACCGGCCCCAGCAGGGGGGTGGTGGCCTTCACCGACACCGGCACGTTCACCACCAGGGGGGGGGCGGAGGCCACGTAGCTGCCCACGGGCAGCTGGTAGATCAGCAGCGTGTCGGGGGTGGCGCTGGTGAGGGTGGCCCCGGTGATGGGGTGAACGAGGGTGTAGGGACCGCTGGTCCCGGTACGGGTGAAGGTATAGGTTTTGGTGGTGATGGGTAGGGCTGCCCAGCTGGCGGCACCGAAGCTGAGGTGGCTGCTGGGGGCGGTGACCTGGAGCTCCAGCCAGGGTTGGAAGCCGGTGCCGCTGGACTCATCAAAGGTGAGCTGCAGGTTGCCGATCGTCCCATAGAGCAGGTCCAGCGATGAGGGACCTAGAGCAACGATGGGGGAAGGACTCACCACGGAAAACTCAACTTGGGCAGATGGACTCAACCTATCAATCGTGAATGCCCCACGCCGCGTGATTTGGGCAGCGGAGCGGTTGGCTGGCGCACTGCATGGGTGCTTGCCTCCCCCTGTCAGCCCAGTCGTCAGCCCAGTCGTCGGCCCGGTAGGCCTGGTCCCTGGGAGCCCTTGTTCATTCGTTGTGGTTTAGTTTGCGGACCCGGCAACGACAGATGTCGTTGACAGTGACTGGCTGGATCTGCAAGATCCGGCGAATGAACCTTTCCCATTCCCCCAACCCTTGACTGGCATGGCGATCTCCTTCCGTAGCACCCTCAGATTGGGGGTCGCCGCCGCTCCGCTCCTGGCCCTAGCCTTGCCCATCGCCCCGGCCCGGGCGGCCCTCTGCCCCGATGGCACCGAGGCGGAGTTCTGCTTTCCGCCCCCGGTGGCACCGGGGGCACCGGGGGCACCGATCAAGGTCAACGTTTACACCCCCGACGCCCGTCTGCAGCCCCTGGGTCTCGGCCGCAGTTGGCAGGTATTTGGCCGTGATCTCCTAGAGATCCTGCCCCAGAAGGTGCCCTTCGATCCGTCTGTGGATCCCGGGGTGGGCGTCAACCGCTACACGGTGCCGGGCCCGGAAACCGCATCGGATCCCGCTTTCCGCTTCAGCACCGCCCCTGGCGCCTACTACGCCGAGCGCACTGGCTGGCGCCTGCGGGTGTTCGGTGATGGCTTCGGCGGTCCCGTGGTTCGCGCGGGCGGATCGGTGGGCACCTCCTCCTTCGATGGGGCCCAGCTGGGCCTCCGGCTCGATTACGCCTTCAGCCGTGATCTTGTTGCCGGCGTCTTCGGACGCTTTGGTCAGGGCTCGGCCAATGGCGGCTCCCTGTTCAGTAACGGCACCAGCTTCGGCGGCCAATCCTCCAATCTCACTTGGGGCGGCGGCGGTCTGTTCGCCCAGTGGTCGCGGCCCGGTTGGTTCGTCAGTGGGGCCATCGGTGGTGATGGGCTGAGCAGCCAGCAGCCCTTATCCATTAGCAGCAGCAATGCGGCCGGCATCCGAACCAGTTCCGGTTCCCTCGGCGGCAGTGCCTTCAACACGGCCCTGAATTTCGGTGGCCGCATCCGCCTCTCCGACACGCAGTTGCTCGAGCCGAGCGCCCTGCTCACCACCTCCAGCCTGTCCTTCGGCCAGGTGAGCACCTCCGACGGCACCACCAACCAGAGCTTTGTGGTGCCATCCAGCAGCAGCACCGTGGGCACCGCCGACATCGGTGTCACCTGGCGGGCGCCGATGCAGCAGGGTAAGAACCTGATCACACCCTCCCTGCGGGTCAGCTGGCTTGGCGCTGGGTTCCTGGGCGGCCAGCCAGCCACGGTGGTCAGCAGCGGCAATGGCACCCAGGCCACGCTGGCTACCGGATCCCTGGTGCAGACCAGCGGCCTTGGCCTGCAGGGGCAGCTGGCCTACACCCTCAGCGACAACACCACCTTCTATGTGCGAGGCGGCGCCGGGTTCTACTCCGGCGGCACCGCCTGGGACGTGGGCGGCGGCGTCAAGTTCCGCTGGGGTGGTGCCCCCCATGCCGTGGCGGTGGCCCCTGAACCCCAACCCGCTCCCCAGCCGGCCCCTGCACCGGCTCCGGTGGTGGTGCCGGCTCCCGCTCCCCAGCCGATCCGGGGCCTTTGGTAGCTGCCGACCAGTCCCAGGTGGCAAGCTCTTCCGTCCCTCCCAGTCGTCCATTCCTCAGGAACCTTTCACCCGTTCATGGGGTTTTGGTAGCACTAGAGGGCTGAAGGGTTCGAATATCCAACTAGCCTGAACCCCTCTCTGCGGTCCACACCAAGCCCATGACCACGCGTCGGGCCATCGGTCTTAGGACGCTGCTGCCGGTGCTACTTGCCACCACCTGCTCCTTTGGGGCCTTGGGCTCGGCGCAGGCTGCCGAGTCCAAGGCCCCAAAGGCAGGCGCCCCTGGCTCCTTGGTGGCCCCGGGCAGCGGCGAAACGGCGGCCTTTGATGCCGCCCTTTACAACCCCGCGATCCTGCGCATCGGCTTCAGCGAGGCCAAGGGAAAGACGGTGAATGCGGGCGCCGATGCCTTCCTGGACATCACCTTGATCCCGGCCGATGGGGAGGTGCACGGCGCCCGCAGTGAAGTGTCGCTCAAGCGTTTTAACGAGCTGCTGCGCAAGCTCTACGGCCAGTTGGCCAGCCAGGCGCCGCTGGAGGTGAGCGATCCCAATTCACCGTCCCGCCAGCTGTCGGCCATTTTGATCCAGCCGGTGGCGGAGCAACTCAAGCGCCAGCGCATCACCACACTGTTGATTTCAGCGGATGCGGGCCTGCAGGCGGTGCCGTTTGCGGCGCTGCACGACGGGCAGAGCTACCTGGGGGAAGGCTTTGGCCTTGGTTTGACGCCAGCTCTGGGGCTCACCAAGCTGACGGTGTTGCCGCAGAAGGCCAATCCGCAACTGCTCTCGGCGGGCGCCTCTGAGTTCCAGGGTCTCAACCCCCTGCCGCTGGTGCCCCAGGAGCTGGAGCGGGTAAGCAAGGGCAAGGGGAGCGAGAGTTACCTCAACAAGGCCTTTACGCCGCAGGTGCTGCTGGAGAAGGCGGCCGATGCCCAGTTCGATCGGGTGCATCTGGCCACCCACGCTGAGTTTCTGCCCGGCGGCCCAGCGGCGGCCCGTCTCTATTCCGGCATCGGGCCAATGTCGTTGAAGCAGCTGGCCCAGCTGCGCCAGCGGCGGGGCGAGGCCCAGTTCGATGTGTTCACCCTCAGTGCCTGCCGTACGGCTCTGGGGGATGCGGACAGCGAACTGGGGTTTGCCGGATTGGCGCTGCAGGCGGGATCGCGCAGCGCGATCGGCAGCCTGTGGTACGTCGATGACGTGGCCACCTCGGCGCTGTTCGTGCAGTTTTACCGCTACCTCGACCAGGGGATCCCCAAGGCGGAGGCCCTTCAGCTCACCCGCCGGGCCATGGCGATGGGCCGGATGAAGCTGGTGGGGGATCAGGTGATCGGCAGCGGCGGCGATGTGCTGCTCGCGGGTCTCACCACGGCGCAACAACGGCGGATCGCCGGGGGTCTGCAGCATCCGTTTTTCTGGGCAGGCATCCAACTTCTGGGCACGCCCTGGTAGGCACTCTCCCGCCGGATCAGCAACAAAAAACCCACCCGACAAAAAGGCCGGATGGGCTCAAGGATTCTTGAAGTGGAGCCAAGCGGATTCGAACCGCTGACCCCCTGCATGCCATGCAGGTGCTCTACCAGCTGAGCTATGGCCCCATTGGGCTCACTCGAGGGCCCGGAAGCCCTGTCGTTTTGCCTGTAAAAGCTTACACCGCAGGCTGCCTGGGCCCTGATGGCCCCGTCACACCTGGCGCCAGACGGCCACCAGTTTTCCCTGGATCGACACCTGCTCTGCCGGCACCAGGATGGGTTCGTAGGCGGGGTTGGCGGCCTCCAGCCGCACGGTGGCCCCATGGCGGTGGAAGTGCTTGAGGGTGGTGCCGCTGCCCGGCACCAAGGCGCTCACAATCGTTCCAGGCTTGAGCCGTGATGGATCGTTCACGGGCTCCATCAGCACCACATCGCCGTGGTCGATGTGGGCGTCGATCATGCTGTCGCCATTCACCGTGAGGGCGAACAGGCCGCGGGTTTCCAGCACCGGCGAGAGGTCAAGCCGTTCGCTCACGTCGTCATAGGGCTCCACCAGGCCGCCTGCCGCCACGGCCCCCAGCACCGGGATCCCCTGGGCGGCTGCCCCCAGCAGTTGCAGGGTGCGGGCCTGGCCCTCCTGCCAGGTGATCCAGCCCTTCTGCTGCAGATGCCGCAGCCGGCTCTGGATCGGTGCCGGCGACCGCAGCCCCATGGCCTCCATCATCTGGCGGATGGAGGGGCTGTGGCGGTGCTGGCCGATGTAGTCGGTCAGCCAGTCGTAGAGCTCCTGCTGGGCGGAGGTGAGCTCCTGTTCGCTGGAGGCAGCCAGAGGGATGGGCACCGGCAATACAGATGAACCAGTCCCCCCTTTCTCGCACCGTAGGGGGACTTTGTCCAGCACCGGGCCTCACCCTGTCCCCAGCTCCAGTTCAGAGTCCGCCCAGCAGGCTGGCCAACAGGGCCTGCTGCACGTGCAGCCGGTTCTCCGCCTGATCGAACACCCGACTGGCCCCTCCTTCGATGGCGCCGGCGCTGATCTCCTCGCCCCGGTGGGCCGGCAGGCAATGGAGCACGATCGCCCGGGGATCCGCCTCCGCCAGCAGCGCCTCATCGAGCTGGAAGCCCTCAAACGCCAGCTCCCGTTGGCTCTGCTCCTCCTCCTGGCCCATGGAGGCCCAGACATCGGTGTAGAGGGCATGGGCGCCCCGGGCGGCTTCCACCGGGTCGTGGCTCACCTCGACCGCGCTCTGCCCCTGGCTGAGGGCCCTGGCCTGGGCCACCACGCCTGGATCGGGGGCGAAGCCTGGCGGGCAGCCGATGCGCACGTTCACCCCCAGCAGGGCACCCGTGATCAGCAGGGAATGGGCCACGTTGTTGCCATCCCCCACGTAGGCCAGGGTTAGCTCCCCGGCGGGGACGTCGCTACCGAACGCCTCCTGCAGCGTCAGGAAATCCGCCAGGGCCTGGCAGGGGTGCTCGAGATCGGTCAGGGCATTGATCACGGGGATCGTGGCCCAGTGGGCGTACTCCACCAGCTCCTGCTGGGCGAAGGTGCGGATCGCCAGGGCGTCCACATAACGGCTCAGCACCCGCGCGGTGTCCGCCACGGGTTCCCCCCGGCCCACCTGGGTGACGCTGGGGTTGAGGTCAATGGTCTGGCCGCCGAGGCGGGCCATGGCCACGGTGAAGCTCACCCGGGTGCGGGTGGAGGCCTTGGAGAAGATCAGGCCCAGCACCTTGCCCTGGAGGTCGATGCGCCGCTCTCCGCGCTTCAGTTGGGCGGCCAGGAGCAGCAGGGCCGCCGTCTGCTCCCGGCTCAGGTCAGCGCTGGAGAGCAGGTCAGTCCCCCGCAGGCTGGCGAGGGAATCGGCCAGGTTGGCGAGCTGAGGGCCCATCGCCCCATCCCAAAGAACCCTTATCCGGGATCGGGGGCCCCCAAGTCAAGCCCCCTCAGGCTCCAGCGGGTACCGCAGCCTCGAGCACCGCATCGGCAGGGAAGGTGCTGGAGGCCAGCAGGTCCTTGAGCTCATCGCCCTCGATCACCTCCTTGGCAAGGATCGTGTCGGAGATCGACTCGAGCAGCTCCCGGTTGTGACGCAGGATGCTGAGGGCCCGCTCGTGGGCGCGGTCCACCAGACCGCGCACCTCCCGGTCAATGGCCTGGGCAGTGGCATCGCTCACCACCCGCCGGGGGTTGTTGCCGCCGCCCAGGAAGCGGCTGCCGCCTGACTTGTCGTAGGCCAGGGGGCCGAGGGTGTCGCTCATGCCGTAGGTGCCCACCATCTGCTCGGCGATGTCGGTGGCCCGCTGCAGGTCGTTGGCGGCGCCGGTGGTGACTTCGCCGAAGACGATTTCCTCGGCGGAGCGGCCCCCCAGCAGGGTGGCGATCTGGCCTTCCAGGTCCTCCTTGGAGTTGAGGAAGCGCTCCTCGGTGGGCAGCTGCAGGGTGTAGCCGAGGGCGGCCATGCCGCGGGGCACGATCGAGATCTTGGCCACCTTGCTGCCGCCGGGCATCAGGTGTCCCACGATCGCGTGGCCCACTTCGTGGTAGGCCACCACCTTCTTTTCGTCGGGTTGGAGTACGCGGCTCTTCTTCTCCAGACCCGCCACCACCCGCTCAATCGCCTCGTTCAGGTCGCCCTGTTCGACGGTGGTGCGGTAGGCCCGGGCCGCCAGCAGCGCCGCCTCGTTCACCAGGTTGGCCAGGTCGGCGCCGGCGAAACCGCTGGTGGCCTGGGCGATCTTGTCGAGATCCACGCCCTCGGCCAGCTTCACTTTCTTGGCGTAGATGTCCAGGATCATCTTGCGGCCCGAGAGGTCGGGGCGATCCACCAGCACCTGCCGGTCGAAACGGCCCGGGCGCAGCAGGGCAGCGTCGAGGGTTTCGGGCTGGTTGGTGGCCGCCAGCACGATCACGGGCTTGTCCTGGCCGGTGAAGCCGTCCATCTCCGTGAGCAGCTGGTTGAGGGTCTGCTCCCGCTCGTCGTTGCCGCCCACCACGCCCATCGAGCCGGAGCGGCTCTTGCCGATGGCATCGAGTTCGTCAATGAAGATGATGCAGGGCGCCTTTTTCTTGGCCTCCTCGAACAGGTCGCGCACCCGGGCGGCACCGGCACCCACGAACAGTTCCACGAACTCGGAGCCGGAGATGATGAAAAAGGGCACGCCCGCTTCCCCGGCCACGGCCTTGGAGAGGAGCGTTTTGCCGGTGCCCGGAGGGCCCACCAGCAGCACCCCTTTGGGGATGCGGGCACCGATGGCGGCATAGCGCTCAGGGGTTTTGAGGAAGTCGACGATTTCGGTGAGTTCGGTCTTGGCCTCATCGACGCCGGCCACATCGGCGAAGGTGACCCGCGATTCCTCATCGGGCACGTAGACCTTCGCCTTGGATTTGGTGAAGCTGAGGGCCCCCTGGGCGCCGCCCCCCATGGCCCGGCGGGCGAAGAACTGCAACACCACGATGAAGATCAGGGGCGGCACCACCCAGCTCAAGAGGGTGGTGAAGAAGCTGGGGCGCTTGGGCGGGGCGGCGGCGAATTCCACCCCCTTCTCCTCCAGGCGTTGGGGCAGCCCCATGTCGAAGATCGGGGTGGTGGCCAGCACCGGTGATTCCCCTTCGCCCGGATTAGCCAGTTCGTAGCGGATCTGGTCCTGGGTGATGAAGGCCCGCTTGACCGCCCCGTCGTCCACCTGGTTGATGAACAGGGAATAGGGGACCCGGGGTACCTGGGTGGCCTGGTTGGGCAAGAAGCTGCTGAACAGCAGCAGCACCCCGAAGCCGATCAGCACCAAATTGATGATGCCGACCCGCCGGTTTGGTGGAGTGTTGTCCTGGCGAATGGCCATCGGGGCGGTGCGCGCGTCTGACCCAAGCTAGGTCCGCCCCCCGGCGGGCCGATCGGCCGCCGCAGGCGAGAGAACCGAACGTCCACCGATCCCGGAGCCCGCCGATGTGTGGCCGTTTCTGCCTTACCACCCCCCTTCCGCTCCTGTCGTCCCGGCTGGGGGCGCCCCTGCCGGCGGGCCTGGCGGAGCACTACGCCCCCCGCTCCGACGTGCGCCCTGGGGAACCGGTGCTGGCCCTGCGCCAGGAGCATGGCCTGCCCTCCGTCTCCCTGATGCTCTGGGGACTCGTGCCCGAATGGGTCAAGGATCCCAGCCAGGCGCGCAGGCCGATCAATGCCCGCTCCGAAACGGTGGCCGAGAAGCCCTCCTTCCGTGGCGCCTGGCGCCACCGGCGCTGCCTGCTGCCGGCGGATGGCTTCTACGAATGGAGCGGATCAGGGACCGCTCGCCGCCGCTGGCGGATTGGCCGCAAGGACGGGGCACCGTTCTGGCTGGGGGGCCTGTGGGACCGCTGGATCGGGGCCGACGGCAGTGAGCTGGAGAGCTGCTGCGTGCTCACCACCGCCCCTAACGCCCTGATGGCACGCCTCCACGACCGCATGCCGGTGGTGGTGCCCGATGGGCTGGAGCAGGCCTGGATGGCCTCCGCCGACGGTCCTGCCCTGCGGGCGCTGGAACCCCTGATGGCCGGCTGGGATCCCGCCGGCTGGGAGGCGGTGCCGCTGGAGGGGCCTGCCGGAGATCCAGGGGGGCAACTGCACCTCGCGCTCTGACGCTCCACAATTCCTGCACTGCCCCCCTGCGCCGTGGACGCTCCTCGCCCCGTGGACCCAAGGACCCAGGCGCGCATCAGCCGACGGCATCAGTTCTTCCTGCAGCTGTTCGTCGTCTGTGTGCTGTTGCTGGTGAGCTACACGCTGCCCCAGGGCTGGAACCGCCTCAGCATCCTTGGCCAGATCCTGATGGTGTGCCTGCTGGTGGTGCACCTGGGACGGATCCATTCGATGCCGGGTCGCTCCCGGCTCTCGGATCGCACCTTCCGGGCCCTGGGGATGGCGGCGCTGGTCTCCCAGGCCATCTGGCTGCTGACACCCCTGTCGATGAGCCACACCGGGGTGCCGTTGCTGGGGCTTTGGTCGCTGTTCGTGGCCTGGAGCCAGGTGAGGTTGGTTGTCCTGTTGGCCCAGGAGCGGGAAGTGAATGGTCGGGTGCTGATGGGCGCTTTCGCTGGCTACCTGATGCTGGGGCTGACGGCGGGCCTGCTGATGAGCGTGCTGGAGACGGTCACCCCCGGCAGCTTCACCAGCATCCACCACCAGGGCGGCCAGCTGCTGGTGCACCGAGAAATCCATGGCCTCATGGCCCAGCAGGTGTGGGAGCTGGATTTCGTGCGGCTCAACTACTTCGCCTTCGTCAGCCTCACCACCGTCGGCTACGGCGACATCCTGCCGGTGACGCCCGTCGCCCAGATCAGCAGCGTGAGCTTCAGCGTGATCGGGCCCTTCTACCTGGCGGTGGTGATGGGGGTGATGATCAGCCGCTACACCATCCAGGAGGCCAACTCGATCGAACGGGAGGAACTCCAAGACGATCGAGAGCCCTAGACCGCGCCTGGGTTGATCAGGGGCTGGTGGAGGTCGGGTGCTCCAGGGTCCAGACCAGATCGGGCCCCAGTCGACCCAGCCGCCCTTCCCCCAGGAGGGGGGCCTGCTCCATGCGCTCCAGGCCCAGATCCCCCAGCACGGTGCGGGCGGCCCTCCCGCCCAGCAGCTTGGGGGCCACCACGGCGGCCACCTGCTGCACGCAGCCCTGGCCCAGGGCTGCGGCCGCCAGCTCGGGGCCGCACTCCCACAGCACCTTGTTGCAGCCCCGCCGCGCCAGGGCCTCGAGCAGTTCCCTGGGTTCGGAGCGCTCCAGCTCCAGCCGCGGCACCCCAAGCCGCTCGAGGGCCGCGCGCCGTTCGGTGGGTGCCTCGGGGCCATGGGCCACCAGGGTGGGCGCCACCGCCTGATCCCACAGCTGGGCGTGCCCCGCGGAGGCCACCCCCGGGAGATCGAGCTGGCGGCTCAGCACCACCCGCAGCGGCTCGCTCGGGCGCCGGCCCCGGGAGCTGAGCAGCGGGTTGTCGGCCCGCACCGTGCCGCCCCCCACGATCACCGCGTCCACCCGGCTGCGCAGGCGATGGACCCACTGCCGCGCCTCCGGCCCGCTGATCCACTGGCTGGCGCCGTTGGCAAGGGCCGTGCGGCCATCCAGGCTCATGGCCCATTTCAGGATTCCCCAGGGCTTCCCCGTGGCCACCCGATGCAGGAAGGCGTGGTTCTGGGTCCGGGCCTCCTCGGTGCGCACCCCCTCAACGATCTCCATTCCCGCCTCCCGCAGCTGGGCCAGCCCCTGGCCCGCCACCCGCGGATCGGGATCGGCCATGGCCACCACCACGCGGGTGATTCCCGCTGCGATCACCGCCTCGCTGCAGGGGGGGGTGCGGCCGTGGTGGCAGCAGGGCTCCAGGGTCACCACCAGGGTGCCGCCCCTGGCGCGGCCCCCCGCCTGGGCCAGGGCCCCCACCTCCGCATGGGGCCCGCCGGCGGCGGCATGGAACCCTTCGCCCACCAGTACCCCCTGGGCATCCAGCACCACGGCCCCCACCAGGGGGTTCGGGCTGGTGCGGCCTTCGGCCAGGGCGGCCAGCTGCAGGGCCCGGCCCATCCAGGCACTCCAGGTTCCGCTCATGCCGGGGCGTTCGGCAGTTGTCGCCACTCGCTGACCACGTAGGGCGGCACCACCAGGGCGCTGAACACCCCGGGCAGGGCCAGGCGCAGGGGCCGGTCCTGGTGCAGGTCGGCCAGCAGGGGGGCGAGGTTGAACTCGGCAGCGGTAGCGCGGCCGTCGGCCACCAGGGCCGGTGTCTCCTGGGTCAGGTCCTCCAGGCTCCAACGGAACGCTCCGCTCCGCACCGAAAGGGGAACCGGATGCTCCAGCCTCACCTTCCCTGGATAGCCGACGATCCGCAAGCGCAGGAGTCCGCCCGGCGGACCCTCGCGATAGGCCACGAGCTGCCAGCTTTGGTCGTCGAGATCACGGAGGCTTTCCAGGCTGCGCACCACCGCCACGCCTTGTTCGTTGGGGTGGGCATGGATCAGGGCGTTGCTGGGCCCAGGGGCTACCACCAGGCAGCCCAGGGTGCCCACGACGAGGCTCAGGCTCAACAGCAGCCGGAGGACGGCGCCCCAGGGCCCCCTCATGGTCGCCGCTGGGCACCGGGGATCGGTTGCCAGCCGGTGTGGGTGGCCCAGAGGGCCCAGATCGCCATCGCCCGCAGGTAATGGCAGGCCCGGAACGTGCCCACGGCCGTGATCGCCTCCGGGGTGCGGAACTGCAGGCCGCCTTGGTACACCTGGCTCACCACGGCGCCGGTGATCGCCAGGGCCGTGCCCGTTTCGCCCATCAGCCGGTAGTAGGCCGCCAGGCCGAAGTTGATGCCGGTCCAGACCTCCAGGGGGTGGGTGCCGTTGGGATCGAGCGGGGTGCCATCGCGGCGCAGGCCGTTGGCCACCCCCAGCCGGCCGCCCTCGAAGGCCTCGAAGCAGGCCTCCTTGATCGCCTTCAGCGAGGAGTGGGCCCGGTCGTCGGCCACCACGGCGGGCAGCCCCAGCAGGCGGGCATAAAAATCGCCGCAGAGCTGGTCGGCCATCACCACCGGAGTGCCGCTGCCGGCATCGATGCGGTAGTACTCACCGTTCCAGAGCAGGGCATCGAAGTTGGTGCGGCTCTGCTCCAGCCAGCCGCCGAACTGCCGTTGCTCCCCGGAGGTGTCGAGCCCCAGCTCCAGCTGCAGCCGCTGGCCCATGGCCAGGGCGGCCTCCAGGGCGGCGATCCAGAGGGCGCCGCAGTAGGCGCTCACCCCCTCCAGGGGCCAGTCGTCGAAGGTCTGGTCCGGCGCGCCGCCGTTGTCGGGCAGGCCATCGTCATTGGCATCGAAGGTTTTGAGGTAGCGCAGGGCCTCCACCGCCGCCGGCCAGCAGTCGGCGAGAAAGCGCAGGTCTTCGCCCGAAGGGGCCAGCTTGAACGCGCGCCACACCTGCAGCACGAAGTCACTGGCCAGGTCCTTCCAGAGGTTGCAATCCTGGTAGGCGGTGTAATTGGTGGCGTCGAACGGTTGCTCGTTCGGAGCCCCCAGGTCGTGGGGGGTGGCCCCGGCCACTTTGCGGGCCGCTTCCACTCGGCCGCGCCCCTGGGTGAAATACCAGCCGATCGGTCGCGGCGTGGGATCGGCGGCGGGGATGGCGCGGGCGAAATCGCGCAGCACCGCCTTGTCGAGTTCCGGCCAGAGCTGCAGCAGGG
>JBAXME010000037.1:0-25136 GCA_037134455.1 Synechococcaceae cyanobacterium ELA445 | reverse complement strand
TGGGGGTAGGGGGCGTGGTGGTGGCCCTCCCCTGCCCCATGGCTGGTCCCGTGGTCATGGTCATGGCTGTGGTCGTGGTGATGGCTGTGGGCCTCACCATGGCTTTGGGCGTGGGCGTGCTCGTGGCCATGGGCGTGGTCGTGGACCTGGGCCTTGGCCTGGATCGGCACGCCATCGCTCTGGCAGGCACCGGTGCATTCGAGCTCGCAGAGCTGGCAGCTCTCGCTCAGGCCTTCGACATGGTGGTGGTGGCTTTGCTGGGGGGAGCCCACCTCGTGCTCGAATCCCAGCACCTGGGCCCTGTATTTGCAGAGGGAGCAGTTCATGTTCGTATCGCCCCGCACCACCTCGGCCACCCGCTCGGCGAAGGTGTCGATCACCAGGGGGTGATCCCCGAGGTACCCCGCTGACAGGAACTCAATGCCCGGGTGGTCGGCGGCCACCCGCTCGGTGTGCTGGCGGATGCGGCTGACCAGCACGCCCGAGAAGAGGAAGTAGGGGAAGACGACGATGCGCCTGTAGCCCAGCCGCACCACATGGCGCAGGCCCGGCTCCACCAGGGGAAAGGTGACGCCGGAGTAGAGGGTTTCGCCCCAGCCGAAGCCGAAGCCCTCCACCAGCATCCGGGTCACCTTGGCCACGTTGGAGTTCGCATCCGGATCCGAGGAGCCCCGTCCCACCACCACCAGCAGGGTGTCGTGCAGGGGAACGGGGCCCTCCGCCGGGAGGGGGGCCCGATCGAGGGCCTCGCGGATGCGGGCCGCCGCCGCCTGGATCATCTTGAGGTCGATGCCCAGTTCGCGGCCGTAATCGATGCGCAGGCCCGTCTCGGCGGCGTAGGTGTTGAGCACCGAGGGGATGTCGTTCTTGGCGTGGCCGGCGGCGAACAACATGCCCGGCACCGCCAGCACCCGCTGAACCCCCTGCTCCCGCAGGCGATCGAGGCCATCGCGCAGGATCGGCCGGGCGAACTCCAGGTAGCCGTATTCGACGGGGATGCCGCTGAGTTGCTGGCGCAGGCCCACGGCCAGTTCGGCGAACTCGTCCACGGCGAGGCGGTTGCGGCTGCCGTGGCCGCAGATCATCACGCCGATCGGGGCGCCGGGCAGCGAGGAGGCGGTGAGCGGGGACAGGGCCTGCTGCGCGGGGGTCGAAACCATGGGGAAGCCTTGATCAGGCGAACCTATCGCCAACCCCCGTCTCGATGGGAATACCCACACCGCCTCGTCCGTCAAGAAAGCTCAATGTTCCGTTACATTGGCTTCAACCTTTGTAACAAGGTCGATGACGTCATCCCCCAACAGCGGCCCCAGCGACGCCTGGTTCCAGAGCGCAGCTGCCGCCCAGATCCACGAGGAGCAGCTCCGCAGCGTTGAGCTGTTCAACGGCCGCGCCGCCATGCTCGGCTTCGTGATCGGTGTGCTCACCGAAGCCCTCACCGGCCAGGGCATCCTGCACCAGATCGGCCTGGGTGCCCTGCTGTCCCAGGGTTGAGCGCCAGGCCCACAGCCGGTCCATTGCGGTGACCAGAGTGGCGGGGTCCGTTTGCCGGACCCCATGCTCCCCTTTCGTTCGCGCCCCACCGCCCTCGGGCAGATGCAGATCGACCGGAGCTTCATGCGTCTGGATGTACGGGCTTCTCTGCTTCATCGGCAACTCCTCCAGCTCCTGAGCCCGGCCGGAGACGGGGCGTCGGCATGAGCCGACCCATCACCACTGCTCTGTATGGGCTCTGGGGAGCCTTCCCCCTCTTCGTTGCCGGCCTGGCACCCGCCAGCCAAGGTGCGCTTGTGCTGGCAGCTGTGGTGTTGTGGGCCCTCGGCCTGGCTCTCAGGCCCGAGGCCAGCCAGCCCCTGGCGGCCCGACGCTCGGCGGTGCTGGTGCTCAGCCTCCTGGCCCTGCGCTACCTGGCCTGGCGCATCGATAACACCCTCAACCTGGCCACCCCCACCGCCGCCGCCCTGAGCCTGGTGATGCTGGCGGCGGAGGTGGTGCTCCTGACCAGCGGTTTCCTGCAGCTTTGGCTCACCTGGTTTCGCCAGCCGCCGCTGCCACCCCGGTCCCTGTCGGCCGTCGCCGAGGGGACAGCCCTGCCCAGTGTGGATGTGATGGTGCCCAGCTACGGCGAGCCGCCGGAGCTGATCGAGCGTTGCCTGCGGGGCTGCCTGGCGATGGATTACCCCCACCATCGGGTGTGGCTGCTGGATGACAGCGGCAGGCCGCAGCTGGAGGAGCTCTGTGCCCAGCTGGGCTGTAGCTACCTCAGCCGAGCCGATCGCCGCCATGCCAAGGCCGGCAACCTCAACCAAGCCCTCTCCCAGGCGGAGGCTGAGCTGGTGGTGGTGTTCGATGCCGATGTGGTGCCGCTGGAGCCCTTTCTGCGCCGCACGGTGGGCCTGTTCCAGGACCCGGCGGTGGGCTTCGTGCAGACACCCCAGTCGTACATGACGGCGGATCCGGTGATGCGCAACCTGCGCCTGGAGCGCTGGCTGATGCCCGATGAGGAGAACTTCTACCGCTGGATCGAACCCACCCGTTCGGCCGTGGGGGCCGTGGTCTGTGCGGGCACCTCCTTCGTGGTGCGTCGTTCGGCCCTGGAGCAGGTGGGGCGGTTCGAGACCGGCACCCCTTCGGAGGACTTGGCCACGGGTATCCGCCTGACGGCCGCCGGCTACCGCAACCTCTACCTGGATGAAAAGCTCAGCGCCGGCCTGGCGCCGCTGACGGCGGCCGCCATGGCACGCCAGCGCAGCCGCTGGGCCAGTGGCACCCTCCAGACCCTGCGCACGGGGGCCAACCCCCTCACCATTGCGGGCCTGCGCCCCCTCCAACGGCTGGCCTATCTGGAGGGGATTCAGCACTGGTTCAACGGCCTTCCCCAGTTGGTGCTGCTGCTGATGCCCCTCAGCCTGGGGCTGCTGGGGGTAGTGCCGATTCGCCTGAGCGGCGAGGGTTTATTGACGGTGGCCCTGCCGTTCTATGTGGGCCAGCTGCTGCTGCTGGGCTGGTTCAGCCGGGGTTCCCGCTCCGCCCTGATGCCGGAGCTCTATCGCTGGATCTTCCTGGTGCCGATCACGGCGGCGGTGCTGGCGACCGTCTTCGGGCAGCCCCAGCGGTTCCATGTCACCCCGAAGGAACTGGCCGCGGATGGCCGACCAAGCCTGGAGCCGCGGTTGGTGCTCCCCCTGCTGGCCCTGCTGGCGGTGCAGCTGCTCAACCTGGTGCACCTGGTGATTGGGCCGGATCCCCAACGGCTTGCCGATGCTGCGGCGCTGACCCCCGCCGGCCAGCTGCTGGGGCTGGTGTGGTCGGGGATCAGCGTGCTGCTGCTGCTGCTGGCCCTGCGCACCTGCTGGGACCAGTTGCCCCGCACCACCACCCCCTGGTTTGCCCGCTCCCAGCCGGTGACCCTGCGGGCTGCCGCCGGTGTCTGGCGGGCAACTCTGCGCTCCCTCAGCGAGGAGGGGGCGGAGCTGGTGCTGGAGCCTGGCTTGGCGCCCCCACCCGCGGGCACCTGTCTGGAGCTGGTTGAAACAGGGGGCCCACTGCCGTCCCTCAGCCTGCAGCTGGAGCACCGGCGGCAGGACCGGCGCGGCCGCTGGCAGTTGGGGGGCTACTGGCGTTCGCTGGGGGAGAAGCAGCGGCAGGCGTTGCAGCGGGAGCTCTACCGCCGGCAGGATCTCTGGCCCACACGGCAGGCGCCGTTCGAGCCACGGGCCCTGCTGGCGGCGGCTCTGCGCTTGGTGTCACCCCTGGGGGGCGGCGGCTGGTTTCAACGCAGTCAGTTGCCCCAACAGCCCTGAGCGCCTGGCGAGGGAGCCAGGGCCACTTCGCTCCGGCGCCTCAAACCCCGGTTAAACTCCGATCAGCAAGTTCGGGACCGAGCAGCACCCGCCTTCCGTTGGTGGCGCCCCTGGGCTCCATGGGCCAGAGCCGGTTCTGATCAGCAGGTGGACGTACGTGTGCAACGGGGGAGCCGCCTTTGACCGAGCACCAAAACGAGCACCGAAACGAGCACCGATCTGAGGAGGTGTCCAGTGGGAACAGCTCCGCCGAACAACGGGAGCTGGAGGCCGTGCAGCGCGAGTTGGAGCAGGCCCGCGGCCAGTTGACCGATCTGGAGGGTCTGTTGGGGGAGTTGCCCCGGATCTTCGAGAGCAAGTTCCAGGAGCGTCTGCAGCCGGTGCTGGAACAACAGCGGCTGATCGCCGAGGAAAACCAGGAGCTGCTCGAGAAGGTTCGCCACGTGCTGGGCAGTGGCGAACCTCCCGAAGGCCGGCCGGCCTTGCCAGAGGGCCGCAGCGAGGATCTCCTGGAGCCGCCCACCGCGCCACCTGGAACCTCCACTGCCTCGAAGGGCGCTGCCATCCCCGGTCCGGAAGCTTCTCCAGCCGCCCCGCCGGACCAGGTGGGCAACTTCATTGGTCGATGGCGAAAGAACACGGTCCCCTCGCCCGGGGAGAAGGTGGAGAGCAACGAAGGGAGTGGAGCAGAGTCAGCGATCAACGTGCGGCACTGGGTTTTGCCCTGCTGGGCCCCGGCATGACTCTCGATCAAGCGGCTGAGGCGCCTGGCCGGCCTGACGGCCTTTGCGGCAGGTGTCGCCGTGCTGGTGGCGGTGGCGGTAGTGGTTCGGCAGCAACAGTCCCATCCCGTCCCGCGGACCTCCATGCCGGGGGCT
Source organism: Synechococcaceae cyanobacterium ELA445 (assembly GCA_037134455.1). Classification (GTDB taxonomy): domain Bacteria; phylum Cyanobacteriota; class Cyanobacteriia; order PCC-6307; family Cyanobiaceae; genus ATX-6F1. The sequence goes on along the minus strand of JBAXME010000037.1, from coordinate 20,455 downwards.
GAACCGAGCGGCAGCAACAGCGGCACAAGTGGTAGCCAAGCGCAGGTGGTGGAGTTCACCAGCAGTGACGCCAGCTGGCTTGAGGTGGTTGACGGCGAAGGCTCCATTCTGTTCACGGGGGAACTCAAGGGAACCCGCCGATTTCCGCTGGGCCAAGGCTTGAAGGTGCGCTCTGGCCGGCCGGATCTGGTGACGGTGCGGGTGGGCCAGGGGCCACCCAGGCGGCTGGGTCGCGTCGAACAGGTGGAGTGGAAGCCCATCACGGCCCTTTAGTGGTACGGGGCCCTTGGCGTCAGGGCCTCGAAGAGGATCCCTGGAGCCGCCTCCAGTCCCACGCTCACGATGGTCAGGGGCTGAAGCGCCTTGCGATCGGGGGGGGCCAGATGGTGCAGCAGCCCGTGCCGCCCGGCTGCGCAGCAGCGGGCCGGCAGGCCGGCAATCTGATGGGGGCTTGGGCCAGGGAGAAACACCGGCGCTGTGCCCCAGTCGCTGAAGGGCACCAGGCGGCAATGGCGCACCTGTTCGGGACGGCCCAGGTAGACCCAGGCCAGGGAGCCATCGTCGAGGGGCCGTTGGTGGCGCTGGTAGAGCAGGGGCGCGTCCTCCAACTCATCCAGGCGCTCCAGGTCATCGGCGCTGATGGCATAGATCTCGCCGTGGATCACCCCGTCGCCGGGCACCGCCATCGGGTAGGGGCCGAGATCGTGCAGCCGTGCTCCCAGGAGCCGGCGCCGTCCCCGGCAGGGGGCACCCCGCAGCCAGTGGTGGTTGCCCTGGCCCCGTTTGAGGGTGCCGTAGACGAACACAGCATCCATGACCCTTTGCCTCTCCCAGGGGACGTGGGGGGAAGGCCAAGCCATAGCAGGCCAACGACAGTAAGTTGTACGTCGCTCTACCCCGGTTCCCTCCATCCGACTGCCATGGCCCGCCTTCCGCTCCTGATGTTGCTGCTGGTCGGCTTTACGGCACCGCTGCGGGCCCAGAGTTTGATCGATGCCACCACCGCTGGGGCGGCCCAGGGCTCCCTCAACAACATGGCGATGCCCGGATACGGCGGCGCCCTCAAGGCCGCCCGCGCCACGCTCAAGGGCACCCAGAAGCCTGTGGATGCTTACCTTGGCCTCCCCAACGGTGGGGGTGGCACCAATGGCGGTTCGGCGGCGCAGCGCGGCTCGGCCTCCTCCACACCCGTGGCGGCAGGAACGGTTCAGCCCGAGGTGAATGGCCAGGTGATCGGCCTCTGCTCCAGCGGCCAGCTCTGCCTTTCGGAGATCAGGCGGGCCATGGGACTGCGCTGAGGTCCTCGCTGCGGCGCACCAGGGCAAAGAGGGTGCCCGCGTTCCCCCGGCAGATGCGCAGTTCCCCGTCCAACACAGTGATCTCCAACCAGGCGGGAAAGCTTTGACCAACGGATCGCAGCAGATCCAGCTGGGCTCCACCGATGCGGGGCCCGATCCAGCCACCCCGATCGAAGCGCACCTCCACCCTTTGGCGGCCCACCACCTTGATGGCGGCTCGAACCGCCACAGCTCCGAAGGAGCCCAGGGGCCCCTTGAGCCGCAGCAGGTTCAGGGCCCGTCCGTGGGCGGGATCGAGCACCTGCAGGTTCTCCAGGGCGGCACCCGCCAGCAGATAGGGCAGGGAACTGCTGCTCCAGCGCAGCTCCCATACCCCCGCCAGCTGGTCGCTCTGCAGGTCCAGATCGGCCGGCTGCACGCGTTCGAGGCATTCGATCAGCGGCCGCACAACGCTGGCGCTGACCGGGCCATTGCGGCGCAGGGCCGTCAGCAGCAGCTCCCGCTCGGGGGCCACCCCAGGGGTGCCGGACCCTGACCAAACTGTTTCGGCCATGCTCTGCCTCCGGCACCCAGTGCGGCACCCGCCCCCATCCTCTCCCGGCAGGAGCGGCGGCGGCGGCAGCGGTGGGCGCGGCGAGTCGCCAGAGTTGCCCCATCCGATCGAGCTTCTCCATGGGCCCCAGCAACGACGAGATCCTGGCCTCCTCCTCCGGGTGGGTGGCGGTGCTGCTGAATGTGGTGCCGGGCCTGGGCACGGGCTACATCTACCAACGCCGTTGGAGGGCCTACTGGATCACCACGACGGTGACCACCAGCTGGTTCGTGCTGGGGGCGGTGCTGGGCCAGGGGGGCGAAGCGGCCGCGGATCCCCAGAACCAACTGATTGGGCTGGGGGGCCTGCTGCTGGTGGCGGCGGTGACGGCGGTGGAGGCGGGTCTGGCCGTGAAGCGGGTGCGCCCGCAGTGAGGCAGCAGCCGTGGCAAGTGATCTGAAGCTGAGCGAGGCGGTGACGATTCCGGCTCGGGAGCTCGCCTGGCGTTTCTCGCGCTCCTCTGGTCCGGGGGGGCAGGGGGTGAACACCACCGACTCCCGGGTGGAGTTGGTGTTCGACCTGGCGGGCTCTCCCTCGTTGCCTGCGGCGCTGAAACGAAGGGCGTTGGAACGGTTGGCGGGTCGGCTGTTGGAGGGGACTCTGGTGGTGAGCGCCAGCGAGGAGCGTTCCCAGTGGCTGAACCGTCAGGCGGCCCTCAAGCGGATGCAGCTGTGGCTGCGGCAGGCGATCGCGCCGCCGCCGCCGCCGCGCCGGGCCACCCGCCCCACCCGCGGATCGGTGGAGCGGCGGCTGGGGGCTAAGCGTCTGAGGGCCCGGATCAAGGGGGACCGTTCCCGTCGACCGTCGGCGGATGAGGGCGCCTAGATGTAGGGGTCAAGGAAGCTTTTCTTCGGAAGCAGGGACCCGAAGACCGTTCCCACCAGGCTGGAATTCTCCCTCGTGGACACCCAGCAGACCTGGGCTTCGATCTCCAGAACCTCCTGGCTGTAAGACTGACGCAGCACCAGGCGGCCCACATCGTTCTCCACCAGATCGACGGCGTGGTCGAAATGCAGACCGGCGCCGCCGGGGCTGATGTCCCAGAGGCGACCGTTGAGGGTTGGTTTGTCCGGCTGGTGAAACTCAACGTCCACCCGGGCCATCGTTGAGGGGAGCCTTTGGCGCTTGAAGCGCTGGGGATAGTCGGTTGACTCCACGGGGCGGGGTTGCGTTGGGCTTCTAGGGCTCGGGGCGGAGATTCTTCCTTGCCTATGGATTTAGAGGTGTCCGAGGATACTTCCACCCATGCACCCTGAAAAGGGGGCGCCGCGGGCCTGGGTGCTTGAAGCGTTGGAGCTTCAGCGGCGGCCCTCCCCCATCAGCTCGACGATCCAGGGTGTGGGGATGCGCTGGATTTCGCCGGTGTCGATGTCCATCACGCGGGCGAAGGCGTGGGTGGCCCTGGGGGCACGGCTGACATCACAGACCCGGCCGATGAACCAGGGTTGCCCGGCCATGGCCACCACGGCCAGGTGGCCGGGGCGGGCGTCGCGGAAACGGTGGGGCCGGGCCCGGCGCAGGGGCTCGACGGCGGGATCAATCTGGCCGGGTGCCATGGGACCGGAAGTGAGACTGCCTGCAGGATAGTACGTTCGTACTGTTGACGCCAGGGCGGCAGGCTGGTGGCCTGTGAGTCGCTTCGCTGCCATGGCCACCATCGCCCGGATTGGTGAGGTCTTCGATGTCCTTGGGGTGGCCGTCATCGTGGCCGCGGCCCTGCTCACGGTGCTGCAGGCCGGTCTTTGCTGGCGCCGTCTCGGGGGGGAGGCGGCGTACACCACGGCCCGTCGCACCCTGGGAAGGGGCCTGCTGCTGGGGCTGGAGGTGCTGATCGCGGCTGACCTGCTGCGCACCGTGTCGGTGGATCTCACCCTCCAGAGCATCACGGCCCTGGGGTTGCTGGTGGTGGTGCGCACGATCTTGAGCTTCTCGGTGGAGATCGAGATTGAGGGCGACCTGCCCTGGCGCCTGCGCCGGGCGGCGGAAGAATCCAGTCACAAGCGCTGGGGCAAAGTGGACCGATGACCGACAACGACAGCTACCGCTACGAACCCGTCGAGCGCTTCGGGGCCTCGATGACCAGCCCACGGCCCTGGAACCGGAACGCCCTGGCGGGGGTGGAGTTGCTCAACGGCCGGGTGGCGATGCTGGGGTTCCTGGCGGCCATCGCCGGTGAACTGCTCACCGGAGAGGGGATCGTGGGGCAGTTGGCCCTGGCGTTGCGGTGGGTGTTGGGCTGAAGGGGCAGCAGGGACCGCCTCAGGGCTCAGGTTTGAGGAAGCGGCCCGACAGGCGCACGGCCAGCACCACGGCGGCGATGCCGTAGGCGGCGAAGGTGATCCCCTGGCCGGTGGTGCCGGCTTCGTAGGCGCCGCCTTCCAGCAGCAGGAAATCGGCCACGGAGGCCGCCGTGCCCCACAGCACCACCCACACGCTCACGTAGGCAACACCTTTGAGGGTTGGGTTCATGGCTTCTCTGCTGGCGGCAGGCTGGAGAGGGGCCAAACCTAGGCATCCGAAGACGTGGCACCCGAAGACCTGGCACCCGAAGACCTGGCACCCGAAGGCGTGCCCCGCGCTGGTGCGGCCGTTGTGGGGGCAGGCTCGCCAGGATGGTGGCCCCAAGGTCAGGGCCATGCCCAGGCAGCTCAACACCCGGAAGACCCGTGCCGACACCTGACACGACAACCACGTTTGCGGAGTTTGCCCAACGGGCCGACTATTCGCTGCTGGAGTCCCTGCAGGCGGATCCCCAGGCCAGCGGTGATGGCCACGATCACCGGCCCCGCCAGGTGTTCTCCGGTCACTACGTGCCGGTAACGCCAACCCCGATTCCCGCGCCGGAGGTTGTGGCGTACAGCAGAACGCTGTTCAACGACCTGGGCCTGGGCGAGGCGCTGGCCCAGGACGAATCCTTCCTGCGTCTGTTTTCCGGCGACATCAGCGTGGCCACAGAGCCGATGCGACCGTTTGGCTGGGCGACCGGTTATGCCCTCTCGATCTACGGCACCGAGTACATCCGGCAGTGCCCATTTGGAACCGGCAATGGCTATGGCGATGGTCGGGCCATTTCCGTGTTCGAGGGTGTGTTCCATGGCAGCCGCTGGGAGATGCAACTCAAGGGAGGTGGCCCCACGCCCTACTGCCGTGGCGCCGATGGACGCGCCGTGCTCCGCTCCAGCGTGCGCGAGTTTCTGGCCCAGGAGTTCATGCACGCCCTGGGGGTTCCCACCTCCCGCTCCCTGACGCTGGTGGTGTCCGGGTCCGAAACCGTGCGCCGGCCCTGGTACGCGCCGAACTCCCAATCGTTCGATCCCGACATCCTGGTGGACAACCCGGCGGCGATCACCACCCGGGTGGCGCCTTCCTTTCTGCGGGTGGGGCAGCTGGAGCTGTTCGCCCGGCGTGCCCGCAGCCAGGCACACCCGCAGGCGCTGCAAGAGCTGCAGGTGATCGTTCAGCACCTGATCGCGCGCAACTACCGGCCGGAGATTGATCCGGCGCTGCCGTTCAGCGAGCAGGTGGTGGAGCTGGCGGCATTGTTCCGCGGACGGCTCACCGCTCTGGTGGCCGATTGGATGCGTGTGGGCTACTGCCAGGGCAATTTCAACAGCGACAACTGCGCGGCGGGTGGCTACACCCTCGACTACGGCCCGTTCGGATTCTGCGAACTGTTCGATCCCCGCTTTCAACCCTGGACTGGCGGCGGCGAGCATTTCAGCTTCTTCAACCAACCGGCGGCGGCGGAAGCCAACTACCAGATGTTCTGGGCCGCCCTGCGGCCACTGCTCGAGGGCAACCCAGAGGCGCTGGCAAGGCTGGATCAGATCCGGGACGGCTTCGCCGGCGCGATGCAGCAGGCGCTTGAGGCGATGTGGGCCAGCAAGCTCGGCCTGGCCACCTACGACGCCGCGCTGGTGAACGAGCTGCTGCAGCTGATGGTGCTTTCCAAGGTCGACTACACGATCTTTTTTCGCAGGCTGTCGGACATCCCCGAGCAGCTCTGCACCTTGAAAGAGAGCTTCTACGTGCCCAGCTCCGAGCAGCTCGATGGGCAATGGACGCACTGGCTGCAGCGGTGGCGGGATCGCCTCACCGATGGCGGCGACACCAACGCGACATCCGAAGCGATGAAGCGCGTGAACCCCAAAGTCACCTGGCGCGAATGGCTGATTGCCCCGGCCTATGAACAGGCGGCGCAGGGTGATTACGGCCTGGTGAGGGAGCTGCAGGAGGTGTTCCGCCATCCCTACGAGGCGCTGCCTGCGGGGCTGGCGGCGACCTATGACCGCCTGAAGCCCAGGGAGTTCTTCAACGCCGGAGGGGTGTCGCACTACAGCTGTTCGTCCTGAAGGGCGCTCAGGGCAGCACTCGCTCGGCCAGCTGCTGCAGGCGACGATCCAGGCTGATCAAGGTGGCGGCTTCACGCCGGGCCAGCGTCAGATAGAGGCAGTCGTAGACGGGGTGATCGTGATGGCAGGCCAGGGCAAGGGCCTCGGCCTGCAGGTGGCGATCGGGTTCCACCCGATCCACCAGATCCCGCGCATCAACAAGGAGCTGCTGGTGATCGAGATCAGCCAGGTGACCAGCCCGCTGCAGTTTCCAGAGGGTGTTAGCCACCTCGGTGAGCATCAGCTCCGGGGCCAACACCACGGCCGCCTCGCGGATCTCCTGCGCCACGACAGCAGCGGCGGGATCCCCAAGGATCAGCCGCACGGCAGCCGAGGCATCGAGAACGCAGGCGAGGGCCATCAGCGCTCGCGGTCGGCGCGGATCAGCGCTTCCGGCGTCTGATCTCCGGCCAGCGCGGTGGCCAGGGGCCCGCGCCGGGCGATGCGATCGAGCACCAGGCGGCGACGCTCTAGCCAATCCTCGCCGGCGATGGCCTCGAGATCCACCAGTGCCTGCTGGCTGAGGCTGCGCTTGTGCACCTGGGCGCGGTGCTGCAGCAACCGGTGCAGCGGCTCAGGCAGGTCGCGGATCTGCAGGGATGGCATGGCGACGCCAGTCGTGATACGAGGCTACTCGCAGCGCATGCGCTTTGCATGCATGGCCCGAAGCCTTCTGGGCGTGCTCTGTTGCCAGAGCACGCCTTCGCGGTGGATCCAGGGGGCGTCGGCGGTGAGGACGCCAAAGGCAGCTTCGATCTCGGCGCGTGTGTAGTGGCCGTGCACGCGGAGTTTCAGGTACCGCGATGAATGGCGTCAGAGGACATCGATGAACGTTTCCGTGTCGACTCCTGCCTGGCGAAGCACGCTTCCAAGTGTCGCCACTGCCAAATCACGGCGATGGACAGGCAGGCACCACGCAGGGCACGTTGGTGTCGCCCCCGAGGCGCCAGCGCAGGTTGCGGACATTCCTCCAGGTAGAGCTCGGTGGCTTCGCGGAGGTTGGCGAGGGCTTCCTCGATGGTGTCGCCCTGGCTCGCGGTGCCGACCTCCGGGCACTCCGCCACGTAGACCTCGTCTTCCCGGTACAGGGTCGCGGTCAGGCGCTGGGGGGTGGCGGTCGTCATGGTCGCCGGGGTGGTGTGGCCTCCAGTCTGGCGGGTCTCACACAGCCAACGCCAACTCCGGCACGAACGCCGCCGGAATCGCCCTGTGCAGCCGCCAGCGGATCGCCGCTCTGCAACCAACACGATCGGCTCGTCTTCGTGGCTTTCGTAGGTGGCTCCGCCACGCTGGCGCTGCTCCTGCATGTAGCCGAAGGCTTCCGCGCAGCGGTACAGCAGCAACCGCGAGCCGCGTGTGGCAGGTAGCGCAGGGGATTCAGCGTGGTGAGCGAATTTCGACCCAGGGTTCCCCGTCACGGAGACTGGTGATGGCCTGATCAAGGGTGCGCAGAAGCACGGCCTGAAGTGCCTGGTTGGAACTGTTGCCCACACGAAGCCAGATCACCTGGGGTGGTGGGCCCTGCTCGAAGAGGAGATGTAGGAAGTCGCGATCCTTGGTCATCACCACGGCGCCTGCCGCTCTGGCCTGGGCGAAGATCTCCCGGTCAGCCGCATTCCTGAGGCCGAGATTTCTGACTGGCACCGCCTGGATCGGAGCGAATTGTGCTGTGATCCAATTCGCGAGGGCTGGTGACAACTGAGCATCAAGCCAGAGAATCACGCGACCAGAACAGGATGGTTCAACTCGCGGGCGGCATAGCTGAGGGCCGCCTGGAGATCTTCCGGCTCAAGATCAGGAAGCTCGGAGAGGATCTGATCGGGGGAGAGCCCAGCGGCATAAAGATCGAGCACATCGCTCACGCGGATCCGCATGCCTCTGATGCAGGGCTTACCGCCGCACTGGGCTGGGTCGTGGGTGATGCGGGAATGATCCATGGGTTCAAGTTAGCGGCTTCAGCCCCCCTCAAACCGCCAACGCCAACCCCGGCACGAACGCCCCCGGAATCGCCCGCTGCAGCCGCCAACGAATCGCCATCGGCCGCTCGCCCTCGTGGCTCACGTAGTCGGCAAAGCCCAGGCACAGAAACGGCAGCGTCACCCTGCTGCCACGCTCCACATGGTGGATGTAGCGCTGGCCGGTGGCGGAGGCTTCCCGGGTGAGGCTCTAGCTCTCCCAGTGGAACTCCCACGGGGAGATGGCGTAGTCGTTGTAGCGGGTGGAGGGGGAGAAGAGAACCGAGCCAGCGGAAGGGCACGCTCCGAAAGTTCAGGTCTTCGCTCCAGGACTGAGCAGCAGGAAGCCGGCTTCCGGATGGCTTGAAAACGCCTCGATATCAGCAGCATGGTTCAACAGCAGGCAGGCCGTCGCAGCGTTGCTGGCGTTGCCGATGGCCAGGCAGATCACCTTGGGCGGGAAGCCCCGGCTCATGCTGAGTCTGAGAAAATCATCATCTTTCGTGACCAGAAGATCGCCGTCCAGTAGGGCCCGATCCCAGATCGCAAGATCATCCGCACCTCCGAGCCCGATCAGGCGTACATGTCTTGAATCAGGGAAACGATCGAAGAGCAGAGGGAGCAACTTCTCTGAAAGGTTCTCATCCAAGAGCAGGCTGAGGCTCATGCAGCCGGGGTGAGGCTGATCAGCAGGCGTTCACGATCGGCCGCATAGGCCAGGCAGGCCAGAACGTCGTCATGGGTGATCTGCGGGAAATCCTCAAGAAGTTCCGCTTCATTCATGCCACTGGCCAGACAGCCAAGAACATCCCCCACGGTGAGCCGGGTGCCGCGAACGCAGGGCTTGCCGAAACGCACAGCTGGATTGGTGGTGATCCGCTCGTGGAGATCCATGGCTCAAAGCTAAACCGCCAACGCCATCACCGGTAACCACGCCGCCGGGATCTCGCGCTCCAGCCGCCAGCGGATCGCCATCGGGCGTTCGCCTTCGTGGCTTTCGTAGCGGGCAAACCCCAGGCACACGAACGGTTCGGTGGGGGCACCGGCGCGGCCGTCCTGTTTGCGTTGTTCGCGCACAAACAACAGCACCCTGGAGCCGCGGGCGGCGTGGTGGATGTAGCGCTGGCCGGTGGGGGAGGCGGCGGTGGTGGTGCTCTGGCTTTCCCAGTGGAACAGCGATGGGCCGAGGGCCAGGTCGCGGTAGCGGGTGGAGGGGGAGAAGAGGGCTTCGCTTTTGCGCAGGGTGATGAACAGCAGGTCGGTGGCGCTGGCTTGGTGCCACAGCACGCCTTCGCGGTGGATCCAGGGGGCTTCATCGGTGAGCACGCCCAAGGCGGCTTCGATCTCGGCGCGTGTGTAGTGGCCGTGCACGCGCAGGGGCACCGGCAAAGCCCAGGGCAGCGGGTGGAGGCGGCGATCGGCACGCTCGGCGAGCAACTCCAGCAGCTGGATCAGCTCCTCGCGCCAGGCGCCTGCCTGCCAGAGCACCTCCAGGGCCTGATCGAGGGGCCGCCACTGGCGGCCGGTGCCGTAGCCGCTAGGCTTCTGCGAAGCAGTAGAGCTGGGCGGTGAGCATCAGCCACTGGCGCATCTCGCGCTCGGAGAGGGCCTCTGGATCGGGCGGCGCGGAGGCGGCCAGGGAGGCGGCGGTGGCGCGCAGACGGTCGGGGTCGTCGAGGTGGAGCAGGCCAGATGCGATGGCGCGGCTGAGGCGCTCCTCCTCGGGATGGGGCGCACCCACCAGGTGAGGCGGCAACCAGCCCAGCTCGCGCCGCAGGGAGGTGAAGCCGGTGCCAGAGCAGCGCGTGAGGAGCTGCCGGCGTGATAGCCGGGCCAAAAGGGATCTCAGGGTTCAACGGGTATGCCAAAACCGCGCATCTGCAGGCAGAATCCCTAAAGCGATGCAAACCTGATCCCCCGATGCCCGATCAGGAGCAGCTGGACGACTTCCTTGAAGCCCTGGAAACGGCCGGCAGCCCCGCCAAGAACCCCGCCCTGCGCCAGGCGCTCGGCTGGGAGGAAGCTCTCTACGAGGAGGTGAAGGCAGAACTGGTGGCCAGGGGGATCGTGGTGCGCGGCCGGGGCCGCGGCGATTCGGTGTCCCTGGTGGGCGCCGAGCCAGCTGAGCGGGAGTTCGCCTCAAGCCGAGCTCCCCGCAAGGGGAAAGCAACCGGCACCGCCAACCTCGGCTTCGAGGCCAAGCTCTGGCTCACGGCCGACAAGCTGCGCAACAACATGGACGCGGCCGAGTACAAGCACGTGGTGCTGGGCCTGATCTTCCTCAAGTACATCTCGGACAACTTCGAAGAGCAGCGCGCCAAGCTGCAGGCTGGCGAGGGCGACTACGAGGGCGCCAACCCGGAAGACCCCGACGAATACAAGGCCGAGAACGTGTTCTGGGTGCCGGCCGAGGCCCGCTGGAGCCACCTGCAGGCCAATGCCCGAGAAGCCACGATCGGCAAGCTCGTGGACGACGCCATGGTGGCGATCGAGCGCGACAACCCACGCCTCAAGGGCGTTCTGCCGAAGGACTATGCGCGTCCTGGCCTCGACAAGCAGCGCCTGGGGGAGCTGATCGACGTGATCGCCACGATCGAACTCACTGCTTCAAGAGAGAGCGGCGCCAGCGAGGGCGAACAGACCCATCGCTCGGTGGATCTTCTAGGCCGGGTGTACGAATACTTCCTCACCCGCTTTGCCTCAGCCGAGGGCAAGAATGGCGGCCAGTTCTACACGCCGAGCTGTGTGGTGCGCTGCCTGGTGGAGATGCTGGAGCCCTACAAGGGCCGCATCTACGACCCCTGCTGCGGCTCCGGCGGGATGTTCGTGCAGAGCGAGAAATTTGTGGAAAACCACGGCGGCAAGATCGGCGATATTTCGATCTACGGCCAGGAGAGCAACTCCACCACGCGCCGCCTGGCGGTGATGAACCTGGCGATTCGCGGCATCGAGGCCGATTTCGGCCCCGAGCATGCCGACACCTTCCGCCGCGATCTGCATCCCGATCTGCGGGCGGATTATGTGATCGCCAACCCACCCTTCAACGATTCCGACTGGTTCCGCAAGGACGACGACGTGCGCTGGCAGTACGGCGTACCGCCCAAGGGCAACGCCAACTTCGCCTGGGTGCAGCACTTCATCCACCACCTGGCGCCGCAGGGCATGGCCGGCTTCGTGCTCGCCAATGGCAGCATGAGCTCCAACCAGAGCGGCGAAGGCGACATCCGCCGCGCCCTGATCGAGGCGGATCTGGTGGACTGCATGGTGGCCCTGCCCGGCCAGCTCTTCTACAGCACCCAGATCCCGGTGTGCTTGTGGTTCCTGGCGAAGAGCAAGGCTGCCGACAGCCAACGGGGCTTCCGCGATCGACGCGGGCACACGCTGTTCATCGATGCCCGCAAGCTCGGCACCTTGATCGATCGGGTGCACCGGGAGCTGCTGGAGGCCGACCTGGAGAAGATCAGTGGCACCTATCACCACTGGCGGGGAGTTAACGGCGAGGGCAGCTACGAAGATGTGCCTGGGTTTTGCAAATCCGCTACCACCGCCGAGATTGCCGCCCATAGCCATGTGCTCACGCCGGGGCGGTATGTGGGGGCGGAGGAGGTGGAAGACGACGGCGAGCCCTTTGAGGAGAAGATGCCGCGGCTGGTGGCGGAGCTGGAGGCCCAGTTTGCGGAGTCCGCGAGGCTTGAGCAGGCCATCAGAGCCAACCTGAGGGGGCTGGGTTATGGCGGGTAGCGAATCGACTATCGGAGCGCTGCTCGACGAAACGGGCGGCAGCATCAAGACCGGCCCGTTTGGCACAAAGCTCAAAGCCTCGGAATACACGGCTACTGGCGTCCCAGTGATTTCAGTGGGCGAAGTGGGCTTTGGTCGTCTGCGCGTTCACCACGACACGCCGCGAGTTGATGACACCGTATCTAGTCGGATGCCTGAGTACTTGCTGAAAGCAGGCGACATTGTTTTCGGTCGCAAGGGCGCTGTCGAACGAAGCGCCCAAGTTCAGCCCGACGAAGATGGCTACTTTCTAGGCTCTGATGGTATTCGCATTCGCCTCAACGTCGAGGAGTGCGACCCGAAGTTCATCTCGTATCAGCTTCAGACAACTGCGCACAGAAGTTGGATGATTCAGCACGCCGCCGGAACTACGATGCCATCGCTGAACGAAGGCATCATCCGACGCATCCCGATTGTCCTGAAACCCCTCGCCGAGCAAAAAGCCATCGCGGCGGTGCTTGGGGCGTTGGACGACAAGATCGAGTTGAACCGCCGGATGAACGCAAAGCTCGAAGAGATGGCGCGGGCGCTGTTCCAGAGCTGGTTTGTGGATTTCGATCCTGTGCGGGCCAAGCTTGATGGGCGACAGCCTGTTGGTCTTGATCCAGGCACTGCTGCCCTCTTCCCTGAGCATTTGGAAGACTCACCGCTCGGTCACATTCCAAAGGGATGGGAAGTGAGGACAATCGAAAGTCTGTGCGATGTCATCACGAGCGGTGGAACTCCAGCACGAATGCACATGGCCTATTGGGAACCAGGTACCATCCCGTGGTTCAAGACTGGTGAGTTGCTTGACGGCCCACTCATCGATGCGGAAGAAAAGATTTCCAAGGAGGGCCTTACCAAATCTGCCTGCAAGTTATGGCCAGCAGGCACGATTCTCTTCGCTCTCTACGCTTCTCCTACCGTAGGTCGTTTTGGTGTTCTCACAAAGCCCAGCACTGCAAACCAGGCAGCTGCTGCTCTTATTGCGAAGCCCATCTACGGAGTGCCCTTTCTCATGGGTCTCTTGTATGAAGCTCGTGCTGAACTCCAGCGCGTTGCAGTAGGAGCCGCGCAACAAAACATAAACCAGGGTGTGCTAAAGAGCCACGTTGTTATCGCACCACCGCCTGCATTGGCAAAAGCTTACTCCGTCAAGGTTGCACCGTGGTTTGATCAGCGGATCAAGCTTGCAGAGCAATCCCGAACTCTCGCCACCCTACGCGACACGCTGATACCAAAGTTGCTGAGCGGAGAGTTGAAAGTTAAAGATTTTACAGCGTAATCGAATGGATATCCTTCGCCCTGAGTTTGAGGCTTCGATTGAGCCCTTTATAGAGGATGGAGTTGTTAGAGTGGGTGGCTTTTCCTTTACCGCAGCTGAGATTCTAAGCAATGCCGGTGATGACGCCTACCAACAGGCTCTAGGAGAATGGATATGGGAAGAGTGGGTTCCATTTCGGCGAGAGCGAGCCAATGAAATCCTTGAATTTGGTTCAAATAACACACGATTTGCTGAACTCAAGACCATGATCAAAAGCGGAGGCGCCATCCCGTTCGTTGGATCAGGGATGTCCGTCCCGACAGGGATGCTGACTTGGGGGGCATTTCTCCGCGAGACCTGCGCACGCGCCAGAGGTTTGACTGTTGCAGAACTTGAGGCATTTCTCGCTGCTGGTGAGTACGAGGGGGCCGCCAGCCGGATTCTTGTCGGCATGCCTCCTCGGCTCTTCAACGAGTGTTTTGAGAGCAACTTCACCATCCAGCCCACTCAGTCGATCGATGGAGCGGTGCGGCTGTTGCCATTTCTTTTCGAGTCCATCGTTATCACAACAAACTTCGATCCAATTCTTGAAAAAGTTTATAAATCTATGGACAAGGCTTTCCAAGAGATCCTCTACGGCACCGCTGTGTCCGAGTTTCGGCGGAAGCACCTCAATGGTACTCGCTGCCTGCTAAAGCTCCACGGAAAACACGACGTATCGCAAGGGCGTGTGCTCCTCAAGGCAGAATACGATGAGTTCTATCAACCGGAGAGCAATGGTCGCGAAGAGTTGTCGCTAATCTTTCGGCGTGGCGGGCTCTTTTTTCTCGGATGCAGTTTGAATCAGGATAGGACGATGGTTCTGCTGAAGGAGATCGCAGACGCTGATCGGAATATGCCGCGTCACTTTGCACTGCTTAGCAGCCCTGGCGAGGAAAATATCGTGGAGCGGGAACACTTTCTGACGGAGCGAAACATATTCCCTATCTGGTATGACGGCGATCACAGTACCGATGTTGAGGCGTTGCTTGTCGCTCTTATGGACGACCTCGGTAAGCTGTAGCCATGTCTGAGAACCTCACACAGTTAGTCGCCGAAACGGCCTATCTTGGCTGGTTAAAGCAGCTGGGCTGTGCGGTGCTCTCCGTCACCCAGCTGGCTTCCGGGGGTTCGGTAGCAGAGCGGGAATTCTTCAGCGATGTGCTGATGGTTTCTCTGCTGTGCGAAGCCTTCCCCCAGATCAACCCGGCCAGTTCCAAGGCTCCTCAAACAACCGTTGCACAACCTTCAACAGTTCAATCCATTTGCTGGATGAACCAATGAGCGACCAGGCCTTGCCCGATTCCGAAATCATCCTCTACCAAACGGAAGATGGCCGCACGCGCATCCAATGCCGATTAGAAGATGAAACCCTGTGGTTAACCCAGGCCCAGATGGCCGAGCTGTTTGAAACAACTCCCCAGAACGTGACCCTTCATTTGAAGAGCATTTTTGCCGAGGCTGAGCTTGTCGAATCGGCAACTTGTAAGGACTACTTACAAGTTCGCTTGGAGGGCGGGCGCGAGGTCTCGCGCAAGCTTCGCCATTATCGGCTTGAAGCGGTTTTGGCCGTCGGTTTTCGCGTGCGCAGCCATCGAGGCACTCAGTTCCGCCAGTGGGCCATTGGCTGCTTGAACGAGTTTCTGGTGAAGGGCTTCACCCTTGACGACGAGCGGCTGAAGAATCCCCCTGGCAAGGGACAAAGAGACTATTTCGATGAGCTTCTCGATCGCATCCGCGATATCCGCTCTTCGGAACGGCGTTTTTATCAAAAGGTGCTAGATATCTACGCAACGAGTGTGGATTACACGCCGGATGCGGAAACGACCCAGTTGTTCTTCGCCACTGTGCAAAACAAGATGCATTGGGCAGCCCATGGCCATACGGCGGCTGAAGTAATCGCTGAGCGGGTGGATTCCACGAAGCCGTTCATGGGGCTTCAGACCACACGACCAGGCGGCATCGTTCGAAAAGGTGACGTGTCTGTAGCCAAGAACTACCTCTCAGAAGATGAACTTCAAATCTTGAACCGTATCGTGAGCCTCTATATTGAATACGCGGAGCTTCAGGCGCTGGAGCGCAAGCCGATGACGATGCAAGGCTGGATCATGAAGTTGGATGAGTTTCTGACCATTTCCGGACGTGATCTACTGGATCATGCTGGAAGTGTTTCTGCTGAGTCTGCCAAGAGAAAGGCTGAGCTGGAGTATGGCCACTATCGAGCGCTGCTCGATGCCCAGCCTCAGAGTATCGATTTGGAGTTTGAGAAAGCAGCCAAAGATTTGAAAAATTTACCGAGGCCGAAGCAGCCCAAGCCGCCGAAACCATGACCCTCAACGAATCCATCGTCGAAGAAGCGGCTCTCGGCTGGTTCCAGGAGCTGGGCTATGCCGTTCTCACCGGCCCCCAGCTGGCCCCCGGTGAACCGACGGCGGAACGGGAGACGTTCAGTGATGTGGTGTTGGTGGGCCGGATGCGCCAGGCCATCCGCCAGCTCAACCCGGCCATCCCTGACGACGCGCGGGAAGAGGCCCTACGGAAGCTGTTGCGTCTGGCTACGCCTTCATTGATGCAGACCAACCGCGTCTTTCACCGCCTGTTGCGGGAGGGTGTGCCGGTGGAATACCCCCGCCCCGATGGCAGCATCGCCGGCGACCATGTGCGGCTGGTCGACTTCACAGCCGTTGCCGCCAACGACTGGCTGGTGGTGAACCAGTTCTCCGTGAGCGACGGACAGCACAACCGCCGTCCCGATCTGTTGGTGTTCCTCAATGGGCTGCCCTTGGGCCTGATCGAGCTCAAGAACGCCGCATCTGAAGGCGCCACCATCTGGAGCGCCTACGCCCAGCTGCAGACTTACAAAGCCGAGATTCCCTCGCTCCTCCAGTACAACGCCGCCCTGGTGGTGAGCGATGGGCTGCAGGCCCGCATCGGCTCGATCACCGCCAACCAGGAGTGGTTCAAGCTGTGGCGCACCATTGATGGTGAGGTTGATGCCCCCGCCACCGAGCTGGAGCTGGAAACCCTGATCCGCGGCGTCTTCGACCGGGAGCGCCTTCTCGATCTGCTGCAGCACTTCATCGTCTTCGAGGAAGACCCGGACGCGGGCGACCTGCACAAGATCATCGCCAGCTATCACCAGTTCTATGCCGTGAATGCCGCGGTGCAGGAAACGATCCGCGCCAGTGGCCTGGGCCCTGCTGTCCGTAGCCAGGGCGGCCAGCCAGGCGACCGCCGCGCCGGGGTGGTGTGGCACACCCAGGGCAGCGGCAAGAGCTTCTCGATGCTCTTCTATGCCGCCCGCATCGTGCGCCATCCGGCGATGCAGAACCCCACCCTGGTGGTGCTCACCGATCGCAACGATCTCGACGACCAGCTGTTCGGTCAGTTCCAGCGTTGCGCCGATCTCCTCGGTCAAACACCTGTGCAGGCAGCCAATCGCGAACACTTGCGCGAACTGCTGAACCGGGCCAGTGGCGGCGTGGTGTTCACCACCATCCAGAAGTTCATGCCGGAAAAGGGCGAAGCGATGCCCGAGCTGAGCGCCCGGCAGAACATCGTGGTGATCGCCGATGAAGCGCACCGCAGCCAGTACGGCTTCGGCGGCAAGGTGAATGAAAAGTCCGGAGTGATGACCTACGGCTTCGCCAGCAACCTGCGCGATGCCCTCCCCAATGCCTCCTTCATCGGCTTCACCGGCACGCCGATCGAACAAGTCGACGCCAACACCCGGGCCGTGTTCGGTGAGTACATCTCCATTTACGACATTCAGCGCGCCGTGGCCGATCAGGCCACCGTGCCGATCTACTACGAGAGCCGCATCGCCAAACTTTCTCTCAATGCCGCCGAGCTGCCCAAGCTTGATGAAGAGTTTGAGGAGATCACCGAAGGCGAGGAGCAAACCAGCAAGGAAAAGCTGAAAACCAAGTGGGCTGCCCTCGAAGCGCTGGTGGGCGATCCCAAGCGCATCAAGCTTGTGGCCGCCGACCTGGTGGCGCACTTTGAAAAACGCCTCGAAGTGATGGACGGCAAGGCGATGATCGTCTGCATGAGCCGCCGCATCTGCGTCGACCTCTACAACACCCTGATCCAGCTGCGGCCCGAGTGGGCGCAAGACATCCTCAAGGTGGTGATGACCGGCAGCGCCGACGATGGCCCTGACTGGCAGCCCCACATCCGCAGCAAGGATGCGCGACGCAAACTGGCCAACCGCTTCAAGGTTCCCGCCGATCCCTTCAAGATCGTGATCGTGCGGGATATGTGGCTCACCGGCTTCGATGCGCCCTGTCTGCACACCATGTACGCCGACAAGCCGATGCGGGGTCATGGCTTGATGCAGGCCATCGCCCGCGTCAACCGTGTCTTCCGTGATAAGCCCGGCGGCCTGGTGGTCGATTACCTCGGCCTTGCCGATCAGCTCAAGCGCGCTCTTGGCGACTACACGGAAGGCGGTGGCAAGGGCGAACCCACCCTCGACACCGTCCAGGCCATCGCCGTGATGCTTGAAAAGCACGGCATCGCCTGCGATCTCCTGCACGGTTTTGACTGGTCGACCTGGACCTCCGGCACCCCCACCCAGCGCCTGCAGCTACTTCCCGCCGGACAGGAGCACATCCTCCAGCAGGAGAACGGCAAGCAACGCTGGCTTCAGGTGGTGACCTCCCTCTCCCGCGCCTTCGCCCTTTGCGCCGCCAGCGACGAGGCCACCGCGATCCGCGACGACGTGAGCTTCTTCCAGGCGCTGCAGGCCGCTCTCTTCAAGCAAATCTCCAGCACCAGCAAGACGCCCGAGCAGATTGATGCCGCCATTCGCCAGTTGGTGAGCAAGGCCATCACCACCGATGGCCAGGTCATCGATGTGTTCACCGCCGCCGGCTTGCCCAAGCCCGATATCTCGATTCTCAGTGATCAGTTCCTTGCCGAGGTACGCGGCCTCAAGCACAAAAACGTGGCTGCCGAGCTGCTTGAAAAGTTGCTGAGAGACGAGCTCAGAGTGCGCTCTAAGAGCAATCTTGTACAGAGCAAAATGTTTTCTGAAAAGCTCAAGAAGGCTCTCAATGCCTACCACAACCGAGCCATCACCACGGCCGAGGTGATCGAAGAGCTGATCAAACTGGCCAAGGAACTCGATGCTGCCACAAAGCGCGGTGAATCCCTCGGCCTGAACGATGACGAGATCGCCTTCTACGATGCCCTGGCCGCCAACGACAGTGCCGTGCAGGCCATGGGCGATGAGAAACTCAAGCTGATTGCCGCCGAGCTGATCACCCAGGTGAAAAAGAGCGTGTCCATCGATTGGACCTTGCGCGAAAGCGCCCGTGCTCGCATCCGTGTGATGGTGAAACGCATCCTCAGCAAACACGGCTACCCGCCCGATCTTCAGGAGGAGGCGGTGAAAACGGTGCTCGCACAGGCAGAGCTGTTGTGCAACCAGTGGGTGTAGGCCAGCGCGGCGCCAGCCGTTGTGACACCGGGTGGCACCGGCAGAAGACAACGCACTCTCTCCTTGGCCACCCGCTCCGTCTACTCCTTCACCGGTTTTCCCGAAACACCGGTGCGCCATCTCTATCTCCACCACGACGGCTACCCCACCGGCGCCGCCTGGCGCTTTGCGGAGGCCTTACGCGAAGCCCCTGAACCGGACTCCTTCCTTGGGGCCTTCCTGAGCACGCAGCCCAATGCGGAGCCAATCCAGAGCCCAGAGCAGGCCGCCGATGCTGAGTACCGCTACGGGGTGCAGCTCGTCTCCGACGCAGACCCCCACCTACAGGTGCAGTGCTGGAGACGGATCCCCGGCGGCGATAGCTGGAATCCCCGCTGCGGGCCCATGCCGATGGCGGTGTTCATCCAGCGCTTCCTTCCTGGTGATTCTGCGTAGCTCAGCACCTCAGTGCTTCCCGATGGGCCCTGAGAAACTGCTCCTGGTCACGGCTGAATGGCCGGATCAGATTCGCGCCATCGATCCCCCAACAGCGCAGCGCCTCGCGGGCGGCCTCGTGTTCACAGATCAGCTCACCGCCGGCATCAAAGCTGATCCAGTGTCGGTCGAACAGCTTGTCCACATGGGGGGAGAGCAGCAGGCCGTTGGCACCGCTTAGCCGCTCATTGTTGTCGCAGTCGCGCCAGGGCTTGATGTGGCTCGCCACCAGGAACTGTTGCCGCTCCAGCCCCGTCACCCGGCAGGCCGGCTCCAGCTCCGCCACCCGATGACGAAACAGGCCCTGCCCCAGCCGCGCCTTGGTGAGCGCATCGCGCTCGGTGCTACTGGGCACCTCCCGCAGCCGCTGCATGTCATCGAGCAGGGCGGCGGTGTAGGCGCCCTCTTCCGCCAGCACCACCAGGTGCACGCGCACCGCGGGGTCGGCGTGGTCTTCGATCAGCTTCAGCAGCATCAGGCCAAGGGTTTCGCTCAGACCTGCCAGGTACACCCCCTGATTGCCTCGGCCCGTGCTGGTGCTGATCGGGCTGTGGCGTTCCGGCAGTAAGGGCTGCAGCAATTCAAAGAACGCCTGCGGCACCAGGGCCTGGCGTAGCGGCTGCCAGTTCACCCGCACCAGCCAGCCCTCCTGGCTCCAGTTGTCCCCGGCCGTGCCGAACTCCGGCGGTTTTGGCGCCGTGACCGCCCCCGTTTCCACCAGGCCGATCTGGCTGATGCGCCCATTCGCATAGCTGAACACCCCATCCCCCCGCTGGCAGCGGGTGAGGTTGTCGTAGCTCACATTGCGGGCACCGTTGGCGTTCGCCTTTGGCGACCAGATGTAGCCACCGTCCGTCTCCTGGCGGTAGGTCTGTTTGTGGTTGACCCACCAGTAGGAGGACAAGGAACTGGGCCGAGAGTTTGTATTGTTGTAGCTGAGGTTGTGGGGGTTGTCCTTAGTAGGACTGATGCGCCGGGATCACCCCCCGCACCCCACCCCGCGGTTCCTCGCAATCACCCTCCCGCCGTGGAATCAAATGCCAATGCGCATGAAACACTGTCTGCCCCGCCGCCTCACCTGAATTCAACCCCACATTCCAGCCGCTGATCGCCGCGTCCTGGTCACTCAGCATCTCCCGCCGCAGCTTCAGCAGCTCCACCACCGCGTTCCATTCCGGCTGGTGCAACGCCAACCCATCGGCACCATGCCGCCGCGGGATCACCAGGCTGTGCCCAG
>JBAXME010000036.1:0-27755 GCA_037134455.1 Synechococcaceae cyanobacterium ELA445 | reverse complement strand
GAACCCATCACGAAATCTTCGTAGCTCGATTCCGCGCCATACTGAAATCAAGGAATTACTTGTACGGAAGATCTGCAAGGATCTTGGACACCTCCGCCATGACTTACGTAGTGGGTGATTCATTCGGCGACAGTCCGAATAAGTTGACTACAGGGACGCGGCACTTTGAACAAGCCCTTCGAGTGGACAGGCCACCTTCAGCTCTCAGCTTCCCCACCCAAGACTCCTTGCCTGCCCTCAAGGGCAGCGTTAGTCGTCGCCGAGCACAGCTTACAATTCATTTCAGTCAGTTATCTAAGCTATGAACCCAGAACATCATGCAGCTCAGTATGATCCCAAGAGCACCGAAAGAAAGAGTGTTGTGATTATCGGATTAGACCCCTGGCTGATTGATTTCTCGTCTCCAGATTTCGCTGCATTCCCTGGCCTGACAGCTGAGAAGGTGTTGGCGGGTATCACTTCAGCAGAAGAAGGTCTAAGGACTCTTGGCTATGACGCACAGCATTGTCTTGTTGATTTTGGCCAGACAGCAGAGGCGCTTGTCACCGCAGAACTTCAAAAGCAGCAATTTGATTGTATCTTGATTGGTGCGGGCGTCCGAGCCGTGCCGAGTAACTTCATTCTTTTTGAGAAGCTTATAAACGTCGTTCATGAGTACGCCCCTAATTCCAAGATCTGCTTCAACACAAATCCCTCGGATACCCTGGATGCTTTCGCTGGATATGAGGTTTGCTCCTCTCTTTGCGATTGCATAAACGCCTGGCATCAAGATCCAGCGGCCGGGGCCAACAGTGCCTTGTGAATGCATTGGCCTTCTACCCGGCGCTGATCTTGAGCCTTAACCCGAGCAAGCGACTGGGCGTGATGGCTTGGGTGTGGCCCCAATACGTTTGCGTTGGCCGTTGAGGGGATGGCGGTGTTCCCATAGGCATTCGCATCCCAGCATCTCTGTGTGAGGTGGCTGGTCTGGCCGATGTGGCAGACATCCATGCTTCTCCTGGTCTGGTAACCATCACGCCGGCAGCCCAACGATCAGTGGATTAGATGGAGCGGCTAAAGTAGTTGCAGGTGGGAATCTTCTCAATGGAGTTACCGTTGCATACATTCCATATCCGTAGCGGTGGTGGTGACTCAAGCCCCTCTGTCGTGGGTAGATATCGAATGGCCTCTCAACTCGGTTCCCGGTTGAGAAGCTTGGTGGTCATGGCCACGCATCATATCTCTTCAGACGCACTGAACGCTCACCAGGTCAACCCCCTTCCGCTCCATGGAGAGCAAAAAACCATCTTTATCGCATCCGAGCTTGTTGCAACATCGAAGGTAGTGCTGTATTTGTCGTTGATGGCCAGCAGTGGATTGCGAACGGTTCGTACAGCTATAGTGAGCCTTTTCAGACGAAGCGTTGACAGGAGTAATGACCTGGAGATCAGCAAGGGGTCTCGAGTGTGAGCTGATCAGGATCCTTCATGTGCTTGCTTCCGACTGGGTTGCTCAGGCTGAGCCCTGGATCCCATAAGCCTTGGCAATTCAGCTCGCGGGTGCCTCGAGGTGGTGATCGTTGAGTTGCCGATGGCTTTTCTTACCCATTGTTGGTGGCATTCTCTAGATCTTGTCTTAGGCTCTATGCCAAGGACCTCGGTCTCCACCGTCATCAGGCCTCCTTTCTACAAGACCCATGATCAGCGCGGCCACGCACGACAAGATTCGTCGGCTCAGGAGAGCCAGCATCTTCGCCTCCACGCCCGACACCGCGTTGGCTGCCCTGGCGGATGTCATTGAAGAAGTGCAGCTTGCCCCCAATCAGCAGTTGTTCGCCAAGGGTGAATCCGGCACTTCTATGTATGTGATCGTGGCTGGCTTGGTAAAAGTACACATTGGCGATCAGACTGTGGCCGAACTCGCTCAAGGTGAGATCGTGGGTGAACTGGCCGCCCTCGATGAGGAACCCCGCTCAGCCTCCGTGAGCGCAGTTGATGCGACCATGCTCTACCGCATCGAGCAGTTGACCCTGCAGGGTCTGATGGCCGATCACCCTGAAATCGTGCAGGGGATCATCAAATCACTTGCCTATCGATTGCGTGAACGCACTGCTGTCTACGAATACTTGCCATGAATGCCCTATGGGAATTATTTGATGTTGACTGGTGATCTAGTCAGTAAGTCCCTCGAGTAGACAGACTCCGCTTATGCCTTGCTTGGGCTTCACAGTCGATGTCTTCTGCCCCAAATGGGGGCCTTGGCGCCGCTCCAGTTGCCCCTGATCATAGTTCAAAATAAGACTTACGCCAGCAAGGTGTTTGCGAGCATGGTGGACTGCGATATAGTCCTGGCCTCGCATAAATGGCATTGCCAGGTCCTCGGTTGTGCTTATGCAATCGTTTCCTTGAAAGAAGGTGCGAGCTGTTTCCTCCGTATACATGATTGAGGAACGACAAGCACTCCCGGGCTCCCGTTCGTGCCATTCGCTCCTTTCATCTCGACGACACAGAAAACCCTGTCTCAATTTGCGTGAAATGAGTGGATTTTTACCGGGCGTGGCCGCAAGACTGCAGGCCGCTGTTAGGCCCTCAGCTTCGTATTGCATTCGTATTTGTGAGGTCTTGTTGTTGTGTTCTAGTCCGCAAAAATGCCGCTGTTGTTCGTTGTGGGAGGGGATGATGGAGGCGTTGAGAAGTGACCTTGGCGGTATCATCAACTGATTTGCCAGCATGCGCATCCACCTCAGTCGCGGAAGAGTCTCGATGATGCACGCTGAATGTTCGACGGTCTGTAGATATCGCCAAAGGCAGGAACTCATATGCATGATTGAAGGCTTTGCGGCATCTAGGGTGTCATTCTGCTTTTGTAATAGGGATACAACGGCAACGTCAGCAAGGTGGCTTTTGCTCAATCAGCAACCAATTCCTTTGTTTGCGCAGTCTGCCTTTCGCGCAGAGCTTGATCGAGGGGATCACCATTGGCTGCATCTACCACTGCGAAAAAATCGACACACGTTGCCCATGGGGCAGTACGGCAACGGCCAGCAAGTCCAGTAAGCATTCCTCAGCCAGTCCCAGCTCACTCACCGAGCAGATGGAGGTTCAGCTGCCGGTGCTGGGCCCGAGCCCGGTGCTCCCAGAGATAGACAGCCTGCCAGGTGCCGATCAGCAGACGCCCGCCTCGGAAGGGCAGGGCGAGGGTGGTGCAGGTGAGGGCCGTGCGGATGTGGGCGGGCATGTCATCCGGGCCTTCGTCGTCGTGGCGGTAAGGGCGCAGTTCGCCCCGACCGCTGATCGGTCGCACCCCCTCCTGGGGCACCAGGGCCTGGAGGTAGGCGGCCAGATCCACCAGCACCCGCGGGTCGGCGTTCTCGTTAATGGTGAGCGAGCAGGAGGTGTGCAGACAGGCCAAGTTGGCCAGGCCCGTGGCCAGGCCGCTGGTGCCGATCTCCCGGTCGAGGGCGGCGGTGATGTCGGTGAAGCCTTCACCCCGGGTGTGGAGGCTGAGCTGGTGGAGGCTCTGGCGCAGCATCGCCGCATCGGCAGGGCAGATCTCCATAGCATCACCCCATGGCGAACCAAGCGGCGATGGGGGGTGTTCCGGCCCTCACGATCCTCTACGACGGAGGCTGCCCCCTGTGCCTGCGGGAGGTGCGCTTTCTGCAGGGTCGTGATGGCCAGGCGCATCGCCTCGCTTTCGTCGATATCGACGCTCCCACCTACGACCCCGGCCGCTACGCCGGCATCAGCTACCGCGATGCCATGGGCCGCATCCACGCCATCGACGGCGACGGAACCGTGCTGCGCGATGTGGCGGTGTTCCGCCGCGCCTATGGGTTGATCGGCCTTGGCTGGCTCTACGCCCCCACCGGCTGGCCCCTGGTGGGCTCCCTGGCGGAGGCCTTCTACCGCCTCTGGGCCCGCCTGCGCCTGCCCGTCACCGGTCGCCCCGGGCTGGAGCAGCTCTGCCAAGCACGGCAGGGTGGCGGGACTCCGGCCACCGCCGCAGAGGGTCGATGCCGGATCTGAACGGCATCCCGCCGGCCTCGGGGCCGGATCTGGTGGTGGTGGGCAGCGGGCTGGGCGGGCTCTGCGCCGCCGCCATGGCCGCGCGCCATGGCCTTGAGGTGCTGGTGCTTGAAGCCCACGACCAGCCCGGCGGGGCGGCCCATGGCTTCCAACGCCAGGGCTTTGCCTTCGAATCCGGTCCCTCCCTCTGGAGCGGTCTGGGGAGCTGGCCCAGCAGCAACCCCCTGGCCCAGGTGCTGCGGGCGATCGGGGAGGAGCTGCCGGTGCACCGCTACCACGAGTGGGGGCTGCTGCTGCCCGAGGGCCCGCTGCGGGTGGGTGTGGGCCTGGAGCCCTTCCTGACCGTGGTGCGCGACCTGCGCGGAGTCGCCGCCGCCGACGAATGGGCCCGCTTCATGTCTGTCCTGAAGCCCTTCTGCGCCGCCGCCCGCTCCCTGCCGCTGCTGGCCCTGCGGCCGGGATTGGGCACGGTGGCCGTTCTCGGCGGACAGGGCCTGGGCCTGCTCACCCAGGCGGGCAGGCTGGGCCAGCTGGGGGGTGCCTTCGGACCACTCGCCCGCCGCCACCTGCGCGATCCCTTCCTGCTCCATTGGGTGGAGCTGCTCTGCTTCCTGATCTCCGGGCTGGGGATGGAGCAGACCAGCGCCGCGGCGATGGCCACCCTGTTCGGCGAGTGGTTCGAGCCCGACGCCGCTCTGGACTACCCGATCGGCGGCAGCCCCGCGGTGGTGGCGGCCCTGGTGCGCGGCCTGGAGCGCCACGGCGGCCGGCTCCAATGCCGCTCCCCGGTGGCGGAGATCCTGGTGGAAGGCGGCAGGGCCTGCGGGGTAAGGCTCACTGGCGGCGAGCGCGTGGATGCCCGTTTGGGGGTGATCGCCAACCTCAGCCCCTGGGATCTGCCGGCCCTGCTCAGCGAAGCCGCCATGCCGGCCCGCTGGCGCTCTCGCCTGCAGGCCACCCCTGCCTGCGCCAGCTTCCTGCACTGGCACCTGGGCCTGCGCGGCGACGACCTGGCTGAGCTGCCGATCCATCACGTCTGGGTGGGGGACTGGCAGCGGGGCATCGGCGCCGAACGCAACATGGTGGTGCTGTCGATGCCGTCCCTGCTGGATCCCTCCCTGGCGCCCCCGGGGCATCAGGTGCTGCATGGCTACACCCCCGCCAACGAACCCTGGCAGCTCTGGAGTGGGCTGGAACGGGGCAGTGCCGATTACAAACGCCTCAAGCAGGAGCGCTGCGCGGTGTTCCACCAGGTGTTTGATGGCGTGCTGAGCGATTGGCGCGAGCGGGTGGTGATCGAACTGCAGGGGACCCCCCTCACCCACCGCCACTATCTGCGGTTGCACCAGGGCAGTTATGGCCCTGCCTGGCCCGCCGATCGGGGGCCATTCCCCGGTGGCGGCACGCCGGTGCAGGGGCTGGTGCTTTGCGGCGCCGGGGTGTTCCCCGGCATCGGCGTGCCGCCGGCGGCCGTGAGCGGCGCCATGGCGGCCCACCACTTCGTGGATGCCCGTCGCCAGCGGCGTCTGCTGCAGCAAACGGGCATCCTGGCGGCCTGAGCCAGGGCTGGTTGGGTGGATAGCGCCACCAGCGCTGCGGCGATGGTGGGTAAAGGCAAGGCCGGAGTGGGAGAACCGGGCCACGCTGTCGCTCAACACGCCAAGGTCTCTGAAGTTTTTGAGGCTGAAGCCCCTCAGGATGGGGTGGGGCCTGGGGTGGTATCGACGCGGTAGTGGATCTCATCGGCATCGCTCAGCACCGTGGCTTGGGCATAGAGCTGGTCGAATCGCTCCTGTTCGTGTTGTTCCTTGCTGAGCTTTTCCCCCGAGGGGGGGAAAGATACACGCCTATGTCGGTGTGCATTTTTCACTGTGGAACGCAAGTCTCCCGTGCGATTGGACCTCGAGCATTAGCCCATGCAAGCCCGCAGCCAACCCGCCATCCTTAGATCCTGCTCGCTTGTTCTCTTGGCTGCCTGTGGCATTGGATGTCACTTGGCATTCGTTCTGCCATGGTCGATGGCTGCCAATTCCTGTGGCTGGGAGGCCGATTCTTCTTGCTGGAGTCGGCTAGAGAATGGCCTAGGGGCTGACCGGTTATGGTTCGGTCGATTAAGCTGCCTCATATAGAGGAAAGGTTCTATGTTTAACGGTTGGAGCAACTTCTTCACTGTGACTGGGGCGGCTGGTGCAACACTTGTCGGTTTGCTTTTTGTTGTTGTCACGCTTGGCACCGGCTTGTCCAGCTCCCGAAAGCTGGTCATCGCCCATGCATCGCTGACGCCTGTATTGGATAGCTTCGCCAGCGTCCTGCTCCAGAGCATGGTAGTGCTGGTTCCGTGGCGGTCTAATTTGCCAAGCGGAGTTATTTTCATCGTGATTGGGATTGGTGGCTTGGTCTACCGAATCCATGCAGTCCGTGTGCGGAGTACCCTCCATCTCAGGGCCATTCAGAGCAAGATGGACAGGGTTATCCACAACGTAATTCCGATCGCCGCCAGCGTCATCCTGTTCTACGGAGGCGCAAAATTGATCGCCGGAGAGGCTATCGCCCCTTTCGCCATAGCGGGCTCAACCACACTCTTCCTGGTCTCCGGAATCTTTCGAACTTGGGGGCAAACCCTGGCTTTGATTGAGCTTTCAGAGAAGTCTTAGCAGAGGTGTGTCGGCGGGGTCGTTCGCTCTCTTCGGCATCGCCAGGTTTCAGATTCAAGCCAGGTAGCACCCTTCGCCGATAGTCGATTAGGAACGAAAGAAGACAATCGGACGCCATTTCAGCAAAATGCCGCACCCCACCCATGGGCACTTGATTTTCTAGCAGGCTTCGCCCGCTTGCTCAGGCCGTTGATGCGCGTCGTTGGGAGGGCAAGGAGAGGAATGGCTCCTTGGCAAATGGGCACTTCACGGCATAAATGCTCTGCCTCCCTCTGCCAAGATGAATGGAGTGGTCCCATCCCCCATGACCCATCAGCGAAGGGTAGTCATCTCGCTCGCAACCGTTGGTGGCCTCATGGCCGTGGTTTGTGCGGGATCCGCCGGCGCTCAGCAAACCGGCCACGGCGCCCAGAAGGCGATGTTCAATACCAAGGCGGAGGCTGAAGCTGCCGCTAAGCAGTTCAACTGCAAAGGTGCCCACAGCATGGGCAACCAGTGGATGCCATGCGCCAGCCACGGCGAGGCTCCTAGCGGGCTATCCGGTCCGGCCTCTCATTGATGCCTGATCCTGCAGCATCAGAGAATCCGCAGGTGCCCTCCCAATCGGTATGCGGCAGCCGGCCGAAGCTGGTTGCCATCGGCATCGCCCCCCTAGGCATCATCTCGATCGGTGTCGTCCCCATGGGCGTCGTCAGCATTGGCGTTGTGCCGATGGGGGTGTTGAGCATCGGTGCCGTAGCCATGGGAGTGATCAACGCCTCCGTGGTTGGAATGGGCATCCTGATCGCTGGAGTGAATGTGATGGGGGTGTGGTGGATGGGTATGGAGGGTATGGGGCCCTTCCGCCTGGGGGCCCCTGGCGGACAGGTTCATCACCACCATGATCGGAGTGGGCGGAATCTCTACGCCTACCCGAACCGAGAAACTGCCCTGAAGAAAGCCAAAGAACTCGGCTGCGTAGGGGTTCATGCCATGGGCTCTCTCTGGATGCCCTGCGGTGAGCACCCGGAAGAGTGACCATCATGGCTTGGATCCATTCCCCATATTCTGCCTTTAAAGTTATCTCCTGCACGGGCGGATTCTTGCCCAATATCCAGATGCGGAAGAGGGGAATCATGGATTATTTGGGTGCCAGTGAAGTCTGCCCCGCTTCTGGTCTGGAATGGTCGACCGAGAAGTCGTGCAAGGAATCGCTTGAGTTCGCGACTTATAAACGTCGTGATCTGGCCTGTTCATAGCGCTGCTGTTTCGAGAGGTTCAACATGCCGAAGGCGATAACTGTCCAAAGTCGTGCGTTCAATGCTTTTTTGGCCACCACCCTCTTCCCGGGGTGCTTGTTGGCGGCGATTCTCCCTCTCTCCTTCGGGTACTCTTCACGTGCTCAGGGCCCCATTGCTGTCTCCGGACTGCCACCAGGCGGCCCGCCCACGACGGCAGAACACGACATCGCGCCTTGGGATGGGCCTGCCTTCGGTCTTTGGATTCCGGCGGCGCAATTCGGAGGCAAGCCCGATTCCTGGATCTATCTACGGATCTGGGATGCGCCTGAGAAATCACAAAAGAAGATTGTCTTTCCCGACAAGTCGATGAGATTGGGGGCGGCAACGTATTTCCTGGATCTGAAATCGCCACGTTTGCTCGACTGGAAACGGCAGCCTCGCCAAGAGTTGAAAGGTTGGGTTCGCCTGATTAGGGCGAATGGCGGGCAGCCTGTTGTTGGTGAATTTAATTTCGTGTCAGAGGAAGCCATTTTGCTCAAGGGCCGATTTCAAGCTCAATGGATCAACAAGGGTTGACTTGAAAGCTTGAGCAACGCGATGCAGCGGACTCCCGATGGAAGCAGCCTTGATGGAAACTCCACGGTTGCCTGCCTCTGATGGCGCCGATGGAGCGAGTGCATAACTCAACCTCCACCCCTCAAAGCAAATTCGCTGCCAACTCCGCCAACTCTGAGCGCTCACCCCGCAGCAGGGTCACATGGCCCGCCAGCGGCTGCCCCTTGAACCGCTCCACCAGCCAGGTGAGCCCGTTGCTGTCGGCATCCACATAGGGGTTATCAATCTGATAAGGATCACCGGTGAGCACGATCTTGGTGCCCTCGCCCACGCGGGTCACGATTGTTTTCACCTCATGGGGGGTGAGGTTCTGGGCCTCATCCACCACCATGAACTGACGGGGGATGGAGCGGCCGCGGATGTAGCTGATCGCCTCCACTTCCAGTAGCCCCATGCCCTTCAGATCCGCCCAGTTGCTGCGCTGGGTCCGGCCGCTCCGGCCCCTGCCGCCGCCCGGGTCATCGCTGGCAGCCCCTAGCAAATAATCCAGGTTGTCCACGATCGGCTGCATCCAGGGGCCCATCTTTTCGTTCAGATCCCCGGGCAGAAAGCCGATGTCCTTGCCGAGGGGAATCACCGGCCGGGTCACCAGCAATCGGTCGTAGAGATGGTCGTCGGCCACCTGGTGCAGGCCGGCGGCCAAGGCCAGCAGGGTCTTGCCCGTGCCCGCCTTGCCCACCAGGGTGAGCAGCTGCACCGCCGGATCCAGCAGCAGATCGAGGGCGAAGGTCTGCTCCCGGTTGCGGGGCTGGATGCGCCCCAGCTTGATGCGATGCACCTTCTGCAGGGGGTGCAGGCTCTGGTCGATGCCGTTGTAACGGGCCAGCAGGGTGTGGTTGGGCTGGATCCCGTCCACCAGCGTCACCCCCTCGTTGGCCTGGAGCGTCACGCCGTTGAGGGCCCCTGGGGGCAGCTCCGCCATCGGCAGGCTGCCGCTGGCCTTGAGCCGGTCCATCAGCTCAGCAGCCACGGGCAGCTCGCAGAACCCCGGGTAGAGGTCGGCGATGTCCACCTTGTCGGTGGTGTAGTCCTGGGCAATCAGCCCCACCGCATCGGCCTTGATGCGCAGGTTGGTGTCCTTGGTGACCAGCACCACCGGCGGCTGGCTGCCCATCACCTCCTGCAGCCGCTGCTCCAGGGCTACCGCCAGGATGTTGTTGTCGCCATTGCCTCCCTTGAGCTCGGGTGGCAGCTGGCTGAGGGTTTCGCTGCGGCAGAACACCACCTTGAGCCGGCCGTGGTGTTCGGCATTGATCTCCACCCCTTCCGCCAGATTCCCCTTCTGGCGCAGGCCATCCAGCAGCCGTGACACCTGGCGGGCGTTGCGGCCCTTCTCGGAGGGGTCCCGCTTGAAGCGGTCGATTTCCTCGACCACTTCGATCGGGATCACGACGTCGTTGTCCTCAAAGCGGGTCAGGGCCCGGGGGTCGTGCAGCAGGACGTTGGTGTCCAGAACGAAGGTCTTGCGCATGGCCCTCCCGGGCTTGGCCTTGGATCGAACCTAGGAGCCTGCGGAGGCGACTCCGGCCCCAGGCAAGGCCTACGCTCCCGCAGTCTGTGCCCGCCCGGCGTGCCTGCCCTTCCCCCCGCGATCTCCCTGGTGTTGATCGTTGCCCTGCTGTTCGGCCTCACGCTGCTGGTGCTCGAACTGCGCCACCGCCTGCGGCCCGCTTCGCCCCTGTTCCTGCGTTCCGGCCCCTGGGCGGTGCGGTCCTTCGACCAGGGCCTCAAGGCGATCGGGGAGGTGGTGATCACCAACCCCCACGGCCGCATGGAGGTGATGGTGCCCGAGTTGAAGGTGGAGCCCACCCTGCTGGGCTCAGGTCGCCTGGATCAGCTCAAGGTCACCACCCGGGTGGAGGCCCTCCACCCCGATGATGAGGCCCGCAGCGACGGCTACTGGGCCGCCTACATCGTCAAGGGTCGCAAGAGCACCCGGGCCCGCCTCACCGTGAGGATCGAGGCCCCCTCCGGCGTCGACCTGGGCAGCCTGATCGACACCCTCTGGGTGGATGTTTTTTGGACCAGTTACGGACCCTTCGGCCGCCTGGAGCGCCGCGACGGCCTGCTGGTGCCCCTGCGCAAACCCGAGCCGATCGAACCGGCTGCCGCCGCCTGGCGCGATGGCGACCGCTGCCGGGTGCTGCCCCTGCGCACCCACCTGCTGGGGGTGCTCGATGAGCCCGAGGCGGTGCTGGGCCGCTACGCCGGCCCCGTGCTCCAGTCGGGCGACATCCTCACCATCGGGGAGACGCCGTTGGCCGTGATCCAGGGGCGCTACCACCACCCGGCCACGGTGCAGCCCTCGGCCCTGGCCCGGCTCCTCTGCCGCGCCTTCCATCCCACCAGCAGCCTGGCCACCGCCTGCGGTCTCCAGACCCTGATCGACCAGGTGGGCCCTGCCAGGGTCCTGGTGGCCTGGCTGGTGGGCACCGCCCTGAAGCTGGTCGGCCTCAAGGGCTGGTTCTACCGGCTGGCGGGCGACCAGGCCCGCCTGATCGACGACATCACGGGCACCACCCCCCCCTACGACCAGACGATCGTGCTTGGGCCCGACCAACCCGATCGCACCTGCCGCGAGCTGGCGGCGGCCCTGGGGGTGGCGGTGGCGGTTGTGGATGTCAACGACCTGGGGAGGGTGAAGGTGCTCGCCTCGAGCCCCGGCTGCGATGAGACCCTGTTGCAGCGGGCCCTGCGCCCCAACCCCGCCGGCAACGCCAACGAGCGCACCCCCCTTGTGGTGGTGCGCCCCGCCTGAGGGGGCCTGATCCCGCTGCCCCGGTGGCGCCGATACAGTTGAAGCTCAGCGCGCGCCGCTCTTCAGCGCTCCCTCCGTGCGTCAGGACTCCAGGGGATTGGCGATCGAACCGCTGCAGGGCTGGCACCTGCCCCTGCTGCAGGACAGCGCCTTCCTCGATCTCCAGCCCCTGCTCCAGCGGGCCCTGCTGCTGCAGGGGCCGGACCGGTTGTTGAGCCTGCTGGCACCCCGCCGTCCCCTGGCCCCCCAGGTGCTGGTGGCTCGCTTCGATGGCCAGCGGCTGCTGGGCCTGGTG
Organism: Synechococcaceae cyanobacterium ELA445; assembly: GCA_037134455.1. Lineage (GTDB taxonomy): Bacteria > Cyanobacteriota > Cyanobacteriia > PCC-6307 > Cyanobiaceae > ATX-6F1. Next base: position 16,206 of record JBAXME010000036.1, on the reverse strand, counting down.
GTCAGCCAGCGCCACAACCGCAGCGGCAGCTGCTGGGAGCTCCGCCACCTGCGCATCGCCGCTGATTTGGACCCTGGTGCCGATCCAGCTGCTGCCGCCGACGTTCCCGGCCGCCTTGCCCTGGAAACGGCCCTGCTGCGGGAAGCGATTCAGCGCAGCCGCGAGGCCGCCAGCTGGATCGCCCGCACCTCCAGCCTCAACGCCGACCGCCTGGCGCTGCTGCGCCAGCTGGGGTTCCAACCCCAGCGCACAGAAACCCTCTGGCGCTGGCGTCCCCAGCCCTCGGCCGTTCCCTGCTCAGAGCTTCCGGCCGAACTTCAAGTGCGCCCCCTGCAGCGGCGCACTGCCTCCCTGCTCTGGCACCTGGAGCAGGCGGCCTGTCCGGCCCACCTACGCCAGCTGCTCGATGGCCGCATCGAGGATCTCCTCGACCAGAGCGCTTCCCCCAGCTTGATGCTGGTGGACACCAGCCGCCGCCAAGCGGTGGCGGCCGTGCGCCGGTTGCGCTCCGATCCGGGGCCGACGCTGCCGGAGCTTGATCTCACCATCCATCCCGGCTGGGAACACCTGCTGGGCCCTGCGGTGGAGCGTCTGCTCGCCCAGGTGGCCGCCGGGCTGGAGGAGGTGTTGCTGCGCAGCGATGTGCTCGACCAGCCCCGCAATGGCTGGCTGCGCAGCATCGGTCTGCTGCCCGAGGGGGAGGAGGTGCTGATGGCCCGCAGCGTCTGGCGCCGTCAGGATCCCCAGCCCACCCATCTGGCCGTGAGCCGGCTGGAGGCGATGCTCGAGCAGTGGCAGCCGCGGCGGCGTCCCCTGCCCACCCCGGTGCTTCAGCCCCGTTGAAACCAGCCCGGTTGAAACCGTCCCCCCGCTCCGTTCTGGCCTTGGACGTGGGCCGCCGGCGGGTGGGCCTGGCCGGGTGCGATGCCCTCGGGCTCACGGTCACCGCCCTACCGGCGCTGCTGCGGGCTGCCTTCCCCGTGGACCTGGCCAAGCTGCAGGCGGTGGTGCGCGAGCGCCGGGTGCAAGCCCTGGTGGTGGGACTGCCCCTGGATGCCGCCCAGCAGCCCACGGAACAGGCCCGCCACTGCCACCGTTATGGCGAGAGGCTGGCCCGGGAGCTGGATCTGCCCCTGGCCTGGGTCAACGAGCACGCCAGCAGCTGGGCCGCCGCTGAAAGCCGCGGCCTCCATGGGGATCGCAGCGGGGCCCTGGACAGTGCCGCCGCCGCCCTGCTGCTGGAACAGTGGCTCTCGGAGGGGCCTGAGCCAACACCGCTCCCCCGCCCTGGGGCGGTTCCGGTCCCGGCTGCGGCCATCGCCGCTGGTACCGGGGACGATGTTGATTCATTGTGAGGGGGTCTGAACTCCCTCCATGAGCGCCGAAGGCTCTTCCCTCTCCGGATCCGGTGACGTGCCCACGGTGTTGGTGCGTGACAGTGGTCGAGAACTTCTCTGCTTCCTCGAGCAGCTGATCCCGCTCGACGGCCACGACTACGCCCTGCTCACCCCCGTCGACACCCCGGTGTGCCTGGTGCGCCTCGTGGATGACGAGGAGCCGGAGGTCATCGAATCCATCGAGGCGGCCGAGCCGATCCTTTCGGTGGCCGATGTGGTGTTGCAGGAGCACGACCTCACCCTGGTGCGCTCCGCCGTCACCCTCACGGTCAGTGGGGAGCTGGACGAACCCGACCCCGACGACTTCGATGACGAGGAGGACGACCTCGACGACGACACCGATGCCTACGAACTGTTGATCCAGTTCCGGGCCGCCGACCAGGAATACGGCCTGTTCATCCCCCTCGATCCCTTCTTTGTGCTCGCCCGCATCACCGATGGCGAAGCCGTGCTGGTGGAAGGGGAGGAGTTCGAGCGGGTTCAGCCCCGCATCGAGGCCGAGCTGGACGATCGGGAGAGCGACGATTGAGCCTCCCCCAGCTGCTCCAGCCCAACTGGCTCGCCAGCGGCACCCTTGCCGAGCTGCCGCTGGAGCGGTTGCTGGCGGTGCCCCTGCGGGCCCTTGTGCTCGATGTGGATCGCACCCTGCTGCCCCGCCGCCACGCGGAGCTGCCGGCGCCGGTTGAAACCTGGCTGCGGCGGGCCCAGGAGCACCTGGAGCTGAGGTTGCTCAGCAACAACCCCTCCCGGGCCCGCATCGGTGCGGTGGCCGAGCAACTGGGGGTCCCCTTCACCACCTCCGCCGGCAAGCCCCGCCGCAGCGCCCTGCGCCGGGTGCTCGCCGACCTGGGTCTGCCCCATGACCAGGTTGCCCTGGTGGGCGATCGCCTCTTCACCGACGTGCTCGCCGGCAACCGTCTCGGTCTGTTCACCGTGCTGGTGAAGCCGGTGAACCGCGTTGGCCAGCCCTGCGAGCGCGACCGGCTGCAAAACATCGAACTCCGTCTGGCCCGCTGGGTGGGCACCGAGCTGGGCTGATGGGCAGCCGTCGGGTCATCAAGGTGGGCACGAGCCTGCTGCGGGGCGATGGGCGCCGCGGCACGGGGCAGGTGATCGCCGATCTGGCCGCCAGCCTCAGCCGCCAGCGGGCCGATGGCCATGCCGTTGCCCTGGTCACCAGTGGTGCCGTTGGCTTGGGCTGCCATGCCCTTGAACTGGCCTCCCGCCCGAAGGAGGTGGAGGCGCTTCAGGCCGCCGCGGCTATCGGCCAGGGCCGCTTGATGGGGCTCTACGACGCCGCCTTCGCTGCCCACGGCCAGACCGTCGCCCAGGTGCTGCTCACCCGCGGCGACCTGGCCTCCCGGCGCCGCTACCAGAGCGCCTGCCGCACCCTGGAGCAGCTGCTCACCTGGGGGGTGGTGCCGGTGATCAATGAGAACGACACCCTGGCTACCCACGAGCTGCGCTTCGGCGACAACGACACCCTTTCGGCCCTGGTGGCCGTGGCGATTGGGGCGGATGAACTGGTCCTGCTCACCGATGTGGACCGCCTTTACTCCGGCGACCCCCGCCGGGACCCTGGCGCCGAACCGATCGAGGAGGTGGGCAGCCTGGCGGAGCTGGAGCGCCTCAGCGGCGTGGCCACCGGCGGCGGCCAGTGGGGCACCGGTGGCATGACCACCAAGCTGGCCGCGGCCCGCATCGCCACCTCCAGTGGCATCCGGGTGCGCCTGGCCGACGGCCGTGATCCGGCGGTGCTCGATGCCCTGCTGGCCGGCGAGCGGCTCGGTACCGTGTTCCAGCCCAGCCCCAAGCCCCTGCCTGACCGCAAAGGCTGGCTGGCCCACGCCCTGCTGCCCAAGGGCAAGATCTGGCTGGACCCCGGCGCTGAGCGGGCCGTGGTGGAGCGGGGCGCTTCGCTGTTGGCGGTGGGGATCCGCCAGGTGGATGGCCGCTTCGAGCGCCGGGATGCCGTGCGCCTGATGGCCCTCGATGGGCGCGAGTTGGGCCGGGGCCTATGCGCCCTCAGCAGCGATGAACTGAGCCGGGTGATCGGCCAGAGCAGTGAAGTTCTCCAGCGCACCCTCGGCGCCGATGTGGGCGATGCGGTGGTGCACCGCGACCATCTGGTGCTCACCGTTGCCTCGGCCCGCAGTTGAGGCCCGCCCGCCTCGCCAGGGTCCGCCCGCGCTTCGGCACCGGGCCTACGATCCGGCCGCGGGTGCCGAACGGCGGGAATGCGCTTCAGTGAACTGCTCGCTCGTCTGAGCGCCGCCAATGCTGCCTCCGAGCCCCACCTGGGCTCCGACCCTGAACTGGTGGGGGCGGCCGCCATCGACCAGGCCGGTGCGGGGCAACTCAGCTTTCTGGAGGCCGGCAACAGCCTCGCCGCCACCCTGGCCGCCAGCGGTGCCGCCGCCGTGCTGCTGCCCAACGACCCGGCCCTCCAGGCGCAGGCCACCGCCGCGGGCATCGCCTGGGCGGGCCTGAGGAATCCGCGGTTGGGGTTCGCCGAGGCGCTCGAAGCTCTCTATCCCCCCAAGCGCCCGGTCGCCGGCATCCACCCCAGCGCCGTGGTCGATCCCAGCGCCCATGTCGGTGCGGGTGTCTCCATCGGTGCCCACGTGGTGGTGGGGGAGGGCAGCGTGGTCGGCGATGGCTGCACCCTCCATCCCGGGGTGGTGCTCTACGACGACGTGCTGCTGGCGGAGGGCTGCGAGGTGCACTCCAACGCCGTGCTCCACCCGGGTAGCCGACTCGAGCGGGGGTGTGTGGTCCACTCCAATGCGGTCGTGGGCTCGGAGGGGTTCGGCTTCGTGCCCACCGCCGCCGGTTGGCGCAAGATGCCCCAGACCGGACTGGTGGTGCTGGAGGAGGGGGTGGAGGTGGGCTGCGGCACCACCATCGACCGGCCATCGGTGGGGGAGACCCGCATCGGCGCCGGCACCAAGATCGACAACCTGGTGCAGATCGGCCACGGCGTGGTCACCGGCAAGGGCTGCGCCCTGGCCTCCCAGGTGGGCATTGCCGGCGGCGCCCGCCTCGGCAACGGTGTGATCCTGGCGGGCCAGGTGGGGGTGGCGAACCGAGCCACGATTGGCGATGGCGCCATCGCCTCCTCGAAATCCGGCATCCACGGCGAGGTGGCGGCTGGCGAGGTGGTCAGCGGCTACCCGGCCATCCCCAACCGCCTCTGGCTGCGCTGCTCCGCGGCCTTCAACAAGCTGCCGGAGATGGCCCGCACCCTCCGCCAGCTCAGCCGCGACGCCAGCTGAGGCCGCTGGGGTAGCTTCGCGCCTCGGGTCCACCAGTGCCGCCGCCATGACCGATTACCGCATCACCCTGCTGCCCGGTGACGGCATCGGCCCGGAAATCACAGCGGTGGCCCGGCAGCTGCTGGATGCGGTCAGTGCCCGCCACGGCTTCGATCTCGTCTACGACGAGCGGCCCGTGGGTGGCGCCGCCATCGATGCCACCGGCGTTCCCCTGCCCGAGAGCACCCTGGCGGCCTGCCGGGCCAGCGATGCCGTGTTGCTGGCGGCGATCGGCGGCTACCAATACGACACCCTGCCCCGGGAGCAACGCCCCGAAACCGGTCTGCTGGCCCTGCGCTCCGGCCTGGGGCTGTTCGCCAACCTGCGGCCGGTGAAAATCCTGCCCGCTTTGATCGACGCCAGCAGCCTGCGCCCGGAGGTGATCAGCGGCGTTGATCTGCTGGTGGTGCGGGAGCTCACCGGCGGCATCTACTTCGGCACACCGAAGGGGCGGGTGGAGGCTGATGGCCATGTGCGGGCCTTCAACACCATGGCCTACAGCGATTTCGAGATCGACCGCATTGCCAAGGTGGCCTTTGAGCTGGCGGAGCAGCGCCGCGGGGGCCTCTGTTCGGTGGACAAGGCCAACGTGCTTGATGTCAGCCAGCTCTGGCGCGACCGGGTCGAGGCCATGGCCGCGGACCATCCCTCGGTGGAGCTCAGCCACATGTATGTCGATAACGCGGCCATGCAGCTGGTGCGCAACCCCAGGCAGTTCGACGTGCTGCTGACCAGCAACCTCTTCGGCGACATCCTCAGTGACGAGGCCGCCATGCTCACCGGCAGCATCGGCATGCTGCCTTCGGCCTCCCTGGGTGCCCAAGGGCCTGGTCTGTTCGAGCCTGTGCACGGCTCCGCCCCCGACATCGCCGGCACTGACAGGGCCAATCCCCTCGCCATGGTGCTGTCGGCCGCCATGTTGCTGCGGATCGGCCTGCGCCAGGAGGCCGCCGCCGCCGATCTGGAGCGCTCGGTCGATCGGGCGCTGGCGGCGGGCTTCCGCACCGGGGATCTGGCCTCTGCAGGGGCTAGTGGGGGGGAGGCGGATGGGATCACGGTCCTCGGCTGCAAGGCCATGGGCGAGCAGCTGCTGGCCTTGCTCTGAGGCCAGCGGGCGTCGCCGGCGAGCGGGTGACCGGTGATCTGCGAAACTCGGATTTGCTGTCCCACCCCCTGCGCAGATGTCAAAGCGTCACCCGGTCGTGGCTGTCACCGGTTCCTCCGGAGCGGGAACCAGCACCGTGAAACGGGCCTTTGAGTACATCTTCAACCGAGAAGGCATCACCCCAGCCGTCATCGAAGGTGATAGCTATCACCGCTACGAGAGGGGCCCCATGAAGGAGGCCATGGCCCAGGCGGTGGCGGAAGGCAAAAAGTTTTCCCACTTCGGCCCCTGTGCCAACCTCTTCGACAAGCTCGAGGAGCTCTTCAAGAGCTACGGCGAAACCGGTGGCGGCGAGAAGCGCTACTACCTCCACTCTTTGGAGGAGGCCGCCGACCATAACAAGCGTCTGTCCACCAACCTGGAGCCCGGCCAGTTCACCCCTTGGGAGCCCATTCCATCCGGAACTGACCTGCTCTTCTACGAGGGTCTCCATGGGGGGGTCGTCACCAAGGAGCAAGACGTCGCTTCCTTGGTGGATCTGCTGATCGGCGTGGTGCCGATCACCAACCTGGAGTGGATTCAGAAGATTGCCCGGGACAACGCTGAACGGGGATATTCCGCCGAGGCCACGGTGGAAACCATCCTGCGACGGATGCCGGACTACATCAATCACATCTGCCCCCAGTTCAGCCGGACTGACATCAACTTCCAGAGGGTGCCCACGGTTGACACCTCCAACCCCTTCATGATCCGATCCATCCCCAGCCCGGATGAGTCCTTCGTGATCATTCACTTCCGTAAAGGGGCCCGCGAGAAATGGGGGATCGACTTCCCCTACCTCCTCAGCATGATTCGCGATTCCTTCATGTCGAGCCCCACCAGCATCGTGGTCGACGGCGGCAAGATGGGTTTCGCGATGGAGCTGATTCTCACCCCGATCATTCACCGTTTGATCGAGGTCAAGAAGGGTCTCGCCTGACGGATTAGCTTGGGTCCACTTGGTGGATCCGGTGAAGCCGATTCCGATCACCACGCCCTCGTTTGAGATTCGTGGCGCCACCGGCCAGCCGCAGTCTCCCCTGCGCTTTGATCGCATCGACAGCGGCCGGTTGATCACCCTTGCCCGGCGCATCTACCTGATCCATTTCGAGCAGGGCCCTGCGTCCGTTGATCCCCTGGGGGTCGTTCTCCATCCCCAAACCGGCCAGGGGCGGGTGGTGTTCGAGATCCCCGTGCTCCTTCCCAACGAGCTGTTTGTGCCCCTGGAGCTTCTCCGCGGCCGGGTGAGCCGTCAGCGGCCTCCCCGTTCACCCCTACGCAGCTGAATGCAGTTCTTCCCCCTGATCGCCGCCCTGGTGGGTGCCTGCTTTGGCAGTTTCCTCAACCTGGTGGCCTGGCGTGTGCCGCGGGAGGAATCGATCGTGGCCCCGCCCAGCCATTGCCCCCACTGCGGCACCCGCCTCCGTTGGTACGACAACTTGCCGGTGCTGGGCTGGCTGCTGTTGCGGGGCCGCTGCCGCCACTGCCACCGGCCCATCCACGTGCGCTATCTGCTGGTGGAGCTGCTCACGGCTGGACTGTGGGTGGCGGTGGTGCTGGCGACGCCCACGGCCATGGGCGCGGCAGCGCCCTGGTTGCTACTGGGGGCTGGCTGGTTCTTCATCAGCTGGCTGGTGCCCCTCGTGCTGATCGACATTGACCAGCTCTGGTTGCCGGAGCCCCTTTGCCGCTGGGGGGTGCTGCTGGGATGGGGGGTCACGGCGGCGCTCGGTTTCAGCCAGGGGGAGGCGGTGGGGCGCCACCTGCTCCTGGATCACCTCATCGCCTCCGCCGTCGGATTGCTGGCATTCGAGGGCCTGAGCGCCCTGGCGGAGAGGGCCCTGGGCCGCCCCGCCCTTGGGTTGGGGGATGCCAAGCTCACCGCCCTGCTGGGGGCCTGGTTGGGTCTGGTGGGCATGGGTCTGGCGGTGGCCCTGGCGGTGTTGGGCGGCGCCCTGGTGGGGGGCCTCGGCCGGATCACCGGTCGCCTGGGACCCCATCAGCCGTTCCCCTTCGGCCCGTTCCTGGCCGCCGGTGGCGTGGCCCTCTGGCTGGGGGGTAACGGCTGGTGGCTGCGGCAGTTCGGGGAGCGCCTGGGGTTCCCGGGCCTTTAATGGTCCGAATACCGTCCGGCCATCTCCTCCATGTCGCTGTTCGACTGGTTCGCTGATCGTCGCAAGACCACCCCGGTGGCCCGCACGCCCCAGGAGAGCGACGAGGGGGACGGCCTCTGGAGCAAGTGTCCGGAATGCAGCCTGGTGGTCTACCGCAAAGACCTGGTCGCCAACGCCAGCGTCTGCAGCGGTTGCGGTCATCACCTCCGCATCGACAGCGAGGAGCGCATTCGCCTCATCGCCGACCCGGGCAGCTTTGAGGTGCTTGATGGGGAGCTGTCGCCCACCGATCCCCTGGCGTTCAAGGACCGGCGCAGCTACGCCGACCGGATCCGGGACAGCCAGCAGAGCACGGGCCTTCGCGATGCGGTGGTTACGGGCCTCTGCCGGCTGGAGGGCATGCCCCTCGCCCTGGGGGTGATGGACTTCCGCTTCATGGGGGGCTCCATGGGTTCGGTGGTGGGGGAACGGCTCACCCGCCTGATTGAGGAGGGCACCGCCCGCCGCGCCCCGGTGGTGATCGTCTGCGCCTCCGGCGGGGCCCGCATGCAGGAGGGGATGCTCAGCCTGATGCAGATGGCCAAGATTTCCGGGGCCCTGCAGCACCACCGCCAGGCCGAGCTGCTCTACATCCCCCTGCTCACCCACCCCACCACCGGCGGGGTGACCGCCAGCTTCGCCATGCTCGGTGACCTGATCCTGGCGGAACCGAAAGCCCTGATCGGTTTCGCCGGACGGCGGGTGATCGAGCAGACCCTGCGCGAGCGGCTGCCGGAGGGATTCCAGACGGCCGAGTATCTGCAGGAGCACGGCTTCGTCGACCTCATCGTGCCGCGCACCCGTTTTCGCAGCACCCTCGCCGGCCTGTTGCGGCTGCATGGCTGCGCGGCGGCGGTTCCCGCCTGATGGGGGTGGCGGTGGTGGCGGCCGTGGGCGCTTTCGGTGGTCGGCTCCTGGTCCTTGCCCTGGTGCTGCTGATGGCGGTGGGATGGCCATCGGTCCTCCTGGCAGGCCCGGTGGACTGGCGTTCGGTGGGCACCTCGGTGGAAGGGGAACAGTGGTGGGACACGGGCAGCCTGCGCATCGACCGGGACGGGCGCCTGTCGGTGCTCAGCCGCTATCGCCCCGCCCCCCCGGAGGGCGCTGCCCCGTCCGCCCGTTTGCCGGCGGGCACGCTCTACGTGATGCAGCTCGATTGCGATCAGGGTCTCTACCGCGATACCTCGATCCGGGGGCTTCCCCAGTTCGGCACCCCCTGGCAGCCCGCCGGGGAGGACTCCCTGGTGGATCGGGTGCTGCGGGCGGCCTGTGAGGCTGGAGCCCCCCTGCTGGCCTCCCGATGACCGCCACCGCCGATGTCCTCTCCGCCGACTCCCCCTCCGCTGGGGCGCCGCTGCGGGTGGCGATCGCCGGTCTTGGCTTTGGCGAAAAGGTGCATCTGCCGGCCCTGCGGGATCAGCCCCTCACCGAGCCGGTGGCCCTCTGGCACCCCAGGGCCGAGCGGCTTGAGGCCGCCTGCCGTGCTGCCGAGCTGCCCGGCACCACGGATTTCGATGCACTGCTGGCCGATCCTCTGATCGAGGCGGTGGTCATCGCCACCCCGCCTGCTGCCCGTTTCGAGCTGGCCCGTCGGGCCCTGGAGGCCGGCAAGCACCTGATGCTGGAAAAGCCCGTGGGCCTGGATGCCGACCAGGTGGAGGAGTTGCAGCGGCTGGCCCTGCGCCAGAGGTGCTGTGTGGCGGTCGATTTCGAGTACCGGGCCGTGCCCCAGTTCCAGCAGCTCAAGGCCCTGCTGGATCAGGGGCTTCTCGGTGAGCTGGTGCTGGTGAAGCTGGACTGGCTGATGGGCAGCCGCAGCGACGCCAACCGGCCCTGGAACTGGTATTCCCAGGCCTGTGAAGGGGGAGGCGTGATCGGCTCGTTGGGCAGCCATGCGTTCGACACCCTGCACTGGCTGGTGGGTCCGGCGAGCCAGATCAGCGCCAGCACCTCGATTTCCATCCCCGAACGGCCCCTGCCGGCGGGCGACGGCCGGCTGGCGGCCGTGGATGCTGAGGACATCGCCCTGGCCCAGCTCCGCCTGGAGACCGGCTACGCCCGGTCGGTGCCGGCCCAGGTCAGCCTGGCCGCCGTGACCCGCCGGGGGCGGGGCTATTGGATCGAGCTCTATGGCCGCGAGGCCACCGTCGTGTTGGGATCCGATAACCAGGCCGATTACGTGCACGGCTTCCAGATCGCTCTGTCGCGGCAGGGGGATCCCCTGCAGCCCGTGGCCCTCGACCCCGCCCTGGCCTACGGGCGCACCTGGGCGGATGGACGCATCGCTCCCGTGCGCAGGCTGCTGGGTTGGTGGGCCGCATGCGTGCGCCAGGATCGGCCGATGGTGCCCGGTCTGGCGGAGGCGGTGCTCAGTCAGCGCTGCTGTGATGCCGCCCTGCGCTCGGCGGCCACCGGCATCAGGGAGTCCCTGGGCTGACGCAGGTGATGCCGCAGATCCGGCGCGGGAACGCTCCGCGATCGACGGCAGCGCGGGTGAACGAGGAATGGGTTGGCACCGGCTGGGATGGGGGTGGGGATGGCGGGTGCCCAGGGGGTTCCGGGGGCATCCCCTAGACTCCGCCGCAGGTCCAATGGGGTCGGCCCTCCACGCCGCACCCTTACGCCGCTTCGATAGCCGTCGGACCGAACGAGCCGGCTATCTCCGCACCCGTTCACCCTTCCTTCTCCCCCCCCCCGAGGTTCCTTCCCATGGCGCTTGTTCCGCTTCGGCTGCTGCTGGACCATGCCGCGGAGAACGGCTATGGCATCCCAGCGTTCAATGTCAACAACCTGGAACAGGTGCAGTCGATCATGGAGGCGGCCTACGAGACCGACAGCCCCGTGATCCTGCAGGCGTCCCGCGGCGCCCGTCAGTACGCCGGTGAAAGCTTTCTGCGCCACCTGATCCTGGCGGCGGTGGAAACCTATCCCGACATCCCGGTGGTGATGCACCAGGACCACGGCAACAGCCCCGCCACCTGCTACGGCGCTGCCGCCAACGGCTTCACCTCCGTGATGATGGATGGTTCCCTCGAAGCCGACGCCAAAACCCCAGCCAGCTACGACTACAACGTGGCCGTGACCAAGGAAGTGGTGGATGTGGCCCACGCCATCGGCGTGAGCGTGGAGGGCGAACTGGGCTGCCTGGGCTCCCTCGAGACCGGCCAGGGTGAGGCCGAGGACGGCCACGGTTTCGAAGGCACCCTCGACCACTCCCAGCTGCTCACCGATCCCGCTGAGGCCGCCGACTTCGTGGCCAAGACCAAGGTGGACGCCCTGGCGATCGCCATCGGCACCAGCCACGGCGCCTACAAGTTCACCCGCAAGCCCACCGGTGAAGTGCTGGCGATCAGCCGCATCGCCGAGATCCACAAGGCCATCCCCAACACCCACCTGGTGATGCACGGCTCCTCCTCGGTGCCCCAGGAGTGGCTCGACATGATCAACAAGTACGGCGGCGCCATCCCCGAGACCTACGGCGTGCCCGTGGAGGAGATTCAGGAAGGCATCCGCAACGGCGTTCGCAAGGTGAACATCGACACCGACAACCGGCTGGCCTTCACCGCCGCCGTCCGCGAAGCGGCCTTCAAGGATCCCGCCAACTTCGACCCCCGCCACTTCAACAAGCCCGCCCGGGCCTACATGAAGCAGGTGTGCCTCGACCGCTACCAGCAGTTCTGGGCTGCCGGTAACGCCAGCAAGATCAAGCAACGCGACATCAACTACTACGCCGCCCTCTACGCCAAGGGTGCTCTCGATCCCAAGACTGCGGTGGCCGTCTGATTTGGAGAGAAGCTCAAGGAGCGTTTCAGGGGCCTTCGGGCCCCTTTTTCATGGCACCCGCAGGGCGTCGTCTCAATGCGCAGGTTTGAGGGGTGTGGCCGCCTGCTCGAGGGCTGCAGTGCCTTGGGCCCCCTGGTCCTTGAGCCCTACCAAGCGGGCGAGGGCGACCTCCAAACTGCGCTCCATCACGAAACGCCGGCCATCGGTCACCACCACTCTCACCAGGGTGGGGAAATTCGTGGATTTGGAGCGGAGATAGATCGGCTCGACATAGAGCAAGCCTTCGCCCACCGGCAGCACCAGGATGTTGCCGCGCACAAGCTGGGAGCCGCCGACCCTGCCCCAGAGGCCAAACTGAAGGCTGATCTGTGGGTCTTGGGCGATCAGCGAGGTGATCTGCTCCGGGCCCAGCAGCAGACGTTGCTGCGGGAACCGCACCAGCACCAGCTGGTCGTAATTCGGAGGATCGTTGCGGGCGGCCAGCCAGCCCACCAGGTTCGAGCGCTTCACCGGTGAGAAGGGGAGCAGCAACACGAACTCCGGCTTCACTTCCCCGGGCAGTTGCAAGGTGGCGTGATACGGCTGGACCGGCACGGTCTTGGAGTCATAGATCTCCGAGGGCACTGCCCATTCATCCTCGCGGTTGTAGAAGGTCCGCACGTCGGTGACGTGATAGCGGAGCAGCCGCTCCGATTGAATCGTGAACTGGCTGATCGGCACCCGGATGTGCTTCAGCAAGGGCTTGGGCATCGCCTCCAATGGGCGGAACAGCTCGGGGAAGACCCTTTGCCAGGTGCGAAGAATCGGATCCGAAGCATCGCTCACGTAGAGCCAGACCCGTCCGTCGTGGGCATCCACCACGGCCTTGACCGGATTGCGGAAGTAGCGAATCCCATTGGGGTTGGCCTCGCTGTAGGGGTAGCTGCGGCTGGTGGTGAAGCCGTCGAGCATCCAGTACTGGTGCTGTCCGGGGCGATGGCCCGGGCTGTCCTTCAGCTCAGCGGTGACCAGATACGGCTCGCTTTCGAAACCCAGGAATGGGGCCAGGGCCCGGAGGCGCTCCTTCACCTGCCGCCTCAGCAGCAGCTGCGACTGGGGCGTGAAGGATCCGCTGAACAGCACACGGGGCTCCCCCAGGTACGCGGCGGCCTTGAAGCGTTGCCAGGCATTGCCCAGTCCGACTCCCAATTCCCCTTCGAAGTGGTTCCAGAAGTTCAGTTCCCCGTCGGGGTAGTCGAACTCCTCCACCTTGGTGGGCGCAATCGCGTAGGGAGCGGGAGCCGATCCGTAATAGAGGCGGGGGCGGCCCACCGGGAATGCACGTTGGGCACTGGCGTTACTGATGTCGAGCGCAGCGTTCCCCTGCACCCGCAGGTTCCGGCCCAGATCCTTCACAAAGAACGAGGGCAGGCCATCGGAGCCGAAGGTATTCACCGGGGACACCGTGAAGCCGTAGCCATGGGTGAAGACCAGATGCCGGTTCAACCAGGTGCGGGACCGGGTCGGCAGGGCGCTGGGGTCGATCTCCCGGGCGGCGATCAGCACCTGCTGGGATGCCGTGATCTTGGCTGGATCGCCCAGCAGATAGCGATCCACCGCCGCGGAGGGGAAGCTGTAGTAGAGCCGCAATTGCTGGAGCTGGCGGTTGGCGGCCAGCAGGGGCCTGCTGTCCCAGAGGCGGATGTTGGCCAGGGTGCCCGGGGCCTTGGCCAGGTCTGCGGCCGTGAGGGTCTGGCGCGGGGCCAGGGTCCTCTCCCGCAGCCGCTCAAGACCGAAGGCTCGGCGGGTGGCGCGGATGCTGCGCTTCAGATAGGGCGTTTCCACCTGCAGCTCCCGGGGTTCCACCCAGAGGCGCTGGACCAGCGGTGCCACCAGAAACTCGGCGATCGGCAGCAGCAGGGCCGTCCCCACCAGGGGCAACAGGAGGAGCCGCCTCAGCCAGTGCCGGCGCATCGGCACCACCAGCCCGAGAGCCGTGAACAGCAGCAACAGGGAAAGCAGCAGCCGCAGGGGTAGGCGCACATGCAGGTCGACGAAGCCGGCACCGGCGGCCACGCCGCTGCCCTGCACCATCAGATCGAAGGGGCTGAGCGCCGCACTGATCGCTGCCACCACAGCCAGCACGGCGACCTGGGGCTGGAGCACCGCCTTCTGCTCCAGGCTCAGTCCAACGAAGCGCAGATCACTAACGGTGGTGCCCTCGGTGAAGGTGAGCCAGAGGCAGCCCGCCAGACCCACGGTCGCCTGGGCAAAGAGAACGCTGAGCAAGAGGTTCACGGCTGGCAGCTGCAGCACCGTGAAGCTGAGATCAAACCCCGTGAGCGGATCTCCCTCTCCAAAGGGCACCGCCAGCAGGGCGGGAACCCAGAGGCTCCAGCCCCGGGCCAGGGCCGTCGCCGACCCCACCAGGGCCGCGCCCAGGAGCAGCCGCAGGGTGGTGAGGGGCCAGACGAGCAGTGGGATCAGCAGGGCAGCACCAAGGCCGACCATCAGCAGAGGGGAAAGATCGGCGAAGACGGGAAATCCACTCATCACATCCCCGCTGAACGGCGCCGCAATCAACCCCCTGGCCTGGACCTCCAGGTAGGAGAGGCCACCGACCAGCAGGATCAGCAGCACGGCCTGAACCGCCACCAGGGGGCCTGGATCGAGCCGGAGCAGGGAATCGGGGGGCAGGATTTTCGAGCCCGCCCGCTGGCGGAGATTCCAGCAGCGCTGGAGTTGCTGGAGTTGGAGGGGGATCCCCAGCCCCATCACCACCAGAAAGGCTGACAGCTGCAGCAGCCAGCGGCGCAGCACCACCGATTCGAATCCGAATTGGCCGAACCACTCCCACTCGACCCCCAGGCGTGGAACAGCAACCCCCAGCAGGATGGCCGCAGGGATCAGTAAAGCCGCGGCCTTAACCAACAGCGGCGGAGCTGGAGAACGCAATGCCACGGGCTGAGGCTAGGCAGTGAACGGCCGAAGGAGCCAGGAATGCGGCCGCAAACCAGGCCCGTCCTTTATTCCGACCTTTTGAGTCGGGTATTGGTCATCCCTCCGGACCACGCTGCTAGCGTCGTTTTTCGCTGCGATCGAGCCATGACCGCAACCCTCTCCCGCGCCACCTTTACGGGCCTGCGCTGCAAGGAATGCGGCCATCCCTACGGGGCCACCGCCCGTCACGTCTGCGAGGACGTCTGTTTTGGCCCCCTCGAGGTGGTCTACGACTACGACGCCATTCGCTCGCGCGTCAGCCGGGCCTCGATCGAGGCGGGCCCTGTCTCCATCTGGCGTTACCGCGACTTCCTGCCGATCGAGGGGGACCCGATCGACGTGGGCACCGGCTTCACCCCCTTGCTGAGGGCGAACCGGCTGGCCCGCCGTCTGGGGCTCAAGAAGCTCTACATCAAGAACGACGGCGTCAACTCCCCCACCCTCTCCTTCAAGGACCGGGTGGTGTCGGTGGCCCTCACCCGGGCCCGGGAGCTGGGCTTCACCACCGTGAGCTGCGCCTCCACCGGCAACCTGGCCAACTCCACTGCCGCCATCGCCGCCTACGCCGGCCTGGAGTGCTGCGTGTTCATTCCCGCTGACCTGGAGCTGGGCAAGGTGCTGGGCACCTTGATCTACAACCCCACCTTGATGGCGGTGAAGGGCAACTACGACCAGGTGAACCGGCTCTGCTCCGAGGTGGCCAACACCTACGGCTGGGGCTTCGTCAACATCAACCTGCGCCCCTATTACTCCGAGGGCTCCAAAACCCTGGGCTTCGAGGTGATTGAGCAACTGGGCTGGCAACTGCCCGACCACATCGTGGCGCCGCTGGCTTCCGGCTCCCTGTTCACCAAGATCCGCAAGGGCTTCGACGAATTCATCAAGGTGGGCCTTGTCGACGAGAAGCCCGTCCGTTTCAGCGGTGCCCAGGCCGAGGGCTGCTCCCCGATCGCCCAGGCCTTCGCCGAAGGTCGTGACTTCATCACCCCGGTGAAGCCCAACACCATTGCCAAGTCGATCGCCATCGGCAACCCGGCCGACGGCCCCTATGCCCTCGACATCGCCTCCCGCACCGGTGGATCGATTGAATCGGTCAGCGATGCCGAAATCGTGGCGGGCATCCAGTTGCTGGCGGAAACCGAGGGTGTCTTCACCGAAACCGCCGGTGGCACCACCATTGCCGTGCTCAAGAAGCTGGTGGAGCAGGGCAAGATCGACCCCGAGGAAACCACCGTGGCCTACATCACGGGCAACGGCCTCAAGACCACCGAAGCGATCACCTCGGCGGTGGGTGAACCGCTCACGATCGAGCCCCAACTGGCCAGCTTCAATGCCGCCTGGGAGCGGGCCCAGTCCCTGCAGCGCGCCTCCTGGGAGCAACTCACCCCCTGAGGTCACCCCCTCTCTGCGGTCACCTTCCCCCTGCCCCCTACCCC
>JBAXME010000035.1:0-28347 GCA_037134455.1 Synechococcaceae cyanobacterium ELA445 | reverse complement strand
GTGCAGCAGTTGGGGCAAATCGACTGCAGCGCATTGGGTTTGACCGGCAGCAGTTGCGGCAGCAGTCCGGCAGCAGTGCAGCAGTTGAAGGTGATTCGCCGATCAGGAGCCAGTGCAGCGCCAGATGAATGAGTCCTTCCTGAGGCCCTGCACCACCTCCCCTTGTTCGTGCCCCTCAGCCACTCGCTTGAGGAAGGCCAGCCCGTCCGCTGTCTTCCAGCCCCGAGCGAACCGTGGGCCGGTGAGCAGGTCCCTAGGTCGCACCTCCTTTCGATCCCCCTCCTTGACCCAGCGGAGGAAGGAAGCGACATCGGTAGGAAGTGAGCCACCACCCATCTCAGTGGAGATGGCGTCGAACTGGGCCAGGAAGAACGTAGCCATCAGTAGGGCTCGATCCATCGCAACAGTGCCAACCGTGGTGTCGAAGGTGGAAAATGCAGGGCCAGGGAGGACGGAGCTGTTTTCGTAGCATTCAAGGAGGTGGGCAATCCCAGCCAGCCGGACGGTGTAACCGCGCAGTTTGGCCAGGAACGCAGATCGTGCTGGAGAGGAGTTCAACCCCTCCTCGGACCAGCTCTCAAGCCAGGGCACCATCAGTTCAATGGCTTCAGGCGAGAGGTGAAGCTCCAGCCCAGTGGGAACCGTGTCAAGCCCACGAAGCATTGCAAGGATCTCGGGGCGAATGTCACAGCCGTCGGGCACGTATCGCCAGGCTGACGACGGTGGGCGGCACCACAGGAAGCGACTCCACAAACCATCGCCCGCCGAGGCTGGATCATCTCCACTTTTCTGGATCAGCTGTTGCAACTTCTCGGGTTGAATGTTCCCGAACAACGAGACTGCTGTCTTGTATGCGAAGGATGAGTTGGCCACCTTGCGATCAATGAATGCAGCGCCTCCGCTCCAAAGGCTCAGCCAGCCAGGGCGAGCACCACTGCCGACCTGCCGATCCAGGTTGGCAAACCATGTAGCAAGCTCGTCCTGAAATGAGACCAGGCCGACTGTGTTTGGCGCTGCGATCATCTCGGCCACTCTTTCGTAGGTGGCATCCATCACAACCCAACGACGGGGGGGAGGTGGGGTGTCCCTGTTGTCCTGCTTGCCATCATCAGAGCCCCTGTGATCATCAATGACTTTCTGGACTTGGGTCGCTGATTTATGAGCATCAAATGAACCTTGCTGAAGTTCCTTCAGGGGGTTGCAGAAAACCTCTCCGACAGGACTCTTGAGTGCTCCGGGTGGGATTACGTTTCCTCCCCATATGACAAGTGGCTCAGACCATCCCCTCTTGACAACGACGCGGCAGCGAGTGCCAATCACACCAGCAACAGTGCAGAGCAGGGGAACAAGAAGAGCGACGGGATCAATGGGGAAAGCTGCGGCCCTGGTGCTCAACCGTTTGGCCAGCATGGGAGGCAAGACAGATTCGAGGTCTATATGAGTGTTCAGATTCGCCAGGTGTTCGGCTGCAGAAGCTTGAGCAAGCTCCTTGTCCTCTGATGCCACCACACACTCCGCCGACGGCGGGCGCGCATGACCAGCTTCGATTGCCCTCTTGATCGCTTCAACCCGTTCGACTGGTGACCCGTTGGCGTTGTCGATGCTGCCGCCGGTGACTTGCCCCAGTTCCGGCCACACGGCGGGGGGGGAAAGGATCTGGAATGGGAACCCAGCCGCCTTGGCGGATGATGCACACCTCTGTGCCTTGTCCTGGCCCATCTGATCGTTGTCGGGCATGTAGTAGACCCCTTCGACCCCTGCCGCGTTCAAACGGGCGTACCGGGCCTGGATCGCCTCTTCGGTGTGCGCATGACCGGGTTGGGTTGTCGCGAGTAAACCGCCGGCCTGGGACCATTGGGCGCACTTCTCACCTTCGAATTCAAGGATCCTTCGACCCCGGCAGTGGGCCAGGAGGAGTTCCTCTTTCCAAAGCGGCCATAAATCAGTTCCAGCCCCTGCTTGCCACTTCCCTCCTTCCAGGTGGTAGGGGATGAAGCTCTTCTTGCCTTCCCCGTTGACAATGACCTTCATCCTCTGGGTGGCGCTGTAGTCGAACCATGTGCCGTTCAAAAGGTGATCGGGTGGCCGGGCCGGCAACTCGCCTGGGTAGGGCGCCAACTCGATCTGCGCGGTCTTAGGCGGAGGGGATGCTGCTGTCGAGCTGGCGGCAGCACGGGGCCGCGATGGTCCTGTGCTGCGGGGCTGATGGACCTTGAAAACGGCGCAACGATTGTCCCTGGCGTCTCTCGTGTAGGCCCAGTCCGTCCCGTCGACGCCCTTGATGACATCCCCGGACCTCAGGCCATAGGAAGGGTGTTGGGCGCCGCTTATGTGGCAGAGCACCAGTTTGTTGCCAATCCGGCAGTCCCCGTCTTTGGTGCGCCCACAAACGGGACAGGGGCTGCGCTTGCTACTGGGCTTCAGGTTGTCGCCGTAGGAGTTAGCCATGGAGGCTGCCTCCCCAAATGGGGAACTTGCCGAATTGGCGAAGCTCTTCTTGAGGTATAGTCAGAGGGTGGAATACATCTCCCTGGCCTCCGTTGGTAGCGGAGGTCTTTTTGTATTCGGAATACATTTACCTGCCCTCAGTTAGAGAGGGGGGTGGCGCATGACCCCGGCCTTGCCTTACGGCGACGAAGGCTGCGAACGCTCTTACCAGCAGAGATCAGCCGATGAGGAATATCGGGGCCAATCTCAGCGGAAGCTACATTCTGCGCATAATGCTCAAGCGCACGCCGAAGCAATGTTCCAGCAGTGACGTCAAGAGCGACGGCCAGTTCGTGACAAAGATGAATGTAAGGAGAGGGTGCCCGGAGTGATACCTGCCCAGTCGATTGGACTGGGAAGACGCATTCCGATTCACCCAAAACATTGCTGTTCATGGGAATAGAGATTCGGAAGCAGGCTTGCCCTCCTTGACTTCAACGCGATGCTTCGTGCGAATTGAAATCTGACCTCTACCGAACTCCCAAAGGAGCAGGGCCTCGGGGCCTGGTTTCCACCATCCCTTCGCCGCGTGGGGCGCACGCCTTTGAAATGAGTGTATCCTACTTTCAGCATCTAGTCAACACTCAGGCCCTACCAATGCCATCCGCTGTTCTATCGCAGTTCTCTACTGCTTTATCTCATCTTTCCCCAGATCAACGGGACCCACTGTTAATGCTTCGCCAGCTCCTTGCAGATCCCTTGGCAGTAATGAACTTCTGGCCAACTAGCACTCAGGGGATGCAGGAGCTTCTATATGCCTTCGGCCCTCTTGTAGATAATGCCTCAGACGCTGATCGTGTCCGATGGCAGACAATGCTCGACAATTCTCTTAATGGCAGCTCGTACACAGCGATCAGTGTTTCCTCCGAGGAAGCATGGTTGAAGGCCATCAGGCGGACCTTATGCATGTATGACTGGCAAGATGCGGCGATCATTTGCCAGTCAACAAGTGCGCAGAAACGCTTGAAACTTGTTGTTAGTCGCCTGCGAGGACAAGAGTTCCAAGACTCGTCTTTGTCCTTCACTGAGCCACCGGTCCTTCTTGTTAATCAGCTTGCTGGTAGCAGGTTCCAAGAGATCTTCTTATCTGCCGAGTTCGGCCCAAGCACCCCCAGGGAACTTCTGCAACAGGCTGTAAGTTCTGCACGGGTGGGTCTGCATCTTGTTTACACCCCACGGTGCTAATCAAGGATGGGTGGACTTGCTGATGCGGCGCCCTGTTTCAGTTCATCGAGATCGAGCAACAGAGTTCATGGATTCCATGCGCGGGTGACGTGCCACAGAAGATTCGAACCAGGGCACAAGGGATGAGCCCGCCTGTAATCTCTTCCCCCTTGAGCCTAAGATTTCTATTTGTTATCTTTGCTGGGAAACAGATATTTAAGTACAATCGCAGCCAATCCTATAATTGCCACGGTTGGCGATGAAATCAATGCAACAAGCACAGGCGACTCATAATGGAGCTTAACGTTTTGACAGCTTAATTCATTTCCTGCTTTTTGGCATAGAGGTATGCCTTCTTCTATACCGCTAAATAAGGTCAAGAGCAGAACGCATCCCAGCCAAAACCATATCAAGTTCCATACCCTTTCCTGCACAAGATTTCGCTGTGTATTGTCACTCTTTATCCGGTCACGATCTTCCTTAAGAATGTCGTTCTCAATTTGTAACTTCGTAATAACTTCTTGGTTTTTTTGTTTTATGTAATCATTTTCTTCCTCCAAAGCTGGAGGGAAAGGCTCATCACCTGGACTCGCAGTCTCTCGAATACTGTCAAGACCAGGTTTGCTCATCCCTAATTAGAAGTCGGAATTTTCCGCTTGTAAAAATCCTTAATGGTGTCATCATCTATGTCCATGCTTCTTCTGCCAGGATCTTTGCTCCAAGTCGTATCCCAGGGACCTCCAACTTCGTGGGTCATCCTTGAAAGCTGTGATGCGGAGTAATTGCCATAGGTTTCCCATATACGGACCAAGAATGGGATCCTTTCATCACCTTGTTGAATAGGACAATCACCGCCGAACAGCGATTCAATATGAGAGTCAATTGGTTCACTTCCATACTTTTTGGCGGCGTCGTAAATATCACGGAATACTGGCCCCCATCGCCAAGCCTCTACTCGTTCATTGACTAGGGGCTTATCATATAAAGCCAGGTACCATCCGTGAGCAAAATATACAAGTTTTTGCAGCTTCATAGCTGTGATTCTTTGGCCCTTGGTCTTCGCAGTATCTATAAACCAATTGGCTACAGAAATAGAATCAAGGAAGTCCATTTTTCTTGTTCCAATAGTAAAAAGATCAATCTCCTGTGATCTTCATAGCACAGATACAGCCTGTCTAGTGGGGAGCAGTGCCCTCCAGTTGTGTCTGATGGGGCGAGTTCCGGCGGTGAGGTCGCCAACTCCAGGCGCAGCAACCGCTCCCCTTCCTCGGCTGCGGGAGTCAGGATCTGGCTCAGTGCTTCCCAGCGGCTCGGATACCCCGCTGTTTCCTGCTCAAGCCGGAGGAGGTGGGCCTGGGTCTTGATGCCAT
This sequence comes from Synechococcaceae cyanobacterium ELA445, assembly GCA_037134455.1. GTDB lineage: Bacteria > Cyanobacteriota > Cyanobacteriia > PCC-6307 > Cyanobiaceae > ATX-6F1. The sequence continues at coordinate 23,326 of JBAXME010000035.1, read as the reverse complement.
GGGTCGATCAATTGCTCAATCGAGAAGTGCCCCCACTTCTCTTTCAGGTTCTCATGCGCAGCCGTGGTGGGCGTTGTGGGGCGGGAGTAGGAGCGTCCCCCGCTGCATCAACCACCGGGTGCTGGGCCATTCGATCAACTCATCGAACCATGCAGCACCCAGGCAATGACCATCCGGGCGGATCGGTGTTGCAGTAAAGCCCACCAGCAACTCCGGTGCCAGGGCCTCCCGCACCCGCTGCCAACAACTGCTGCCCATGTGGTGGGCTTCAACAGCGATAAATAGGACGCCATGGGGAAGTTGGGCCAATCTCCGGGTGATGATGGGCACCATGGCGACGATGGCCGGCGCGGTCCAGTCGGGTTTTCTGCCTGCGGTGACCAGCTCGGGTGCTTGGCCGGTGTGGTGCTGGATGGCCCCTGCGATCTGAAAGGCGATCTCGCGACGGTGGCAGATCACCGTCGAGCGCCGGCCCGTGGCCCGGTTCAAGCGCACCATCTCGGCGATCAACGCCGTCTTTCCCCCACCGGTTGGTAGAACCACCAACGGCGATTGCTTGGCCTTGAGGACTCGGCAGGATTGAGCGATCAGATCCTGCTGATAAGGGCGAAGGGTGAACGTCACTGGCGCCTCCGTAAAGAGAGAAAAAACAGCACATTGACGGCTGTCCCTGTATGTAGGGCACCGCGAAGCTGCTGAGGGCCGTTGGCCTGGCGGGATCGAAGGCCTCGACGGCCCGAATCAGCCCCAGGGCCCCCTCTTGGACCAGATCCTCAAAGGGAAGATCGGTGCGGAGGCTTTCCTGGTGGGCGATCTTGCGCACCAGGGGCAGGTTGAGCTCCACCAGGCGGTTGCGCTGGCGGGGATCCCGGCGGAGCGCGTAGGAGGCCAGCAGGGCAAGGTTTCGTTCGCGGAGGTCTTCGTTGTTGTTTTCGTGCTGGTGGGCATCGTGGTGCTTGGAGGCGGTCATCGAGGTGGGGAAGAAACCGTGTTTTCACGGTCTTCGCCCCAGGCCTGATCGCCCCTCACCCTGGGGGAGGATTCTTCCTCCCCCGAATGGGGGATTTTGGGGAGGATCTGGTCACACCTCTGCTGAACGCCGGAGGGGCGCCAAGGGGCCGAGGACCGCTCCAACGGAACCTCAGAACGCCGGTGTGCGCAGCTGCAGGGGTTCCAGATCGGCCCAGCGCAGCAGGGCGGGCCAACTGCGCACCCGCTCGTACACCCAGCGGTGTCCATCACCGTTGAGGTGAAGGCCATCCCCGCACAGCAACCGCAACCAGTGGGGCTCGGCGGTCATCGCCTCCAGCAGGGGCAGGAAGGGCACATCCGCCCCCATGCAGGCCTCCTCCAGCAACGCCTCGTACCGGCGCACGGTGGCCAGGTCGTACCAGAGGCAACCGGCGAAGGGCATCACCACCTCATCCACGGGGGTGAATCCCACCACCAGTACCGGGGCGACCGTGGTGGCTTCCCGCAGCAGCTGCTGGAGGCCAAACAGGAAGGCCTCGGGCGCCAGCTGATGCCGTCCGTCGGCGCGGCCCACCCGGGCGGTGTCATTGAGCCCCACCGACAGCAGGATCCCCTGGGGCAGCTGGCGCCGCAACTCGCCGCGGCGGCCCACCTCGCAGTGCAGCCGAGCCGCCAGCCGCTCCAGCCCGTCCCCCCGCACACCGAGCGGGTAGAGCACGGGCGCCTCCGGCAAGCCCATCCAGTGGCGACGCAACCGTTCGCACCAGCCCCCCTCCTCTGGATCCCCCCAGCCGAAGACCCCGCTGTCGCCGAGCACCACGAGCTTGCGGGGAACGGGGGTCACGGACATGCGAGCAGGCGCTGGCGGGCACGGTCGCTCAGATCCTCCCCCACCAGGGTGAGCAGGGCGTAGACCGCCATCAGGGCCAGCAGCTGGTCCCAGGCGAAGGAGCTGAGGGCCTCCAGCAGGGCGGTGCCCAAGCCCGCGGCCCCCACCAGCCCCACCACCACGGTCTCCCGCAGGATCACGTCGGTGCGGTAGGCGCCGTAGGCCAGATAGGAGCGGGCCAGGGCGCTGAAGCGGCCATACAGCAGCGCCAGCCGCGGCCCTGCGCCGGCGGCCACCAGGGCCTGCCCCTGGGCAGGGGACGCGCTCTCCCCCGCCTCCAGCAGCAGCCGGCCCAGGATGCCCAGGTTGTGGAACCCCAGGGCCAGGGCGGCGGCCACCACCCCCGGTTTGAGCACGAACAGGAGAAGAAGCGCCGTGAGCGGCGGCGGCCACAGGCGTCCCAGGGCCCACACCAGCTTCAGCAGGGCCCGCCCCGCGGCCCATGGGGCCACCAGCAGCAGGGTGAGTGGGGCCAGCCCCACCGCCAGGGCCCCGGCCAGCAGCGTGAGGGCGAGGGTCTGACCCACCAGGGCCGGCCAGGGCATGGCCAGCAGCTCCGCCGGCCGGTAGCTACCCGCCAGGTCAGGCAGCGGGTTGAGATGCAGCAAAAGCCCTGGCTCCAAGCCAAGGGAGTGGGCCATGAGAAGCAGCACAGGCACCAGCAGCACGGCCCCCAGGACGATCTCGCGGCCGCGCCGACCCACCGCCGGGGCCCGCCCCCCCAGCCGGTCCGGCATGCCCCACCGCTGCCGCAGCGCCCGCACCAACGTCTCCAGCAGCAGCATCACCGCCAGTAGCAGCCACAGGCCGGTCCAGAGCTCCGCAAACTGCAGCGATTGCAGGCTGAGCCGCAGGTCGGTGCCCAGGCCCCCCAGGCCGAACACCCCCAGCAGGGTGGCGCTGCGCAGGGCGCACTCCAGCCGGTAACCGCCGTAGCTGATCACGGCGGGCAGCAGGGGCGGTCCCAGGGCCGTGAGCAGGGCCCCGGGGGCGGGGGCGCCCGCCGCCCGCAAGGCCTCCAGGCCTCCGGTGGGCAGGGCATCGAGCTGGTCCCCCACCACCCGCCCCACCAGGGCGCCGAAGGGCAGGGCGATCGCCAGCACCGCCACCTCGGGATGCAGGCCCAGCACCTGGAGCAGCAGCAGGCCCCAGAGCAGTTCATGGATCGAGCGGGGCAGGGCCAGCAGCCGCCGGATCAGGTCCGCCGGCCAGCGGCGGCCCGTGGCGGTGTGCCAGAGGGTGCGGGAGCTGACCAGGCCCGCCGCCAGCCCAAGCCCCAGGCTGAGGGCCCAGCCAAGCAGGGCGATCACGACGGTCACCCCCAGGCCGCTGAGGGCGGAATGGAGCACGAGGGGATCCAGGGAGGGCCGCAGGGCCGCCAGCAGAAACTGGCCAATGAGGTCCCAGCCGCCACCGTGGGCCAGCGCCGGCAGGGCCAGCAGCACCGGCACCGCCACCAGGGCGGGCACCAACATCAGCAGGGGCGGAGCGGGGCGCGGCAGGGGGCTCATGGCGCCGCGGCGTACAACCTCTCCAGCTCCGCGCCATCGAGGGTTCGGACGGGCCCGTCGAAGACCAGACGCCCCTGCCGCAGGCCCAGCACCCGGTCGAAGCCCGCCAACAGATCGGGGCGGTGGAGGCTCATCAACAGGGCCCGGGGGGCACCGGCCTGACGCTGCAGCAACGCCAGCAGCTCGGCGGCGAGGCGGGGATCCAGACTGGCCACGGGTTCATCCGCCAGCAACAGCAAGGGGTCCTGGCGCAGCAACCGAGCCAGGGCCACCCGCTGCCGCTGCCCCCCCGAAAGGGCCGTGACCGGTTGGGGCAGCAGGGCCGGATCCAGCTCCACCTGTTCGAGGGCGGCGGCGCAGGCGGCGGTCTCCAGCGGCAGCAGCAGGTTGAGCAGGGCCTTCGGCCAGCCCCACAGCGCCAGGCGGGCGGCGTTGAGGTTCTGCTGCACCGTCAGTTCCTCGATCAGGCGCAGGTCCTGCCAGAGGGTGCCGATGCGGGCCAGCTGACGGCGGCGCCGGCGGCGGGAGCCGGCCGGGGGCTGGCCGCTCCAGAGCACCTCACCGGCCTCGGGCTCCAGCATGCCGTTGGCCACGGCCAGCAGGGTGCTCTTACCGGCGCCACTGGCCCCCAGCAGGGCCACCCGCTCCCCGGCCTCGATCCGCAGCGACACGTCCTCCAGCCGGCTGCGGGACCGGCCCGGCACCCCGATACCCCGCAGCTCCAGCAACGGCGCCACGATCAGCGGATCTTGCCGATCTGCCGGCCCACCTTCTCGATCACGTCGTATTGGTCAGCCTTGGCGGGCACGAATTGCTGAGCGCCGAACAGCTCCAGGATCGGGGCCTGGGCGGCGTTGGTGCGGCGCAGCGAGACGAACGCCTGGGTGATACGCCCGGTGAAGCCCTTGCCAAAACGCTGGTCGAGATCGGGCTGGGCAATCCAGTGGTAATCGGGATAACCGGGGGTGCGCCAGATCGGAATCACCTTGGTGCGGTCCACCTTGCGGTCGTGCAGGCTGCTTTTCCACACCTGCTCATTGACGGCACCGGCGTCGTAGGCGCCGCTCTGGACCAGGGCGATGGTGGCGTCATGGCTGCCGCTGAAGCCAGGGGCTCCGCCGGCGAAATCGGTGAGCTTCACGCCGGCCTTGGCCAGGAAGTACTGGGGCATCAGACGGCCGGAGGTGGAGCTTTCCGAACCGAAGGTGAAACGCTTGCCCTTCAGCTCGGCCAACCCCTTGACGTCCCTCACCTGCTGGAGGCCGCTGCGGGTGTTGGCGATGAAGACACTGTGGAAGGCCACGTCGATGTCCCGCTGGGCCAGCACCTTGGCGCCAGGCTTCTGCAGGCGGGCCTGCACGCCGGTGAGGCCACCGAACCAGACCAGATCTAGGTCCCCGGTGCGGAAGGCCGTCACGGCGGCGGCGTAGTCGACCACGGGGACGTAGGTGACCTTGACCCCCAGCTGGCGGCCCAATTCATCGGCCACCAGGCCGTAGAGCCGGTTCAGCTTCTCCGGCTTCTGGTCGGGGATGGCGCTGATGCGCAACACCTTCTGGGGGGCGCTGGTCTGGGCCTCGGCCCGGGGGACCAGTGCACCGGCGAGGGAGGGAACGGTCGCTGCCGTCACCAGGAGGGCAAGGCCCGTGGCCACGGCGGCCCAGGGTTGTCGAAGGGTCACGGGAGGGGGATTCAGAGGGTGGCAACGAAGCGCTCGAGCCGGTCAAGGCCGTCGCGGATCGTGGCTGGGGAAGCGGCGCACGACAGGCGGATGCAGCGCCCATCGCCGAAAGCCACGCCGGGCACCACCGCCAGGCCCGACTGTTCCAGCAAATGGTTGCAGAAGGTCATCGAATCGAGCCCGTAGGCGCTCACATCCGGGAAGGCATAGAAGGCGCCGGCGGGCGGGGTGAGGGCAAGACCCCTGATCGACTGCAGGCCATCACTCAGCAGGGTGCGCCGCTGGTTGAACTGCTCGGCCATGGCCCACACGCAATCGCGGGGTGCCTGGAGGGCCGCCAGGGCGCCGTACTGGGCGAAGCTGCAGACGTTGCTGGTGCTCTGGCTCTGCAGGGCGCTGGCGGCGGCCACCACCTCCTGGGGACCAGCCAGATAGCCCAGGCGCCAACCGGTCATCGCCCAGCCCTTGGCAAAACCGTTGACCACGAAGACGCGGTCGGCCAGGTCGGGGGCCACGGCGGCAAAACTGTGATGCACCTGGCCAGGAGCCAGCAGGAATTCATAGATCTCATCGCAGACCACGGCCACCTGGGGGTGGCGACGCAGCACCGCGGCAATCGCCTCCAGCTCCTGCCGGCTGAGCACCGAGCCGGTGGGGTTGCCGGGGCTGTTGAGCACCAGCAGCTTGCTGGCGGGGGTGATCGCCGCCTCCAACTGGGCCGGATCGAGCCGGAAGCCGCCGGCGGCCTGGCTGGGCAGCAGGCGCACCGAGGCGCCGGCCAACTGGGCCATCTCCGGGTAGCTGAGCCAGTAGGGGGAGGGCAGCAACAGCTCGTCCCCGGGGCCCAGCAGCACCTGAAAGAGGTTGTAAAGAGCCTGCTTGCCACCGTTGGTGACCAGCACCTGGGCCGCCTCGGTGGGGATGCCGTTCTCGCCCGTGAGCTTCTCGGCAATGGCCTGACGCAGCTCCGGTTCGCCTGCGGCCGGCCCGTAGCGGGTGTGGCCCGACTCCAGGGCCGCCGTGGCCGCCTGGCGGATGAAGGCCGGGGTGTCGAAATCGGGTTCCCCAGCGCTGAGGCTGCAGATGTCATGCCCCTCTGCCCGCAGCTGCTTGGCGCGGGCGGCGATGGCCAGGGTCAGGGACGGTTGCAGAGCTTCTGCCCGTGCGGAGAGCCTCAACGGGCGCATCGCAAGCAGCGCTCCGCCGCAGGAGCGCCTGAAAAACGACATCCTGCCCCATGCCCTGCCCCCCAATGGTCCAAGGCGGCCTGTTTCGGAATGGAGTGTCTTTTAAGATCAGGCCCCGCCCGCGCAGCCGCCGATGGTGCCGCACGAGCAGGAGCTACACACCGCCTGCGGCGCCTGCAGGGCCTGCCCCCTGGCACTCAGCCGCCAGCAGGTGGTGGTCAGCCGCGGTGACCCCAGCGCCCGGTTGATGCTGATCGGCGAGGGCCCCGGCGCCCAGGAGGACGCCACGGGCCTGCCGTTCGTGGGCCGCTCAGGCCAGCTGCTGGACGTGCTGCTGGCCGCCGCTGGGATCCAAGGCTCCAGGGAGACCTACATCTGCAACATGGTGAAGTGCCGGCCGCCGGGGAACCGCCGGCCAACGGGGGCGGAGCTGGCGGCCTGCCGCCCCTGGCTGGAGCGGCAGCTGGAAGCGGTTGATCCAGCGCTGGTGGTGCTGCTGGGGGCCACGGCCGTGGAGGGGGTGCTGGACATCCGGGGCGGCATCACCCAACTGCGGGGCCGCTGGCGGCCATGGCGGGGCCGGTGGCTGATGCCGCTGCTCCATCCCAGCTACCTGCTGCGCTTCGGCTCGACGGCACCAGGCTCCCCCCGGGCGCTCACGGCGGCCGACCTGCGGGCCGTGCGCCATCGCCTCGACCGGCTGGAGGATCCCTCACCCCCCATCGATTCAGACGGTTGATCCCCGTTTGTGACAGGCTTGCTGCCACGACCCCGGCCCCCCCCCGATGACCGGCACCCTGGCCCGCCCCGAGAACGCCAACCCCAGCGGTGCCAGCCCCTCGGGGGCCAGCCGTGACTGGGCCAACGATCCCCGCTACACCACGGTCATCCGCCGCCGCAAGACCCGCAGCGTGCGGGTGGGCGATGTCTGGGTGGGCAGCGAGCACCCCGTGGTGGTGCAATCAATGATCAACGAGGACACCCTCGACATCACGGGGGCCACCGCCGGCATCCGCCGCCTGCATGAGGCCGGCTGCGAGATCGTGCGGCTCACGGTGCCGAGCCTGGCCCACGCCAAGGCGGTGGGGGAGATCCGCAAGCGCCTGGAGGACAGCTACAAACCGGTGCCCCTGGTGGCGGACGTGCACCACAACGGCATGAAGATCGCCCTGGAGGTGGCGCAGCACGTCGACAAGGTGCGCATCAATCCCGGCCTGTATGTGTTCGACAAACCCGACCCCAACCGCACCGAATTCACGCCCGAAGAAGTGGCGGCGATCGGCGAGCGCATCCAGACCACCCTCGAACCCCTGGTGAGCCTGCTTAAGGAGCAGGACAAGGGGCTGCGCATCGGCGTCAACCACGGATCTCTGGCGGAACGGATGCTGTTCACCTACGGCGACACGCCGCTGGGGATGGTGGAAAGCGCCCTGGAGTTCATCCGCATCTGCGACCGGCTCGATTTCCACAACATCGTGGTCTCGATGAAGGCCTCCCGGGCCCCGGTGATGCTGGCCGCCTACCGGATGATGGCCGACCGCATGGACGCCGAGGGGTTCCCGTACCCGCTGCACCTGGGGGTCACCGAGGCGGGTGACGGCGACTACGGCCGCATCAAGAGCACTGCCGGCATCGCCACCCTGCTGGCCGAGGGCCTGGGGGACACGATCCGGGTGTCGCTCACCGAGGCGCCGGAGAAGGAGATCCCTGTCTGCTACTCAATCCTGCAGGCCCTGGGGCTGCGCAAAACGATGGTCGAGTACGTGGCCTGCCCCAGCTGCGGCCGCACCCTGTTCAACCTGGAGGAGGTGCTGCACGTGGTGCGCAACGCCACCGCCCACCTCACCGGCCTCGACATCGCCGTGATGGGCTGCATCGTCAACGGCCCGGGCGAGATGGCCGACGCCGACTACGGCTACGTGGGCAAGACCCCCGGCACCATCTCCCTCTACCGGGGCCGGGAGGAAATCCGGCGGGTGCCGGAGGCCGAAGGCGTCGAGGCCCTGATCGCCCTGATCAAGGAGGACGGCCGCTGGGTCGACCCCTGACGGCACCCCCAGGAGCAGGCACTTCGGGCGATTCAGTCACATCCGGTCGGGAAGTCCGCACCGCAGGGCGGTTCTTTGCACCCGTGGGGACCCCTTACGGGGACTAGCTTGAAGGCACATCAACTAGGGCAACGGAGCCTGGGCACCATGGTCAAGGGACGCACCAGCATGATCGTGCTGGCCGGAGTGGGCGCATTTGCCGCCACGGCCTTGGTGGGCGGTCGCAGCTTCGTGCCCCCCAGCCTCGCTTCGCTGATCAATGACAGCCCGAAGGAGGTGATGGATCAGGCCTGGCAGATCGTCTTCCGCGATTACCTCGACACCACCGGCAAGTACTCCGATGGCCAGTGGCGCAAGTTGCGCCAGGACCTCCTGGCCAAGAGCTACGGCAGCACAAAAGAGAGCTACGAAGCGATCCGGGGCATGCTGCAGACCCTGGATGACCCCTACACCCGCTTCCTGGATCCGCGGGAATTCAAGGAGATGCAGATCGACACCTCCGGGGAGCTCTCCGGGGTGGGCATCCAGCTGAGCCTCGACAAGGACACCAAGGAGCTGGTGGTGGTCTCGCCGATCGATGGCTCGCCCGCTTCCCGGGCCGGGGTGCAGCCGAGGGACGTGATCGTCACGATCGACGGCAAGAGCACCAAGGGCATGACCACGGAGGATGCGGTCAAGCTCATCCGGGGCCAGGCCGGCACCAAGGTGGTGATCCAGCTGCGGCGCAAGGGCCAGGTGCTCGACGTGCCCCTGATGCGTGAGCGCATTGAGCTGCACGCGGTGGAGCACCAGCTCAACACCACCCCCGAAGGGGTGAAGGTGGGCTACATCCGGCTGAAGCAGTTCAACGCCAACGCCGCCAAGGACATGGCGGCGGCGGTGAAGGACCTGGAGGGCAAGGGGGTGCAGGGCTATGTGCTCGACCTGCGCAGCAATCCCGGTGGGTTGCTGATGGCCAGCATCGCCATCGCCCGCCAGTGGATCGACGAGGGGATCATCGTGTCCACCAAAACCCGCGACGGCATCCAGGACATCAAGCGGGCCAACGGGCATGCCCTCACCAAACAGCCCCTGGTGATCCTGGTGAACGACGGCTCCGCCAGCGCCAGCGAGATCCTCTCCGGTGCTCTTCAAGACAACAAACGGGCCCTGCTGGTGGGCCAGAAGACCTTCGGCAAGGGCCTGGTGCAGTCGGTGCGGGGGCTCTCGGATGGCTCCGGCATGACCGTGACCATCGCCAAGTACCTCACCCCCAGCGGCCGGGACATCCACCACCACGGCATCGCCCCGGACGTGTCGGCGAAGCTGAGCGAAGTGGATGCCCAGAAGTTGAAATTCGAGGACATCGGCACCCGCAAGGACAGCCAGTACCGCACCGCCGAATCCACGCTGCTCAAGCAGGTCCAGGCCGCCAGCGCCACCGGCAAGGTCTACAACCCCAGCAGCGCCAATTTGCCGTCGGCCCTGGGCACCACCAACCCCTGATCCTGACGGGGGCCGATGGCGCTCAGGCCACCGGCTGCATCAGACCGCCACCGGGGGAAGAGTCGTCGTCGTCGTTGTTCTCGTTCCCGTTCTGGAAGAGGGCAAACAGGCCTAGGGCGAGCACACTCACCACGGCAGACACCAAGCTGAAGCCGCCGGAGGCGCCTGGGGTGGTCTGCAGCAGTTCGCCCATGGAGGTGCCAGATGAAGCTTTCGCAACACTGTAACGAAGAATTGCGCAACCTGAGAGCGGGGTTCCACCGCCAACCCCATGGGGGGCTCCCAACCGACCACTCACAGGCTCTCTACTGGGTTCTTCTCCAGGAGAGATGGGTCCCCAGATCCCTGAGCTTTCAGGCAATCGCCCCCGCCAGATCCACCGTCTTGTAGTAGTTGATCAGACTGTCGACAGATGCGCCGGTGCCGAATCCAAGGTTCGTGAGCTGGCTGGCCCCTTGGGTGGTGTCCCAACTGGCCAAGCTGCTATCGACCACAGAAGCCCCAAGGGACGTGACCTTCTGCTGCAGCTGCGCAAAGCTGAATGCGCCATCGGTCAACTGGAAGGATTCAATTTTGTTGCTGTTGTTTTGCCAGTCGTAGAGGGAAAGGCGCGTGTTTGTTGTCGAGTCAGTGATAACCAGATGGCGGCCACCTTCCAGGGTTCCGAATTTCGTGCTGGCTCCATTGAGCGACAGCCCTGTTGAGGCGAACGAATCGGCGGCGTCCCCGCCGAAGTCGGCAATCAGCGTGCTCTTGCCCGACGGGAGCACGTAGGAATCGTTGCCTGCTCCACCGATCAGGATGTCAAAGCCACTGGCGGCCGAACTTCCACCCGTAAGGGTGTCGGCACCTCCGAACCCAAAGATCACCTGCTTCGACAAACCGGTCAGGGAATCTGCTCCCGCCGTGCCGCCCTGGAGCTCAAATGGTCCAATCTGACCTTCTCCACTGAGATCGGATCGGATCGCCACCTCCCCATTCAGCAGCTCAGCCGCACCCAGCAACTTGCCGCCTGTCTGCGCACCGGTGCCATTGAGGTTCCAGATCGCATAGGAACCGTCGACGTTCTTGAGGTACACGTCAAATCCCGTACCGTTCGCCGCAGCGGCGATGGCACTCCAGCCGACACCTGGGCTGGTGGGCGAGGCATTGATCCCCGCGTAGGTGATCTGAATCGGGCTGCCGCTGCCCACCTGCAGGGCATAGCCTTTGCCGTTGGTGCCCAATGCCACGCTGCCAACGCTCTTGATCGCGGAGAAGGGGTTCCCGACCGAGCCATCTGCGTTGAGATCATTGCTCAGGCTTGATTCCGCCGCAAAGAACTCGGCCGTACTCAGCAACTTGCCGCCTGTCTGCGCACCCGTGCCATTTAGGTTCCAGATCGCATAGGAACCGTCGACGTTCTTGAGATACACGTCAAATCCCGTACCGTTCGCCGCAGCGGCGATGGCACTCCAGCCGACACCTGGGCTGGTGGGCGAGGCATTGATCCCCGCGTAGGTGATCTGAATCGGGCTGCCGCTGCCCACCTGCAGGGCATAGCCTTTAGCGGTGCTGCCCAAAGCAACGCTGCCAATGCTCTTGATCGCGGAGAAAGGGTTCCCAACGGAGCCATCTGCGTTGAGATCATTGCTCAGGCTTGATTCCGCCGCAAAGAACTCGGCCGTACTCAGCAACTTGCCGCCTGTCTGTGCACCCGTGCCATTGAGGTTCCAGATCGCATAGGAACCGTTGACGTTCTTGAGGTACACGTCAAATCCTGCCCCGTTCGCCGCAGCGGCGATGGCACTCCAGCCGGCACCTGGGCTGGTGGGCGAGGCATTGATGCCTGAATAGGTGATCTGGATCGGATTGGCGCTGCCCATCTGCAGGGCATAGCCTTTGCCGTTGATGCCAAGCGCCACGCTGCCAACGCTCTTGATCGCGGAGAAGGGGTTCCCGACCGAGCCATCGCCATTGAGATCATTGCTCAGGCTTGATTCCGCCGCAAAGAACTCGGCCGTACTCAGCAACTTGCCGCCTGTCTGCGCACCCGTGCCATTTAGGTTCCAGATCGCATAGGAACCGTCGACGTTCTTGAGATACACGTCAAATCCCGTACCGTTCGCCGCAGCGGCGATGGCACTCCAGCCGACACCTGGGCTGGTGGGCGAGGCATTGATCCCCGCGTAGGTGATCTGAATCGGGCTGCCGCTGCCCACCTGCAGGGCATAGCCTTTAGCGGTGCTGCCCAATGCCACAATGCCAACGCTCTTGATCGCGGAGAAAGGGTTCCCAACCGAGCCATCTGCATTGAGATCATTGCTCAGGCTTGATTCCGCCGCAAAGAACTCGGCCGTACTCAGCAACTTGCCGCCTGTCTGCGCACCCGATCCATTGAGGTTCCAGATCGCATAGGAGCCGTCGATGTTCTTGAGATAGAGATCAAATCCGGTCCCGTTCGCCGCAGCGCCGATTGCGCTCCAGCCGGCACCTGGGCTGGTGGCCGAGGCATTGATCCCTGAATAGGTGACCTGTATCGGATTGGCGCTGCCCACCTGCAGGGCATAACCTTTAGCGGTGCTGCCCAATGCCACGCTGCCAACGCTCTTGATCGCGGAGAAAGGGTTCCCAACCGAGCCATCTGCATTGAGATCATTGCTCAGGCTTGATTCCGCCGCAAAGAACTCGGCCGTACTCAGCAACTTGCCGCCTGTCTGCGCACCCGATCCATTGAGGTTCCAGATCGCATAGGAGCCGTCGATGTTCTTGAGATAGAGATCAAATCCGGTCCCGTTCGCCGCAGCGCCGATTGCGCTCCAGCCGCCGCCGGGGCTGGTGGCCGAGGCACCGATCCCCGAATAGGTGATCTGGATCGGGTTAGCGCTGCCCACCTGCAGGGCATAACCGAGCTGAGTTGTACCTAGCGAAACAGTGCCAACGGCCTTGATCAATACAAAAACGTTCTGGTCATCATTGGTGATGGTGCCGATGACTGGCGTTGCCGTGCCGACAGTATAATCAGCTCCAGTGGCAAGCATCAGACCAACGGTTTCATCGCGCTCGATGATGGTGTCCGCCTTTGGATCAATGGTGAGGGCAGTTGTGGCAGAACCTGCCGCAAAGGTGATCGTTTTGCTAGTTCCAGGTGTAGCTCCGGTGTAGTCAGAGCTATCGGCAGTGCCAGCGATGGAGTAGTTAACGGTTAAGGCGCTTGTGATAGCACCAGTGCGGAAGAAGGTATAGCCGAGGTTGGATGTGCCATCTTCTGTTACCTGCGCTGGAGACACGGCCAGGGTGACGGTAGGTGGAGTGGTGTCAGCTGCCCCGTCAACAAGAACTAGCAACTCAGAATTTGTAGCAGGCTGCCTAAGGCTATTCCAAAGGAAATCGCTTGCCATGGATCCATTGGAATAGCTATTTGGGATCGAAACACCATTGCTAATGAGTCGACTAAGTAGAAAAGCGCTATCGCCGACATTGGTACCAGCCGAAACAATAATTGTGCCCAAGAGGCTCGCGGAACGCTTCTGAACCTCGCTTGCGGCTGTATTTCTAATTTCGAACGGGGGTGAATAAGAGAAATCTGAATTTTGTTTCGCGTTATAAATCTGGATGGCAAGTGCAGTGGGCTTCTCTGATTGGTATGGGAAAATCCCTTGATAAGCTCTATCAAGAGAGGTCAGGCTGATACTTTTTGTCAAGCTTGCCCCAAAACCAGTATCTACGAAATTGTCGATCGCCTCATACCCCCATCGGTCTGAACCCCATCCACCGCCTCCAATTCCCTCTGTGGAAAATGGCGGCGCCGTTGAATACGTGCCATCAGACTGAGCAAATAGCTGTGAAGCTGTTACATAAAGACCTTTATACGCACCGAAGTCTAATTGGGAATTAACAAAGCCGAGGCCGCTAACCTTTAATCCGTTAGGAAGCAGGCCATTGAGCAAACCTCCGGAATTAAAGTTTGCTGATATCAAGGAGTAACCAAAAGAGGCCGAAAGGGATGCTTTAGACGTATCATTAATTACTACCTTTGCAGCATCTCCGACTTGAATAGACCTTTGCGAATCACTGAAAAGCTTGATATCTATGCTCTCAGGCCCTTCTGTCGTTTGATCATTGGCAATGACGTGAGAAAAGCTGAACTTGCCATCAGCGTCAACGGAGCCTGCTCCTGTTAGCGCACCTGATAAAAGATCAGCCGCTGTAATGCCTGCACCACTCAGTGACCAATATAGCTTGGTATAGGGTGCTATATTGCTTGTTGAAATATTGGTAACAAGAACAGAACCTTCATCAACCTGTGATGCTGAGGGGCTGACAGCATAGCTAGCAGGCAAACTATTCGACGTGTCCTTGATTAGAACAGTCGCAGTTAACCCAACCTGGGTAATTCGACCTGGATCGACAAATAGGCTAATTTGCAGACTTTCATCCCCTTCTCTTGCCTGATCATTCGCAATAGTGTGAGAAAAACTGAACTTGCCATCAACGCCAACGGCGCCCGTTCCTGTTAGCGCGCCTGATGAAAAATCAGCTGCTGTAATTCCAGTTCCACCAAGCGACCAGTACAAAGCCGTGTTTTCAGCCACATTAGCGGTCTGGACATTAGTGGTTAAAACAGATCCTTCACTAATGGTGCTTACTGAGGGGGTTATCGAATAAGTTGATGGCCCCAGATCGGGTTGCCAAGCAATGTTTGTATACGTGCCATCCGCATTGAGGCTGACTGCCATGTCCTGCAATTGAAGGTATTCAATATTGCTGGCGATAATCACTATCCCACCAAAGGTAAGCCGCCATTGAGTGGAAGGCAATCTGAAGATATCTGTCAGATTTGCACGTGTCCAGTTATCGAAGAGGAGAACATCCGTGCCAGCAAGGCCGTCAAATGAGGTGTAGAGGCTGGTGTTGTAGTCACCAGTGGTAGCAGCCAGGATCAGGTCGTTTCCAATTGTGCCACTTGTGGTCGATGTGCTGCTGGTGCCGCCATAGCTGTTGCTGGAGGCTAGATAGACGCTATCGGATCTAACAGTGCCATTAACAAGATTGTAAGAGCTCGGATTTGTGGGGCTGTAGCGAGCATTAATGTAGTCAATAGATTCTACGCCCGTAAGAATATATTGAGAAATCCGTGCATTGGCATCAGTAAAGCTGATGCGGCTGAGGCCAAGGGCATTGCGCTCAAGCTTGAGGTGATTGGCTTGGATGAGCGGGATGAACAGGCTGTCCGTGCCTGCATCTCCAGCTACAACAAAGCGACTACTGAAGCCTGGTTCCGTCAAGCTTACTTCGCCTAGGAAGATTTCATTGCTAGCACCACCCTTAAAGCCCCATGTATTAACATAACTTCTATTCAGAAAGCGTGGAATGACATTCGACGGACCGCCGTTGTTGGCATCGTAGGTGCCATTGAAGGAGATCTGCTCAATGTTGAGTCCGATCAGGCTGATGTAATCAGTCTTGTTGGCATCCTTCCAGACTGTCCAGAGATCAAAGCCTGCTGGAGTGGTGTACCTCTCTGCCAGAGAACGGCTAAAAGGGGTTGCCAAGTATTCGCCGGTTGTGTGCTAGTGCCGACAATTGTTTGCAATTCGTAGTAGTAGTAACCGCTAGAGTAGTAGTAACCGCTAGAAAGGCCCGTTCCGTTATCGCCCAAAGAGGCAATTAATGTGCTGCCCAGCTGGACGCTTCTCGCCTGATCATTCGCAAACTCCACATCAATCAGCCGACCATCAAGCGTGATAAAACCTTTATCGTTTTGCTGCTGTAAGATCCATAGATCCGTTGATTTTTCGAAGAGGATGCTGCTGAATTCCTCGCCTTCATCTCCAGGGGTATCCGCTGAATTCAACAACCCATCAAAATGGTGCCCCAGCTCCTCCGTGAGCACTGCAAACACCTGCTCCTTGCTTGCCCCTGCTAACCAGTCCGCATTGAGATAGATGGTGCCAGTGGCGATGGCATACGCACCCAGTGCACCGTTGATGTCCGCTGACGACAGCAGGACAATCGGTGGAATACCGCTGAAGTTGCCAGATGCCCACTGGTGCGCAAGATCCTTGAGACCCTGCGGAGGTTCTCCTGGGAGGAGAAGCGCCTCCTGTGCTGCTGCTACAAGGGATCCATCTGCCGCCCACCCCTGGAGGAGCACTTGCCACTCGGGCAGCAAGGAGTTAAGGATCTCGCCTGCGGTCTTGAGTGCCATTGCCAGCTCCTTAGAGTACACCTGTACCAAAAGATATTCAAAACTAGCCTTAAAGCAGCTTCGAAGCTTTTTCAGGTATATTTTAGCTTACGGCGAAAGGTAGAGAACTTTCGGGAGTGACCTGGGTTTTGAGTGCTGACGGGAGGCCAGACTCGTCCCAACTTATGCGAGTGCTGCATAATGCAGTGAATATGCTGCGTTTTCCCTCCGTCTGCTGCCTATTGCGTTCTTCTTGCTTGTACTGACGCTGCCATCAGAAGCCCCCTGTAAAGCCAGCGCTTTCCCTGATCGAGCAACACAGAATCAGGACGCCTGATCAGGCAGTAAAACCAGCGGTATCAACCGTCTTGTAGGCGTTGATCAGGCTGTCCAACCGAGCACCGGAGCCGAATCCAAGATTGGTCTGCTGGCTGCCTCAATTCGTGGTGTCCCAGCTGGCCCAGGTGCTGTTGGTGACCGCGGCCCCGAGGGTCGTGACCTTCTGCTGCACCTGCGCCAAGCTGACGCTGCCATCAGCGAGCTGGAACGATTCGATCCGGTTGCTGGCGCTCTGGCAGTCGTAGAGGCATGGGCGGGAGTTGGAGGCCGAATCGCGCAGCACCAGATGGCGTCCACCCTCCAGGGTGTCGAACGTGGTGGTGGCCCCGTTGAGTGACAGACCGGCGGCGGAGATGGAATCCTCTGCCTTTCCCTAGCACCTCTCACGGCTGGGGATCCCGGTGATCCGCCTGACGGAAGCGGAAACCAAGGCCGACCTTGACACCCTGGAGCAGTGGTTGCCATCGGTCTCATCGACTCCAGCCCGCTGATCGGCCTTGCCCGTGGGAACGGGGTCGGCGCTGGCCGATGGCTCAACACGCAAAGGTTCCTACAATCAGTGCCAGGAATGCTGGCAAGGATGATGGCCACCCGCTCGATCAGCGTCTCCCTTGAGGAGGCCCTGCTGGCCGATCTCGATGCCCACAGCGCCAACCGCTCGGCGGCGGTGAGCGAGGCGATCAGCCTCTGGCTGCGGCACAGGCGGCTGGCGGCACTTCAGCAGGCCTATGCCGATCTCAGCCGGCTCCAAGGTGGTGACTTGAATCAAGCCCACAGCGATGCCCTGGAGATGGGAGCAGCAGCCCTGGGGGAATTGAATGGCTGAACGGGGTCAAATCGTCCGCTGGCCCCGCAACCGCAGCTTTGGCGATACCAAGGCTCGCCCAGTGCTGGTCATCTCACCGGAGGCCGCCCATCTCGCCAGCACCCGCCGAGTGGTGGTGCCCTTGAGCCGTGATCCCCGCCTGGAGGGCCATCCTCTTGCTATCTCTTTGGATCCAAGCCCCGCCAATGGGCTCCAGCAACGCAGCTACGCCATGGCCTGGCATCCCACCACCGTGGATTCCGTCAACCTGGAAGGCCCCCTTGGGCGCATCACACGGGATCAACTGGAGGAAGTGCTGCAACGGATTGCCATGGCCCTGGATTTGGACATGCAGGAGCCTTGGTTGAAGGAGTGACGGTGTGCGGATCTCCCGTCACACCACCACTACGGCAGCGTTCTTCGCCTTCTGCTCCTCCGCCCGCTGGGCCTCGCTGAGCCCATCCGCTCCCGGAATCTGCGCCGCCATGGCCCCCAGCCACTCCATCAGGGTGTCGAGCTGCTGGCCGGCGCTGAGCACGCTTAGACCCCGGGCCAGCACCTTGGCCGTGCTGCCACCGCCCCCCTGGTACACCAGGCGGCCATGGAGGTGCTGGGGCAGGCCCTGGCGCAACAGCCGGAACGCCGGCTCCTCCATGGGCGTTTCCAGCACCAGGTTGGGTTTTTCGGCCTTGATGCGCGAGAAGCCACAGCGCTTGGCCACCAGCTTCAGCTCCATCAACTGCAGCAGGGCCTGCACCGGCGCCGGCAGCGCTCCGTAGCGATCGACCCAGGCGGCCGCCAGCTCCAGCAGCTCCGCCTTGCCCGTGCAGCCGGCGGCGGCGCGGTAGGCCGCCATCTTCTCGTCGTTCTCGCTGATCCAATCGGCCGGCAAAAACGCCGTGATCGGCAGATCGATCTGGGTGTCTTCCACCGCAGGGATGTCCTGGCCGTGGATCTCGGCAAGTGACTCCTGCAGCATTTCCATGTAGAGGTCAAATCCGATCACCTCCATCTGGCCGCTCTGCTCCACCCCCAGCAAATTGCCCACGCCGCGGATCTCCATGTCGCGCATGGCCAGTTGGTAGCCACTGCCCAGCTGGGCGAACTCCTGGATGGCCCGCAGCCGCTGCCGCGCCGCCTCACTCAGGGAGGCATCCCCGGGATAGAACAACCAGGCGTGGGCCTGGATGCCGCTGCGGCCCACCCGGCCCCGCAGCTGATACAACTGAGCCAGGCCGAACTTGTGGGCGTCCTCGATCAGGATCGTGTTCACCCGGGGAATATCGAGGCCGCTCTCCACGATCGTGGTGCAGAGCATCACATCGGCCTCACCGGCGTTGAAGGCCACCATGGCGCTCTCCAATTCCCCCTCCGGCATCTGGCCGTGGGCCACCTGCAGCTTCAGCCCCGGCAACATCTGACGCAGCTGGGCCGCCACATCCTCAATCCCCTCCACCCGCGGCACCACGTAGAAGATCTGGCCGCCCCGGTCCAGCTCCTGGCGGATGGCGCTGCGCACCGCCTCCTCATCGAGGGCCGCCAGATGGGTTTTGATCGGGCGGCGCAGGGGGGGCGGCGTGGTGATCAGGCTCATCTCCCGAACGCCTGAAAGGCTCATGTAGAGGGTGCGGGGAATGGGCGTGGCGCTGAGGGTCAGCACGTCCACGTCTTTGCGCAGGGCCTTGATCTTTTCCTTCTGGTTCACCCCGAAGCGCTGCTCCTCATCCACCACCAGCAGCCCCAGTTGCTGAAAACCGGTGCCCTTGCCCAGCAGCTGGTGGGTGCCCACCACCACGTCGATGGTGCCGGCCGCCAGACCCTCCTGGATTGTCTTGCGCTCGGCGGCGGTACGGAAGCGGTTGAGCAGGGCCACCTTGAGCGGGTAGGGGGCGAAGCGCTCGCTCAGGGTGCGCCAGTGCTGCTGGGCCAGCACCGTGGTGGGGGCCAGCAGGGCGCACTGCTTGCCGGCGGTGACGGCCTTGAAGATCGCCCGGATCGCCACCTCGGTCTTGCCGAAGCCCACATCGCCGCACACCAGCCGGTCCATCGGCTGGGCAGCCTCCATGTCGCGCTTCACCTCGACGATCGCCTTGACCTGGTCGGGGGTGGGCTCGTAGGGGAAGGACTCCTCCAGTTCGTTCTGCCAGGGGCCATCGGGGGGGAAAGCGAAGCCCGGTACCTGGTGGCGCTCGGCGTAGAGCTTCACCAGATCAAGGGCCACCTTGCGCACGGCCTTGAGGGCCCGCTCCTTGGCCTTCGCCCAGGCCACGCCGCCCATGCGGTTCAACTCCGGTGGCGCATCGCTGCTAGCGCGGTAGCGGCCCAGGCTGCCCAGCTGATCGGCGGCCACCCGCAGGGTGCCGTCGGCGTATTGCACCACCAGGTAATCGCGGGATTCACCGCTGATCGCCAGCTTCTCCAGCTTCAGGAAGCGGCCAACCCCGTGGTTGCGGTGCACCACGAAATCCCCCGGCACCATCTTGAGCGGATCCACCGTGCGGCTCGCCGCCTTGCGCCGCCGCCGCACATAGCCCGAGGCCGCCAGGGAGTGCTGGCCGAAGAACTCCCGGTCGGTGAGCAGCACCAGCTTCCAGGCCGGCAGCTGCAGTCCCTCCAGCTCGGCCGTGCCCCGCAACTTGAGGGCCACCGGTGTGTTCTGCTCCACCAGGCGGTCGATCGCCGGCCAGTCGGCGGCATTGGGCACGAAGCGACTGATGCAGTCGTGCTCCTCCAGCAGGGCCACCGCCCGGCTGGGCTGGGCCGAGAGCAGCCATACCCGCGCCTTCTCCGCCTGAAACCCCTTCACCAGGGCCGCCAGGCGGCCGAACTGGTTGGGATGGGACGGCACCGCCCGGCTGGCCAGGTCAAAGGCATTGGGATGGCTGTCGGTTTCAGCCAGCTCAGCAAGATCAAAACCCGCAAAATCCCCGGCCTGCGCCAGGGCCTCCGCCGGCGGACGGTGCAGGAGTGGTAGCGGGGGCTGCCCGTCGACCGTGAGTTCCCGGTGGTGGGCCTCGGCATGGTCGAACCACTGCTGGCCGTGGGCCCTGCATTGGCGCCGCTCATCGATGGCGATCAGGGTGTCGGGCGGCAGGTAATCCAGCAGCGAGGCCGGCCGCCCCCAGGCCAGCCCCATCAGACGTCGCATGCCTTCGGGGGTGCCCCCCTCCAGCAGCTGCTCCAGAGCTTCGGGGCTCAGCAGCGCCTCGAGCCCCTCGGGCATGGCGTCGCGCAGGGCATCCGCCACCAGGGGGCCGTAGCCGGTGGGGGTGAGGCGCACCGCCTCGATCGGATCGAGGGAGCGCTGGCTGGCGGGATCGAACTCCCGCAGCTTCTCGAGCGTGTCGCCGAAGAACTCCAGCCGCACCGGCAGCTCGGCGCTCACCGGGAACAGATCCACGATGTCGCCGCGGCGGCTCCAGCTGCCCTCCTGCTCAATCGTGGGGACCCTCTCGTAGCCCAGCCGCGCCAGGGTGTCGGCCAACTCGTCGAGATCGACCACCTGCCCCTTGGCCAGGCTGAGGCACTGGGCCGCCAACGCCTCCGGCGGCGGCAGATGGGGCTGCAGGGCCCGCTCGGTCGCAACGATCGCCCCACGCCATGCCCGAGGGTTTCCCGCCCCCGCCAAAAGCTCCGCCAGCACCTGCAGCTGGCCCCAGGTGATCTCACTGGTGGGATCAAAGGGTTCGTAGGGGGAGCCCTCGCTGGTGGGATAGAGCTGGGCCGTGGGCCAGCCCATCAGCTCCAGCAGCGCCGCCCAGCGGCCCGCCTCCTCCAGGGTGGGCACCACCACCAGCAAGGGCGCCTGCCGCTGCCGCGCCAGGGCGCTGCTCACCAGGGCCCGCCCCGCCCGGCCGGCGCCCCGCAGGCTGAGACGCTCCGCTCGATCGATCCGTGCCTGCACCTCGCCGGTGAGGGGCACCTGCTCCAGCTGGCGCACCAGGGCGGTGAGGGGCATCGGCAAGAACGGGTGGAGCCCCCGAATCTTCGCAACCGGACCGATCAGGCTGCGATCCAAGCCGGCAGACTTGGTTCTCCTCCGATGGGACAGGGCAGGAGCGCGTGCGCAGCATCAACACCGATGGGCGTGGGGCCATGGATCTGGCCAAGGTGGTGTTCTTCGGACGCACCGGTGAGGAAGCCCTGCGCTTCTTTGACCTGGATCTGGAGCCATGGCGGGGGCGACGGGTGCTCGATTGCCCCGGCGGCCCGGGGGCCTTCACGGCCCTGGCCCGGGTCCAGGGGGTGGAGGCGGTGGCCGTCGATCCCCTCTACGGGCGATCGGCCGAGGAACTGGAGCGCCAGGCCCTGGCCGATATCGACCATCACACCCGCACAGCCCTCCGCTCGGGCCACCTGCGTCCCGGATTCGATCTGGAGGCCTACCACCGGGACAAACGGGTGGCCCTGGCTACCTTCCTCGCGGACCTGCGGGCCCACCCCTCCGCCTACGTGGCGGGGGCCCTGCCGGAGTTGCCCTTCGACGACGGTGCCTTCGACCTGGTGCTCTCCGGCCACCTGCTGTTCAGCTACTCCCCCCAGGGGGACGGGGGCCTGCTGGAGGGCTCCCCTTTCGATCTGGCCTGGCACCGCCGTGCCCTGGCGGAACTGCTGCGGGTCAGCCGCCAGGAGGTGCGCCTCTACCCCGTCCACACCATCACCCAACCGGCCCGCCCCCATCCCTATCTGGCCGCCCTGCTCCAGGAGCTGCCCACCCCTTGGAGCGCCCAGTTGACCCAACCCAGCTATGACCAGGGCTTCGACGGGGAAACCCCTGGCCTGACGCTCCAGCGGTCCCTTCGGCCATGACCAGCTACCGCTGCCCCGCCTGTGAACCGCAGCCCCTGCGCATCACGCGGCGCCGCGACGGCGTCCCCCTCTGCGCCCGCTGCGGCCGTCCCATCGAAAGGGTGCCGACGTTCAGGCCATGGCGGGCCCTGGGGGGCCTGGCGGCCATCAGCGCCGTGGTCGCGACCGGCATCGCGGCCCTGTCGCTGGCCCAACCGTTCCAGCCCCAGCCCCGGCCCGAGGACCGCCCCCTGCGGCCCAGCGACGACCCGGGCCTGATGAGCCTCCTCGATGGGGCCGATGAAAGCTGGCGACCCAAGGCCCAGCCGCTGCCCGGCGGCGGCACCCGCTACACCTACAAGCAACGGCAGGACGATCCAGCGCTCACGATCGAGCAGATCAAGCTGCTCATCCGCTACCCGCCCCGCTTCGATCGCGAACGCTCCGCCATTGCCGCCCTCCTGGCGGAATTGCGCTCCCGGGGGGTGCTTGTCGTGCTGGGCCCACCGCGCAAGCTGGGGGCCGCCGGCGAATGGGAACCCCGCGCCGGCATCGTGCGGATCCGCCCCGATGTGCCCTCCAAGGGCAGCGAGGAGCTGGCCAAGGTGATCAACCACGAGTCGATTCATGTGGCCCAGAGCTGCCGCAACGGTGGTCTTCGGGCTCCCCCACGCCCCCTGGGACTGCCTCTTCTGTCCACCCCTGCAATCGAGCGCTTCCTGGCCAGCCCGGTTTACGCCGGCCTCAATCAGACCGAAAAACGACTGGAACGGGAGGCCTACAGCAACCAGCAGCAACTGGAGCTGGGGCTATCGATGGTCCAGGCGAACTGCGGCCAGCGCTGAGGCTGGACCGGAATCCGGCCCCGCGTCCGCCGGTGGTGCCAAGGCCATCCCGCCGCCAGCGCCTGCACTGGACTCCTCCTCCAGCAGCAGGTTGAAGCGCAACAGCTGCTCATCACTGAGTTGCTGGCGGCTGATGAGGGCGAAATGCCGCTCCAGGAAGGCCCGACCCCGAGCCCCATCCCAGTCCAGCTGACGCAGCAGTTCATCCGACTGCTCCAGCAGATCCCTGCGCCGCAGGGGCGCCGACAGCCCGGAGGGAACCGATCCAAGGGGAGATCGGCGCAGCACCTCCAGGTAGGCCACCAGATCGGCGTAACGGGTCAGGCGGCCACGGCTGGGGTGGCCAAACACCCGCTCCAGGTAGGCCGCCTCCTGCTCGCGCCCCCAGCCCAGCCGCTGCAGTTCCAGGTCCAGTTGGGCCAACTCGTCGCTCCAATCCTCGGGATCGGCCGGCGGCTCAGGACCCTCCAAAGGGGCAGCGGGGGGAAGGCCCGTGGCGGGGAGTGGTTCAGAAGATGGCAGCGGCGCCGGTGACTGGGGAAGGGCGGTCAACCCCGCAGCAGGCGGCTGGGAGATGGGCGCCGGGGCCGGCCGGGGGGACGGCGAT
>JBAXME010000034.1:0-31618 GCA_037134455.1 Synechococcaceae cyanobacterium ELA445 | reverse complement strand
CCTCTGCCCCTGCGACCCCCCTGGCTCCTTCATCGGGCCCCATCGCCCCGCCGCCGGTGCCGAGTGCCCCTGTGGCCCCGCCACCCCCCGTGGCACCGCTGGCGCCGCCGCCGCTGCCCTGAGGTCCCAGGGCTCCAGCTGGGGCCTGTAGCACCGCCGTGAAGAAGCCATCGCCGCCGTCGGGGCCTGGCCAGGTTTGGGATACGGAGAGCAGGCGCCAGTCGGGATGCCGTTGTTGGAAGGCGTCCAACTGTTGCTGGTTCTCGGCTGGATGGACGGTGCAGGTGGCATAGACCAGGCGACCGCCCGGTTTCAGCAGGGGCAGGAGTGCTTCCAGCAGCTGGCGTTGCAGTTCCGCCAGCCCGATCACCGCCTCGGGGGTGATGCGCCAGCGGGCATCGGCGTGGCGGGCCAGGGTGCCGAGGCCGGAGCAGGGGGCATCGATCAGGAGGCCATCGAAGTGGCCCAGCAGCTGGGGCTGGAGCTGGGCCAGGGTGAGGCCATCGGTCTCCAGGGCGTGGATGGAGCCCAGCCCGAGGCGTTCAGCGTTAGTGATCAGGCGCCGCAGGCGTGGGCCTGAACGGTCCAGTGCCAGCACCTCACCTTGATCACCGATCAGCTCGGCCAGGTGGGTGCTCTTGCCCCCGGGGGCGGCGCAGGCATCCAGCAGCCGCTGACCCGGCCGGGGCTCCAGCAGGGGGGCGATCCGCTGGGCGGAGCGGTCCTGGACGCACCAGTGGCCTTCGGCGTAGCCGGGCAGGGCCCGCAGGTCGCCGCTGCGGGCCGTGAGCGTCAATCCCTGGGGCAGCCCCTCCAACGGTTCGGCGGCGATGCCGGCGGCGGCGAAGGCCTCCAGCAGAGCCTCCCGGCTGATGCGCAGGGGGTTGACCCGCAGATCCAGGGGCGGCGGCTGGTTGCAGGCGGCGGCGAAGGTTTCGGCCCGCTCCTGGGGCAGCCAGCCGAGCAGCTCAGCGGCCAGCCAGTCGGGCAGGGAGTGGCGTAGGGCCAGGCGCCCAGTGGCCGTGGCCGGTTCCCCCAGGGGCTGGTGGGCTTCCTGGCGGCGCAGGAACGAGCGCAGCAGGCCGTTCACCACCGGCGCCAGACGGGCCAGACCGCCCCGCTTGGCCAGCTCCACCGTGGTGCTGACGGCGGCGGAGGCGGGCACCCGGTCGCTGTGGAGCAGCTGGTAGAGGCCCAGGTGCAGCAGCCAGCGCAACTTGGGGGGCTGGCGCAGGGCTGGCACCTGGCCCAGTTCATCCAGCCAGGCATCCAGCTGGCGGCGCTGGCGGATCGATCCGTAGGCCAGTTCGGTGGCCAGGGCCCGGTCGGCCGGGGTCAGGGGGTGGCGCTTGAGCTCCCGTTCCAGGGCCCCATCGGCATAGGCCCCGGCGGCCACCGCCTGCAGCACCTGCCAGGCGAGTTGGCGGGACTCGAGGCCGATGGCGGCAGGAGGGGGGGTGCTCAAACGGAGGGGCTGGGCTCGGGCCTCCAGAGATAGCGCCCCAGGGGGAGGCGGCCCTGGTCATCAACGGGAATTCCCTCGGCCAGAAGCAGATCCCGCTGGATCCAGTCGCTGCCATTTCGGCTCAGGCCCATGCTGATGCGCCCCTTGGCGTTGACCACCCGGTGCCAGGGCACCTCCGTGGGCAGCGTCAGGCGCCGCAGGGCCCAGCCCACTTGGCGGGCGCAGCCGAAGGATCCGATGCGATCGGCGATCTGGCCGTAGGTGGCCAGGCGGCCGAAGGGGATGCGGCCCACTTCCTGCCACACCCGCTGGTCGAAGCCCGCCAACTTGGAGCTCAAAAGGGCAGCAGCAGGTCGTCGCGCTCGCGGCGGCTGGAGAGGGGGGCCAGGCCATCACGGGC
Organism: Synechococcaceae cyanobacterium ELA445; assembly: GCA_037134455.1. GTDB lineage: Bacteria > Cyanobacteriota > Cyanobacteriia > PCC-6307 > Cyanobiaceae > ATX-6F1. Next base: position 29,753 of record JBAXME010000034.1, on the reverse strand, counting down.
CCGGGGCAACCCCAGGGCTAGGGCCAGGCCCGCCAGCTCCAGCAGCAGGTGATGGCCGGCGAACAACACCACCAGCAGTCCCACCGCGGCGAGCAGCAGCTCCAGCAGGCCGATCACGTCATCACGGTTGCCGTAGCCCTTGGACCCAAGCAGCACACAGAGGCCCAGCAGCAGCAGCGTCACCCAGTTGGGCATGGATCGGCCGAGGCGAACATCCTTCCTAGCCTGCTGGGGGGGAGAGGGGATCGCCAGCCGATGCCACCGAATTCAGCGGGGAGGGGCTGCGAGGACGGCCAGGAACGCTCAGGCCAGGCCCTCAACGAACCGAAGCACGGCACGAGCCGTAGCCAGGGCAGCTTCCGCATCCACACGATCGAAGAGATCCTGGGGAGCCTCATCCCCAGCCGGATAACGGGTGGTGGTCGCCAAACGGCTCAGCGCCTTCAGACGCAAATCGGACAGGGGCGCGGTCGTCACGCCCGCTTTGGACAATTCCTCCACCAGACGCTCAAGGGAGTGGGTGTGGGCTGGCTCGCAGCCTGGCTGGCGTGATAGCAGGCCTGGGCATGAAATCCTCCGGCCAGCGCATAGTCGGCCATCGCGAGATCGTTGTTGGCCTGACGCAGCCAGGCTTCCAGTCGAGGTGTCATGGCCTGCTCCCAGCGGCGATCAAGATCGCATCGCGGCCGATGGCACGCCAATGGGGATCGCCTCCAGAACGTCGGGCCTGCCAGTCGGACGTCTCCAATGCGATCACGTCGTCACCGAGAAGGGCCTGGATCAATCGATCCGCAAGGGACTCAGCCTCAGAAGCCAGCGGGGCCACAGCGATCAGGTCCACATCGGAGCGCGCATCCCAGTCGCCCCGAGCCCAGGAACCAAACAGCCACACCTCCGACCCCTCATGGCCTGTCACCAGCGGCGCCACGGACGCGCTCAGCCGCCCAAGGCGCTCCTGCCGGAGCTTGTCACGGAGTTCGGCGAGCTGGCCCATGGCACCAAAGTAATGAGAGACCGCCTTCCCGCCCATGCCCCTGCTGCCCCGCCGCTTCGAGCGCCTCAAGGCCGTGCTCAACCAGCGCATGGGCGATCTGACGGTGGTGCTGGAGGCGGTGGACAAGCCCCACAATCTCTCGGCGATCCTGCGCAGTTGCGATGCGGTGGGGGCGATGGAGGCCCACGTGGTGAGCCTGCCGGGGAGGCCCCGCACCTTCAACGACACGGCCAAGGGCAGCCAGAAGTGGGTGCCGCTGCACCCGCACCCGAGCATTGAAGGCTGTCTGGCGGGCCTCAAGGCCAGGTGCTTTCGGGTGTACGGCACCCACCTGGGCGTGGAGGCGGTGGATTATCGCCATTGCGACTTCAAAGGGCCCACCGCCTTTCTGCTGGGGGCGGAGAAGTGGGGTCTGAGCGAGGCGGCCAAGGCGCTGGTGGACCAGCCCCTCTTCATTCCGACGTCGGGCATGGTGCAGAGCTTGAATGTGAGTGTGGCGGCGGCGATTCTGCTGTTCGAGGCGCTGCGGCAACGGGAGCTGGCGGGGCTGGTGCCCAGCCAGGGGGAAGGGGTGCCGGGGGGTGCGGCGGAGTACGGGCGGATCCTGTTTGAGTGGGCCTACCCCCAGGTGGCCGCCTGGTGCCGGAAGGAAGGGCGGCCCTACCCGGAGCTCACGGCGGAGGGGGAGATTGCGGAAGTGTTGCCGCGGACGGTGCGGTTGCGGTGCTGAGGTTGGGGAGTTGAAGCGGGCGGGTCGGAGTGACCATTCCAGTCGCCACGGTCATAAGAGCCTGATAGCAGCACAAGGAAGGCCGGAGACTCCGTCAACGGGCCCTCCTTGAGCAGGAAGGGGCAACGGGTCATCGTCATCGACCGCCAACACGCCCAACACGCCTTAACATGTGCTGCACATGTTCATAGCCTTATCACGATGCCTGCGATGCCCAAGAGCCGTGGTGAGCGCGCCACAGAGCGTGTGGCGGTGTTGATGACGCCCACAGAAAAAGCTGCGTACACCGATCGCGCCAGCAGCATGGGGCTCTCGCTGGGGCAATTTTTCCGAGAGGCTGGAGCCGCCTATGCCTCCAGCTCCGCCAACGAGCAGGCCGAGCACGACGCCTTGGAAGCGGCCTTGAAGCAGCTGGAACTCAGCACCGCACGAACTGAAGCCGTGCTCGATCGTGCTTTGGCAGAGGTGCGCGGAGCTCTGGTCGTTCAGCAGCCAGCTCAGCAGCGATGAGCGTCACCGACCGCATCCTGTCGGCGCTCACCACCGTGATCCGCATGAACGACAAGGTGGAGGAAATGGCCGGCCTGATGAAGGAACAGCAACGGCGCATCGATGACTTGAACAGCCGGGTCATCCGACTGGAAACGATCCTGGAGTTGGCAATGAATCGCCCTTTGGGTGAGAGCTTTCGGCTTTCCGGAGGCGATCCGGGCGGCACCACGCTCCCATGATCCGCCGCTGCGGGCGCTTGGAGACGTGGCAGTGAGTTGTTCTACCAACCAGTCTTAGATCTTCTCCACCCGCCGCCCATAAGCCACCAGCTTGCGGTCAGCTGTGAGCAAGGTGAGCTTCAGCGACGTGACTAGGGCCAGCAGCAGCCGATCAAACGGATCTTGATGTTGGGGTGGCAGCAGGGCGGTGGCGGCGGCATGGCTGGCCTCAATGGCCATCTGATCAAAGCCGGCAGTGGTGATGGCGCCCGTGAGTTGCTGGGGCGACACCGGCAGCTTGCCCAGTTGATGCTGGATCGCCACCTCCCATACCGAGGCGGCACTCACCCGTGCACGGGCCGAGCGGATCTGGGCCTCCCGTTGGCGGCTGAGGCGGGCATCTGCGCTCAACCACCAGAGGAGCATCTGGAGAACCCGCCATCAGCTCAGCCACCTGTGCGTTGAGCTCATCGGAGAAGGCGGCGTCGATCTGGGAGGGATCCAGCGCCAGCAGGCCCCTGCCGGCCAAGGGCTGGACGGGAATGCCGGGCACCAGACGCACCAGTGGCTTGCCGGCTCGGGCGATCCAGACCTCCTCGCCATCCAGGGCGGCTTGCACCAGTTCCGAGAGCTGGGTCTTGGCGGCATTAAGGAGAGGCGACCCTACCCGGCGCTCACGGCCAACGGGGAGATGGCTCAGGTCTTGCCGCGGACGGTGCGGTTGAGACGCTGAGTTTTTCATGAGAGAAAACTGAGAGCCAGAAGTGAATCCCTGACTTGGTCGCTGAGTTCTCGGTATCGGGCCGCTGTGGGCGGGCCCAGTAGCTGGAAGCAAATTTCCTGAAAACCATTCCGGTGCAGGCGAAGTGACTTCTCTAAAGGTGACTTTAAAGGTGAGGAAAGTCGCTTTGAAAACAGCCCGAGAAGTTGTCACAGGCCGATCTTGCATCTAAGGTGATTTGAGTCCCCCTATCACTCAGGACATGCGTACCAAGACCCAAGTTGAGCTGTTGCGGAGTCTTAGCCGCCAGCGCAAAGGCATCAGCGCAGCATTCACACTCGTTGAGTTGATGATTGTGGTTGCCGTGATCGGTATCCTTTCCGCTGTCGCCCTGCCCCAATACCTACAGGCCCGTAATTCGGCTGCAGCCGGTTCGAAGGTGGGTGAAGTTCTTGGCTTCGCCAAGGAATGTGCAACGTTTGTCGCCTCCGGTGGTGTCGGAGCTGCCCCTGGAACGGCAGCAGGTCTCACCGTCAGTTGTGCCAGCTCCGGTGGCACCATCGTTGGAACCTTTACCGCAGGACCGGTAGGCATCCGTTGTCTGACCGCAACCTCCGTTGCTGCGAGCGCCACTGCAACGGCTACGATTGCCGCAACTGGTTCTTTGAGTTGCTCGTTTACTTGAGAAATTTCATCCATTAGATTGGCTCTCGATTAAAAAATTGTGCTCCCGTTTTTTACGGGAGCATCTTTATTTGTAATCAGTAATTCTTCCGAGGGCGGACTCCAGTACATTTAATTTCTTTATGTTCGTCCTACAAAAATGAAATCAAAAACTCAACTTATTCTATTAAAGAGTCTTTCGGATCAGCGAACTAAAGTCCGAGGCGCTTTTACTTTGGTTGAACTAATGATTGTGGTAGCAGTCATTGGCATTTTATCGGCAGTAGCCTTACCGAGATATTTGCAAGCTCGCAACTCGGCTGCAGCTGGTTCGAGGGTGGGTGAAGTTCTTGGCTTCGCCAAGGAATGTGCAACGTTTGTCGCCTCGGGTGGTGTCGGAGCTGCCCCTGGAACGGCAGCAGGTCTCACCGTCAGTTGTGCCAGCTCCGGTGGCACCATCGTTGGAACCTTTACCGCAGGACCGGTAGGCATCCGTTGTCTGACCGCAACCTCCGTTGCTGCGAGCGCCACTGCAACGGCTACGATTGCCGCAACTGGTGCTTTGACTTGCTCGTTTAGTTGACTCCTAAATTTTTTTAACATTCATAGTGGATAAAAAAGACAAACTATGACCACGTATTTGTCTAGAAAGACTGAAAGCCAAGTTTTCACTAATTTCATGTTTTGAGCCTGTCTAGTACTAAATAAATTATCACTTTTTTGATTGACCGCTGTGATACAGATTAACTCTTGGCATCAATCAAAAGTCTGGCGGAGCTGTATATATAACTCAGCACTTTGCCAAAATCCAATCTAATCCATGTCGTCATCAGATCAACGTGGGTCAGAGCATGTCTCCAATTTAGCTTCGCTTCCTATCTTGGATGGAGCAGCTTATTTCTGCATTGCACACCAACAACCATTCTTTGACTTGCCTCCTTGGATATCTTTGATTGATACTGGTGATTTCGCCGCCAAAACGGAAGCGTACAATGTAAGCAATTATCTAAAGAGTTTTAACTATAGCCCTCAAAATCCTAAATATCTCGCTAACGAAGCTATTCTTTTGATTGAAGAGTTGGTCCTTCGCCAAAGAACTAATATTAATCGAGTCTGCATACTTTTGCATCGCAAGTTTGTTTCTGCACGGAAACTCGGGGTAGAAGCTCAAAATTTTACAAGCATGCAGCTTGTCGCACCATCTGAAGTGACTCTGACGAGCTCTTTGTTGGGCGGAGATTCGGATTTCTTGACTTGCTTTCCCTTGATCTTCAAGCAAGGCATTGCATGGCAGTATGCAGTCAGTCATCTGATAGAAGATTTCCTAGCTCTCTCCAAAGTAGCCGTAGAGTGTGAAGCACTACCTAAATTGAGCTTTCTAGACTTTTGTACAGACCCCTATTTGATTCCTGGTGGAGGACTTGTAGGCATGATCCCTGTTGAATTATTTTTGCACTGTGCATCAATGGTTCGTCGTTTGCTAATTGCTTTGCAAACCTCAAGCTTTGAGCCAGCCATGGCCGATGATCCCTTTCAAGGTAGAGCAATTTCCTTTTTTATTGAACGATTAATCTCGTTTCATTTCATAACAGCGTGCCGTGACAATGGATTAATCTTCGAGGATTTATCTATTGAAGAGGATAATGTGATGCCATTTTTCTTTGGCTGGGTACATACTGTAAAAGCTGATGCAGAACTTGATCCTAATTTTCAAGCGGGTACTATATAGTAATAAGTCGCTAGATCGGTGTATTAAGTAATTCACTAATTTTGGGAGCGTAGGCCTGAGTACATCCTAAGTCTGCCAGATATGGGTGATATGAAAACGGCAATCTCGCCTAGGACTTTGCGGCAACAGCAGAAACAAGGAAAGATTCAAAACCAGTGACATAATCCATATCATCATACAGAAAACGTTTTGCTTTGCTCGCAATTTCTTCCCTCAATCTTCTTAAGCGGCCTGGGTCATTGATTAGCTGTGTCGCAAGTTCTACATACTCTTGCATTGAATGAACAACAGGAGGGCTTGTAATTCCCATTTTTCTGTATCCTGCTGCGACAATCCGATTTCTAAGTAGATTTCCCTCCATCGTGAGTATGGGTGATCCTGAATAGGATGACTCAAAGAAGGTGACCCCACTACCGTAGTACAAAGGATCTAGCAGTAAGTCCATGCAGCCCCAAAGTGATAAAAAAGAGCTCCGTGGCGTTCGAGCTAGAATATGTAAGCGGTCTCTGTAGGTAGGTGCTGATTCGCTTACCCTATCTAAATATCTTTGAGTAAGCGCGGGAATGGCACTTTCGCAGATTACAAATACGGCGTCAGGATTCAAGATAGCAATCTCCTCCAGGACTATGTCGTCATCCGGATGAAACTTATGAAGAGCCTGTAGGCTTCCAATAAGTGTGGCATCTGGCGGGAGGAAGAAATACTCTCTAGGCAGTGGTTTATATGATAGTGTTTCAGATAAATAGCAACATGGCAAACCAGGCAGGCGAATGAGATCTTCAGAGTAGCTGTCTTGTGCGTGATGAGGCTCTGCCAAGTCACTGCTTAAGTAATAATCAATTGTATCGATCCCTGATGTGTGTGGTATTCCCCAACCCGTTACCTGTATGGGTGCAGAGCGAAGATTTGCCATGACAGAATCTGGAGTTGCCATGCCAATATCAGTATAAAAAAGTACATCAAGATCAAGAGTAACTAAAAATAGATGACCCTCTTGAATCCCATATGGCATTAAATAGGTCTCATCACAGTAAGAGTCTATTCTGTTCCTAGTTGAATCGCATTTAGTGTCAAACCCATGAATAAGAACAATCTCAAAACGGGTTCGATCCAAGTTCTTGATCAAGCCTTCAAAGGCAATGGCATTGCTATGATTCCAAAAGTAACTTGAATAAAAGCCTACCCTAATCTTTTCACTAGCACGCATATTGGGTTTGCGTGTGCCAAGCCAATTGTCACCATAGCCAGAGTGTTTCAGGCTACGTGTTAGCAATTGAGAATAAAGCTCCAGCAAACTCTTGTCATCATGATTATGATATGCTAAGTAAAAGCAATGAGAGAACGCCTCATTGTTTAAGCTTAGTGTTGGCGGCTCTTTCGCCATTAGTGCGTAAAGGCCATCCGTTAATCGTTGCCTATATAAATTAATCTCAAGGCTTGACATTGGTATAATTGGTAATGCGCAGCAGCTATTCAGGCTGGCCATCAAGTCGTCTTGCTGCCTGGCGGCAGCAAGTTCAAGGAACAAAATTGCGTCTTCAATATAGGATGCGCTCCAATAGGTCATCCCCAAAAGACTAAGAAGATTGTAGTCATCTGGATTTTTCTTATGGCCATCGATTAGAACGGACAAGGCATTATGATAATGGCCTATTTTCAGAAGCATCCGAGCAAGTTGATATGAATATTGGGTATTGGTAGGATCTAGGGCCAATGCCTTGGTTAACGCTTGAGCGGAATCTTCGTCTCGACCGGCATAGGCCAAATTGCATCCCAAGTGATAAAGACTTTCATGATTATCGGCAGCTAAGTTTATCCACTTGCTGAGTAGTTCTAAGTGCTCGTCTCTCTTCCCTTGTTCGGCCAAAAAACTGACATAGGAAGAAAGAGTTGTATGGCAATACGGGGCCAACAAAAGTGCCGTTTTGTATGATTCATGGGCTTCGTCATAGGCCCTTAGGGCGTATAATGTATTTGCTAGATTTAAGTGGGCAGAGTGCAGGATTGGATCAAGGAAAATTGCTTTGGCGGCGGCTGAATTGGCAGCCGTAAGTTGACTTTTGGCGAATAACTTGGCAGATAGATTGCAGAAAATATGAGATAAGCTTTTGTGGTCTTGGTCGTCGGGATTCAGTTGAATGACTAAATCATCTAAGAAGTGCTGTAGCTTTTCTTCCTCACCTTGATCTGCCAGAAGTAGGCAATAGGCATTGATTGTCAGGGGGCATGATGGGGAAAGCCTGAGAGCCGATTTGTAGGCTTCTGCTGCTAGTGAAAATCTTCCCAATGCAAATAGTGCATTCCCGTGATTCAAATGGGCAGAGGCTAGCAAAGGGTCTAGCGCAATAGAACTTCTTGCTGCCATCTCGGCGGCAATAAAGTGACCCAGGTAGTAATGGGCTGCCGCCATGTTACTGAACGCATTTGCTCGGTGCTCTCCGGCTTGGCGTGTTAACTTCCCAAGAATTGGCAATGCTTTGCGATATTCTCCTGAATTGAGAAGATGTCGCGAAAGTTTGAGAGTCTTAGGAAGATCCATGAAGGCTATTTCGGCAGAATTTGATTTCATTGACCATCCTTAATTAGCCAGCTCTCCATCCCCTCTCCAAGGAAGGACAAGCCAAGGACCAGAATGAACATCGCCAAGCCAGGGTAGAGTGCAGTCCACCAAATTCCCGTTGGCAATGCAGGTAGAGCTTGCTGCAAGTCACTTCCCCACTCTGGAACTGATTCCGGCAAACCCAGACCAAGAAACCCAAGGCCACCCAGCACCAGCACAGCATCAGCGGCGTTCAGGGTGAGCAGCACGGGCACCGAGCTGATTACGTTGCGCAGCAGGTAGCGGCGCAGGATCCACAGGGGCCCTGCCCCCAGGGACTGGGCCGCCTCCACGAATAGTTCGGTCTTCACCTGGGCCGATTGGTTGCGCACCACGCGGAAGTACTGGGGCACATAGACCACACAGAGTGCAGCCGCCGCATTGGGCAGGCCGCGACCCAATAGGAAGGCAAGCACCACAGAGAGCAGCAGAACTGGCAGCGTGTAGAGGGTATCCATCAGCAGAACAAGCATCCGGTCCACACCGCCGCCGAGGTAGCCGCTCAACATTCCTAGTGGTACGCCGATCAGCAGCGCCAGCACCAGAGCCAGTGCCACCACCTGCAGGGCCACGCCGCTGCCTGACAGGGTGCGCACGCAGACATCGCGGCCGAGGCGATCGGTGCCGCACCAGTGGGCCCAGCTAGGGGGGCCAAGTGTCGAATTGGCAAGACCCACGTTGGGATTATCCAGCACACCTCCAGCTACCAGCAAGGGGGTGAGCAGGGCCATCAGGGTGAAGGCAACAACGATTGCCCCCCCCCAGCGGGCCAGAGTGGCTGACAGGTTGACCGACTTTTGCAAGATCCATTGTGCGGCCATGGGGAGGGTGGAATTTTGCGCTGAGGCCTGTGGGGACAGGCATTAGCCTATGACTTGAAACCGAAATTCGCCCGAATAAGCCCTTGCCCGACGCCCCCGAACCCAAGGCAGAGCTGCTGATCGTCGATGACGATTCCCGTTTGCGCACCTTCATGGCGGGTGAACTGGGCCTGGAGGGGTACGCCATTCAGGAGGCTTGCGACGGCCAATCGGCCTTGATGATCCTGCGCCAGGCCTCCTTTGATTTGATTCTGCTGGACTGGACCATGCCGGATTTCAGTGGCGTGGAGGTGTGCAGCCGCATGCGCTCCAGCGGTGTGATCACTCCGATCCTGATGCTCACCGGCCGCGACGAGGTGCGGGATCGGGTGGAGGCCCTCGATTCTGGGGCCGACGATTTCATGCTCAAGCCCTTCTCGATCGAGGAGCTGTTGGCCCGCGTGCGGGCCCACCTGCGCCGCGAGGCCTACCACCGTTCCCAGCGGTCCAAGGACCAGCTCCAGTTGGCGGATCTGAGCGTGAACATGGCCACCCGGGAAGTGCAGCGGGGTGAATTGCCTATTTCGCTCTCCGTGAGGGAGTTTGATCTGCTGGTGTGCCTGCTGCGCAGCGCCAACCGGGTGATCGACCGCGAGACGATCGTTCGCGAGGTGTGGGGTGAGAATCACTTCGGTGACGACAATCTTTTGGATGTCTATATCCGCTATCTGCGAAAGAAGATCGAGAAGCCGAACCAGCCCCAACTCATTCACACCGTTCGGGGCGTTGGATTCATGTTACGCGAGGGCACCGTGGCCCCTTGAGCGGAATTCGGTTCAGTTTCGCCCTGGGGACGGCAGCCCGGTTGCGCGCCGCAGGGCCAATTGCACGTCGGCGCCACCGCCGGGCGCGTCGGCCACCCTGACCCGTCCGCCCATGCATTCCATCAGGGCCCACACCACCGCCAGGCCGATGCCGCTGCCGCTGGTGTCGCCGGCGGTGCTGCCCCGCTGGAAGCGTTCGAACACTTTCTGCTTGTCCGCATCGGGGATGCCCGGACCCCGGTCAACCACGTGCAGGATCAATTCCTCAGGGGTGCTGCTGACGCGCAGATCGATCGGGGTGGAGCCGGGTGCGTACTTGAGGGCATTGCCGATCACATTCGCCAGGCACTGCTCCAGGCGTTGATCGTTGCCCTCCGCCTGGATGCGATCGGCATCAGCGGGCACCTCCCCCAAATGGAGGCGACCAGCAGAGAGCTCCTGGAATCGCTCCTGGATCCGTTCCAGGGATGTCCAGGGGTCGATGGGCCGACAATCCAATTTCAATTTGCCCGAGTCCCAACGGGAGAGGTCGAGCAGATCGGTGACCAGGTGCCCCATGCGACGGGCCTCAGCTTCGATCAGTTGGATCTGCTCCTGTTGGTTGGCATCGAGGGGCGCCGATCCACGCCTGAGCTTGCCGGCATAGCCGCCGATCAAGGTGATCGGCGTGCGCAGCTCATGGGAGACACCGTTCACGAACGCCCGTTGCCGTTCCCAGGCTTGCGCCAGACGGCCGAGCAGGTCGTTGAACGATGTGGCGATGGTGACCAGTTCAGGTGGTTGGCGATCGAGCGGAATCGATTGCTGCTTCAAGGTGGAGGAACTGACCCCCTCCAGGCGGTTGGAGAGGAGATCCAGGGGCTCGAGCCCTTTGCGGATCGCCGGGCGCAACAGGAGGCTGGTGAACAGGCTGGAAAGGCCGGCGGCTGCCATCAGCAGCAACTGGGTGAGCCGTTCCCGCTCCGCCTCACGGCTGAAATCCTGTAGGAACAGCAGCCGAGCTGGCTGGCCGGCCACCACCAGGGAGGGATCGCTGGCCAGATAGGTGTGCCCCCCCAGCACGAACGTCACCGGACCTGGGTGGCGATCGGTCTGCACATCGGTGACGGCCAGCAGGCGGTTGAGGGGGAGGGGCAGGGGGAAGGTGGCATCGCGCTTGGGCAGGCGGAAGGGAATGCCGGCCTTGTCGAGTTGCAACCAGACCACCATGCCGGGGGTGATGATCTGATCAAGAAGTTCCTGCAGGCCGGCGGCCCCAGGTAGGGAGGAGCGGCGCTGGAGCAGCTCCTGGCGGATCAGCCCAATTGTTTGCTGGTGGGCCTGCAGCCTGGACTGCCCGGAGAGCACGTGATGCAACACCAGCAGCAGCCCATAGCCGGCCAGCACCGTTAACAGCGTGGTGGTCTGAAGGCGCCGTCTGATGGAAACCGGACGCTTGGTCCTGGCGGGGGGGCGAGGCCAGCTGAAACGGTGGATCAGGTTCGAAAGCGCCATTCCAGACCCTGGGATTCCACTGATTGCATGGACATCGTCCAAACCTTGGGTGACATTGTACAGAACCGCAGATCAGGTTCTGTAATTCGATTGGGCTGAGGTTGATCAGCGTTATCAATCTCTTCAGTTTATTGAGTCAACAATTCCTTTGCTTAAGGAGATCGTTGCATCACTTGGCAGGACGCAACCTTCTCCCTCAATTCAGCCGTTGAACTCCCCCCCCGCATCCGCCCCAGCAGCCCCTGCTGGTCCGCCATCGCATCCAGCACCACCCCGTTCTGTCAGGCATCGGTGAGGTTCTGACGCTCGTCGAGATCGAGCGCTGGTAGACATCCCGTTAGCACAAGCTCCCTCAATGGGGGAGGCCGTCTGCGCCTGCTTGGGCGCATCACTCACCCCCCCCCCCGGGCTTAGATCAGTTTTCTCTCCGCTAGATTGACGTGGCGAACATCAGACCTAATCTTAGGGTCTTCAGCAGTTCCATCAGCGTGAAGTTTGAGCTGCCCTCCCACTACATGAAAGCTTCTGCGGCTGGCGGTCTTTGCTGTTGGTCTCCAAGCAATTGCTGTTTTGGTGGTGCTGGCGCACCACCCACCTCGGGCAGCTCTCACAATGTCGCCCAACGGATGTGCGAGCAGGAATTCCTAAGCATCCTGCTCATCTTCAATCAGCCTTCGTACGCATCTACGCCGCAGGGTCAGTTCGTGCAGTTCAATTCATCAGCTAAAATTGCTTTCAATTTTAGCTGATTAAGGGTCTTGTTGATTCAGGACGCCAGGACTGCATGCCATAGAAACCAGGTGCTGAAATGCCTATGCTAAGATTGATAATGGAATGAGCCAATCATGAAAGCCATCATTCTTGCCGGTGGACTCGGGACCAGACTCTCGGAGGAGACACACCTTCGCCCTAAGCCTTTGGTCGAAATTGGAGGCAAGCCGATTCTCTGGCACATCCTCAAGCTTTACAGCTACTACGGTATCAATGAATTTGTGATATGCTGCGGATACAAGGGATACATGATTAAGGAATATTTTGCAAATTATTTTCTCCATACGAGCGATGTAACATTTCATATGGATATTGACAGCAAAATGGAAATACATCAACGAAAAAACGAGCCATGGAAGGTTACTTTGGTGGATACGGGTGATACAACTCAGACGGGTGGTCGTTTGGCCAGGGTTGGTGAGTACCTTAATGGCGACACTTTCTGTTTTACCTACGGAGATGGTGTTGCAGATGTTAATATAGTCGCGTTGTTGGATCACCATCGACGCCTGGGCTTGGAGGCAACTCTTACTGCCGTGCAGCCGCCTGGACGTTATGGGGCTCTTAGCTTGAATGGTGATGCCGTGCTCCAATTCCAGGAAAAGCCAGACGGAGACAACGCATGGATCAATGGTGGGTTTTTTGTTTTGGAAGCCTCTGTTCTCGATCGTATCAGCGGTGATGCCTGCAGTTGGGAGGGTGAAGTACTTCCAGCGTTAGCAGCTCAAGGTCAACTTACGGCTTATCGCCATGACGGTTACTGGCAACCCATGGATACGCTTCGAGATCGCAACCGCTTGGAGGAGCTCTGGTCCAGCGGCCAGGCTCCCTGGAAGAAATGGTAATACCCGACTTCTGGTTTGGTCGACGTGTGCTGATCACAGGACACACCGGTTTCAAAGGCAGCTGGTTGTCTTTGTGGTTGCTTCAACTGGGTGCTGAAGTGCATGGCTTGGCCTTGGCTTCTCCCCATGGGCCTTGTCTCTTTGAGCAACTGCAGCTTCAGGCCTTGCTGGCTAGCCATCGCTTGGTTGACATTCGCGATGCTGCAGATCTGGCCGTCAGCGTGACGAATTGCCAACCTGAAGTGGTGATGCACTTAGCCGCCCAGTCGCTTGTACGTCGCAGTTATGGCGATCCGCTAGGTACTTGGGCTACGAATGTGCAGGGTTCGCTTCACTTGCTGGAGGCGTTACGGTCGCTCCAACATCCCTGCGCAGTGGTGATGGTGACCACAGACAAAGTGTATGAGAACCGCGAGTGGGATTACGGTTATCGGGAGCAAGATCGCCTAGGAGGCCACGATCCCTACAGCGCCAGCAAAGCAGCTGCGGAACTCGGCATCGCAAGTTGGAGGGCAAGCTTTTGTGGCACCGGCGAGCATCAAACGCCCCATCTGGCCATCGCAACGGCTCGCTCAGGCAACGTGATCGGGGGCGGTGACTGGGCAGACGACAGAATTGTGCCTGATGCGATGCGGGCTTTGGCGATGGGAAAGCCAGTATCAGTGCGCCATCCTGACGCCACCCGGCCTTGGCAGCACGTCCTCGAGCCGTTGGGGGGGTATCTCCGACTTGCCGAGAAACTTGCCATGGCCCACGGTCCAGACAATCCCTACGCCAGCGCCTTCAACTTTGGCCCCAACCTGGAGGCCAATCGCAGCGTGCAGGGCTTGATCGAGGAGGCTCTGAAGCACTGGCCCGGGAGCTGGAATGATCTCTCCGATCCCCAGGCACCCCATGAAGCCGGGCGGCTGCACTTGCAGATCGATAAGGCCTACCACCAACTGGCCTGGAAGCCTCACTGGCCGTTTGCCACCACAGTGGAGCGCACGGTGGGCTGGTACCGAGAGGTGCATGGGGGAGTCAGCGCACGCGAATGCTGCCTGGCCGATCTGAAGGCCTTTAAGCAGGCCGACAGCCATGCCTTCTGAATGCGCCCTCACAGCAATCTCCGGGGTTTTCGAGCTAACAGGCAACCCATTTTTTGACCATCGTGGTGCTTTTCTCAATGCCTTTCGCTGCCAGGAGGAGGCATGGAAATGCAGCTGGGGTGAGCGGCCGATCGCCCAGGTCAATCTGAGTCGTACTGAGGCCGTGGGGGCCGTTCGGGGCCTGCATTGGCAGGCCCCGCCCCACAGCGAGGCCAAGCTGGTGCGCTGCTTGCGGGGCCGGGTCTGGGATGTGGCGGTGGATCTGCGGCCTGGTTCGGCCACCTGGGGCCGCTGGCACGCCGTGGAGCTCAGCCCGGATCGGGGCAACACCCTGCTGATCCCGGAGGGCTGCGCCCATGGGTTTCAGGTGCTGGAGGCCAGCAGCGAGCTGCTCTATCTTCATTCGGGCGCCTGGGTGCCGGAAGCGGAAACCGGGGTGCGTTTTGATGATCCGCAGCTGGCAATTCAGTGGCCACTGCCGCCGCTGGGCCTCAGCGGGCGGGATCTCGGCCTGCCTCTGCTTGAATCTCTTCAATGAGCCAGGCTTGCTGCCGTCACTGTGGATCTGCGTTGGAGCACGCGGTGATTGATCTGGGCCATCAGCCGCCCAGCAACGCCTATCTCTCGCCTGAGCAACTGGCGGAGCCGGAGATCACTTATCCGCTGAAAGTGTTTGTATGCGGCCACTGCTGGCTGGTGCAGCTGCCGGCCCATGCCAGCGCCGAGCAACTGTTCACCGCTGATTACGCCTATTTTTCCAGCACCTCCAGCAGCTGGTGTGCCCATGCCGAGCGGTTCGTGACGGCGGCGGTGGAGCGTCTGGGGCTTGGAGTTGCCAGCCAAGTGGTAGAGCTAGCCTCCAACGATGGCTATCTGCTGCAGTACGTGCAGCAGCGCGGCATTCCCTGTCTGGGGATTGAACCCACCCACGCCACGGCCGAGGCTGCCCGGGTCTTGGGGATTCCCACGATTGAGCGCTTTTTCGGGGTTGCCCTGGCTGAGGAATTGGTGGCCGAAGGGAAAGCCGCTGATCTGGTGGTAGCCAACAATGTTCTGGCCCATGTGCCAGACATCAATGATTTCGTGGCTGGCCTCGCCCGGCTATTGAAGCCGGCTGGCCGGGCTTCGATCGAGTTCCCCCATCTGCTGCGGCTGTTGGAGGGTAACCAATTCGACACAATCTATCACGAGCACTACAGCTACCTCAGCTTGCGGGTCGTTCAGCGCATCGCCAAGGTGGCTGGTCTTGATGTGGTGGATGTGGAGGAGATTCCCACCCATGGCGGCAGCCTGCGGGTGTGGCTGGCTCCTCAGGGATCTGCTGCGGCCACCGAAGCGGTGGAGCGGGTGCTGGCGGCAGAAACATCGTTGGGCCTGGAAAGCCTTGAGGCCTATCAGGGGTTCCAGCAGCGGGCCGAGGCGGCCAAGCATGCCCTGATTGAGTTTCTGCTCCGAGCCAAGCGCGAAGGAAAGCGGGTGCTGGGGTATGGGGCGGCGGCCAAAGGCAATACCCTGCTGAATTACGCCGGCATCCGGGCTGATCTGCTGCCGGCGGTGGCTGATCGTGCGGCGAGCAAGCAGGGCAAGTTGTTACCCGGTAGCCATATCCCAGTGATCAGCCCTGAGCAGCTGCAAGATGAGTCTCCAGATGCCTTGTTGGTGTTGCCTTGGAATCTGATTGAGGAACTCCGCGAACAGATTCCTAATAGGAATCTTGTAACTGCGATTCCGGTGCTGAAGAGATGGCAACCCTTGCTGGCTCCTTCCCAGCTTTACTGACATGACAACCATTCACCTGATTGGCAGTGAAGGCTTTATTGGTCGGGCCTTGCAAAGAGAGGTAAGCGAAGATGTCCTTCACTGTTGGAGTCATTCACAATCAGATCCCGATCACCACTTCGACCTCCTCGATCCTACGAGCTGGGATCGATTGCTTGAGCATAGACCTAGTCATGTCATTCTCCTGAGTTGGCCGGGCTTGCCTAACTATAGCGAACTTTTTCATGTCACCAGAAATCTCCCTGCCTCCGTAAATTTGATTGAGCGACTCGTCTCCGCAGGTGTAATTAAAATTGTGGTCGCAGGAACTTGCTATGAGTATGGAATGCAAAATGGCCCCTTACGGGAAGATGCCTTTACCGATCCGTTGAACTACTACGCAATAGCTAAAGATACTCTCCGCCGTGTCGTGGCATTGCGTTGTTCTTCGACGGGAGTTCAGTGGTGCTGGCTGCGTGTTTTTTATCCCTATGGTGTAGGTCAAAATCAAAGCTCATTGCTGCCTTCTCTGCAGCGTGCAATAGACGAAGGTCAGCCTCTTTTCGCAATGAGCTCCGGTAGGCAATTGCGTGATTTTGTATCTGTAGAAGATGTTGCCAAGCAGCTACTCTTTTTGACTACTGCTCAGAGTGCAATAGGCATATACAACGGAGGATCTGGCCATCCCAGGTCAGTCCTCGAAGTAGTTGAAGAATTGGTCTCGTCTAATAATAGTAGTATACGGCTTGATCGGGGTGCTTATCCCGATCGTTCGGATGAGCCCCTTGCTTTTTGGGCTCAAATGAATAAATTCAAGGCCCTTCAACCCCATCAATAGTCTCAATCATGAGTTCCGACCCTATCCAGCAACATGTGCAAGATTCCCTAGATCGAGCAAGGCATCAGTCAAAGGATTCCGAAATTACGGGCTCAGCGGCTAATTTTTTCAAGCGCAGCCATCAGCTTCAATATTCATATAATTTTTCCTGGCTGACAAGGCCCATCATTCAGTATCCACAGGATATTGTTGCCTTTCAGGAAATTGTTTCGTCTGTCAAACCTGATCTTATTATCGAAACCGGAATTGCCCATGGCGGATCATTAGTCCTTTCTGCATCCTTGCTATGTCTGCTGGATGTGATGGACGGCCTAGACCCTCGCAAGTCTCCCCGCAAGGTTGTGGGTGTTGATATTGATATCAGGCCCCACAATCGCAAGGCTCTCGATGAGCATCGACTGCGCTTTAAAATGGAGTTAATTGAGGGATCCTCAATTGATCCAGTGATAATCAAACACGTACGCGGTCGATCCGTTGGCTCTGAAAGAATTCTTGTTTCGTTGGACTCGAACCATACACATGAGCATGTCCTGGCTGAGCTTAATGCTTACGCCGACTTGGTCTCCGCTGGTAGCTACTGCATAGTGTTTGACACCGTGATTGAGGATCTTCCTCCAGGCTCCTTCCCCGACCGCCCTTGGGATGTGGGCAACAACCCTAAAACAGCTGTGCATGAATGGCTGAAGAGTCACCCTGAGTTTGAGATCGATAAAGAAATAGACAATAAGCTCTTAATCAGTGTGGCACCTGATGGATATTTGAAGCGTAAGACTTTGAAGTCAGTCTGATTTTTCCACCTTTATTCATTGATAAAGCCTTAAATCGGCTGCTATTGCCCAAGCTCTCATCAGGAACCCATCACCAACCAGCCCCAACTACGCCTGAGCTCTTAGCTCACACATATTCGCAATTAGGAGCGATCAAGGCTTTGCTACCAGACTGTTGAGATATTGTGACAGCTTGGCATCTGGCAGCCCACTGTGACCACCGTCTTGCTAAAATTTTATTCATTTCTGGCAGAATGCTACCTGTTTTAAATACTTCTTCAGCACAGTACGTCAAGATTGAGTCAATATATTCTGGAGACATGATTGTATTTACTGATAGCACAATAAGTCAAAAGCTGCGAACCTGGTGCCTTCAATGCTTACAGGAAAATTTTGGCCCAACCTTCGACCTTAACAAGCCCCTAGGGCTAAGCAAAGCTGACTTTGTTGCAAAAGCGACACAAACTAAAAAGCAATTTACAAATTCATATCTAACTAAATCTCTATTGGAGGATTTAATCTACCAGCGATATGAGCACTATGTCGTGCACGAAATTTATTACGACTATCCAAGGGTAAGGATTATCCCCCCCTCCTCTTTTTTGAATTCTGGCATATCATATAACTATAGGCCTCATCGAGATACTTGGTATGGTGCCAGCCAGCGGCAGATTAACCATTGGATCTCTGTTGAAAATGTCAACAAGTTTTCTACATTCTTTATAGCACCTTCTTTTTTTGATGAAGTCGTTAATAATTCCTCTGAAATTTTTGACCTGGATGAGTGGGATAAAATCCATAGACCACTTGCAAGTATTAATACAATTAAAGAAGACCGACCTCACCCCGTGCCTCAATCCGAGATTCCGAGTGAATCCAAAAATGCAATGGCACTTGAGAAAGGCCAAGAAGTATGCTTCAGTGGTCACCACCTGCATGGATCTCTAGATAATACAACTGACAAAGTGAGAATTAGTATTGATTTCAGGGTTGAACTGCCGAGTGTCAATTGCCAACCACCGGCAAACATTGACAATAAATCTTCCGGCAATTACCTGAAATACATGATTAAGCATCCATCTTTTAACATTTAAGTCACTCAACTACGTTATCAACCATGACAAAGAGGAACATAACAGCCACTGAGAATCTATTCTATGAGAGCAGGGAGGCTCTGATAAATTTAGCATCAAAAGATTTCATAGCTGATGCACCTAGCGTATTCGGTAGTAGAATTGGCGTCCAGTCTCTCATCACTAGATACGAGCTTTACAAAAGAATTCTTGACGTTCCTGGAGACATTATAGAGTTGGGGGTCTATAAGGGAAACAGTTTTTCATGGCTAGCACACTTATCGGTTATACTTGAGCCTTACGCGATAAATCGGCGTTTTATTGGCTTTGATACATTTTGTGGATTTGCATCAATCAATAGTAATGCCGATCCTGGTGATATCTCATCTAGTGACTTTTCAGATACCAGCTATGAAATAATTAAGCAGGGCCTCGCAAATATTGATATTGTTAGGCCAGTGAATAAAATTGAACGCTTTCGTCTTGTTAAAGGAAACATTTTAGATACTTTGCCAGTATTTCTCGAGGAGAACAAGTGGATGACTTGTGCGATGCTTATACTTGATACTGATCTTTACGAGCCTACTAAGATGGGGATTCAGAAGATTTTGCCTATGATGCCTAAGGGTGGAATACTTGTATTTGATGAATATAATTATCAAAAATTCCCTGGCGAGACTCAGGCTATCAAGGAAGAGTTAAAATTAAACAATATTCGTGTGAAGAAAATGCCATACGAGAGTTGCACCGCGTATGCAGTAATTGAATGACTCAATGTTGAACTCTCTGCTACAGCCAGTTATATTTTCAGGTTTTCAGCGAGTATTAGCATAGCCGATTCTACCTGCATTCATTATCTTGCTTTCGTAGCATTTTAATAAACGCATCTTGTAAGCATCTCGCCATGTCGGCACTGTCAAATAACTTGCTTGCAAGAAACTTCTTCTGTCGTTGACTTCTTGTCTTCCGCAAAGCGCTAAGATCTCCGCATAAATCAGCGACAATATTAGCGTAAGTTTCTGGAGTAGAAGCTGCCCATGATTCCTTCCCTACGGCTTTGACAATTGATGAACTCATTCGTGCAGACATACACCCTCCTTTAATTGCCACTAGTGGCACACCCATCCCAAGGGCATCAAAAGCAGTGGTTGCACTGCTCCAGGGTGTGGTATCCAATGCCACATCAACTAGGTTGTAATGCTCAAGGTGTTCATTCCAGTTTGGTGTCAATGGCAAAAACAGCAAGCGATCAGTGTCGATTGATTGCGTATGCAAAAAGTTTTTGATCCGTTGGCATGCTTCATTGTCAGAGCATTGTCTGTCTTTGATAAGAAGAATACTGCTCGGAAGCTTCTTAAGAGTGGCTGCCCAAAAAATCATTGCTTCTTCGCTGACCTTGGCAAGCTGATTAAATGAAGCAAGTACTGGAACTTCTTTCTGCACGATATTATTGACTAACGGATAGTCATGATAGGGGCAGCAGGCTAGCCAAGTACGGGGCAAGCGCCAAAGCCTCTCGCTAAATTGCCATTGAAACTCTCGTGGTAGATTTACCTCATCTCCGATGAAATAGTCAATTGTATCGAGGCCCGTAGAAGCATGGTAGCCAATGTAGTGACATTGCACCGATGCACAGCGCTCGGCAAGTAGATCGATTCCTGTATCTCCAGTAAAGCCATTGGTTTCGACGATGATATTGTAACCTCTGCTCCTTATCTTCTTTCGTGAATCCGTGGTGTCAAGTCCTTGTAAGGAATACCAAGAATCTGCAAGATCGATTAGTTCGGATGACGTTTGTTCGTACCGGCGTTGGACGGATATAAGCTCAACGTGAAACAAGCTTCGATCATAATCTTTCAAAAAAGGCATCAAGAATGTACTTACTACGTGATTGCCTAAATCGGCACACAGAAACCCAATGCGAATTTTCGACATATCCGTTTTTGGCTTAGCTTCCGCAGTAACTATGCTTAGCTCGCCATTTTGAGGGGACTCTTGTTGTTGTCGAACGAGTTCCCAGTATCTTTTGGCTAACTCGAGGTTGTCCAATGCATAAGCCTCAGACGCACTTGCATAGGCAAATAATTGATTCTTATAGGCAACAAGGCTTTCTGGATTTGAGACAATGGCTTTTTTGTACGTTGAAATAGACGATTCTAAGTCGCCAAGACTTCGCAAGGATCCTGCTAGATTAATTAGCGCTGCAGAATGCTGAGGGTATTCATATAAGGCTTCTTTGAATACTTTAATTGCATCAGAATGGCGGCCAAAGCTCTGAAGTGAAAGGCCTAGTGTGTTTAAATTATCGGTGTTCGATGGGTCTAGCTCGCGAATTTTATTGTAAACTGAGAATGCTTCTTCAAAATAACCCATGAGATCCAATGCCCGCCCATAACCAAGTAAAGCATCTGTATTGTCTGCATCAAGTGCCAGAAGCGAAAGATAGCAATAGATTGCTTCGTCGGCTCGGCCTAGATTACACATAATTGAGGCAAGATTGAGAAGGCTTTCAGGGTGCTGAGGCTCCAACTCAAGAAGTTTTTTATATGTATCTATCGCCTCTTTGTGTTGGCCACTATTTTGATGTGCCAGGCCAAGTGCGAAAAGATGTGACGAGACTTCTGGTTGTAATACAACGCATTGAGCATATACTTCGGCCGCCAATGCATGTTCTCCTGTTTCGGCATGTAGGTTGCCTAAATTAATGTATGGATCGACAAAAGCTGGGTTTAGGTTTATTGCAGTCTTCAGTGATCCCTTTGCACTTTTATGGTCTTTTGTTTGATAAAAGGCGAGTCCTATATTGTTGTGTGCTTCGGCCATACTGGGATTTTTGTTGATTGCTTTCTGATATAAAGTGATTGCTTTCTCAATCTCTCCTTGTTCTTGGTACGCGACTCCAAGATGGCTGTAAATTTGAGCGTTATCGGGAACTATTGAAGATCCCAGCTCTAGAAGCGAAATGCGTTCCTGTTGGCGTCCATTTGATGCATAAATAATGGCGAGATTGCAAAATATTCTCGCATCGTGAGTGCCATCTGAAAGTAGTTTATTGTAGATTTCTTCAGCTGCGGCGTATTCCTTTAACTGGATTAATTCAAAGGCTTTGGTGATTTGCTCGTTTTCGCCATGCATGGCAATGTCAATTCCTTCTAGATTGGCCTCATTGTAAATCATCTGGCCAGCTGCCCCTAGGGCTTGGTCCGCTTCTCCGTATACGTTAGGCGTTTCTCATTCAAGAAATCTATTGCACTATAGCTTTTTTTTCATTTTAGAATTGCTGGAGTGGCTTTTATGAGGTAATTGTCTATTGTTGATGCTGATCAAAACATTAATCTATCGCCAGCTGAAGTTGCGAGGGAAGCCATGGCATCACCCAAGGTTCACGCCCTCAATTCAGCCTCTGCGCCACCCCCCGCATCCATCCCAGCAGCCCCTGCTGGTCCCCCATCGCATCCAGCACCACCCGGTTCTGCCAGGCACCGGTGAGGTTCTGTCGCCCGTCGAGATCGAACGCGGGCCCACACCGCATCAGCACCGGCCCCTGCCAGATGGCACTGGGCGCTGAGCCCTGCGAGTACGTGATCGGTGCCACCCCTGGCCCCATCACCAGATGCAGCACGGCCGTGCGGCCCCCCAGGTTGCAGGCCGCCTGCTCCTGCCCGGGCGCCTGGCTCACCGCCCTGGCCCGCTGCAGGTCGCTTTCCACCAGACGCCGGGCCCGCTGGGCAAACTCCTGCTGACGCAATTGCCTTGCCATTGTTGATGTGAGGGCCGTGGTGGCCAGGAGTGCCTGGATCACCGCCGCGCCCACCACCAGGCCGATGGTCAGGGCCAGCAGCAGTTCCACCAGCGTGAAGCCGGAGCTGCACTCCCGCTTCATGACAGCTCCTCCCGCCTGCAGGTGGTGCTGTCCGTCCCCATGGGATCACCGCCGTAGCGGCCCAGCCGCAGCACCCCCAACGGCAGTGCCATCACCACGCAGCGCTGCAGGTCGGTACCCCGTCCCCACACCACCGCCGTGCCGCCATCGATCACCAACCCGTTGGAGGTAAAGCGCAGGGTGGCGGGGAAGTTGCTGGTCCACTGCACTCCCGTGCCCCGCTGGTTCTCGGCCAGGTCGTTGAGGGCGCCGCGGCAGGGGGGAAGGGCGCCGTCCGCCGGGGTTTGCCAGCCCTGTTCGCCGAGGCTGAGGCCGCAGGCTTGCCCCACTCGCTCCGCTTCGGCCCTTCCTTTTTGGATCCCCTCCATCAGCAGGCGGGTGCTGGCCTCCACCCGTTGACGGGCCAGCAGTTCAGCTCCCGTGCCGAAGCTGAGCGCCGCCAGGATGCCCAGCAGTGCGGCGCTGATCAGCAGTTCGCTGAGGCTGAAGCCACCGTTCCCGTTGTCTGGATGGCGTCTCATGGCAGCCCCCCCGGTGCCGTGGGGCCCTGGGCCTGGGCTGGGCAGAGGCCATAGGCGGCAGGTGTGTAGATCCGCTGGCGATCGAGGGCTTCGCCGCCGCCCCGCAGGATCAGGCGCACCTGGCGCTCACCAGCCAGCTCCACGCGTCGCTCCAGCCCGGGCGGCAGGGGGGGGCCAGAGGATGCGCTGCTCAGCGCCGTGTGCAGGGTGCCGGTGGGGTCGGCGCACACATCATCGCTGAACGGGGCCTCCAAGGCCACCTGGCGCAGGGCCCTTTCGGCGGCCAGCAGCTCCAGATCCATTCGCTCCATCTGTTCCTTGTCTTGGCGCTGCTCGATCAAGGAGCGCCCCATGCGGGCGGTGAGGTCGAGGGAGCTGCCGCTGGCGATCGTGAACACCAGCGAACCCACCAGCACATCGGCGAAGTTCATGACCCCACCCGCTGCAGCTGCAGCACCCGGGAGGTCTGCGGCTCCAACTCCAGCTCGAAGCTGCCGCTGCGGTTGGTGCCTGGACTCTGGCCCGGCACCACGGCGGTGGCCAGCTGCAGGCGCAGGCGGGCTGAGGCAGTGCCGGGCTGCCATTCCACCAGGCGGGCGGCAGCTTCTCCTTCCCCTGGCTGCAGCACAGCGGCCAGCTCGATGGGGCCCTGCTGCAGGCAGCTGGCTGGCAGCGGTTGCCACTGGCTCGATGGGTAGGGGGCCAGGCAGGCATGGCTGGTCTGCAGCCGGTCCACCACCAGTTGGGCCGCCGAGGTCAGGGCGTCATCCCCCTGGCGCCGGCGCTCTTCGGCCACCTGGGCCTGGCGGCCCGCCAGGGCCGTGCCCAGCAGCGACAGGCTGCCCATCACCATCACCATCCCGGCCAAGGTGGCGAGGGGAAGGACAAAACCGGTCGAGCCTGCTGTGATCGGGTGCCCCGCTCGGGGCCTGAAACGTGGTGCGGGCCGCATGGGGGCCTCCTTGGGATGAACGCCCTTTCAGGGTTCCCCGGGGGGAACAGGTTCCAAATCCGCGGCCGTTTTCGAGTTTGTGGTTCCCAATCCGCAGGCCCAGGCGGCAACGGACCCACTGACGCATCAAACGATGCCCAAATTGATTCGCTCTGGGCCATGGGCCCGATCAACCATGCGCACCACCCTCAAGCTTGACGACGAACTTCTTGGCCAGGCCCCGCAGCTGAGCGGCATCAGCGAGCGCTTCCTGTTGATCCGTGAGGCCCACAAAGCCCTGGTTCAACGGGAGAGCGCCAGCCGCCTCGCCGCCCTGGGCGGTTCCGAACCCAAGCTCCAGGCGCTCCCCCGCCGACGCAGCCAACCGATTTGATCCTGGTCGACACCTCCATCTGGGGCGATCACCACCGAGCCGTTCCAGGTGCTGGCGAGCCGAGCGGCTGAACCGTTCAGCCGCCTGATTCCCTCTTCTGTTCTCCTGACGCGGGCCGCCCACTGGTGCCGGGAACACGATCACCCTGCCGGCGACTGCGTCTATGGGGCCCTGGCCGAGAGGGAACGGGCCACCCTGATCACGGCGAATCAGCGGCTGGTGCGCAAACTCCAGGAGCCAAGATCGGGCCTGCCGGAGGTGATCGATCTGGCCAACTATCCCCGTTGGGCTTGATCCCTACTGGTTCAACTTCAGCACGGCCATGAACGCCTCCTGGGGCACGTCCACCTTGCCCATCGCCTTCATGCGCTTCTTGCCCTTGGCCTGCTTCTGCAGCAGTTTCTTCTTGCGGCTGATGTCGCCGCCGTAGCACTTGGCCAGCACGTCTTTCCTCATCGCACTGATGCTGGAGCTGGCGATCACCCGGCTGCCGATCGAGGCCTGGATGGGGATCTTGAACTGCTGGCGCGGGATCAGCTCCTTGAGCTTGTCCACCAGCCCCTTGCCCACGCCATAGGCCTTGTCGCGGTGCACGATGGTGGTGAGCGGATCGGCCTTCTCGGCGTTGATCAGCACGTCGAGGCGCACCAGCTCGTTCTTGCGGTAGCCGATCAGGCTGTACTCCATCGAGGCGTAGCCCTTGGTGCGGCTCTTCATCTGATCGAAAAAGTCGGTCACCACCTCGGCCAACGGCATCTCGTAGTGCAGCGTCACCCGGTCGGTGGTGATGTATTTCATGTCGATGAACTCACCGCGGCGCTCCTGGCACAGCTCCATCAGGGCGCCGTTGTAGCTGTTGGGGGTGTAGATCTCGAGCTTCACGTAGGGCTCCTCGATTGATTCGCGCTTCTGCGGATCGGGCAAGGTGGCGGGGTTGTCCACCATCATCGTGCTGCCATCGATCAGGTTCACCTGGTAGACCACCGAGGGGGCCGTGACGATCAGGTCGAGGTCGTACTCGCGCTCCAGGCGCTCCTGCACGATCTCCATGTGCAGCAGGCCGAGGAAGCCGCAGCGGAAGCCGAAGCCCATGGCGCTGCTGGTTTCCGGCTCGTACTTCAGGGCCGCATCGGAGAGCTGCAATTTGTCGAGGGCTTCGCGCAGGTCGGGGTACTGGTCGGCGTCAGTGGGGAACAGGCCGCAGAACACCATCGGCTTGGCCTCGGCGTAGCCCGGCAGGGGCTCGCTGGCGGGGTTGGCCAGCAGGGTGATCGTGTCGCCGACGCGGGCATCGGCCACGGCCTTGATCGAGGCCGCCAAATAACCCACCTCGCCGGCATGGAGGCTTTCCACCTGGCGTTGGTCGGGGGCCATCACGCCCACCTCATCGAGTTCGTAGCTGGTCTTGCTGGCCATCAGCAGCACCTTGTCTTTCTTGGCAATCGAGCCGCTGATCACCCGGAAGTAGACGATCACGCCCCGGTAGGCGTCGTAGTACGAGTCGAAGATCAGGGCGCGTAGGGGTTCCTCGATGCGGTCCGCCGGCGGTGGCACCCGGTCCACCACGGCCTGCAGGATCTCGGGAACGCCGAGGCCGGTTTTGGCGGAGCAGGGAATGGCGTTGGTGGTGTCGAGGCCGATGATCGCCTCGATCTCCTCGCTGATGCGTTCGGGATCGGCTCCCGGCAGGTCGATCTTGTTGAGCACCGGGATGATCTCCAGATCGTTCTCCAGCGCCAGGTACACATTGGCTAGGGTCTGGGCCTCCACCCCCTGGCTGGCATCCACCACCAGCAGGGCCCCCTCGCAGGCCAGCAGGGACCGGCTCACCTCATAGGAGAAATCCACATGGCCTGGGGTGTCGATCAGGTTGAGGATGTAGGTGAGGCCGTCGGCGGCCTTGAACTCCATGCGGGCCGCCTGGAGCTTGATCGTGATCCCCCGTTCCCGCTCCAGTTCCATGTTGTCGAGGAACTGGGCCTGCATGTCCCGGGCCGCCACCGTGCCGGTTTCCTGCAGCAACCGGTCGGCCAGGGTGGATTTGCCGTGGTCGATGTGGGCAATGATGCAGAAGTTGCGGATCCGTTGAACGGGAACGTCGGTCATCGGGCGGGTGAGGGCGCCGCAAGGGCCCCAGGGTGGGTCGATCCTAGGGAGGTGACTCCGGGGGGCCTCCTGACGACACCAGGCAAATGGACTTAGCCGAAAGCAGACTAAGCTGTACAGAGTGCGAAGCTGCTCCATGCAGGTGAACCTTCACGACGCCAAGACCCATCTTTCTCGATATGTATCCCAGGCCCTTGAGGGGGAGGAAGTGGTGATTGCCAAAGCCGGGCGACCGCTCGTTCGACTGGTGCCTGTGGAAACGACCCTGGAACCCCGTCGCGGCGGCTTCCTCAGCGGTTCCGCGGTGCTCAGCGCTGATCTCAAGGCCGATTTCGCCACCGAGATCGACGAGCTGTTCGGTTGATCCCGCAGACGTGAACCGCACCGAACCCCAGCCCCTGCTGCTCGATACCCAGCTGCTTCTCTGGTGGGCCATCGAACCGAATCGCCTGCCAGCCACCATCAGGAGCCTTGTGGCCGATCCTCTCCAGCCGCTTGTGCTCAGCGTGGTGAGCCTGTGGGAGGTGGCCATAAAGTCCTCCCTCGGCCGTGTCGATTTTCAGGTCGAGGCTGCTGCCCTGCGCCTGGGCCTACTGGGACAGGGATTCCGCGAACTCCCTGTGCGCGCCGAACACGTGCTCGCTGTGCAGCATCTTCCCTGGATCCATCGCGACCCGTTCGACCGCCTGCTGGTGGTGCAGGCCCAGGTGGAGGGCTTTCGGTTCCTCAGCGCCGATCGCACGTTGGCCGCCTACGGAACTCATGTGCAGGCCGCTGGCTGATCGGCTGGGAGCAGCTACTGGCTCCTAAGCTTGAATCCACCCCACAGGACCCATCCATGACCCCCGAAACACCCACTGCCGCTGAGATCGCCACCCCCGAAGTCACCGACCCCCGCGCCCTCACCGTGGAAAACGTGGAGCGGGTGCTTGATGAGCTGCGCCCCTACCTGATGGCCGATGGCGGCAACGTCGAGATCGTTGAGATCGATGGCCCGATCGTGAAGGTGCGCCTTCAGGGGGCCTGCGGCACCTGCCCCAGCAGCACCATGACCCTGAAGATGGGCATTGAGCGCAAGCTGCGGGAGGAGATTCCGGAGGTGAGCGAGGTGATTCAGGTGCTTTGAGGCTGCCATTGACCGTCCCGGGATACCCCTCCCCGGCGAATGGCGTCGAGGGCGAAATCCTCGAACCCCCTCACGTAATCGAGCCTGTCGTAGAGGTGTGTTTTGGCTTTATGGCGAATTTCTTCTCGCAATTTCATCCTTGCCTCGGAATCCTGCATCAGCCTCGAGGCAATCTTGACGTATTCTTCCGCTGATTGAGCTACGGGTGGATGCCCTACCCCCATCAAACGGTAGGCGCCTGCGACGAAGCGGGAGCGAAGGAAGGGGCCCTCAAGGGTAATGATTGGAGTTCCATCATGAATCGTTTCAAACAAAGTAACTCCGCTACCAAAATAAGGCGTATCTAGCAGCATGTCGAGACATGCCGCCAAGGACTGAAAATCTTGGCGAGACATGTGTCCAAGTAAAATCATGCGATTACTAACGTGGGGTGCATATTTGGCAATCCGGTTTAGAAATATTTCCGTGAATGACGTCACTTGTGACTCAACAAAAACGAACCAGGCTTCTGGAACATTTTTGGCAATACTCTCGAGAATGTCGTCGAAGTCTGGATGAATCTTATGTAACGACTGAATGCACCCAAACAATCTGTCTTCAGGTAGAAAGAAGTAGCCCCTATCTTTTGTTGGGTCCTCCAATCTTTCTGACAGGTAGCAACAGGGAATTCCTGGTAGGCGAATCAGGTTTTCACTATAATGTTCTTGCGCAAATTCGGATTCAACCAGGTCACCTGATAGATAGGCGTCAACGGTTGGTAGGCCGGATGTCTGTGGCCAGCCCCATCCTGTCACCTGCAAGGGAGCATGTCTGCGTGAGGCAAGCCTAGTGATGTCTGGATGCATGCCGATGTCAGTGAAAAACAACACATCAAGCACAAGTCTCCTCAACTCGGTTACGGCCTCCTCCGTTGGTGCAGAGAGACGCTGAACTTCATCGCAGTAGGATTCCAATTCCTCGCTGACAGCATCATGTCTAGAGTCGGCTAAGTGAATAAGGACTACCTCAAAGAGATTGTGGTTAATATGCTTGATAAGCCCCTCAAAGGCCCGGGCGTTGCTGTGATCACAAAAAAATCCAGAAATAAATCCAATTCTTATTTTGTCTCCATTCGCCTTGGGCTTGGGTGTAACCCGCTGATCGAATGAGGGATCGTCGCCATAACATCGAAACATCATGCGTCCATAGGACTCAAGCAAAGGTCGATTGTTTCGATTGTAATAGGCGAGTAGGGAGGGCTGGCATCTCATTCTTGCATCGCTGAACTCAAGGTTCTCAGCAGATTCTAGATTGCTAAAAAGTGTTTCACAGCGTTCAATTAGTGCGTCAACCTGTTCGCGTGAGGTTGCTACAGCTGGAAGCACAAGTGCGTGATTTAGTTTCAAAATTAGCGAGTTGGGCTGCAATGCAAGGGCTTCTCCGTACCAATGAATCTGGCCATCGGTATTTGACATCTTGTGATAGAGAATTCCCAACGCTGAGCGGTGATCAATGTTTGTTGGGTCGAGATCGGCTGCATGGGTAAGCGCCTGAGCCGCTTCTCCCCAGCGTCCGAGGCGATCAAGTGCATGGCCACAGGCTTCCCATCCCGCTGCCGACTCTGAATCCAGCTCCACCAACTTCAGGAAATGGATCAGCGCTTGTTCGTGCAAACCTTGGGATGCGAGCTCATTTCCAAGAATCAAAAGTTTTTCTAGCTCTTCTGTAGTGGAAATGGAATTTGCTAAGGGATTAACCTCGGTCATCGCACTGGTTTTTCATCCCCTGTAGCCTATCGCGAACCTAACTAGAGTGGCAAAAGGGCTACAAATTTAACGGTGCTTGGCTTCCCTTGGCTTTTTGCATCCATGCCACTTCCCCAAGCTCAATTGGGGCCTGCTGCCTGACAATCATGAATTGATCAAGGCTAGTTGGTCGCTGAGGCCTCAAGCTCAATTTCACCGTCTTGCTGTTGGTCGCCCAGCAACAGTGCAACTTTGAAGAGCATCTAGGCACTCCATGATCGAGAGCATCCTCGTCGGCATGGCGGTGGGCTATCGAACCCAGCTTTCTAGCAGCAGCTGGCCTGTCTGTTCTGACGCACTCCACCCAGCCTCAGGCCCTCAGCGAGGAGACCCTATGGGAGTAGTCCACTAAGTCGCCCCTTTCCCGTGCGGACTTCCAGGTGGCGGACCTGAGATTGCTCCGCGCCGATTCCATCCTGGCTGCCTGTGGAGAGCCGCTTGCCGTCATCGGCTCGCCCACCGATGCAACTTCTAAGCTCAATCCAATCCCCAACCAGCTCCCCCATGACCCGTGAAACCCCCACTGCAGCTGAGATCAGCAGCCCCGAAGCCACCCCCGAAGTCACCGACCCCCGCGCCCTCACCGTGGAAAACGTGGAGCGGG
>JBAXME010000033.1:0-31940 GCA_037134455.1 Synechococcaceae cyanobacterium ELA445 | reverse complement strand
CGATCAGCAGCACCGCCAGGGTGGGGTGGTTGTGGAGCAGGTTGAGGAACCGCAGCCGGTCCAGCCGCAGCACCTCCGCCGGCGTACGGGCCAAGGCTTCATTGCGGTAGTGACCCTCAGCCCAGACGATGTCCTGGTAACTGAACAGCTCGCCGGGGCGATAACAAAGCTTTTCGCCCTCGGGGCTGATCACTTCGACGATGCCCCGGCGCACGGCGTAAATGGCGTTGGCGGACTCACCCGAAGAAAAAATATGGGCGCCCGTGGGAAACGTGAGGTTCTCACAGTCGATCTGGGCCCCTAGGAGCTCAGCAGGAGTCGAACCTGCCGGCAGCGTTGCCAATAACCCACCTCCTCAACTGAATGGAGTGGCCAACAATTGTCACACCCGCATGGCGCGGATCATGTATGGATGCGCACTGTCTGTGAACCATTCATCAGGAGCCGCCGCCTCAGATCTCCGGCATCAGGGCCGTAAAGGCCAGCTGATGGTCGGTTTCCGCCAGGGGTTCTTCGGCCAGGGTGACCGCACCGGCGGGGCCACCCTGGGCGGTCAGCGGCAGCCGCGGCGGCTGGGCCGTCCAGTGGTGGCACCACACCTCCGCACTGAGTTCAGGATGGATCGCCAAACGCCTGAGCTGGCACCATCCCATCTGCGCCGCTTGGGGGGGGACGCAATGGAGGCAACTGCGGCAACTGGGGCGTTTGCCCATCTGGGCACCCAATGGGAGCCTCAACTTAATGATCACCACCCCGATTCACCAGCATGAAGGCCGAACCTGCGGGATGTTTTCGGTTTCCGCCCGCGCCGCAGCCGACAACCGGGCTTCCATAGGATCCCGCCTATCCCCTGTCCCCCGCCCTGCCATGGCCGATGCCCTCCGGCGCACGCCCCTGTTCGAGGCTGCCGGCGCCGCTGGCGGCCGGCTGGTGCCCTTCGCCGGCTGGGAGATGGCGGTGCAATTCAGCGGCCTGATCCAGGAGCACCGGGCGGTGCGGGAGCACTGCGGCGTGTTCGATATCTCCCACATGGGGGTGCTGACCCTGCGGGGCGATGGCGTCAAGGATTCCCTCCAGGCCCTGGTGCCCACGGACCTGCACCGCATCGGCCCCGGCGAGGCCTGCTACACGGTGCTGCTCAACGAGGCGGGCGGCATCCGCGACGATCTGATCGTCTACGACCGGGGCCGCATCAGCCTTGGGGGCACGGAGAGCGACGAGGTGGTGCTGGTGATCAACGCCGCCTGCGCCGAGGCGGACACCACCTGGATTCGCAGCCACCTGGAGCCCCAGGGCTTCACCATCACTGACCGCAAGGGCGACGGGGTGCTGCTGGCCCTGCAGGGCCCCGAGGCGACGGAACGGCTGGAGACCCTCTCTGGCGAAGACCTCAAGGGTTTGCCCCGGTTCGGCCATCGGCAGCTGGTGCTGGCAGGCACGGCCAGCGGCGACGCCCAAGGGGCCACCGTCTTCGTGGGCCGCACGGGTTACACCGGCGAGGACGGCTTCGAGCTGCTGGTGGAGCGCCGTGCCGGCCTGGCCCTGTGGCAACAGCTGCTGACGGAAGGGGTAACCCCCTGCGGCCTCGGCGCCCGCGACACCCTGCGGCTGGAGGCCGCCATGCACCTCTACGGCAACGACATGGACGCCGCCACCAGCCCCCTGGAGGCGGGGCTGGGCTGGCTGGTGCACCTGGAGATGCCGGCGGACTTCATCGGCCGCGAAGCCCTGGAGCGGCAAACCGCCGAAGGGGTGGGTCGGCGCCTCGTGGGCCTCAAGCTGGGCGGCCGGGCCATCGCCCGCCACGCCTATCCCGTGCTCCAGGACGGCCAGGTGGTGGGGGAGGTGACCAGCGGCACCTGGTCCCCCACGCTGGGAGAGGCCATTGCCCTGGCCTACGTGCCGGTGGCGGCGGCGCGGCTGGGCACGGAGCTGGCGGTGGAGATCCGGGGCAAGGCCGAGCCGGCCGTGGTGGTGAAGCGGCCCTTTTACAGGCGGGGCTAAAGGGCCCTGTGGGAAACTCGCCCTTCCCCCTTTGCCCCAACCCATGCGCAGCCACGGATGCGGCGACCTGCGCAGCGATGTCGTCGATCAGACCGTCCAGCTCTGCGGCTGGGTGGATCGACGCCGTGACCACGGCGGGGTGATCTTCATCGACCTGCGGGACCGCAGCGGCACCGTGCAGGTCACCGTCGACCCCGACCGGGGGCAGGGCGCCTTTGCGGTGGCCGAACAGGTGCGCAGCGAAACCGTGCTGCGGATCGAGGGCCGGGTGCGCCGCCGCCCAGCCGAATCAATGAACGAGCGCCTGGCCACCGGCGAGGTGGAGGTCTTGGCAGAAACCATCACGGTGCTGAACACCGTCAAGCGCACCCTGCCCTTCCCGGTGTCGGTGCACGACGACGAGACCGTGCGCGAGGAACTGCGCCTGCGCCACCGCTATCTCGACCTGCGCCGCGAGCGCATGAACGGCAACCTGCGCCTGCGCCACGCCACCGTCCGCAGCGCCCGCCACTTCCTTGAAGAGCAGGGCTTCATCGAGGTGGAGACCCCGATCCTCACCCGCTCCACCCCCGAGGGCGCCCGCGACTACCTGGTGCCCTCGCGGGTGAACGGTGGCGACTGGTTCGCCTTGCCCCAGTCACCCCAGCTGTTCAAGCAGCTGCTGATGGTGGGGGGCATCGAGCGTTATTACCAGGTGGCCCGCTGCTTCCGCGATGAAGACCTGCGGGCCGACCGCCAGCCCGAGTTCACCCAACTGGACATCGAGGCGAGCTTCCTGGGGCAGGAGGAGATCCTGGAGCTCAACGAGGGCCTGATCGCCGCCATCTGGAAGCAGATCAAGGGCATCGAGCTGCCCCGCCCCTTCCCCCGGCTCACCTGGGCGGAGGCGATGGAGCGCTACGGCACCGACCGCCCCGACACCCGCTACGGCCTGGAGCTGGTGAACGTGAGTGACATCTTCGCCAGCAGCGGCTTCAAGGTGTTCAGCGGCGCCGTGGCCAGCGGCGGCGCCGTGAAGGTGATTGCCATCCCCGGCGGCAACGACGCCCTCAGCAACGTGCGCATCAAGCCGGGCGGCGATGTGTTCGGCGAAGCCACCGCCGCCGGCGCCGGCGGGCTGGCCTTCATCCGGGTGCGCGAGAACGGGGAGATCGACAGCATCGGCGCCATCAAGGACAACCTCTCCGAGGAGGGCAAGGCCGAGCTGCTGGCACGCACCGGCGCCACTCCCGGCACCCTGCTGCTATTCGGGGCCGGCGACACCGCCACGGTGAACAAGGCCCTCGATCGGGTGCGCCAGTTCCTGGCCAAGGAGCTGGGCCTGATCAGCGAAGGCAAAGCCAACGACACCTGGAACTTCCTCTGGGTGGTGGATTTCCCGATGTTCGAGTTCAACGCCGGTGAGAACCGGCTCGAGGCCCTGCACCACCCCTTCTGCGCCCCCAACGCCGACGACCTCGGCGACGATCCGGCGGCCTGGGGCGAGCGGCTGCCCACGGCCCGCGCCCAGGCCTACGACCTGGTGCTCAACGGCCTGGAGCTGGGGGGAGGCTCCCTGCGCATCCACGATTCAGCCCTGCAACGGCAGGTGCTCCAGACCATCGGTCTGCCCCTGGAGGAGGCGGAACAGCAGTTCGGCTTCCTCCTGGAGGCCCTCGACCTGGGGGCCCCGCCCCACGGCGGCCTGGCCTTTGGCGTGGACCGGATCGTGATGCTGCTGGCGGGCGAGGAGTCGATCCGCGACACCATCGCCTTCCCCAAGACCCAGCAGGCCCGCTGCCTGCTCACCTCGGCCCCCGCCGGCGTTTCGCCCCAGCAACTGGAGGAACTGCACGTGGCCAGCACCTGGACTGAGGAGTCCGACTGACCCCCCTCTCCCTGGTGGCTCCTGCATAGGCTTGGCGGATCACCTCCCTTCCCCCATGGCCCCGTCCATCGACATCGGCATTCCCGAAGCCCAGCGCCAACAGATCGCCGAGGGCCTGGGCAGTTTCCTGGCGGACAGCTACGTGCTCTACGGCAAAACCCACGGCTTCCACTGGAACGTCACCGGGCCGATGTTCAACACGCTCCACCTGATGTTCATGGACCAGTACACGGAGTTGTGGACGGCCCTGGACGTGATCGCGGAGCGCATCCGGGCCCTGGGTTTCCCAGCCCCCTACGGCGGAGCGCACTTCGCGGCCCTTGCCTCGATCCCTGAAACGGAGGGGCAGCCGGGCGCCCTGGACATGGTGCGCGAGCTGGTCAAGGGCCATGAGGCCGTGGCCCGCACGGCCCGCAGCCTGTTCCCCGTGGTGTCCGCCGCCGACGATCAGCCCACCGCAGACCTGCTCACCCAGCGCCTGCAGATCCACGAGAAGACCGCCTGGATGCTGCGCAGCCTGCTGGAGAGCTGAGGCCACCGGACGCTCAGGGGGGCCTGGATACCAGCGGTAGATTGGGCCATCGACCCAGTGGCCATGGCCAGCAACTCCCCGCCCGCCAGCCGCGGCCATGCGGCCAAATTCGTCTTTGTCACCGGCGGGGTGGTCTCCAGCATCGGTAAGGGGATCGTGGCCGCCAGCCTGGGCCGGTTGCTGAAATCGAGGGGCTACAGCGTTTCGATCCTCAAGCTCGATCCCTACCTGAACGTGGATCCGGGCACCATGAGCCCCTTCCAGCACGGCGAGGTGTTCGTCACCGAAGACGGCGCCGAAACCGACCTCGACCTGGGCCACTACGAGCGCTTCACCGACACCGCCATGTCGCGCCTCAACAGCGTGACCACGGGCTCGATCTACCAATCGGTGATCAACAAAGAGCGGCGGGGTGATTACAACGGCGGCACGGTACAGGTGATCCCCCACATCACCCGCGAGATCCGCGAGCGCATCCACCGGGTGGCGGCCAACAGTGGCGCCGACGTGGTGATCACCGAGATCGGCGGCACCGTCGGCGACATCGAATCGCTGCCGTTCCTGGAGGCGATTCGGGAATTCCGGGGCGACGTGGGCCGCGGCGACCTGGCCTACGTGCATGTCACCCTGCTGCCCTACATCGGCACCTCCGGGGAGATCAAGACCAAGCCCACCCAGCACTCGGTCAAGGAGCTCCGCTCGATCGGCATCCAGCCCGATGTGCTGGTGTGCCGCAGCGACCGGCCCATCAGCGAAGACCTGCGGGCCAAGATCGGCGGTTTCTGCGGTGTCTCCACCAAGGCAGTGATCCCCGCCCTCGATGCCGACAGCATCTACGCCGTGCCGATCGCCCTGGAACGGGAAGGCCTGTGCCGAGAGGTGCTCGACACCCTCGGCCTGGAAGACCACGACAGCGACATGGCCCGCTGGGCCGAATTGGTGCGCAAACTGCGCAACCCGGGCCAGGCGGTGAAGGTGGCCCTGGTGGGCAAGTACGTCACCCTCAACGACGCCTACCTCTCGGTGGTGGAGGCCCTGCGCCACGCCTGCATCGACCGCGATGCCTCCCTCGACCTGCACTGGATCTGCGCCGAGCAGATCGAGTCCCAGGGGGCCGACACCCTGCTCAAGGGCATGGATGCGGTGGTGGTGCCCGGAGGCTTCGGCAACCGGGGCGTGGACGGCAAGGTGGCGGCGATCCGCTGGGCCCGGGAGCAGCGGGTGCCGTTCCTGGGGCTCTGCCTGGGCATGCAGTGCGCCGTGATCGAGTGGGCCCGCAACCAGGCGGGTCTGGAGGGGGCCACCAGCGCCGAACTCGATGCCAACTCGCCCCATCCGGTCATCCACCTGCTGCCCGAACAGCAGGACGTGGTGGACCTGGGGGGCACCATGCGGCTGGGGGTCTACCCCTGCAGGCTGGTGCCGGGCACCCTGGGCCAGAAGCTCTACGGCGAACAGGTGGTCTACGAACGCCACCGCCACCGCTATGAGTTCAATAACGCCTACCGCAGCCTGTTCCTTGAATCGGGCTACGAGATCAGCGGCACCTCCCCCGATGGGCGTCTGGTGGAGCTGATCGAACTCAAGAACCACCCCTTCTTCACCGCCTGCCAGTACCACCCGGAGTTCCTTTCCCGGCCCGGGAGGCCCCACCCCCTGTTCAGGGGGCTGATCGAGGCAGCCCAGCAGCGGCTGCCCTCCTCACCGGAGGAGGCCTACACCCGCGGCAGTGCCGCGCTCAAATCTTCTTGAGCGAGTCGGTCTTGTCCTTGAAATCGCTGAGCAACAACTGCAGGTAGCTCACCTTGCGCAGCTTGATGTTCGCCGTCAGGGACATGCCCACCTGTAGGGGCAGCAACTGGCCGGATTTGAGTTTGAGCTGTTGCTGGGCCAACTGGATCTGGGCTGGATAGCGGTAGGTCTTGTTGACCTGATCGGGGGGCAGGGCATCGGAGCCGATCTCCTTCACGGTTCCCTCGACCACGCCGAAATCGGAGGAGGGGAACGAATCAATGCTGATCTCCGCCAACTTGCCGACGCGCACGAAGCCAATCTTGTCGCTGGGGATCTCCACCTTCGCCTGCAGGTTGTCGTAGGGCACAATCTTCATGATCGGCTCACTGCCCTGGGCCACGAAGCCCGGGCCGGTGGGCTTGAGATCGAACACCACCCCATCCACCGGAGAGCGGATGTCCTGGTAGCGGATGTTGACCCGCAGCTCGGTGAGCTTGCTGCGCAGATCGAGCAGCTCCCCCTTCAGCTGCTCAATCGCCTGCTCCAGGATCGCGCTCTGACGCAGGCGGTCCACCTTGGTCTTGGCGATCTCGCCGTCCACCTCCTTCACCTTGTTGCGCTGCTGCAGGTACTGAAGTTCGGCGGAGGCACCGGCCTTCTGGAGGGATTCGAGGCGATCGAGGATCTCCTGCTCCAGGTTGCGGTTGCGGCCCAGCACCCCCTGCTCGGTGTCGTTGAGGTTGAGGGTGCGGGCCAACTCCACCTGCTTGAGGCGCAGCTGTTCCTCCTTGGCGGTGATGGTCTTGAGCAGGCTTTGTTGGCGATCGAGGGTGGTCTCGTTGTCGAGCCTGAGCAGCACCTGGCCCTTCTTCACCCGCTCGCCATCCTTCACGAGCATGGCCCCGAGCACGCCGCCGACGGGCATCTGCACGACCTTGACGCTGCCGATCGGCTCCAGCTTCCCCGGGGCCACCACCACCTCCTCGGTCTTCGCCAGGGCCAGCCAGGCCACCGCCAGGCCGGTGCAACCGATCAGGGTCCAGGTGAGGGTGCGGGCCAGAAAGCGCGACTGTTGCAGCGCCATCTCCTCCTGGCTCGACTGAACCCTGCGCTCGATGGCGCCCTGGGCGGCGCGAATGATCGCACCGGGCTTGTCCTTGGGGCTCATGGCTCGTCCT
The DNA here is from genome assembly GCA_037134455.1 of Synechococcaceae cyanobacterium ELA445. Classification (GTDB taxonomy): domain Bacteria; phylum Cyanobacteriota; class Cyanobacteriia; order PCC-6307; family Cyanobiaceae; genus ATX-6F1. The sequence goes on along the minus strand of JBAXME010000033.1, from coordinate 24,625 downwards.
CCTGCTGCTGCACCAGGGTGTAATAGCGGCCGCGCTGGGCCATCAACTCCTCATGGCGGCCCGACTCCGCCACGGCCCCCTGGTCCAGCATCACGATCCGCTCCACCCGCCGGATCGTGGAGAGCCGGTGGGTGATGAAGAAGACCGTGGCGTGCTTGACGTTCTCGATCAGGTTGTCAAACACCTGCCGCTCGGTGGCGTAATCGAGGGCGCTGGTGGCCTCATCGAGCACCAACAGCTTGGGGCGGCTCAGCAGGGTGCGGGCCAGGGCGATGCGCTGGCGCTGGCCGCCGGAGAGGCTCGCCCCCCGCTCCCCCACAGGGGTGCTGTAGCCGGCCGGCAACTCCATGATGAAGTCATGGGCGCAGGCCAGCCGGGCCGCCGCCACGATCGCGTCGCTGGTGGCATCGGGGTCGGTGAGGGCGATGTTCTCGGCGACGCTGCCGGAGAACAACAGGGGGTCCTGGGGCACGATGCCGATCTGGCGCCTGAGCGAGTAGAGCTCCACCTTGTCGATGTCATGGCCGTCGATCAAGATGCGGCCGCTCTGGGGTGAATACAGCCGCGACAGCAGCTTGGTGAGGGTGCTCTTGCCGCTGCCGCTCTGGCCCACGACCCCCACGAAGGTGCCGGCGGGGATGGCCAGATCGATGTGGCTGAGCACCGGCGGCGCCCCGGGCTGGAAGGAGAAACTCACATCTTCAAAGCGGATCTCCCCCTCGATCGGTGGCAGGGGAATCTTCTGCTTGTCCGCTTCCCCCGACTCCTCGGGGGTGTCCACCACATCGGCAAGGCGCTCGAACGACACCTTGAGCTCCTGAACGCTCTGCCAGATGGAGGAGAGCCGCAGCAGCGGCTGGGTCACATAGCCACTGATGATGCGGAAGGCGATCAGCTGACCAAGGGTGAGTTCACCCTTGAGCACCAGGGTGGTGCCCACCCACAGCACCAACAGCTGGGAGAGCTTCTGCAGCACCTGGCTGGTCTCGTTGAGGGCCGTGCCGGTGATCGTCTTCTCGAAGCTGCGGGAGATGTACTTGGCGTAGAAGTCCTGCCACTTCCAGCGGCTGATCATCTCCACGTTCTGGGCTTTCACCGTCTGGATGCCGCCCAGCACCTCCACCAGGTGGCTCTGGGTGCGGGCGTTCTCCAGGGCCGCGTCGCGGTACTGGCGGCGGAACAGGGGGGCCCCCAGCACGGTGAGGAGCACCTGGATCGGCACCACACAGAGGGCGATCAGGGTCAGCACCCAGCTGTAGAAGACCATCACCACGATGTAGATGACCGAGAAAGCGGCATCGAGCACCGTGGTCAGGGCCTGGCCGGTGAGGAAGGAGCGGATCTTTTCCAGCTCGGCGATGCGGGTGCCCAGCTCCCCCACCGGCCTGCGATCGAAGTAACTGAGGGGCAACCGCAGCAGATGGTCGATCACCTCGGCGCCGAGTCGCAGATCGATGCGGTTGGTGGTCTCGGTGAACAGGAAGGTGCGCAGCGAGCCGATCACCCCCTCCATCAGGGTGACCACCACCAGGGCAAAACCAAGCACCTGCAGGGTGTCGAGGCTGCGCTGGCTGATCACCTTGTCGATGATCACCTGGATCAGCAGGGGGTTGGCCAGGCTGAACAGCTGGACGACGAACGAGGCCAACAGCACCTGGAAGAGGATGCCGCGGTGCCGCTTGAGGGCCGGCCAGAACCAACCGAAGCCGAAGCGCTGCTCCGGTGTTGCGCTGCTGCGTTCCACCAGCAGCAGTTCGATGCCCTCGGGGAACTCCTCCAGGATCTGGCGGGGGGTGAGTTCGACCCAGCCATCACGGGGGGAGGCCAGCAGCAGGCCACGGGCGTTGCTGGAGCGCACCAGGGCGAAGCCCCCCTGCCAGGGGATCAGGGCCGGGGTCATCAGGCGGGTGCCCTGGGAGGCCGGCACCCGCACGCCGCTGACATGCAGGCCCATCATCGCGGCCAGGTTGCCGCAGAGCTGCAGATCAGGGCTCTGGCCCCGGCGCAGGGCATCGCGCAGGATCTTCTCGATCGCGTCTCGGCGGAAGGGCAACCGCAGCTCGGCCGCCAGCATCTGGAAGCAGGCGAGGGTTTCCTCCAGGGGACCGTTGCCCCGCAGCAGGCGGAAGGCGGGGCGGTCCCGCTGGCCCAGATCCAGGCCCGAGGCCAGGGGTGGTCCCGCCACGGCGGAGGAACCGACGGCCACCAGGGCCGAGCCCAACCCGTTCCCCGGAGCCTCGGGCTGGCCTGCGGGATCCGTCAGGTCCGCCTCCAGGGCCAGGGGCAGGGCAATGAGGCGAGGAGGCAACGGTGGCAGCGCCTCGGGCGCACCGGCGGCGGGATCCAGCCGGCTACCGATCGGGTGCTGCTCCAGGTTGTTGCTGGACACCAGCAGCACCTGATCGGCGGGCAAGAGCCGCAGCACCTGGGCGCTCGGCGCCACCATCCGGGCCTCCGGTGCGACCCGCTCAAACAGCTCCACCAGGCTCATGGGCTGCTGGGGATGCTGGCGGCGCAGCTCCTGCAGCAGGGCCGCCAGCTCGGCGCTGAACAGCTGGGAGGCGCACCAGGCGGCGAAGGTGGGCTCCCCCTGGAGCAACTCCAGCACCAGGCCATCGGGAAGGGCCGCAGCCACCACCTCTTCAGCGGCACTCACCTCCTCGCAGGCGGCCGCCCGCAGCAGCGAGGCCAGGCCCACAAACTGGCCGGGCCCCAACCGCTGCAAGGTGAGCAGACGGCCGGACTCCCGCACCAGCAGCCGGGCCTTCCCCTCCAGCAGCAGCAGGATTTCGCTGGGGATCAGGTCGCCGCTGCAGAGGCTTTGGCCGAGGGCGTAGCTGCTCAGCCGGGCGCCGGCCTCCAGCCGGGCGCGGCCGTCGGGCGAAAGCTCCGCAAAGGCGGGGTGCGCGAGAACGGCGGCCAGGGAGGGAGCCGTTGTCATCGGGCAACCAGGGGACTGGGCCCATCGGGCTGGGGAGCAGCCGGCTGCTGGGCCAGCCGCTGGCGCGAGAGATTGGCCAGGCGCAGACCCACCTCCTCTTCCGCCCATTCCTCCAGCAACTCGGCCGCCATCTGCCGTTCGGTGGCCTGATCGAGGGTGGCGGATGTCTGGCTCTCCAGCCGCACCACCAGCCACCAGGACTCCACCACAAATGGCTCCAGCAACGTTGCCACCGGGGCAGTGCGCAGCCGCTCGGCCAGCTGGGGATGGGCCTGGGTGAGGGGCACCGGACCGACAATGCCCCGGCTGTCCCTCTCCGGCCCCTCGGAGTAACGGGACGCCAGGTCAGTGAAATCGGCCTCCCCCTCGGCAATGCGCAGATAGAGCTCCCGGGCCAGGCCAGGGTCCTTTACCCGCAGCAGGCTGTAGACCACCCGGTCCAGCTGATTCTTTCGGCTCAGGAAACGCACACCGGCACGGGCCGTGAAGCGGGCCTCCAGGGCCCGTTGCAGCCGTAGGGGTTGCTCCGCCAGTTCACGCAGATCGTTCTCCTCCAGCAGGTTGGCGGCCAGGAAACGCTCAAGGGCTTCAGGGGTTTCCAGGCCCCTCTCCCGCCGAACGCCCTCGATCACCTGGCGGCGCTCCTCCTCCGCCAGAGGGAACTCCGAAGCCAGCTCGGCCAGCACCTGCTGCTTGATCAGGGGCCGCAGCAGGTTGTGGCGGGCCAGCTGGCTGACCACCTCAGGGGTGAGCCACGGATCGGGACGCAAAGGAACCCATGGGCAATTAAATCAAGGTTATGCGCTGATGGCGCCGCAGAACGTAGTTGACAACCGGGTTGGGTAGGGTCGACCCAGAGGCCTGGCGGAGAGAAGAGGCGTGAGCGAGCCCGTGGCGGCGGGGCTTCCGGTGGTGGAAACCTTCCACTCCCTCCAGGGGGAAGGCCTGCACGCGGGCCGCAGCGCCTTCTTCATCCGCCTGGCGGGCTGCCGGGTGGGCTGCAGCTGGTGCGACACCAAGCACTCCTGGCCCCAGGAGGCCCACCCCCTCCGCCACCTCAGCGAGCTGGCGGAGGAAACAGATGCCGCCGCCGCGGCCGGCGCCGCCTTCGTGGTGATCACCGGAGGCGAACCGCTCCACCACGATCTCGGGGCCCTCTGCGCGGCCCTGCGCCAGGGCGGAGGGGAGGCCGGTGCCCTGCCCCTGCACCTGGAAACCAGCGGCGTGGAGCCGCTCAGCGGCCGGTTCGACTGGATCACCCTCTCCCCCAAGCCCCATCTCCCCCCCACCGATGAACTGCTGGCCGCCTGCCAGGAGCTCAAGGTGGTGGTCCATGGACCCAGCGATCTGATCTTTGCCGAGGCCATGGCCCGCGGGGCGCGGGAGCTGCGCAGCGGTACCGGTGCCAATGCGGCGGGGCCCCAACTGCTGCTGCAGCCAGGTTGGGAAAGCCAGGAAGGCACTACATTGGCCATCGCCCATGTCCGCCGTTACCCGGCCTGGCGACTCAGCCTCCAGAGCCACAAGTGGCTGGGGGTGCGCTGAGCCCGGTGGGCCCAGCCCCATTCAATCGTCGCGGCTGGTGTGCAGCACCCGCTGGGGGAAGGGGATCTCGATCCCATGGTCCTGGAAGGCATGCCAGATGGCACGGCGCACCTCGCTGCAGATGGCGACGTGCTCCATCGGATTGGCGATGAAGAACCGCAGGGCGTACTCGATCGAGGAATCTCCGTAGTCAAGGATCAGCGCGATCGGCGCAGGCTGGGCCAACACCCGTGGATTGGCGCGCGCCAGTTCCTCGAGCAGGGCCATCACCCGGTCGGGGTCATGGCGATAGGAGGCCCCCACCTTCACCTCACTGCGGCGCAGGCGATCGGTACCGGTGAAGGTGTTGGTCGTGGCCGTGAAGAACGTTTGGTTGGGCACCACCAGCTCGACGTTGTCGCGTTGGCGCCAGAGCACCGCGGCCCGCAAACCCAGGCTGCGGACCTCACAGTGATCGCCGTCGATGAACAGCACCTCCCCGGGCCGCACCGACCCCTCGAACAACAGCCACAGGCCACTGACGAAGTTGGAGAACACCTCCTTGATGCCGAAGCCCAGACCCACCGACAGGCCGCCGGCGATGGCGGCGATGGTGGTGCCGCTGAAGCCGATCTTGCTGGCGAGCCACAGCACCCCCACCCCGATCAGCAGGTAGCGGAAGATCAGCTCGAATACCTTGCGGCTGACGGTGCTCAGCCCGATCAACCGCTGCAGCAGAAAGCCGAGGAAGATCACCGGCAGCTCCGAGAGCACCACCAGGAAGTAAGGCAGGCTGACCAGCAGCACGGCGCCACCAACGGTGAAATGCGCTCCGAACAGCTCGATCAGCGGCACTCCGCCAACCGTCTCGAGGCCATCGAGGCGATCGATGCACAGCAGCACCGCCAGCGCCAGAAACAGGGGCCGTACGGCACGGAACCAGTAGGACTCCACCACCTCGGGCGGCTGCCAACGCCGCAGGATCAGGCGCAGGCCATCAAGGGCCGTCCACACCCCCAGCAATTGGGCCGCCAGGGTGATCAGGCCGGCGGCCCTCCCCAGCCAGGCCACCAGGGCCGCCGCCGCCGCCAGGATCGCGATCGCCAACAGCTTGGCCAGCACCGGCTGCCAACTGGCCAGCGAAGGTCGGCGGCAATGTTTCCAGGCCTGATGGAGCACCAGCACGCCTAGAAGGATCGCCAGCTGCAGGAGCACCGAGCCCCGCACCAGCAGGCCAAGCCAGCCGCCGATCAGAAAGAGAAGCTCATGCATCGCCCCTACCCCTCAGCAACGGGCCCCCTGGCGAGGGCCTCCATCTGGCGCAGCGCCTCGGCGGGAGTGAGATCGCCGTAGATCGTCTGCTTGAGCAACTGGCTCATCGGCGAAGCCAGCCGTACGGAGGCGACACCCGTGCGGAAATCGGGCACGATCGAACTGACCAGGCTCTCCTGCATCGCTGCCAGTTCGGGCACGTTCTTGACCGGCACGATCACGTTCCGATTGACGGGCATGTTGCCGATGGCGCGTTCCATCAGGTTGGTCTGGCTGAAGTCATTGAGCGCGAACAGGGCAAATTTCTGGGCCATGCGCCGCTCCTCGCGATTGGAATCACGACCAAAACTGATCAACAGCAGCCGGGCGAAGGCCCTGGAAGGCTCGCCGTCATTGGTTTTGGGCAAGGCGGACACGGCCAGGTTGGCGCCCAGGGCGCGCCGCAACCGGCGGATGGCGGTGGCGTTGCAGCTGATCCAGTCCAGCTGTCCGGCCGCCAGGCCCTGCACAAGCTCATCGCCGGAGTCAAAGAACTTCAGCGTGGGCTGGACGTTGGCGCGGTAGAGCCACTGCAGCCAGGCGAGCGCGGCCCTGCGGTCGGCCGCATCAAGACTGCCGCCGACACCCCTGCTCCCCCGGTCCCCATCGAGCATCCGGATCAGCGGGGCATCGGCCCCGAAGCCGGTCGCGGTCCACAGCAACTCGTTGAACCGCAGCGGCAGGCCCATGCGCCTGCCCGCAGCGGCCAGGGTCACGACGTCGTCCAGGCGCTGGGGAGGCCCCGTGATGCGCCGCCGGTCGTAACAGGCCAGGGTCGGCTGCACCAAAAAGGGCAGGGCGAGATAGCGATTGCCCTGGCGGAACCCAGGCAGGTATTGGATGGCCAGGGGGGCGAGTTGGGCTGGGCCCAGTTCACTGGGACGGCTCAGGCCCTTCTGGGCCAGCGCCTGGGCCGGCGCGGCCCTGGTGATCATCAGGTCGGGACCGACCCCGAGCGAAGAACGGGCCGAGAGGGTGTCCAGCACCTGGGCCTCCGAGATGTAGCGCATGTGCAGGTGGACCCCGGGGTTGGTCTGCATGAATTCCTGCGCCATCTGGGTGGAGAGCCGGTTGAGGCTCTCCCTCGACAGGCGATCGGCGCCGGCGCCAGGCGAGATCGACACCTGCAGATTGACCGGCAGACGCTGACAGCCGCCGCTGGCGACGGCCACAGCCATCAGGCCTGCCAGCAGAAAGGGGCCACGGCCCGATCGGACCAGGAAGCGCATGGCCTGGCGTGGACAACGATCCGCCATCCTCAGGCTTCCTGGCACCGCCCGTCCGATCAGTGATCCCGGTTGGGCATCAGCGCTGGATCGCGTTGCGGGTCTCCCTCTCCCCCTTCCAGAGCCGCCAGCGCACCTCGAACTCCTTCGGGGCATAGACCACGATCGGCAGGCTGGCGTTGTAGGGCACCACGAACGGCTTGCTGCCGGCCGTCACGAACTGGGGCTTGAGGGGTTCGCCCGGGGGGCAGGCCTTGCGGGTGGACAGCAGGGGCCCGACATCGCCAAAGCGAAACAGGGTGAAGCCCGTGCCCGGCAGGGTCTCAGGCTTGAGCTTGCCGCCGAGGCGGTGCAGGTTGCAGTCGAGCGGAAGGGTGCGGCCCACGATCAGCTGCACCCGCCAGTCGGCCGGATCGGTTGAGAGCGCCGGATCCTTCGGGGGGGGCAGCAGGCCTGGCAACTGGATCACCCAACGCTGTTCCCCGTTGGCGGGAGCCGGATAGGGCTTCAGATCGAGCTGCGGGATTGCCCGGGCCACCGGGGCGCCGCCGATCACCGTCCCCAGCAGTCCCGCCAGGAGGAAGGGCCCTCCCACTCCACGCCTACGAACCATCCGGACCCGAATTCAACTGCCATGATCATGGCCGCCACCGAACCCCCGCGCCGTTGGCCTCCGCCGTTCCCCCGTCCGGCCCCCACCCCGGCACGGCCGTGGTGCTGCTCTCCGGTGGCCTGGATTCCGCCACCGCAGCGGCCCTGGCGATCGAAGCGGGGCAGCGGGTGATCGGCCTGTCGTTCGACTACGGCCAGCGCCACCGGCGCGAACTGGAGGCCGCCCGCAACCTGGCGGAGCGACTGGCCCTGGCGGAGCACCAGACCATCGCCGTGAACCTGGCCGCCTGGGGTGGCTCCTCCCTCACCGACAACGCCCTGAGCGTCCCCACGGCCGGCGTCGAGGAGGGGGTGATCCCCTCCACCTACGTGCCCGGTCGCAACACGGTATTCATCGCCCTGGGGCTGAGCCTGGCGGAGGCCCGCGGCGCCAGGCAGCTGGTGCTGGGGGTCAACGCCGTCGACTACTCCGGCTACCCCGACTGCCGCCCCGACTACCTCGATGCCTTTCAATCGCTGGCGGATCTGGCCAGCAAGGTCGGTCGCGAAGGCAGGGGCACCCGCCTGTGGGCCCCCCTGCTCACCTGGAGCAAGGCCCGCATTGTCAGGGAGGCCCTGCGGCTGGGGGTGCCGATCGAGCACACCTGGAGCTGCTACACGGGCGGCGCCGAACCCTGCGGCCGCTGCGACAGCTGCCGCATCCGGGACGCCGCCCTGATCGAGGCGGGTCGGCCCGATCTGGCCAGCCGCCAACCTTGAGGCGCGACCTGCCGTGGCGGGATCCCTGGGCGGTGGCGGTGGCCCTGGCGGACGCCTTCGGCCGCGAAGGGATGGTGTGGCTCGACGGCGAAAACCCTGATCAGGGCGAGGAGGAAAGGGAGGCCCGACCGGGTGGGGACGACCTCAGCCGCCATGGGCTGCTGGCGGTGGAACCGCTGGAGAGTGTCTGCTGCCGGGGCCTGCCGGGGCAGAACGGAGCATCGGATCCCTTCGCCACCCTGGAGAGGCTGGAGGCTGGCGGCGGCACCTGGCTCGGCTGGCTCAACTACGAGGCGGGGGCCTGGGTGGAACCGGGCGACCACTGGCAGACACCGGCGATGGCGACGCTGTGGGCGGGCCGCTACGACCCACTGCTGCATGTGGACCGGCGGGAGCGGCAGCTGTGGTTGGAGGGGGATGACGCCCAGCGCTTGGAGGCCGTGGCCGCCGTGGTGGAAGCCCTGCCGGCGGGGGAGGGCCCAGCGCCCCTGGCCGAGGCCCCACCGATTCCCATCACCGCCTGGCAGTGGCACACCGGCGCCGCCCGCTTCGCCGCCCAGGTGGAGCGCATCCAGGACTGGATCACCGCCGGTGATCTGTTCCAGGCCAACCTCAGCGCCTGCTGTGAATGCGAGCGGGCCGAGGCACCGGACCCACTGGCCCTCTACGGGCGGCTGCGCCGCGCCTGCCCGGCGCCGTTCTCGGCCCTGGCGATCGCCTCCGGTGAGGCCCGCGGCGAAGCGGTGCTCTCGGCCTCACCGGAGCGGTTCCTGCAGGTGCGTGAGACGGGACAGGTGGAAACCCGGCCAATCAAGGGCACCCGGCCCCGCCAGGCCGACCCGGACGCCGACGCCCTCGAAGCGGCTGCATTGATCAGCAGCCCCAAGGACCGCGCCGAGAACGTGATGATCGTGGATCTGCTGCGCAATGACCTTGGCCGGGTGTGCGTGCCGGGCTCGATCGACGTGCCCCAGCTGGTGGGGCTGGAGAGCTACCGCCAGGTGCATCACCTCACCTCCGTGGTGGAGGGGCAGCTGCGGAGCGAGTGCAGCGTGGTGGAACTGCTGCGGGCCTGCTGGCCCGGGGGCTCGATCACCGGCGCGCCGAAGGTGCGGGCCTGCCGGCGCCTCAACGAAGTGGAGCCGGTGGCGCGGGGTCCCTACTGCGGCAGCCTGTTTCGCCTCGGCCCGGGCAGAAGCTTCGACAGCAACATCCTGATCCGCAGCGTGCTGGTGAAGGATCGGAGCCTGCGGGTCCATGCCGGCTGCGGCATCGTGGCCGACTCCGACCCAGCCAGGGAAGGGGAGGAGATGGGTTGGAAGATCAAGCCACTGCTGGAGGCCCTGGCATGAGTTCAGTGCGGGCTGAGCAGGCATCGGTGGCCTGGATCGGTGATCCCCGGCAGGGCCCGGGCGCCGGCCAATGGGGGACGCCGGGGGAGTTGAACCTGCCCCTCGACGACCGGGGTCTGCTCCTGGCGGACGGCCTGTTTGAAACCGTTTTGGTGGAGGAGGGGGAACCCCGGCTGCTGGAGGCTCACCTGGGGCGTTGGCAGCGCTCCGCCGCCCTGCTGGAGATGGCCCCTCCGCCCGGAACTGAGGCGATCCGGGAACTCCTGGAAGCCTCCCTGAAGCACTGCAAGCCGCCCGCGGCCTCCCTGCGCCTGAACTGGAGCCGGGGGGCCTCCATGGGCCGGGGCCTCGAAATGCCCAAGGACCACGGGACGGCCTCGGCAGCGGGACAGGGGCCGCGCTTCTGGCTGCAGCTGAGCCCCGTAACGCTGCGCTTTGATCCCCATAGCGTCGTCCTCAGTCGCCATGAGCGCCGCAACGCCGACAGCCGGTTGAGCCATTGCAAAACCTTCGCCTACGGCCCCGCGATTGCCGCCCGCCGCGAAGCCCAACGCGCCGGCGCCGATGACGCCCTGCTCCTGAGCACGGCGGGGGGGCTGTGCTGCGGCACCACCGGCAACCTGTTGCTGCGGCGGGGAGACCGCTGGCTGACCCCGCCCCTGGCCAGCGGCTGCCTCCCGGGCATCATGCGCAACCGGGCACTGGACCTGGGACTGGTCGTTGAGGCCCCCCTGGCACCGGAGGATCTCCCTTGCGCCTCCGGTGCCCTGTTGATCAACAGCCTCAGCTGCCGGCCCCTGGGGAGTTACGAAGGCGAAACCCTCAGCCCGTTGACGGCCTTGGAAGCGGAGCAGCTCTGGCGCTCCCTGCTCTGAGCGCCCTCAGCCACCGCCGGGGCCTGTGGCGTAGGTGTTGTCCACGAAGGTCTGGGTGTTGGAGGCCCCGAACAGGGGCGTTTTGATGGCGGCCCGGACATTGGCCACCAAGCTGCCCGTGGCCGCCAGGACGGCCGGGGTGTGGTGCCCCGGACCACAGCCGCCTCAGACACTGAGGAACTGATCGATCACCGCCTTGCTCAAATCGCCCGTGGGGCCACTGGCCACCACGCCGCCCTTCTGCATGGCGTAGTACCAGTCGGCCTGGCGCACGAAGTGCAGGTGCTGCTCCACCAGCAGCACGCTGATGCCGGTGGTGGCGATGATCCGTTTCACGGCCCGCTCGATGTCGAGCACCACGGAGGGCTGGATGCCTTCCGTGGGTTCATCCAGCAGCAGCAGCTTGGGTTTGCCCAGCAGGGCCCGGGCAATGGCCAGCTGTTGCTGTTGGCCGCCGCTGAGGTCGCCACCGCGGCGGTTCAGGAACTTCTCGAGGATCGGGAACAGCTCGTACACGAGCGGATCAATGTGGCGGTTCTTACCCAGGCCACCGGGCAGGGCCTCCAGGCCCAGCAAGAGGTTCTCCCGCACGGTGAGCTGGGGAATGATCTCGCGCCCCTGGGGCACGTAGCCGATGCCGTTGCGGGCCCGCCGGTGGGGAGGCAGCGCGGAGAGATCGTTGCCGCTCAGTTCCACCCCGCCGCTGCGCTGGCGCAACAGACCGATCACGGTTTTGAGCAGGGTGGTCTTGCCAACTCCGTTGCGACCAATCAAGCAAACCATCTGACCCTGGTTCACGCTGAGGTCGACGTTGCGCAGAATATGGCTCTCGCCATAGTAGACGTTGAGGCCACGAATGTTGAGCAGCGAGGACTCGACGGGCGTGGGCGTTAAAGGACTCTGGAGTGTGGTCATGGGTCAATCCCCTCTGCACCATGGGCTTCGACTTCCTCCTCGGTTTCACTACCGAGGTACACCTCGATCACCTTGGGATCGTTCTGTACCTGGTCCATGGGCCCCTCACAGAGCACATGGCCCTCATGCAGCACCGTGACCGGAGACTCCAGGTCACGGATGAACTCCATGTCGTGTTCAATCACCAGCACGGTGTGGTCGCCGGCCAATTGCTTGAGCAGATCGGAGGTGCGCTTGGTTTCCTCATCGGTGAGGCCCGCCACCGGCTCATCCACCAGCAGCAGGTCGGGATCCTGGGCCACCAGCATGGCGATCTCCAACCACTGCTTCTGGCCATGGGACAGCCCCCCGGCCCGCTCATTGGCATGGGCCTCTAAACCCACCACCGCCAGCAACTTCTGCACCTTCTCCCGGGAGTTGCCATCAAGGCCACCAAACAGCAGATCAAAAGGACCGTTGCGCTGGCTGACCGCCAGCTCCAGGTTCCGGCGGGGGGTGAGGTTCTCGTACACCCGCGGAGTCTGGAATTTGCGGCCGATGCCGAGGCGGGCGATCTTGTGCTCGGGGGTGCCCACCAAGGAACGGCCCCGGAAGAACACATCCCCTTTGGTGGGCTTCACTTTGCCGGTGATCACATCAAGAAAGGTGGTCTTGCCGGCTCCATTGGGGCCGATCACGGCCCGGAGCTCCCCAGGGGCCAAGGTGAGATTGAGGTCGCTGAGGGCCCAGAAGCCATCGAAGCTGACGCTGACCGAACGCAGTTCCAGCAGGGGGCTTACCCCGGGGAGAAGGGTGCCCGTCATGGCTCGGCTCCGGCAACGGGCGGTGGGGTGAGTTCGGCTTCCTCTGCCTTCATGGCGGGATCAAAATCAAGGGCGGGGTAAGTAGGTGCTAAGCGGGGCCAGCCCACCATCGCCTGGATCCGGCCCGGGCCACCGGAGCGCCACCAGCCCACAAGGCCGTCGGGCAGGGCGGTGACCACCAGCAGGAACAGGCCCCCCTGGATGAACAGCCAGGTTTCCGGCAGGGCCTCACTCACCAGGCTCTTGGCGTAGTTGATCAGCACGGCTCCGAGCACCGCACCGATCAGGGTGCCGCGCCCCCCCACCGCCACCCAGATCACCATTTCGATCGAGAACGGCACCGCCATGAACTGGGGGCTGACGATGCCCGACTGCACCGTGTAAAGGGCACCGCTCACCCCGGCCAGGGCACCGGCCACGGCGAACACCACGGTCTTGTAGGCGGTGGGGTTGTAACCGGTGAAGCGCAGGCGGGGTTCGTCGTCGCGGATGGCGATCAGGGCATCGCCGAAACGGCCGCTGGTGAGCCAGCGGGTCAGCAGCCAGGCGCCCACCGTCAGCAGCACCGTGAGCCAGAACAGTTGCCGCTGGGCGGCATCGGAGCCCACCAGCTCACCGAAGAAGCGAGCGGTGTCGGTCTTCAGGCCATTGGTGCCATTGATCAGCTTCTGCTGGCAGTTGAAGAAGTTGAAGAAGACCAGCAGCGCCGCCTGGGTAAGGATCGAGAAGTAGACCCCCTTGATGCGGTTGCGGAACACCAGGAAGCCCAGCACCCCTGCCACCAGGGCTGGGATCACCCAGATGGCGAAGAAGGTGAACACCGGTGAGGTGAACGGCTGCCAGAACGAGGGCAGCTCCTTGACGCCATAGAGGCCGAAGAACTCCGGCAGCTGGCCGGGCTCGAGGCTGTCGAGCTGCAGGTACATGCCGATGGCATAGCCACCGATGGCAAAAAAGATTCCCTGGCCGAGGCTCAGCAGGCCGGTGAAGCCCCAGATCAGATCGATGCCCAGGGCGACGATGCCAAGGGAGAGGAAGCGGCCCAGCAGGTTGAGGCGGAAGGGGGGAAGCACCGCCGGCAGGATGAGGGCGGCCGCCACGATGAGCACCCAGGGGAGCAGGCGTCGCCAGGCGGGTTGGGGGGTGATGGAGCCCATGGCTCAGGCCTCCACCAGGCGGCCCTTCGGGGGGAAGATCCCGGCGGGGCGGAACTGCAGGAAGACCACGATGATCGCGAACACCAGCACCTTCGCCATCGAGGTCGTCGCGAAGAAGGTGACCAACTCGTTGAGGCCCGCGGGCATGGTGCTCCATACCAGCAGCAGGGAACCGGAGCCCACCACGTAGCTGAGCACGCCGATGGCGAGGGCTGCCACCACCGTGCCCATCAATTTGCCCACCCCTCCAAGCACCACCACCATGAAGCAGTCGACGATGTAGTTACCACCGAGGTTCGGGCCCACTGACCCCAGGAGGGTGACGGCGACACCCGCCACACCGGCCAGGCCTGAGCCCACGAGAAACGTGAGGGCATCCACCTTCTGGGTGGGGATGCCAAGGCAGTCGCTCATCGGCCGGTTCTGGGTGACGGAGCGGATGCGAATGCCCCAGACACTCTTCTGCAGGAACCAGGTGACCGCCACCAGCGCCACGACCGTGAGAGCAATGATGAACAGACGGGCAGTGGGCATGTTCACAGCCCCCAGGTCGATGGAACCCCGCAGCCAGACGGGAGCCGTGACATCAATGTTGCGGGCGCTGAACCAGGGCTGATCAAGGGACCGCTGCTGGCCCAGGGCCGCCGCCAAGGCGATGCCGATCAGGCCCGAGACGATCCAGCTGCCGCTAGCCAACAGAGGAGTCCAACGTTGCTGCCACCACCCCTTCGGAGTAAGGCGGGGGAGCAGCAGCCCAAGGGCTACGGCGAGCACCAGTCCGAGGGCGAAGGCGGTGGAGACCGAGCGCACGAATTGCTGCAGGATCAGGCTGACGCCCCAGGTGGCCAGCAGGGTTTCCAGGGGGCGACCGTAGAGCCGGCGGATCACCGTTTTTTCCAGCAACAGCCCCGCCAGGCCGCTGATCAGAAAGGCGATCGGGATCGAGACCAGGATGTAGATCGGGAACAGGAACTCCGGCAGGGAGGCCTTGAAGATGTTCTGCACCACGTAGGTGGTGTAGGCGCCGATCATCATCAGTTCGCCATGGGCCATGTTGATGACCCCCATCAGGCCGAAGACCACCGCCAGACCCAGGGCGGCGAGCACAAGCACCGAACCGATGGCCAGGCCGTTGAACAGGGTTTCGTAGAGAAGATTCATGGCAACCCGATGAAATCGGGTAAGAGAAAGACTCAGGCCAGGGCAAACAGCAGTGGGCGAGCAAGAAAAAGAGGGGAGATTGCTCTCCCCTCCAACTCAGAACCAGACGCTGTCGATCAGAGCTTGAACTTGCCGGCATCGGGGGTCTTCTTGGTCCAGTCACAGGCGTAACCCTTGGTTTCGGGCACGTACTGATTCCAGGCCAAGGCCTTCACGAAGCCCTTGTTCTCCAGGATCTTGAACATCCCGTCCTTCTGGACCTCGCCGATCAGCACCAGCTTCTCGAGGTGGTGGTTGGGCAGCACGGTCACCTTGCCCTCGGGGGCATCGAAGCTGACGCCGATGAGGGCCTCACGCACCTTCTTGTTATCGGTGGTGCCGGCCTTTTCAGCGCCCTTGGCCCAGAGGTAGACCATGGCGTAGGCAGCTTCAGCAGGGTCGTTGGTGACCCGCTTCTCGCCGTACTTGGCCTTGAAGTCGGCGGTGAACTTCTTGGAAGCCGGGGTGTCAAGGCTCTGGAAGTAGTTCCAGGCGCCGTAGGTGCCCTCGAGGTACTCAGGACCGATGGCGGCGATCTCCTCCTCGGCGATCGAGAAGCTCATGATCGAATAGCCATTCTTGGGGGTGATCCCAGCGGCCTTCATCTGCTTGAAGAAGGCGACGTTGCTGTCACCGTTCAAGGTGTTGACGATCACGCCACCCTTGGGCAGGGCTTGCTTGATCTTGGCAATGATCGGCGCCACCTCGGTGTTGCCGAGGGGGAGGTAGTCCTCACCAACCACCTTGCCGCCATTGGCCTTGAGCTGCTCCTTCATGATCGTGTTCGCCGTACGTGG
Source organism: Synechococcaceae cyanobacterium ELA445 (assembly GCA_037134455.1). Taxonomy (GTDB): domain Bacteria; phylum Cyanobacteriota; class Cyanobacteriia; order PCC-6307; family Cyanobiaceae; genus ATX-6F1. The sequence continues at coordinate 9,153 of JBAXME010000033.1, read as the reverse complement.
GTACACGTAGTCGGAACCCACCAGGAAGAACTCCTTGCCCTTGTTCTTCAGCAGCCAATCCACGGCGGGCTCAGCCTGTTGCTTCGGATCGGCACCGCTGTAGAAGATGTTCTTGGAGCACTCCTGACCTTCGTACTGGATCGGGTAGTAGAGGAAGTGTCCTTGGCCTCGAACACCGGGAGCATGGCCTTGCGGCTGGCGGAGGTCCACCCGCCGAAGACCACATCGACCTTGTCTTGATCGATGAGTTTCTTGGCTTTTTCCGCGAAGGTGGGCCAATCGGAAGCGCCGTCTTCCTCAACCGGAACAATCTTCAGCTTCTTGCCAGCCACCGTGACGCCGCCGGCCTTGTTGATTTCATCAATCGCCATCAACTCGGCTTCGGCCACCGTGTTCTCGGAGATGGCCATGGTGCCGGAACGGGAATGAAGGATCCCCACCTTCACCTCACCGTCGAAACCCTCGCCACCACCGGATGCGGTCTTGTCGCCGCCGCAGGCAACCAGAGAAAGCGAAGTGGCCAGGGCTGTGGCACCGCCTAGCAGACGAAACAAGGACTTCTTCTGCATCGAGGTGGGCTTCATGGACAAATCTCCGTGGTGTGGTCCGCGAACCGCGGTAGGACGGAACGTATCGACGGGCACCATGGAGGACCTGTAGCGAATCGCACCGTTTGTCCGACTGATCAGCAGCCCGGGACAAATCCGCTCCCAGCGAGAAATCAGTTCGGTAGCTGTTGCAGCAGAAACCGCTCCACACTCTCCAGGCCATCGCCCGTGCGCAGGTTGGTGAAGCACCAGGGCAGGCCGCCACGCATGCGCTCGGTGTCACGCTCCATGACCTCCAGGCTGGCCCCCACCAGCGGCGCGAGGTCGATCTTGTTGATCACCAGCAGGTCGGAGCGGGTGATGCCCGGTCCCCCCTTGCGGGGAATCTTGTCGCCGGCGGCCACATCGATCACGTAGATGCAGCGGTCCACCAGTTCGGGGCTGAAGCTGGCGGCCAGGTTGTCACCGCCGCTTTCCACCAGCACCAGATCGAGGCCGGGGAAGGCCTGCTCCAGCTCCTCCACGGCGGCCCGGTTGATGGAGCAGTCCTCGCGGATGGCGGTGTGGGGGCAGCCGCCCGTCTCCACTCCGCGGATGCGCTCGGGGGCGAGGGCACCGGCGCGGGTGAGGAACTGGGCATCCTCCTGGGTATAGATGTCGTTGGTGACCACCGCCAGCTGCAGCCGGTCCCGCAGCGAGCGGCACAGGGCCTCCACCAGGGCCGTCTTGCCGGAGCCCACCGGCCCGGCCACCCCCACCCGCAGCCGACTACTCATGGCATTCGTCCGATCGGCCCCACTCTGACCGCAACCCTGCCTCAGCTGCGGAACAGGCGGGAGTAGAGCTCGGCGTGGGCCAGCTGGGCCAGGCCCGCCCCCACGCCACCGTTCCAGAGCTGGCGGGGGTCGGCCCCCACGAGCTCCAGCGCCCGCTCCAGCAGCAGCGGGGCCAGACGCAGCTGCAGTCCCTGGCCCTGGGTGGAGCCGAGGGGCACCAGACGCACGGCGGCGCTGATCTGGTTAGCGGTCCAGCCGTAGAGATAGGCCTCCACCAACTCCTGCCACGGCAGCTGCAGGCAGTGGCCCGCCCAGGCCCAGGCCGCTGGCCAGGCCAGGGCCAGAGGATCGCTACCGGGGCCGCCCGCGGGCAGGGGCCAACCCAGCTCCGCCAGAAGCTGGGTGAGGGAACGACCCATCTGGCGCTGCTGGGCGCGCAGCTCGGGCGCCTCCCGCTGGGCCAGCAGCCAGCCATCCAGATCAAGAGCCTCCTCCCGCCGCCCCGTGGCCAGGGCCTGCGCCAGGGGACGCAGGGCGGCGGCCTCGATCGCCACCAGACCCCGCCGCAACTCCGCCTCCAGCCAGGCCTGCAGCGCGGTCCCATCGGCCAGCTGACCCCGCTGCACGAGCACCTCCAGGCCCTCCGAATAGCTGAAGGCGCCCACCGGCAGCGCCGGGCTGACCAGTTGGAACAGCCGCAAGCGGGCCAGGCTCATGGCAGCCGCCCAGGCGGGGGCCCTTGGGGCGGGTGCTCGTGGCTGTGGCCACCGGAGACGTAGGCCCCCGCCTCGGGCAGGAAGGGACCCTCCACCCGCTCCACCGCCAGCCCCCGCTGCAGCAGGAGGTCTTCGAGCACGTTGTCGAGCCGCAGGCGCAGCTCGCCGGCATGGAGCTCCAGGGGTACGTGGCGGTTACCCAGGTGATAGGCCGCCTGGAGCAGGGCCAGGGGATCGGCCGAGCGCACCAGCAGCAGTGGCTCGGGAGCCGCCACCACCACCACCGGTGGGCCACCCCCCTCGGGCAGCAGCCGGTCGCCGGGCTCCAGGGCCGCCCCCCGGGGCAACTGCAGCAGAAGATCACGGCCACAGGCGCTGCGGCGGTGCCCCCGCAGGCTGGTGCGCTGATCGGCGCTCAGGGGCAGCCGCAGGCAGGGTTCCGCCCCCGCCGATTCGTCATGGCGGCGCAGCTCCACCAGCACCAGCGGCTCGAGGTCAGCGGGACCGGTGGGTTGGGACATGGCGGCACCGGCTGGAAACGAAACCAGCCTGGCCAGGGACTGGGCAGGATTCGTGTAGGAATCGCTACCGGAATGGCCCCGGTTGCGGGTCAGCATCAACCCCATGCCTGCCACCGCACCAGCCCCCTGGCGGGCCGAAGCCCGCCTGCGGTTCGAGCGCTCCCAATCCTCGAAAGGGATCACCCGCCACCAGGGGGGCACCACGGCGCCCCTGAAAATCCAGAGGGCCTTCACCACCGACGACGGCCGCTGCGAACTGCCCCTGCTGCACACCGCCGGCGGCCTGGTGGGCGGTGATCAGCTGCGGATCGAGGCCCTACTCGGGGCGGGCAGCAAGGCGCTGCTCACCAGCGTGGCCGCCCAGAAGGTGTATGGCTCCGTGGGGCGCTCGCGACTGGCCCCGGAGGGCAGCTGGGTGCGGCAGGGGCTGGACTTCGAGCTGGCCGAAGGCGCCGATCTGGAATGGCTGCCCCAGGAACTGGTGCTGTTCGAGGGGGCCCTGTTCGAGCAGAACTGCCGGGTGGAGCTGGCGGCGGGGGCCAACTGGCTGGGGGCGGAGGTGGTGCGGCTGGGCCGCAGCTCCAACGGCGAAAGCCTCGGCGCCGGACGCTGGCGTTCCCATCTGCAGATCCGGAGGCAGGGGCGCTGGGAACTGGTGGACCGGCTGGAGCTGGGGGGGGAAGCCCTGACCAATGCCCACGGACTCGCAGGCCAACCGGTGTTCGGCAGCCTGGTGTGGGCCGCACCGGAGCCCGTGGGCGAGGAGCTGCTGGAGCGCTGCCGCGCCGACCGCCATGGGCTGGAGGGGGAGATGGCCTGCGGCCGGCTGGAGCGGGGGCTGGTGGCCCGCTACCGGGGGCCCTCCACCCAGGCGGCCCGCTACTGGTTCACGAGGATCTGGGCGCGGATCCGCGCCGAGCGCGGCCTTATGGCGCCCCAGCTGCCGCGGGTGTGGCCGTTCCAGGAACAGCCTCTGGCGTTGCAACAGCCTCTGGCGTTGCAACAGCCAACGGGGTGATCGCTCCCGGATTTCCCCGCGGACTGGCAGAAATTCCCTTGCCATCGGTGCCGGTTTCCATCTCCATGCCGGCATGGCTCAGGTTCCAACGGTGGATAGCCAGGGCCAACGAGGAGCGGGCCACCTGCAGGTCCCTTTGCGTACTCAGCACCTCCAGGATCGGTCCGATGCCGGCGCGGTAGCGCAGTTGGGCATCCCGCACGGCCCGCTCTCCCGCAGTGGCGGCCGCTTCAGCGGCGGTGATCTGCTGGGAGGCCGCCTGGTGGGTGTACCACCAGGTTTGGACGCTCTGGGTGATCGCCTGCTGCGCAGTCTCGATGGCGATCTGCTGTTGCTCGGCCTGCCGTTGCGCCACGGCCGCCGAGGCCTGGGAGCTGCCGCCATCGAACAGGGGCTGGCGCAGGGCGAGCAGGGCCCCCCAGTCGTAGAAGGTGCCCGACTGGCTGGCACTGAGAGTTTGCTGGGGCAGGGTGAGGCTCGATCCGGAGCCGATCCCCGCCGTTGGGGTACTGGTGGCCACCGGCAGGTCGATGCGGTTGGCGTTGATGCCGCCCCCCAGCACAACGCTGACCGAGGGCAACAGGGCGGAGCGGGCCAGTTTCACCTGCGCGAGCTGGGCCTGGCGTTGCTGCTCCAGGGCCGTCAGGCTGGGCCGATCCAGCAGGGAACGGCGAACGGTCGTGGGCAGATCGAGCCCCCAGGCCATTCCGGGTCGCAAAGGATCGCTGGCAGCCACCAGCTGATCCGCCGGCAGGTCCAGCAACCGCGCCAGGGCGCTGCGGGCGATCTGGTCCTGGGCTTCAGCCTCCACCAGCCCCTGACGATCCTTCTGAACCAACGCTTCAGCCTGGAAGCTCTCCAGCCGGCTCGCCAAGCCACGGGCACGGATGGCCGTCACATCGCGCCGCAGGCTGGTGGACACCGCCAACGAACGCTGCCACACAGGGATCAGAGCATCAGCAAGCTGCAGGTTGAGGTAGGCCGCCGTAATGGCGAAGCGACTGAGCCGTTGCTGCTCCAACTGTGCCGATTGCGAAGCCGCAAAACCCGCCTTTGCCGCCTCCCGCAGGGGCCCGCGACGGAAATCGATCAGCTGATAACTGAGCGCCAGCCCGAGGTTGCCGAAGCTGTTGCGCACCACCGCATACCCGTTGCTGCCCAGGTTGAGGTTGAGGTCGCCGAGGAAGGAGAGGTTGCTGATGAAATTGATGTTGGAGCCCACCTGGGCGTAGGTGCCCAGGCCCACCAGATCCAACTTGGGAAGGAACGGGCTCCTGGACAGTGACAGCAGGGCACGGCCCTGTTCGATCGTGACGGAGGCGCTGCGAAGGGGCAGGGAACGCTCCAACCCCAGGCGCAGGGCCTGCTCAAGGCTCAACTTGAGCACCGCTGGTGAAGGCCCCGCGGGGACGGCGAGGTTCGTGCCGCCGGCCCAGGCGGCCGAGGCGGAGGCCAGTGCGGTGGCGACCAGCAGCGCAGCGCTCAATCCTCGACGCATGCCGCCAGCCAAGGAGCCATTTGAGCTAGGGAGACTACCGTAGGCGAGTTGCGGTCAGCCCCGCTCTGGTTCGTGCATGGTTGAAGCCCCGATCCATGCAGACCCCGGCCCCCGTCCAGCCAGCGATCCTCGCCTTCCCCGGCTCCTGCCGATCGGGGCGGTCAGCGCCCTGACCCTGGCCTGGGCCCTCTCCCCCGGGGTGCCGGTGCAGGTCCGTGGCGGCGCCGTGCTGCTGGAGCCCGAGAGTCGCATCGGCGTCTATGCCCGCTCCCCTGGCCAGATCCAGAGGCTGGCGGTGGCGGTCGGCGCTCCCGTGCAACAGGGACAGCTGCTGGCCACGATCAACCGGATCGACCAGGCGGCCCCCGGTGGCGGCTGGGTCGCAGCGAACCCCGATGCGATCCGCCGCCAAAACCTGGCCATTGATCAGCAACAGGCGGCAATGCGCAGCCAGATCGCGACCCTGCGCACCACCAATGGGCCCGTGCAGAAGCAGCTCGCGGCCCTTGAATCCCTGCGCACCGATGAGGTGATCCCCCGCTACAGCCCCCTTTGGGTGGGGGCCCAGGATCTGTACCTGCGCAACAAGAGCCAGATCCGGGGCCTGGAAGCCCAGATCGCCCAGCTGGAGGCGGGCCGCGCCGAACTGCAGGCCCAAAGCACCAGCCAGCAGGTGTTCTCTCCCCGGGGCGGCGCCCTGCTGTCGCTGCTGGTAGCCGTTGGCCAGGCGGTGATACCGGGCCAACGGATCGCCATCGTGGGCTCGCCGCCCCAGGATGTGGCGCGCCATCACACGGCCATTGCCCTGTTCACCGAGGCCGACGCCAGCCGGCTGCATCCGGGCGCGGAGATTTTGGTTGAACCCCAACTGCAGAGCCGGACTCGCTACGGCGGCACCGACCAGCGCTACGGCTCCCTGACCGGCCACATCCGTTCCCTTTCCCCCATCTCCCTGAATGTGGAGGCCCTCACCCGCGTGGTGGGCGACACCGATGTGGCCATGAATCTGGCGGCCCGCACCCGACAGGAGGCCTTCGGCGAAGGCGGTGACCCCCTCTCCACCATGGGGGACAAGGTCACCTCACCGATGGTGCTGGCGCTGGTGGATCTGGAGCGGGCACCCACCCCCAGCGGCCTGCGCTGGAGTGGGGGGAAAGGCCCCAATCTGGAACTGGAGAACGGCACACCGGCCCTGGCCCGGGTGGATCTGGAACGGCGACCCCTGCTCAGCTTCGTGATGCCCTTCCTGCGCTGGATCGGGGGGACCGAGCATTGAACCAGGCACGCGAACGACCAACGATCCGCAGGGGCCTGGGCCCCTGGCTGGCGCCCTGGGCGGCCCCTGCCCCGTGGCTGGCCCTGCTGCTGTTGGCCCTGGCCGCCGCCAGCAGCCCACCGCGGTTGTGGTTCTGGGTGGCGCTGCTGGTGGTGGTGTTGCTGGTGGGATGGGTTCAGGCCCTGAGCTCTAGGGATCGATGAGCGGCGCGCGGCTCCCGGGCCAGATGCGGGGGTTGCGGGCCGCGCTGGTGATCGGCCTGGCCGCGGCCCTCACGGCCGCGATCGCCGCAGGACTGGGCCTGGCCAACGGCGATGCGGCCTATGGGGTGATCGTCGCGGCCCTGGTGGTGCGGCCGGATTTCAGCCGCTGGCCCCTGCCGATCTATCCGGTGCTGGTGGTGATGGTGGGTCTGACCATGGCGATCGGCCTGCTGTTCGGTGAGGCCTTCGCGGGGGCACCGGAGGTGTTTGTGTTCGCGCTTGTGGCGGCCACGATGCAGTTCCTGATGCTGCTGCTGCCCGGTGCGTTGCGGCCGCTCGCCAACGTGCTGGCCATCACCGGGGTGCTGCCCTTGCTCAGCACCACCAGCAGTTGGACAAGCGTGGGCAGCCAACTGACAGCCATTGTGCTGGGACTGGCCGTCGGCAGCGTCACCCAGATCGCCCTCACCCCAGCCAACCTGCCACCGGAAGCGACACCAACACCCCAGTCAAAGGCCGTGGATCCGCCACTGGTCCAGCGTCTCCGTTCAGGCCTGAGCTCAGCCTTCTTCTGGCGCAAGCTGGTGTTCGCAGCGCTGGCCCTGCCCATCGGCGAAGGCCTGGGCGCCGTTGACCCCAAATACCTCTACTTCGGGGTGGTGCTGCTGCTGAACGACAGCCTCGGGGCCACCCTGGCCCGGGTGCGGGATCGGATGGTGGGCGTCACAGCCGGCATTCTCATGCCCCTGGTGGTGTTCAACAGCATCGGCCTCAATGAAGTCAGCACAGCACTGGTGCTGGGGGGAACGGCCTCCTTGATGGTGGCCATCAACCGGCAGCAGTACCTCCGCACGGCGTTGATTTCCAGTGGCGTGGCCTTTGTGGGTTATGGCCCCCTGGTGGCCTGGTACATCCCCCACCGCTGGATCGACTACCTGATGGGCTGCGGTCTGGCCCTGGCGGCAGGCCTGTTGTTCAGGCCCACGTCAGCCCTGAGTCAGTACAGGGCCCTGTTGCTGACCGGTGAGGCCTCCGCTGGGGCTTTGAACCAGCTCTATCCAGCGGCTCTGGAGGAGGCCCGCTGGCTGGGCAAGTCCCTCGAACCAGGGGGTTGAGGGGGAGGCGGGGGTGATTCGAGGCCTGCGAGCGAGGGGCTGCTGCTGGGGCGTCAGGTGAGCCAAGGTCAACGTTCAGCAGCCCTGGCGATCAGCACTGCACCTCCAAGGTCGCCTGATTCGAGCGATTGCCACAAGAAGCCATACCATTGCTCGACGTAGGCGTACCAGTCTTCCCCGGCCAGCGCAACGATGGCGGATTGGTTCGTGCGAACGCGAGCCAGGAAGTGTGAATAGGCCTTCAGATAGCTCTCCGTCCAATCCTCCACCGAGCTCAGTTGCCAATTCGCGGCCGTCATCTGGGCGGCGATGGACTCAAGCACAATGGGTTGGCCAATCTCCGTGCCGAGAACTTCGGGCAACGCCCTATCCGGCGGCTTCGTATAGTCAAAAATCAACAAGCAGGCCCCGCAGCGGCACACCTTGCGGAGCGACGTCAAGGCGGCGGGCTGATCTGAAAAGGCGTAGAAGGAATTGAAGAGATAGGCAAGATCAAAGGGTTCCTGTTGGAGTTGGGGCAAGGCCAAGACGTCGGACTGCGCGAAAGTCACACCGCCATAGCGGTGGCGTGCGTACTCGATCGACTCCCCGTCGATGTCGACCCCGACGACCGTTCCCCATCCGTGCCGAACGAACCAATCGGCTGTGCCACCCCGACCACAGCCCACATCCAGAAGGCGATGGACAGCCTCCCGGGGCAAGGCCTGGGCCACCCGGGCAAGGACGGCCTCCTCGCCGGGATGGGCATAGTCGCCGCCGCGGACGAGGGCCAGGATCGCCTTCCCCTGGGGCGAATTCATTCGGAATTTCATGACACGGTCATGGCCAGATGCGGGTGGTGGCGGGGTATGCGCAAGACATCGCTGGGGTGCAGGGTGAGCCACAACTGGGGCCCCTCGGGAAGAACGAAACCAAACAGGCATTCTCCCAAGACGATGGAGCGGCCCCCGTCGGAAGCGTGGGGCTGGAACCCGGAGAACCGCCCCAGGAGTTCAGCTCTGCCGGGGGCGCCACCATGGAGAGCGAGCAAGTCACGGGATACAAGGAGCTCGACGATCTGCAGGCGCTCCAGCCGTTGAATGAGGGGCTTTCGGCAGCAGCTTTTCGCGCAGGAGGGCAGCGGCCATTTCGGAGAGAATCCCAGGTGGTCCAGTCGTCCACCTCGCCGCCCACAAAGGCAATGGGCCATCGGCGGAGAAGGGATGGACAGGCTGGATAGCGCCCAAAGCAGCAACGGATACCGCCCCAATTGTGGCCAAAGATGTCCACAGTCAACGTCGCCAAGGAAATGGCACAGGGGAGAGAAAATGGGCCGCCGTTTCAGCGACAAAGGCCTTCCCTTTCTGGCCGTTATTCAGACCAAAAATGAAAAAGCACGTGCCCCCTGTTCAACCATCTGACCATACGGATCACTTCCCCCTGGGGACGCAGTTGGGACGACACCCCCCATCCCGCCCCACCCCACCCCCCCCCCCTCCCCCC
>JBAXME010000032.1:0-32616 GCA_037134455.1 Synechococcaceae cyanobacterium ELA445 | reverse complement strand
GGACCATCAGGCCACCACCCCCTGCGCCCCCGAAGTGGTGGCCGCAATGGAGCCCTACTGGAGCGAGCTGTTCGCCAACCCCGCCAGCCGCCTGCACCGGCAGGGGCTGATGGCGGCGGCGGCAGTGGATCGCTCCCGCGATGCCCTGGCACGACAACTGGGGGTGGGGCCGGAGGCGGTGGTATTCACCAGCGGCGCCACCGAGGCCAACAACCTGGCCCTCAAGGGCATGGCCGAAGCGCGCCGGAGCCAGGGGCGGCACCTGGTGACCCTGGCCAGCGAGCACCGGGCCGTGCTGGATCCCCTGCGCCACCTGGCAGGCCAAGGCTTCGAACTCACCGTGCTGCCCGTGGAGAGGGACGGACGGGTGGACCTGCAGCGGCTGGAGGAGTCCCTCCGGTCCGACACCGTGCTGCTGAGCGTGATGGCCGCCAACAACGAGATCGGGGTGCTCCAGCCCCTGGGGGCGATCGGTGCCCTCTGCCGCAGCCGCGGCATCCCCTTCCACTGCGACGGGGCCCAGGCCGTCGGCCACGTGCCCCTGCGCCCCGCCGAGCTGGGCATCGACCTGCTCAGCCTCAGCGGCCACAAGCTCTACGGCCCCAAGGGCATCGGCGCCCTGGTGGTCTGCGGAGACCACCGACCGGCGCCCCAGCAGCACGGCGGCGGCCAGGAGGGGGGCCTGCGGGCCGGCACCCTGGCGGTGCCGTTGATCGTGGGGCTGGCCCGGGCGGCGGAACTGGCGGAAACCGACCGGGAGGAGCGCTCCAGCCGCCTGGGCGCCCTGCGGGATCGGCTCCTGCTGGAACTGGAGGCCCTGGGGGGGGTCTGCCTCAACGGCAGCCAGGAGCAGCGGCTGGCCCACAACCTCAACATCACCATCGAGGGCGTGGACGGCCAGCGGTTGCACACCGCCCTGCGGCGGCAGCTGGCGGTGAGCGGCGGCTCGGCCTGCAGCAGCGGCAGCCCCTCCCATGTGCTGGCCGCCCTCGGGCGCAGCAGGGCGGAAGCCGCCGCCTCGATCCGCTTCGGTCTGGGGCGGGGCACCACGGCAGCCACCATCGACCGGGCGATCGAGGCGGTGACCCAGATCGTGCGGGAGCTGCGCAGGACCCCGCAGGGCCAGACGGTGCTCAGCCCGTCAGCACCCGGCTGAGCAGCACGAACCCCACCACCCCCAGCACCGACAGCAGCACCTGGGCCAGGCGGCTGACCAGCATGCCGGCCACCACCGCCAGCCCCACCAGCAGCGATCGCCTCAGCCGCTCCAACCCCAGGGGGCCCAGCTCGCTGGAGGCACTGAGCGCTTCCCCCAGGCTCGCCCCCAGCACCGGCCCCACCAGGGCCCCCACCAGCGGGCCACCCACGGGCAGGGCGGGCAACAGGCCCAGAAGGCCCACGAGCAAACCGATGCCAGCACCGATGTAGGCCCAGCGGGTGGCCTGCAGCCGGGCGGCCCCCAGCAGCATCCCCAGGGCGTCGGCGCCCCAGCCCAGCAGCAGGATCAAGCTGGCGAACACCAAAGCGGGCCAGCCCACAGCCCAGCCCACCGACCAGACCCACAAACCAGCCCCCAGGGGCAGCAGGGCCAGGCCCGGCAGAATCGGAAACAGGGTGCCCGGGATGGCCACCAGCTGGATCGCCAGGGCCGCCCACCAGATCGCCTCCTGCTGGCTCATGGTCTCCGCCTTGCCACCCTCAGCTTGGCGGAACGGCTGCGGGGGTTGCTCTCCTGCTCCTGCTCCGTGGCCACCAAGGGCTTGCGGCTGATCCGCTCCAGGCGCTCGTCGGCAAGAAAAGCGGTCTTGACCCGCCGGTCTTCGAGGGAATGGAAGCTGATCACCGCCAGCAGGCCGCCGGGGGCCAGCCAGTCGGGGGCCCGTCGCAGCAGGGTGTCGAGCACCCCCAACTCGTCGTTGACCGCAATGCGCAGGGCCTGGAAGGTGCGAGTGGCGGGGTGGATCCGGCCACGGCGGGCTTTGGGGGGATAGCAACCGGCCACCAGGTAGGCCAGGGCCGCCGTGCCCCGCTCGGAGCCCGCCCCAGGGCCGCTCCAGGGTTTCTGTTCCACGATTCGGCGGGCGATGCGACGGGAAAGGCGCTCTTCGCCGTTGGCATAGATCAGATCGGCCAGCTCGGTTTCCCCCAGGCGGTCCATCAACTCGGCGGCGCTCTCGCCGGCGGCGGGGTTCATGCGCATGTCGAGGCGGCCATCACTGCGGAAGCTGAAGCCCCGCTCGGCCACCTCCAGCTGGGGGCTGCTGACCCCCAGGTCCGCCAGCACCCCCACCACCGGCTCCGGTGGTGTGTAAGCCGCAAAGTTGGTGGCCACCAGGCCCAGCCGCTCGCCGAAGGGGGCAAGGCGCCCGCGGGCGGCCGCGAGGGCGGTGGGGTCCTGATCGAGGCCGATCAGGCGCAGGCCGGGGTGGGCCTCCAGCAACAGGGCGCTGTGGCCGCCCCCCCCCACGGTGCAGTCGATCAACAAACCGCCGGCGGCCAGATCGGCGAAGGCCTGCCGCACCTCTGCCGCCAGCACGGGGATGTGCACGAAGTCCTCGCTGGAGGGCCTCAGGGGGGGGGATTCAGCCAATCGCCAGCGGGAAGACCCAAATTCACACACTCTCCTTCCTAAGATCCGCCCGCACCCTCTCCATCGCCGCCGGCGCCATGACGCAGCTCGAAACGCGCACGGAGCCGATGGTGATCAACTTCGGCCCCCACCACCCCTCCATGCACGGGGTGTTGCGGCTGGTGGTCACCCTTGACGGCGAGGACGTGGTGGACTGCGAGCCGGTGATTGGCTACCTGCACCGCGGCATGGAGAAGATCGCCGAGAGCCGCACGAACGTGATGTTCGTGCCCTACGTGAGCCGCTGGGACTACGCCGCCGGCATGTTCAACGAAGCGGTCACGGTGAATGCGCCCGAGAAGCTCGCCGACATCCCCGTGCCGAAGCGGGCCAGCCACATCCGCGTGATCATGCTGGAGCTCAATCGCATCGCCAACCACCTGCTCTGGCTGGGCCCCTTCCTGGCGGATGTGGGTGCCCAGACGCCGTTCTTCTACATCTTCCGTGAGCGGGAGCTGATCTACGACCTGTGGGAAGCGGCCACGGGCCAGCGGATGGTCAACAACAACTACTTCCGCATCGGCGGTGTGGCGGTCGATCTTCCCTACGGCTGGCTCGACAAGTGCCTCGACTTCTGCGATTACTTCGCCCCCAAGATCGACGAATACGAAAAACTGATCACCAACAATCCGATCTTCAAACGTCGCATTGAGGGCCTCGGTGTGGTCACCAAGGAGCAGGCGATCAACTGGAGCCTCTCCGGCCCGATGCTGCGGGCCTCCGGCGTGCCCTGGGACCTGCGCAAGGTCGACCACTACGAGTGCTACGACGACTTCGACTGGAACGTGGCCACCGCCAACGAAGGCGACTGCTACGCCCGTTACCGCGTGCGGATCCAGGAGATGCGCGAGTCCCTCAAGATCCTGCGCCAGGCGGCCACCGCCATTCCCGGTGGTCCCACCGAAAGCCTGGAGGCCCGCCGCATCACCGAAGGCAAGGGTGGGGAAGCCTCAGGCTTTGATTTCCAATACATCGCCAAGAAGGTGGCCCCCACCTTCAAGATCCCCGGCGGTGAGCTCTACGCCCGGGTGGAATCGGGCAAGGGTGAACTGGGTGTCTACATCATCGGCAACGATGATGTAACCCCCTGGCGCTGGAAAATCAGGGCCGCTGATTTCAACAATCTCCAGATCCTGCCCCACATCCTCACCGGAGCCAAGGTGGCCGACATCATGGCGATCCTTGGTTCGATCGACGTGATCATGGGCTCGGTGGATCGCTGAGATTTGTTCGACAGTTTTTTTAAGGATCCCCCCGCCCCCGGCCATTGGCTGCGCCAGGGCCGCAGCGTGCGTTTTGGTGACACGGACGCCGCCGGGGTGATGCACTTTCACCAGCTGCTGCGCTGGAGCCACGAGGCCTTTGAGCAGAGCCTGGAGGCCTTCGGGCTGAGCTCCGCCCAAATTTTCCCGGGCCCCGCCTGGCGCTCCGAGCTGCCTGGTGGCGTGGGCCAGCCTGCGGTGGCGCTGCCGATCGTGCACACCAGTGCCGACTTCAAGCGGCCCCTGTTCGCCGGCGATGCCCTGGTGATCACCGTGGCTCCGGTGGCCCTGGAAGAGGGCCTGCTGGAGGTTCGCTACCGCTTTGAGTCCGGCGGCTTCGAGGCCGCCACAGCCCTCACCCACCATCGGGCGATCGTGGCGGCGACCCGCCAGCGGTGCGGCCTTCCCGAACCGATCGCCCGCTGGTTGGAGGCCTCGGCCCCATTTGCTGCACCAGTCGGCGGGAGCTGATACGTCTTCAATCCGCCCCATCGGCACCAGGATGGGAGCGACCGCCCCGATCGCGCCATGCACCTGAGATCCGCACTCCTCCTGGCCCTGGTCGGGGCAAGTCCCCTGCTGGTGAGTGCCCCTGCACCGGCGGCGGAGCAGGTGGTGTTTGTGAGCGGGGCCTTTCGCCGCTCGATTCCGGTGGCGGATCTGGACCACCTGGCCAAAACGGGCGAGGCCCGGGGCCTGCTTGCCGATCTGATCCGGCTGGGCCGCCAGCAGCCCCAGACCGTGGCCGACCTGCTCAACCGCAGTGTCAGCCTGCCGCTGGTGACCACCAGCCGGCTGCTGGACACGCGCATCGGTGGCGTGGCCCTGGCCCGGGTGGCCCGCATCCTCTACCCCCTCCAGGCCCCCCAGGCCGGCGTGCCGGCCTGGGGGGCCGCAACGGTACTGGGAATCAACGCCGGCGATGGCCGGCTTTCCCCGATCGGGTTCCTGCAGGCCTACCCCACCACCGATCTGGCCGTGAACCTGCCCGCCCTGCAGGCGGCCATCAACCGCGTCAGCGCCCTCAGCGATGTGGTGCGGGTGTTCCTCGAGACCGACCTGGGCAGCAATCTGGGCAACGGTTCCCCCACCCCCAAACCCTGAGCAGCCCACCCCAGCGGGGCTTGCTCAGCGGCGCAGGCCCCAGAGCAGCGCCGCCAGCTGCAACGGCAGCAGGCTGGCCAGCAGGGCCAGGGGGTGCACTCCCTCCTGGAGCGTCACGCCGGCCAAGCTGAAGCTCACCAGGGCCGCCACCGCCAATACCCCCACCAAAGCAGGGCGCTGGGAGCGGTAGTGGGGGCGGGTCAGAACCACTCTTTCTGGGCGTCGATGTAGGTGGCCTTGAACTCCTCAGGGGTTTTGGTGAGGTAGATGATGCCCTCAATCAGACCGATCACGCCCATCACGAAGCCACCCAAACCACAGGTGACGAGGGTGACGACCAGCATGATCACGCCCGGGGTGGTGTAACCCAGCAGGAACTTGTGGATGCCGAAGGCGCCCAGGAAGATGCCGGTCAGCCCGGCCGCCAGCTTCTTGTTGCTGACTTCAGTGAGATCGCTATCGGTCATCGGGGCACGGCAGGCCCTTCGCTTCTAGCCGAACCATGGGGCCCTGTCATGGGGGCAGCTGCGCGGCGTCACCGAGTGTCGCCGCCGAATCAGGCGGACGGTGAGGCCTCCTGGAGCCACCGCCCCCAGCGCCCCCGCTCCCATTTCCCCAGCGCCGTTGGGGCCAGTCCAGGGCAGGACCACCACTGGCGCGGCCGCTGGGAGGGGGGCAGGACCGCCGCGGCCTGCTCCAGGCCGGCCAGCAGCGCATGGGCGTCGGCGCCGCTCCGGGCCCGCACCAACGCCGCCAGCCGCTGACCCCAGAGCGGGTCGGGCTGCCCCAGCACCAACACGGCCTCGAGGGGCAGAGCGGCGGCAGCCGCCAGCTCCCGCAACCGGCGCTCCACCTCCTCGGGGAACACCGTCTCCCCGCCGCTGCTGATCGCCCCATCGAGGCGGCCCAGGATCTGGAGCCCCGCCTCGCTCAGCCTGCCGCCGTCGCCGCTGGTCCACCAGCCACCGGGGGCCTCCAGGGGTTGGAACTCGCCTGCGGCTAAGAAGCCCGCCGCCAGACTGGTGGCCCTTACCTGGAGGGCCCCGCTGGCGGGATCAAGGCGCAGCTCGGCATGGTCGAGGGCGTGACCGCATCCGGGCTCTCCCGCAAGAAAGCGTTCGGGCGCCAGGGCCGCCACCATCGCACCGGTCTCGCTGCTGCCATAGCAGGGGGAGAGCCGCAGACCCTCGCACCGGGCCGCCACCGCAAGCTCCTGGGGCAGGGCCGCCCCCCCGATCCAGATCACGGCGAAGTGACGCAGCCAGGCCACACCGGCGGGCTCCGCCAACAGGCGCCCCAGCTGGGTGGGCACCAGGGAGAGCAGGGCGGCCCCACCAGCAGCGGACCCAAGGGGCAACTGGCGGGCCAACTCCGACGGCCGGCGCATCAGGGCCGGATCCAGCCAGCGCAGGGTCGCCCCCCAACAGCGCGAGCGCACCAGGGGCATCAGGCCACTGACGTGGTGCAGGGGCAAGGGGTTGAAGAGGGTGGCCGCCGCCGGATCGATTCCTTGCTGCCTCAACCAACGAGCCGTGGCTTCGGCGGCCCGCTCCAGATGGCCCAGGGGCTGCACAATCCAGCGCCTCTGGCCAACGCTGCCGCCACTGCCGATCACCACCCCTGGCCCCCAGGGGCAAGGGTCGGTTGGGGGGGCTGGGAGGGCCGCCTCCAGTTCGGCCCGGTCCTGGGGGGCGGCCAGGGCCACCAGAACCCCCTGGGCCCACAACCGCTCCAGCTCGGCGGCAGTGGGTACGGCATCGGCGCCGCTGACGCGAAGGTGGATCACAGGGCCGCCTCCCAGACCACCTGGGGATCCCCATCAAACAACGGGCCGCCGGGGCACCAGCCCGGCGCCAGGCCGGGGGCCGTGGGGGTGGGCCCCCGGGCCTGCAGGGCGGCCAGGTGGCCCACCAGCCGCTGGCCGATGCCGGTTTCCAGGGCGGTGCTCAGCATCCGGTGGGGGGCACCTGCCCGCAGCTGGGCCCACAGGGGCCTCGGATCGCCCTCCAGGGCTGGCCTGCGCACCTGCCAACCGCTCCAGCTGCTGCGCAGGGCAGGTGACGCCCTCAGGGATTCATCCAGGGCCACCGGCACCCCTGCCGCCAGGTCAAGCAGGCCGTCGTGGTCAGCGGGGGCGAGGGGCTGCTCCAGCCACTCCAGCCGGGGATCCCCCGCCAGCCGCTCGGCCCAGGCGCGGGCCGTGGTGCGGTCCCAGCCGCCATTGGCGTCGAGCCGCAGCCGGGCCGTGGCGGGGAGCCGCTGGAGCAGCACCTCCAGCCCCAGGCGCTCCGGGCCATCTCCGGCGGCGGCCACCTTCCATTTGAAGGTCAGCGGGGCCGCGGGGCCTGCCCCCGCAGCCCCGCCCAGTGCCCTCTCCATCGCCGGCACCATGGCCTCCCCGGCCGGCAGCAGCCGGGCCGAGGGCGGCGCCGCCAGCCAGGACGCTCCCGGTCCCCCGTCCATCTGGGCCCAGCCATCCAGCTCAGCCAGGGCCGTGCCGAGCGCAAAGGCCAAGGGCAACGGCAGCTCCCCCAGGCGGGCCTCCAACTCCGATCGCTCCGACCAGGCCCCGAGGGCGGCGATGGAGGCGGCACAGGCCAGTTGCCCAGGGTCCTGGGGATCGGCAGCCAGGGGTGACGCTTCCCCCCAGCCCAGCCCCCTGCCGGCAGCCTCCAGGCGCAGCAGCCAGCCCCGCTTACGGGCCAGGGCACCGTGGGCCGTGACCATCTCCAAGGGGAGGTCGAAGGCGAACGGGCGCCACTGCAGCCCCAGGCGGCTCACCGCAGCGCCGCCAGGGCCGAGCCGGTCGCCGGGCCGATCGCCAGACCACAGGCCAGGCCGAGACCGTTAAGGGCCTGAAACCGCAGGGCCAGGAACTTGCTTCCCACAATCCGCTCCGGCACCCGGTGGTGCTCCCGCAGCAGGCCGATCAGGGCGGTGCCCGCCGGCAGACCCGCCGCCCCCAGCAGGGCCGTCAGGGGCCATTGGCCCACCAGCACCGGCGCCCACTGGAAAGCCAGGGTGCCGGCCACGAACCAGGGCACCAACGAGGCGGCCCGGCCCGTGCCGAGACGCACCACCGGCGAACGCTTGCCGTGGGCCGCGTCCTCCTCCACCTGGTGGAAGTGGGAGCAGAACAGCACCAGGGTGGTGGCCAGGGCCGGGCCGCTGCCGAGCTCGATCGCCACCCGCCAGGGCACCCCGGCCAGGGCCCCTGCCGGCGCCAGGGCCAGCAGGGCGGCGGCGGTGGCCAGGGGGCCAAAGGCCAGCCAGCAGAGGGGCTCCCCCAGGCCCCGGTAGCCCAGCCGCAGGGGTGGCCCCTGGTAGGCGTAGCCGATGCCGCAACACGCGAGCACGAGCGCCAGCACCACGGGGCTGCTGCGCAGGGCCACCAGGGCGATCAGCAACAGGCCGAGGGCCAGGGCGCCGTTGGCGATCCAGGCCACCCGATCCCGGCGGCCGGTGAGGTTCACGACGGAATGGGGCTTGCCGAGGCGATCCACGCCTGTGTCGGCATCAAACACATCATTGGCCAGGTTCTCCCAGGCCAGCAGCAGCACGGCCGCCACCAGAAACAGCAGCAGCTGGTCGAGCCGCAGGGGCCCCCCCTGGCCCAGCCACCAGCCCGCCGCCAGCACCACGGGCATCACCGCCACGGAGTACATCGGCCACTTGATCGCGGCCTTCCACAGGCGCCTGCGATCGACCGGGGGCCCAGGGGCGGATGGCGTTCCGGCCTCGCCGGAAGGGGCGTAACGGCTTGCGACGACCTGGGGCTCGGGCATGGCGGCCGGCAGCGGACGGCACAGGAAGGCCCATACATTTGAGCAGCCTTCCAGGCCCATCCCCCTTCCTGTCCGGTGCCGGCGCCCCCTTCCTTCACCGATCTGCTGACGGCGGCGGCCCACGGGGCCTCCCACCTGGAGGAGGAGGGCGTGCTGAGCCTGGCGCTGCCACTGCTGGGCCGCGACCCCCTGACGCTGCTGAACCAGCTGGGCGATGGGCACCAATTCCGCTTCCTCTGGGACGGGGCTCCGGGGCTTTGCCTGGCCGCCAGCGGCCGCACGCACCACCTGGAGCTGAGCGGCCCCCGGCGTTTTGAGCTCGCCCAGCGCTTCAGCGCCCTCAGCCTCAGCCGGCTGGTGGCCGTCCCCCAGAGCTGTCCACCCCTGGCCCGGCCCCGGGTGTTGCTGGCCTTCTCCTTTTTCGACAGTCCCCTGCAGGAGGGCACGGGCGTGCCCGGGGTGCAGGCGGTGCTGCCCCGCTGGCAGCTGAGCCGCCAGGGGCGCCATGGCTGGCTGCGGCTGCAGCGCGCCCTGGGGGGGGAGGTGACCGCCCGATCCCTGGCCGAAGAACTGTGGGAGGAGGCCCAGCGGCTGAGCACCCTGCCCCCCGACCCCGAAGCCAGCGGAGACCCGCGCCCCGACCCGGTGGTGACCCACAGCTCCCCCTGGCAGGAGGGCTACCGCGACGCCTTGCGCCACGCCCTCGCCCTGGTGGAGGACAACCACCTGCGCAAGATCGTGCTGGCGGTGCGCCAGGAGCTCCATCTGGACCAGCCGCTGGACCCCCTGCGGCTGCTGGCCCACCTGCGCCGCCGCCAGCCCGGCAGCTGCCGGTTCCTTTGGCAGCAGCGGCAGGGCGAGTGCCTGATCGGCGCCTCACCGGAACGGCTGCTGGCCGTGCGTCAGGGGCAGCTGCGCAGCGACGCCCTGGCGGGCACCGCACCGATCGACGCCCCCGCCGGCCAGCTGCTGGCGTCCATGAAGGACCGCCATGAGCATGAACTGGTGGTGGAGACCATCACCCGGGTGCTGGCGGAGAACGGCCTGGCCCCGCGCCGCCCCCGTCACCCGCGCCTGGCACGCCATGGGCAGCTGCTGCATCTGCACACCCCCATCACCTGCGCCCTGGGCGGACACCATCCCCTGGCCCTGGCGGCGGCGCTCCACCCCACTCCGGCGGTGGCGGGCCTGCCGCGGCGGGAAGCCATGGCCGCCCTGCGCAGCCTGGAGCCGTTTGAGCGGGGGCACTACGCCGCCCCGATCGGCTGGATCGACAGTGAGGGGGACGCCGAATTGCGGGTGGCCATCCGCAGCGGCACCCTGCGGGGCCAGCGCTTGGAGCTGACCGCCGGTGCCGGCCTGGTGCGCGGCTCAGAGCCGGAGCGGGAGCTGCAGGAGGTGGCCCTGAAGTTGGGGGTGCTGCAGCAGCAGCTCAGCCTGCCCCTGGGCTCGTCAACAGCCGCTCGATGGTGAGATCGGCCAGGGGAATGCCCCCCAGCCGCTCCACCTCCCGCACCCCGGTGGGGCTGGTGACGTTGATCTCACTGAGGCGATCACCGATCACATCAATGCCCACGAAGAACAGGCCCTCGCGTCGCAACGCCGGGGCCAGCTCAGCGCAGATCCGCCGCTCCTGATCGGTGAGGTCGGTGGCCTCGGGCTGGCCGCCCACGGCAAGGTTGCTGCGGAACTCACCGGGCCCCGGCTTGCGGTTGATCGCCCCCAGGGGCTCTCCATCCACCAGCAGGATGCGCTTGTCGCCGGCGCTCACCGCCGGCAGGAATGCCTGGGCCATCACGGGCATCTGCTGCTGCTGGGTCACCAGCTCCAGCAGGGCCCGCAGCCCGGGGGCCCGGGCCTCGCTACGCACCACCCCCTGGCCAGCCCTTCCGCCCAGAGGTTTGAGCACCACATCGCCGTGCTCAGCGGCAAAGCCGGCCAGCTGCTCCACCCGGGCGCTCACCAGGGTGGGGGCCATCAGGTGGCTGTAGCGCAGGGCGCCGAGCTTTTCGTTCCAACTGCGCAGGGCCGCGGGATGGTTGAGCACCCGCACCCCTTGGAAGGCCCCCAGTTCCAGCAGATGGGTGGCATAGAGGTAGGCCTCGTCCACCGGTGGGTCCTTGCGCATCCACACATAAATGAACTGGCCCAGGGGCAGCAGGCGGGGCTCCCCGGCGGTGTACCAGGGCTCGGGCAGCTCCCAGCCTCCGGCCGTGGGGCTGATGGCGGCGAGGGTGATCGGCTGGGCCCACACCAGGGGCTCCTGGCCGGACGCCAGCCCCACCACCGAGAGATCGGCGGGGGTGGCAACCCACACCCGCTCACCGGCCCGCTGGGCGGCCTGCATGAGGGCGACGCTGGTGTCCTTGGTGGGGCGCAGTCGCTGGATCGGATCCAGCACGAACAGGTGGGAATTCGCCACGCTCAGGCGAGCAGGGCGTCGAGTCGACCAGCCCGATCAAGGGCGTAGAGGTCGTCACAGCCACCCACGTGCTCACCGTTGATGAAGGTCTGGGGCACGCTGCGGCGGCCGCCGGCCCGGACGGCCATCGCCTCGCGGGCGGCGTGGTCGCCGTCGATGGCGTACTCGGTGTAGGCCACCCCCTTGCGGTCCAGCAGCCCCTTGGCGCGGACGCAGAACGGGCAAGCCCGCCAGGTGTAGATCTCAACCTCAGCCCCCGCGCCCACCGTCATCGCCCACCGTGTCTGCGTCGAGCGAATCCTAAGAACCCCCGGTGCGCTGGTACGGTCAATCTCACTGATTCCCTCCTGGCCGGTGCTCGATCTCACCGACTTCAAGCGCGACCTCTCCGAGCTCACCGACCGCCTGGGCCATGCCCAGGACTGTCTTTGACGTACCGGCCCTGAACGCCCGCCAGCGGGACCTGGAACAACTGGCCTCCCAGAACGGCTTCTGGGACGACCCCCAGCAGGCCCGGGTTTCGATGCGCCAGCTGGATGACGTCAAAGCCCAACTGGGGCAGCTGCAGAGCTGGCAGGGGGCCATCGACGACGCCCGGGCCACCCTGGAGCTCTATGCCCTTGAACCGGACGACGACCTGCTCGGCGAAGCCAACGACGGCCTGCAGAGGCTCAAGGGTGATCTGGATCGCTGGGAGCTGGAGCGGCTGCTGAGCGGCCCCTACGACAAGGAGGGGGCGGTGATCTCGATCAACGCCGGCGCCGGCGGCACCGATGCCCAGGACTGGGCCCTGATGCTGATGCGCATGTACACCCGCTGGGCCGAAGACCACGGCATGAAGGTGACCGTGGATGAACTCAGCGAGGGGGAGGAGGCGGGGATCAAGAGCTGCACGATCGAGATCGAGGGGCGCTACGCCTATGGCTACCTGCGCAACGAGAAGGGCACCCACCGGCTGGTGCGGATCTCACCGTTCAATGCCAACGACAAACGCCAGACCAGCTTCGCGGGCGTTGAAGTGATGCCCAAGCTGGAGCAGGAGGTGAAGCTCGACATCCCCGACAAGGACCTCGAGGTCACGACCTCCCGATCGGGCGGCGCCGGCGGCCAGAACGTGAACAAGGTGGAAACGGCCGTGCGCATCCTGCACGTGCCCACCGGCCTGGCGGTGCGCTGCACCCAGGAGCGCTCCCAGCTGCAGAACAAGGAGAAGGCGATGGCGCTGCTGATGGCCAAGCTGCTGGTGATCGCCCAGGAGCAGCGGGCCGCCGAGATCTCCGACATCCGCGGCGACATCGTCGAGGCGGCCTGGGGCAACCAGATCCGCAACTACGTGTTCCACCCGTACCAGATGGTCAAGGACCTGCGCACCGCGGAGGAAACCACCGACGTGCAGGGGGTGATGGACGGCGACCTGGACCCGTTCATCCAGGCCCTGCTGCGCCAGGGTGTGGAGACGGCGGCCGAAGCCGTCGCCTGAGTCCGCGATGAGCGATCCCACCACCCCCGAAACGCCAGCGGCCGAAGCCAGCGGCGCCCCCCAGACCCCGGTGGGCCCGCCGCCCCCCAGCTTCATCAAGCTGGCCATGCGCAACATGGTGCGCAAGGGTCGCCAGAGCCTGCTCCACTTCGGCCTCACCGCCGTTGGCTTGCTCGCCTTCCTGCTCTTCCTGGCCTGGCTGGGCAGACCCATCGTCCCCCACTGAACCCGTGCCCATGAGCCTTCCCGACCTGGATCTGGCCTTTGAGGTGGACGACGACCTGGCGCCTGAGCTCCTCAGCGCCGCCGGCCCCCTGGCCGACCCCCTGGCGGGGGCCGAGCTCTGGCATGACCGGCTGGGGGACTGGCTTGAGCAACTGGCCGATGGGCTGGGGGAACCGCTGCGGGCCCCCTCCTACAGCCTGGGGTTGCGGCTGGTGGGGGACACCGCCATCGCTGAGCTCAATGGGGTCTGGCGCCACCAACAGGGCCCTACGGACGTGTTGGCGTTCGCCGCCCAGGACGGGGCTGCCCTCGACGGTGTGCCCCCCATGCCGCTGCTCCTCGATTTCGACGATGGGGACGACGATGCAGAGGAAGGAGTCGAACCCCTGGAACTGGGCGACATCGTGATCTCCCTGGAGACCGCGGCCCGCCAGGCACCTGAGCATGGCCACTCGCTGGAGAGGGAGCTGCTGTTCCTCGCCAGCCATGGGCTCCTGCACCTGCTGGGCTGGGACCACCCCGACGACACCAGCCTGGCGGCGATGCTGGAACGGCAGGAATCCCTGCTGACGGGCTGAGCCCTTGCACCGGCGGTATGGTGCCAGTCAGGAGGCTGGAGGCCCTGCGCCGATGACCACCCTGATGCCGCTCGAATCCGTACCGACGCCCCCCGACGTGCATCGTCGCGGCCGGAGCCTGAGGGTGAAAGCCTGGAAGGTGGCGGGTGACCTGCCCAGCAGCTTCCGCTACGCGGCCCAGGGTCTCGCCTACGGCTTCGCCAGCCAACGCAACTTCCGCATCCATGTGATCACCGGGTTGGTGGTGTTCCTCTTGGGGCTGTGGCTGGGGCTGAGCACGGAGCGGCTGGCGGTGCTCGTGCTCACCGTGGCGGCGGTGCTGGTGCTGGAACTGCTCAACACCGCCACCGAAGCCGTGGTGGATCTGGCCATCGGCCGGCGTTTCCATCCCCTGGCCCGCATCGCCAAGGACTGCGCCGCCGCCGCCGTGCTGGTGGCCTCCCTGGCCTCGATGCTGATCGCGACGCTGCTCCTGATCCCCCCCCTCTGGGTCCGCCTCGGCCTTTGAATGGGACAGTCATAGGCCCTTGGCCCAAGGAGTTCGATGCTGCTCGTGCTCGACAACTACGACAGCTTCACCTTCAACCTGGTGCAGTACCTCGGCGAGCTGGCGGCGGATCACCCGATCACCGCCGATCTGCGGGTGGAGCGCAATGACGCCCTCAGCCTTGGGCAGATCCGTCAGCTGAACCCCGACGCCATCTTGATTTCCCCGGGCCCCGGCGACCCCGACCAGGCCGGGGTGAGCCTGGAGGTGCTGCAGCAGCTGGGGCCGACCGTGCCGATCCTGGGGGTGTGCCTCGGCCATCAGGCCCTGGCCCAGGCCTACGGCGGCCAGGTGGTGCGGGCCGCCGAGCTGATGCACGGCAAGACCTCGCCGGTGCGGCACGGCGGCGCGGGGGTGTTCGAGGGACTCCCCGACCCGCTCACCGCCACCCGCTATCACAGCCTGATCGCCGAGCGCGACAGCCTTCCCGCCTGCCTGGAGATCACGGCCTGGCTGGAGGACGGCACGATCATGGGCCTGCGCCACCGGCAGTACCCCCACCTGCAGGGGGTGCAGTTCCACCCCGAGAGCGTGCTCACCCAGGCGGGGCACCAGCTGCTGGCCAACTTCCTGCGCCAGGCCGCCGCAGCGACCGGAACCCCGGCCTGAAGCGGTTCGGGCAACGCTGCTAGGTTCGCGCCACCACGGGTGCCGGGCAGGCGCCGCAACCCTTCCATGGCCCTCCCCCCCCTCTCCCTGCTGCGCCGGTGTGCGGGATCCCTCGCCGGTGCGGGCGTGGCGGTGGCAGGCCTGGCCGCAAGCCTGGCCCTGGGGGGGGGACCCGCCCGGGCCGGTGGTGGTGGCGTCAGCGTCACCAGCTACGGCCACAGTGCCCTGATGATCCAGGGGGGCGGCGCCACCGTGCTGATCAACCCCTTCAAGGCGGTGGCCTGCGCCGCTGGGCTGGCGGAGCCGCGGGTGCGGGCCGATGTGATCCTCGCCAGCAGCCGCCTGCTGGATGAGGGGGCGCCGGTGGCCAGCGGCAAGTTCCTGGTCACCCCAGGCTCCTACCGGGTGGCAGGCCTGGCGATCGAAGGGGTGGCCGCCCCCCACGACCGTTTCGGCGGCCGGCGCTTCGGCCAATCCACCCTCTGGCGCTGGACCCAGGGCGGACTGAACATTGCCCACATCGGCGGCACCGCCGCCCAGCTGAGGCCCGAGGACAAGGTGCTGCTGGGCCGCCCCGACCTGCTGATCATCGGCGTCGGTGGCGGAGCGAAGGTCTACGACGGAGCCGAGGCGGCGGCGGTGGTGAAGGATCTGCAGCCGCGGCGGGTGATCCCGGTCCAGTACGTGGGCGGCAAGACCCCGGCCGACTGCGACCAGGGGAGCCTTCAACCCTTCCTGCAGGCCCTTGGCGGCACGCCCGTCCAAAAACCAGGCCGCAGCGTCACCCTGGGCAGCCCGCTCAGCGAGGCCACCCAGGTGCTGGTGCTGCGCTGAGGGGCGCCGCCCAGGGCCCAACTCAGCCGGGCAGCTGCTCGATCCGCCGGTAGGCCCCCCAGAACTGCTGCATCTGCTCCGTGGTGCCGAGGCTCACCCGCAGGGAGCCGTCGATCAGGGGCTTGCCGGCCATCGAGCGCACCAGGATGCCGG
Organism: Synechococcaceae cyanobacterium ELA445; assembly: GCA_037134455.1. Lineage (GTDB taxonomy): Bacteria > Cyanobacteriota > Cyanobacteriia > PCC-6307 > Cyanobiaceae > ATX-6F1. Next base: position 16,988 of record JBAXME010000032.1, on the reverse strand, counting down.
CCTGCCTGAGCAGGCTTTCCACCTCAGCGGCAGGCCGCTGGGGCCAGAGCAGCAGGTAGTTGCCACCGTCGGCATGGTGCCGCACCCCGGCCTCCCGCAGGCGCGCCAGGAGCCAGCCACGGGCCCTGTGCACCTCGGCCACGTAGGCCGCGACGTAGGCGGGGTCGGCCAGGGCAGCATGGGCCGCCGTCACGGCGAAGCTGTTGATGTCGTAGGGGCCGGTGACCCGGCTGACCCGATCCACCACCGCGGCTGGGCCGATGGCGAAACCGATGCGCAGACCCGCCAGGCCGGCGGTCTTGGCCAGGGAGCGCAGCACCAGCAGATTCGGATGGGCCGCGAACGCATCCGCAGGCCCCCCCCCGCCCCGCTGGGCCGCCGCCCGCACCAGGGGCGGCAGCACGCTGTCGCCGGTGAAGGCCTCGTAGAGCTCATCCACCACCACCAGGGTGTCCGGGGCGGCCGCCGCCAGTTCCAGGATCCGCTCGGGCGCCAGCCTGGTGCCGGTGGGGTTGTTGGGGTTGCAGATCAACAGCAGGCGCGGCCGGCGCCCCAGGGCCGCTCGAATCTCCTCCAACGGAAAAGCGAACGACTCCCCCTGGTAGGGAACCGCTTCGATGGCCATCCCCTGCATGCGGGCGCACGGGCTGTAGTAGCCGAAGGTGGGACTGGTGGTGAGCAGGGTGTCACCGGCGGCGCCGAAGGCGTGGAACACGGCGTGGATGGCCGCATCGGCGCCGTTGAACAGGCCCACCTGGTCGGCCCCCAGCCCCGGGCCCGCCTCCCCCAGCAGGGAGGCCACCACCGCCTCCCGCAGGCCGTCGTACTCGGGATAGATGGCGTAGTGCTCAGGCGGCAGGGCCCGGATCGCCTCCACCACCTTGGGGCTGGGGCCCACCGTGTTCTCGTTGAAATCGAGGCGCAGCAGGCCGCGGCGGCCCTCCAAAGGAGCGCTGTAGGCCGTGAGCGTTTCCACCTCCGGGCGCGCGTTGACCATCACATGCGATCGAGGGTGGGGATGCCAAGCAGGCCGAGGCCCAGTCTGAGGGTGTCAGCGGTGAGGCGGCAGAGGGCCAGGCGGGAACCGCGGGATGGCTCCTCGGCCTTGAGCACCGGCACCTGGTCGTAGAAGCGGTTGAAGATCTGGGAGAGCTCAAACAGGTAGGAGCAGAGCCGGTTGGGCAGCAGCTCCTCCTCCACCTCGGCGATCACCGCATCGAACTGCAGCAACTGGCGGGCCAGGGCCCATTCCTGGGGTTCGGTGAGCGTCAGTTGGGCCGGCGCCGGTGCATCCAGGGCGCCGCCCTTGCGGGCGATCCCCTGGATGCGCACGAACGCATAGAGGAGATAGGGCGCCGTATTGCCCTGCAGGGCCAGCATCCGGTCGAAGCTGAACTGGTAGTTGGTGGTGCGGTTGGCGCTGAGGTCGGCGTACTTGACCGCCGCCAGGCCCACCGTGGTGGCCGCGTGGTGGATGAACGCCTCGCTCTCGCTGCGCTCCTCCTCCGCCAGGCGCCGGCGCAGGTCGGCCTCGGCCCGCTCCACCGCCCCATCCAGCAGATCCTTCAGGCGCACGGTGTCACCGGATCGGGTCTTGAGTTTCTTGCCGTCCTCCCCCTGCACCAGGCCAAAGGGCACGTGCTCCAGGCGAGCGCCCGCCGGAATCCAGCCGGCCCGCTCCGCCACCTGGAACACACCCGCGAAATGGCTGGCCTGGCCCGCATCGGTGACATAGATCACCCGGCCGGCTCCGTCGCCCGCCGGGGCAGGGGCGAAGCGATAACGGATCGCCGCCAGGTCGGTGGTGGCGTAGTTGAAGCCCCCATCGCTCTTGCGCACGATCAGGGGCAGGGGGTTGCCGTCCTTGCCGGTGACCCCCTCCAGGAAGACGCAACCGGCCCCGTCGTCGATCACCAGCAGGCCGGCGGTCTCCAGATCGGCCACCACACCCGCCAGGAAGGGGTTGTAGAAGGATTCCCCCCGCTCGCTGAGGCGAATGTCGAGGCGGTCGTAGATGAGCTGGAACTCCCGGCGGGATTGCTCGCACAGCAGGCCCCAGGCCTTCAGGGTCAACGGATCCCCCCCCTGCAGCTTGACCACCTCCTCCCGGGAGCGCCGCTGGAACTCCTCGTCGGCGTCGAAGCGGGCCTTGGCCTGGCGGTAGAAGGCCACCAGATCCCCCAGGTCCACCGCATCGGCGGTGGTGAGGGCCTCGGGGGCCACCTCCTTGAGGTGGGTGATCAGCATCCCGAACTGGGTGCCCCAGTCGCCCACATGGTTGAGGCGCCGCACCGGATGGCCGCGGAACTCCAGCACCCGAGCCAGGGCATCGCCAATGATCGTGGAGCGCAGGTGCCCCACGTGCATCTCCTTGGCGATGTTGGGGCTGGAGAAATCGATCACCACCGCCGGCACGGGGCCCTCGTCGGGCGTGGTGGCCTTCTCCACCCCGAGGCGGGGATCACCGATGCGGCGGGCCAGCTCGGCGCTGAGTCGCTCCGGGCGCAGGGTGAGGTTGATGAAGCCCGGGCCGGCGATCTGGGGCGGCAGAAAACCTTCAGAGAAGGCCGGATCCGCCGCCAACTGCTCCACCACGGCCGTGGCGATCGCCCGGGGGGCCGCCCCCAGCTGCCTGGCCAGGGCGAGGGCCCCATTGGCCTGGAAATCCCCGAACTCCGGTTTGGACGCCGGCACCAGCTGGGGGTCCAGGGGGTGTCCCCCGTGGCGAGCCCGCCCGGCCTCCTCCGGATAGGCGCGCTCGATCGCGTCCATCAGCTGGCGGGTCAGCGTCTGGGCGATGCGCAACATGGGGGTGCGGGCCGGAGCGGCAAAGGGCTGTGATCACTAGCGATCATCCCTCGCCGCCCCCAAGCACCGATCAGCCTACGAACCGCATGGACAGATCCAGCCAGGGGCTGCGGGTGATCGGCGCACTGGTGGAGATCAGATCCACCCCCGTGCGACCGAAGTGCTCCAACAGGGCCGGGTTCACCCCCGAGGCCTCCAGCACCAGCCCTCCCGGGGGACCGGCAGCGGCCACCAGGGCCCGCAAGCGGGGAATCAACTGCTCCAGAGCCTCGGGAGCGAACTCATCGAGCAGCACACCATCGGCACCAGCCCGCACCGCCGCCTCCGCCTCGTCGGCCGTCTCCGCCTCCACGATCACCCGGGCCGGCCAGGGAGCGGCCGAGCGCACCGCCGCAATGGCGGGGCCCACCCCACCGGCCCAGGCCAGGTGGTTCTCCTTGAGCATGGCCGCATCGTCGAGGCCGAGGCGGTGGTTGTGGCCGCCGCCGCAGCGCACGGCGTACTTCTCCAGCTGCCGCAGCCCCGGTGTGGTCTTGCGGGTGTCGACGAGCCGCACACCGGTGCCCTCCAGCCGCGCCACCAGGGCGGCGGTGGCGGTGGCGATCCCCGAGAGCCGCATGGCCAGGTTGAGGGCCGTGCGCTCGCCGGCCACCAGGGCCGCCGCCGCCCCCTCGATCTCCAGCAGCCGGGTGCCAGCGGCCACCGCCTCACCATCGGCCACCCGCATCTGCACCCGCACCAGCGGATCCAACAGGCGAAACAGGGGCTCCACCAACACCCCCCCTGCGAACAGGCCGTCCTGCTTGGCCACCCATTCAGCCCGGCCCCGCAGCCCCACCAGGGCCGGCGCCGTGAGATCGCCGCGGCCGATGTCTTCCGCTAGCCAGCCCCGCAGCCGATCGATCAGGCCCGGATCGGCCAGGGGGCCAGGCAGAAGGGCGGAACGGGAGGGCATGGGCGGTGGCAACAGGGGCGCGGGACGACAGACAAGGGCGGCAGGAGGCCCCTCGATCCTGCCCATCGTGACCCAGGTGCCCGGGGCCCAGCTGCTGCCTCAGTTGGTGGGGAAGGTGTTGATGGCCCGGGCGATCAGGATCAGGAACACCAGCAACATCACCCCGGTGTGCACGATCTGGAGCAGCTTGGTGCTGCGGCCCACGATGCTGTGCCCCTCGGGGGGGCCCAGGGTGTTGCTGGAAAGCACGGTGAAAAACAGATAATCCAATGGGTGCGGCAGCCACTCGGCGGGGCGCTCATCGTTCTCCTGGGGGAAGCTGATTTCCGGAGCACGCTGGGGATTGTGGAGATGGCGCAGCTGGGTGGGGAAATCCACGTACCAGTACCAGAACAAAAAGACCATGTTGAGGGAGAGGTAGAGGCAAAAGGCTTCACCCAGCAAGGTGAAGGAGCCCAGCTTGACCTTGTAGACAGCGAAGTTGACCGACATCAGGTTGAAGGCCAGATCAGCGGAGGCCACGAAACCGAGAAGCCTTAAACCCAGCCGGATGTCACGGGAGCGGTGCAGGTGGGTGCGCACCAGCAGGAAAGCGAACAGCACCAGAAATGCCGCTCCCAGCAACAGATAGATGGCATCGAGATGCTGGGCCAGCGGCTTCAAGTTCGCGGGAACCTTGGTCTGCAGATCACCGAGCACCTGGTGGCGCAGGAAGTAATTCAGCGGCGGCGAGAGTGCAATCGCCAGGATGTAGACAAGGTTCTCGCTCGGCTGGGGTAAGTGGAGGCGGGAGGCGGATTTCATTTGCCGATGCAGAAGCGGGAGAACACCCGGTCGAGCACCGCCTCGCTCACCTCCGCGCCGGTGATGGCCCCGAGGCTGCGGGCCGCCTGGCGCAGGTCAATGGTCCAGAAATCCCAGGGCAGACCCTGGCCCGCCGCCTCCAGGGAGCGATCCAGGGCAACGGCCGCCTCGGCGGCCAGATCAGCCTGGCGCCGGTTGAGGGCCACCTCCAGGCCGGAGCCGAGGCTGGCGCCGCACCGCTCCAGCAGCCGTTCCGCCAGATCCTCCAGGCCCGTGCGCCCGAGGGCACTGATGGCCACGTCCGCCGGCTCCAGCGGCCCCGCCGCCGCCTGATCAGCCTTGTTGCCCACCACCAGCAGGGGCACCTGGGCCGGCACCTGGCTCCGCAGGACCTGATCGCCCTCGCCCCAGCCCTCGGTCAGATCGAACAGCAGCAGCACCACATCGGCGGCGGCCAGGGCCTGGCGGCTGCGCTCGATGCCGAGGCGTTCCACCGGATCCTCCGTGGCACGAATGCCTGCGGTATCCAGCAGGGTCAGGGGCACGCCGCGCAGCACCAGTTCGCTCTCCACCAGATCCCGGGTGGTGCCGGGCTGGTCGGTGACGATCGCCCGCTCGCTGCCACTGAGGGCATTGAGCAGGCTGGATTTGCCCACGTTGGGGCGGCCGATGATCGCCACCTTCAGGCCCTCCCGCAGCAGCCGACCCTGGTCGGCTTCGGCCACCAGGGCCCTTAGCTCCTGCCGCACCAACGCCAGTTCGGCCGCCACCGCCTCACCGTCCAGGGGTGGCAGGTCCTCCTCGAAGTCGACCCGGGCCTCCAGCTCCGCCAGCTGATCCAGCAACCGGCCCCGCAGCTGGCCCATGCGCCGTGCCAGGCCCCCATCGAGGCCCGCCATGGCCAACTGGGCCGCCCGCCGGCTGCGGGCGGTGATCAGTTCGCTGACCGCCTCGGCGCGGGTGAGGTCGAGGCGGCCGTTCAGGAAGGCCCGCTGGCTGAATTCCCCCGGCAGGGCCCGCCGCGCGCCTGCCACCAGCACCTGCTCCAGCACCCGCTCCACGGCGATCAGGCCCCCGTGGCAGTGGAACTCCACCACGTCCTCGCGGGTGAAGCTGCGGGGGGCCCGCATCAGCAGCAGCAGCGCCTCATCCAGCCGCTCGCCGCTGGCGGGATCGACCACATGGCCATAGAGCACCCGGTGGCTCTCCCACACCTGCTGCCCCGGCGCCCGGAACAGGCGGCGGGCGATGGGTTCAGCCGACGGACCCGAGAGCCGCACGATCGCCACGCTGCCCTCACCGGGGGCGACGGCGGTGGCGATGGCGGCGATGGTGTCCTCGGGGGTCAAGTGGGGGCGCCGGCTGGACCCCCAGTCTCAGCTGCCGGAGGGGGTGGGACAGAGCACCAGGTCGATCTCGGGGCCGGTGGGGTGGCGCCACTCCCGGAACTCCGCCTCCAGGGCCCGGCATTCGGGACCCTGGTGGCGCAGGTGCAGGTGCTCAAGGCGGTGGTGGACAAGCCCGAGGGTGTCGTCGATGAGGGCGGCGGCCTGTTCGGAGGTCATGGGTGACAACTCCAAGGTTGATGGGCCCTGTTTAACGAGAGCCCCCAGGATGCGGTGTGCCGAAAAGCACCGCCATCAGGTGCTGCCCACCTGGGCGAGCCAACCATGGAGAGGCCCCCAGTCGTCCTGTTGGTCAATCGCGCCCCAGAGACGCTCAATCACCGGTCGCACCGGGGTCTCGGGCAGATTCCAGCGCCGCGCCGTCGCACCCACTCCCGCCTGGGCCTCTGGCGGCAAGGCATGGAGCTGGAACCACCAGGCGTCGCGCCAAGCCAGCCACTGCTGCCGCGGTGGCTCCGGTGCACCGGCCACAAACGGAGCCAGGGCCTCCGCTTCGGCGGGCAGCCCCCCCCGCTCCAGCCGGTCGGCCAGGGAGGCGAAGAAGCTGCCGTAGGCCACGGGCCAGGCGGCCAGCAGCTGCAGGGTTGGGGGCACCGGATCGCTCAGATCGGGCACGTTCTGCGCGGCAGACCCCAGCGCGGCCTGATCAAAGCCAAGCCGCCGCAGCAAACCGGAGCGGTAGTGGGTGGCGTAAGTGGGGGCAAAGCGCTCCAGGTGGGCCTCCAGCTCGGCACGGGGCAGCAGCATCGCCAGGGGCTCCTGAAGCAGCCGCAGGTTGTGGTGGGCCACCTGGGGCTGGCGGCCGTAGGCATAGAGACCGGAGTGGTCGAAGTAGGCCGCCGTGAAGCCCGGGTCCCAGGTTTCGAGAAAGGCGAAGGGGCCGTAGTCGAAGCTCTCCCCGGCCAGGGACATGTTGTCGGTGTTGAGCACGCCGTGGGTGAAACCCGCCACCATCCACTGGGCCGCCAGCCTTGCCACCCGCGCCACCAGCTCGCCGTAGAAGGCCAGCAGCTGGGGTGCTGCCCCGGCGGGACCGTGGGCGGGATGGGCCAGCGCCAGGTGGGGGTAATAGGCGGACACCACATGGCGCAGCAGCCGATCCAACTGCACGGGCTGGCCCTGGTGACGCAGGCGCTCGCAGGTGCCGAAGCGCAGGTGGGTGCGGGCCAGGCGCACCATCACCGAGCTGCGGGTGGGAGACGGCTCATCGCTCCGCCAGAGGTCTTCACCGGTTTCGATCAGCGAGAGGGTGCGGCTGGTGGTGACCCCGAGCCGATGCAGGGCCTCCGACGCGATGACCTCGCGCACGCCGCCCTTGAGGGTGAGACGGCCATCGCCACCCCGGCTCCAGGGGGTGGTGCCGGAACCCTTGGTGCCCAGGTCCTGCAGATCGCCATGGCGGTCCCGCAGTTGGCCATAGAGGAAACCGCGGCCATCGCCGAGGAAGGGGTTGTAGGTGCCGAACTGGTAGCCGTGATAGCGCAGGGCCAGCAGGGGGTTGCGGGCCTCGAAGCGGCCATAGGCGGCCTCCAGATCGCAGTCACGCACGACGCGGGGATCGATCCCCAGCTGGCTCAGCAGGGCGTCGTTGCGGAAGCGCAGGGTGGTGCGGGGAAAATCGGCCGCCTCCACCACGTCCCAGTAGTCGCCGCCGAGGCCCTCCATCGAGGCTTCGAACGGCAGGGCCAGCAGGGGGTTGGGGTGGGTCGTGGCACCGGAAACGGACATCACCTCACAGACCTGTGGCGGCACATCGCTCCGGCGTCCAGGAAAACGACTGATGGCTCGGCCTGCGGCAACCCTAGGGATCACTCACCCTGGCGCCAGTGCAGTTGCTTCCCCTGTTCGAGAACTCCCCCCTAAATTCAGCCCACTGCGTTGTAAGCCCAATGCCGTTCTTGTCACCTGCTCCACAAGCCCGCTCCAGCAAGGCCGGACTTCTGATGCGCAGGATGATCCTCACGACCGGTGCGCTCGCTGCGCTGGCCATGGGAACAGGGCAAGCCCTGGCTGGCACCGTCGAGAAGGCTTTCACGCGCACCCCCGATGATCCGGCGGTGGTGTGGGGGCCCTGTCCGGCGTTCCTTCCCAAGGGTTGCCGTCTAGCCGTCCTGCACGGCGACCCGGCCAAGGACAACGCCGATGTGCTGTTGCGGGTGCCGGGGGGCAGCGTGCTGGCCCATCACAAGCACACCTCACAGGAACGGATCGTTCTGATCTCCGGCGAGATGGCCGTTCGCTACGACGGGCAGCCCTCCGTGCGGCTCCGGCCCGGCACCTATGCCTATGGCCCGGCAGGTGTGGCCCATGCGGCCACTTGCCTCAGCAAGGAACCCTGCGTGCTGTTCATCGCGTTCGTTCAGCCGGTCGACGCCATTCCCGTCGCCCACTGATCGGGGTTCCGGCGGAGCCTCCACCTGGCCTGCCTTGCCGATGCAAGCAGGCTGCCAAGATCCTCAGCCGATCCCCGTGCGGCAGAGATCGAGCACGTCGGCCATCGAACGGATCTGGTCCATGGTGGTGCCCAGCTGGGCGGCGCTGGCCAGTTCCACCCGCAGGTCGATGCGGGCCGGCTTGCCGGGGTTGGTGCGCACCCGGGCATCACTCACGTTGATGCGGCTGTCGGAGAGGCGGGTGAGGATGTCTTTGAGCACCCCCACCCGGTCGAGCACCTCGATGCGCAACTGCACCGGATAACGGCGGCGCTGGGGGTCCGCCAGCAGGTTCCAGCGCACGGGGAGGCGCCGCTCCACCGGCACCTGGGCCACGTTGCCGCAATCCTGGCGGTGGATGGTGATGCCGTGGTTGCCGAGGGCCACGGTGCCCAGGATCGGCTCCCCGGGCAGGGGGCTGCAGCATCCACCCATGCGGTACTCGAGCCCCTCGAGCCCCAGGATCGGGCTGGAGCCACCGGCCTCCCCGGGTGCGGGCACGCTGTCCGCCTGGGCCGACACCGTGCGGGCCAGCTCCTCGTTGCTGAGCACCGGGGCAGCGGCCTGGGTGCTGAGGCGCACCTCCTCCCGCAGGCGGTTGACCACCTGCTGCAGCGTGACGCCGCCGAAGCCGATGGAGGCCAGCAGGTCTTCGGTGCCCACCAGGTTGCAGCGGCGGGCCACCTTGGCCATGGCCTCACCCCGGAGCAGGGCATCGAAACCGTCGCGGCCCAGCTCCCGCTCCAGCATCTCGGTGCCGCGGAGGATGTTCTCATCGCGGTGGCTCTTCTTGTACCACTGGCGGATGCGGTTGCGGGCCGTGGGCGTGGCCACGAAGTTGAGCCAATCGAGGCTGGGGTGGGCGCTCTTGGCGGTGACGATCTGAACGAAATCGCCGTTCTGCAGGGGCGTGGCCAGCGGGCAGAGGCGGTCGTTGATGCGCACCCCCTGGCAGTGATTGCCCACCTCTGAGTGGATGCGATAGGCAAAATCCACCGCCGTGGAGCCCTTACGCAGCCCCACCACATCGCCGCTGGGGGTGAAGACGAACACCTCCTCATCGAACAGGTCTTCCTTGATCGAGGCCAGGTAGTCGCTGCTGTCCTCGCCGCCGTCGTCCTGCTGCCAGTCCACCAGCTGCCGCAGCCAGTTGAAGCGCTCGGTGTCGCCCCCGGTGGCGGGGGAGCCCCCCTCCTTGTACTTCCAGTGGGCGGCGATGCCGTATTCGGCCACCTGGTGCATCTCGGCGGTGCGGATCTGCACCTCGATCGGCCGGTGGCGCCCGATCACCGCCGTGTGCAGGGATTGGTAGCCATTGGGCTTGGGCAGGCCGATGTAGTCCTTGAAGCGGCCGGGGATGGGGCGGAAGGTGTCATGCACCACCGCCAGGGCCCGGTAACAGCTCTCGACGTTGGGGGTGAGGATGCGCAGGGCCGCCACGTCGTAGATCTCGTGGAAGGCCTTCTGCTGTTTCTGCATCTTGCTCCAGATGCCATAGAGGTGCTTGGGCCGGCCGCTCACCTCAGAGCTGGCCAGACCCACCGCGACAAGCCGGTCCTTGAGCAGTTCCACCGTGACGCCCAAGCGGGCCTCCCGGTCGCTGCGCTTGGAGGCCACCTGCTGCTTGATCTCCCGATAGGCATCGGGCTCAAGGATCTTGAAGGCCAGGTCTTCGAGCTCCCACTTGAGGCGGCCGATGCCGAGGCGGTTCGCCAGCGGGCCGTAGATCTCCCGGGTTTCACGGGCGATGCGGTGCTGCTTGTCCGGGGCCAGGGCCCCCAGGGTGCGCATGTTGTGCAGCCGGTCCGCCAGCTTGACCAGCACCACCCGGATGTCGCTGGCCATGGCCAGGAACATGCGGCGCAGGTTCTCCGCCTGGGCCTCGGTGCGGTTGGTGAAATGGATGCCGCCGAGCTTGGTGACCCCCTCCACCAGGGCCCGCACCTCGCTGCCGAACTGCTCCTCCAACTGCTCGGGGGTGATCTCGGTGTCCTCGACCACGTCGTGGAGGAAACCGGCGGCGATCACGCAGGGGCTGGCGCCGATGTCCCGCAGCAGATCGGCCACCGCCACCGGGTGAATGATGTAGGGCTCACCGGTGGCGCGCACTTGGCCGTCGTGGAGCTGGTAGGCGAAATCGAAGGCTGAGGCCAGCAGGTGTTCGGGCCCAGAGGCGGCGGGAGCCTGGTCAAGGCAATGGCGCAGCCAGTCCGGCAGGGGGATGGCGTAGGCGGCCGCGGGGCGGAGCTGGCCCCTGACCATCCCTGACGAACACCCCTCCTGGGGATCGCCGGAGGGGGGTTCATCGGCAGGAAGAACCGGAACCGTGGCCTGGGCCGCTTCGAGCATTCCACCCTGCGGAGACTCCCATCGTATGGAGTCCCCGAGGCAATCCGCCGGATGTGAGGGTCCCGGCATCCAAGCTGGACTCCCCTGGGCACGGTCGTCAGGCCCATCGCCGCCGTGATCGCAGGCCCGCCCATCACCCCACGGACGGAAAGGAGCTGACAGCCAAGACGCCGAAAGGCTCGGGGGCGCTTCCTTACAAACGGGTTAGAGACCGCTGAGCAGGGGCAAAGAAAGCCAGCTCTTGCAGGGATAGCTATACTATAAATAGATAATATTTACCTGTGCGGCCAAAGAAATGGGAACTGTTCTCAACTGGAAAGGAAGTCTTGGCAATGTCACCCTCTCGACAACCGTAGGGATTTTAGTCCCCTTCCAGGACGGCCTACCACCGTTAAGCATTCCAGCAGCCACCGTCGCACAGACAGACGAATACGGAATTTACTTTCTAGTCAAGTCCATTGACGCGACAACGGGTGAAGTCACCTTCAAAACAGATGTCTACGGCTTCAAAATACCCTACGGCTATACAATCTACAAGACCACCAATACAGCGTCTTTACCTGGAACGACTGACGATTATTTAAACGCAATTGGCTATCCACCCGGAGCAATCTCCTCTGGCATCTATACCAATGCCCTAGAGCTGACCACCATCCGCATGGGGGATGGCAATGACGTGTTTACTCTGAGCGGGAATGGAATCACCCAATCACTCAGGGCCGTCGTCGACAAGGAAGCAAGTCAAGGCTATATCTTTCAGTCGAACATCTTTGCAGGGGCTGGCAACGATTATGTTGGGGCCTTGATGCCCTTCCAGTCGGTCTTTAAGGGGGGCACCAACACAACCTACTTTGACGCCGTTTTCGCCCCAGGCTCCTCCGGTACAGGCGTCACGCTGAGCGACAACCTCACGCTTGAAGAAGTTCAATTTGGCGACACGATTGTATTGAAGGGATCTCGATTCGACTGGGACATCGAATTCAAGGATGCTAACAGAGACGGCCACGTCACCCTGACCTCCATACTTGACGAAACTGATTATCTCGCTACATCCAACAACAACCAGATTTCTGGCTTCGAGAGAATTCGCTTTGGCGATATCCTCTTTGACCTCGTTCTCGCCCGTCAACAAGACAGCAGCGCTGTTTATGGGCAGCCGGATTATTATCTCATCGGCAGCGAACCCCAAGCGCCTGAACTCAACTCAAATATTGAGAGTGGATCCCAACTCTGGGAAGCCTTTCGCTTCAACCGCACCAAGCTGCAGGGCATTACTGGCACGGCAACGAACTCTACGGATGTCTTCACTGGGAATGCGAACGACACGCCGTTTCTGGTTGGGGCCCTTCAATTTGCATCGCTAAACACAGAGGCCGGCAACGACATCGTTGAGATCGGCAGTGCAGACCAAGCCTCCGTTGATTTGGGCACCGGAAAAATAGATCCAATCACCGGCACAACCTCCGGCGGCGACCTCAGCACAGCCCTAAATCAACTCAAGGTCAACGGCAGTGTCACCCGTTCCAGCATTGATGGCGGGGCTGGCAAAGACAACATCATAGTCAATTCAATTGGCAATTCCACCGTGAAGGGTGGTGCAGGCGATGACGTGATCCAGGTGATCACGTCCACCAGCCAAACACAGTTTGATGGAGGCGGGGGAAGCGGTGATGTGTTGCTGTTGCCAGGAACCTTCGCTTCCTATGGACTCACCTCCAGCAACTCCGGCGGCACCACCACCTTCAACGACGGTTTTGGCAACATCCTTGTTGGCTTTGAATCGATCAAGTTCAGCGATATCAATCTCGCTCCTCTGCAACAGCTAACGCTGGCCCAAACCCCAGCAGCATCAACGGTTCCTGAAGGAGAAACAGCCACCTACGCGATTGCCCTCAGCGGCTCCGGCCTGCAATCGGGCCAAAGCGTGGCGTTTTCACTGCAGCTCGTCGACGGCACCGCCCAGTTCCTATCCGATCTTTCCGGGATCAATGCAAGTTCGCTGCTGGCGTCGGCAGGAATCGTACTCAGCAACATCATCATCGACGCCACGGCAGGCGTGATCAAGGCTGTGGCGACAACAACCAAGGCCTTCAGCGCCAATGCCACCATCGCCACATTGGCCCTTCCGATCAAAGAAGACTTCCTAGTGGAAGGGAATGAAGCATTTGGCATAGCCCTCGAAACCTTTGTTCAAAAAAAGAGCGAAGCCACCGCAGCAATTGTCACAACTACAATCAACGATGGTCCTCCAGTTTCCATCACCCTGACCGGTACAGCGGTGGTGACGGAAGGGCAGTCCGCCTCCTACACGGTGGCGTTGAACGGTGTCGGCCTGGCTGCTGGACGCAGCGTGACCTTCACCGTTGATAACGCGAGTGGAACAGCCACAGAGGGTACGGACTTCTCGACTCTGCTCGAATCGAATCTCGTTCCATCTACAGGGATCAGTCTCAGCGGCAAAATCACAGACCCAACCACCAAGGCGGTGACGGTTACCGCCACAAATATCAGTGGAGCTGCCTTGGCTGTTGGGGCACCGCTACTGACCTTCCTGCTGCCAATCACAGTTGATTCCATTGTCGAAGGCAGCGAAACCTTCAGCGTCACCCTGGCCAGCAGCACTGCGGTGGTTGGGGCCGGTTTGGTAACCACCACCATCAAAGACCTGGTGGGGGGAGGCGGCACCTCTGCGAAGCCCGTGATCAAGTTGACCGCCGCTTCCCCAACTCTGGCAGGGCTAGTGACCGAGGGCCAATCTGCAAGCTATGCAGTTTCCCTTGATGGCGTTGTACTGACTGTGGGCGACAGCGTGACCTTCACGCTGGATACGGCAAGCGGCACAGCCACAAAAGGCGTGGACTTTGCCTCCTTGGCGGCTGGCGGTCTGACGGCTGCTAATGGCGTCACTCTCACTGCCGTCAGCACCGATCCCAACAGCAAGGCGGTAACAGTTACGGCCACCAACACCGGCAGCAGCGATCTAACGGCCAGTGCCCAACTCCTGAGTTTTGTCGTCACAACCCTCACTGATTCCATCGTCGAGAATAGTGAGACCTTTACCGTTAGCCTCAGCAGCACCACGGCCAAGGTGAGCGCCCCGGCGCTCGTCACGATGGTCATCATTAATGCTCCAGCCTACTACCCCCAGGATCCCGGAGCCTTTACTGCCTTAAAGCAGATCGGCAGCGTGGCTCTGGGCAGCAATCTGCTCGGCTATGCGCTGAAAGTTGGCAGCGGCAATCCCATTCAGATCACTTATGCGGGGATCAATGCCTCGCCCACAAGCCCCGGTGCTGGATGGAGCGCAATCGCTGGTGCAGCCAATGGAGCGGGATTTGATCTTTACCTTAAGAACACCGATGGCTCCTATGCGATCTGGAACCTCAATGGCACGGGAGTGTTCACAGGCGGCAAGCTGCTGAGCACTGCCGAGTTCTATGCCGCTGAGTCAAGCCTGAGCAATGATCTCAATGGCGATGGCTCCGTAGGGAACCCCTTTTCCGCGTTCAAGACCGTTGGCAGCGTTGCGCTGGGCAGCAACGCCAAAGGTTATGCCCTTCAGCTGGGCGGCGCCAATCCGATCCAGATCACCTACGCGGGAATCAATGCCTCCGCCACCAGCCCAGGCGGCGGCTGGAGCGCGATCGCTGGTGCGGCCAACGGTACGGGGTTTGATCTCTACCTCAAAAACACCGATGGCTCCTATGCGATCTGGAACCTCAATGGCACGGGAGTGTTGACAGGCGGCAAGCTGCTGAGCACTGCCGAGTTCTATGCGGCGGAATCAAGCCTGAGCAATGATCTCAATACAGATGGCTCAGTTGGTTTTCCATTCTCCGCGTTCAAGACCCTTGGCAGCGTGGCTCTGGGCAGCAACGCCAATGGTTATGCCCTACAGGTGGGCAGCGCCAATCCGATCCAGATCACCTACGCGGGAATCAATGCCTCCGCCACCAGCCCAGGCGGCGGCTGGAGCGCGATCGCTGGTGCGGCCAACGGTACGGGGTTTGATCTCTACCTCAAAAACACCGATGGCTCCTATGCGATCTGGAACCTCAATGGCACGGGAGTGTTGACAGGCGGCAAGCTGCTGAGCACTGCCGAGTTCTATGCGGCGGAATCAAGCCTGAGCAATGATCTCAATACAGATGGCTCAGTTGGTTTTCCATTCTCCGCGTTCAAGACCCTTGGCAGCGTGGCTCTGGGCAGCAACGCCAATGGTTATGCCCTACAGGTGGGCAGCGCCAATCCGATCCAGATCACCTACGCGGGAATCAATGCCTCCGCCACCAGCCCAGGCGGCGGCTGGAGCGCGATCGCTGGTGCGGCCAACGGTACGGGGTTTGATCTCTACCTCAAAAACACCGATGGCTCCTATGCGATCTGGAACCTCAATGGCACGGGAGTGTTGACAGGCGGCAAGCTGCTTTCGACGGCTGAGTTGCTGAGCGCGGAAGTATCAATCCCAGCCGATCTCAGTGGAGAAGGTCAGATTGGACCATTTGCGCTCCAAGGCGGCACGGCGCAAGCAGATTCCCTGACCGGTTTGTCGAATCGGGTGACGTTCGGGTTCGGAGGATCCGACACCCTTACGGGCGGAAGCACCTCTGCCAATGGCTTCGACATCCTGATCGGTGGAGCAGGCAATGACTCCTATGTTCTGCCATCCGGCCGGAGCACCCTGATTGCTGACCTCGGCGGGGATGCTGCCGATTCATTCACCTCAACGGGGCTGTCGCTCAATGGACCCAACACGAAATTTGGGACCCTGGAAGGTGGCCGCCATTTGGTGATCAGCGACTCTGGAACCAACACCAGGGCCTATCTCTACGACTGGCAGACCAATGGCAACAAGATTGAATCCTTCCAGTTGAACGATGGCCTCTTCAGCTTCCTGCAGCTTCAACAGAAGGTAACCAGCCTCGGAGCCTCGGTAACAGACTCAACGTGGGCCAGCTGGGACACCCAGTTCGGGAATAACCAGCTCACCAATGCTGGTTTCGCCTCCGGCACATCAGTGGACAAGCTGCTCAACTACTACAAGACAGTGGATGCCTCAGGAGTCATCGCTTGACCCTGGGCAGCGCTCCGATCACAGAACCATAAATGCCTAGACGCTCTTAATCATCCGCGGGGAATGCAACATTGTCCGCAGATATTTTGTTGTAACTAATGCAGCACCTTTCAGGCCCTGTATTTGTGGAGACAGGTCCTACGCAAGGCCTTTCAGGGAAAGTCTGCTTCCTGGTTGACCCAGATGTTCCATCCTGATTCAGGTTTTCCTTAAGCCCGTCGAACCGCCAAGCTGGTGACGTGCCATTGACGGGCGTTGATGCCTGCCCGCCCTCTGCCATGGAGACCACCTCAGCCCTTCCACCTGCGGCAGGCCAACGATCGGCCCAGGAAGCCGTGCTCCTGCTGCGGGGCCTGGAGGTGGGCTATCCGGGCGCCCCCAGCCCCACCCTTAACGGCCTGAACCTCCAGCTCCACCGGGGCGAGCGGCTGGCGCTGGTGGGCCCCTCCGGCTGCGGCAAGAGCACCGTGGCCCGGGCCGTCCTGAACCTGCTCCCCCCCGGGAGCCGCTGCGAGGGCGAGCTGAAGCTGATGGGCGTCGATCCGCGGGGCCTCCAGCGCTCCGCCCTGCACCGGCTGCGGGGCGAGGCGGTGGGGCTGGTGTTCCAGGACCCCATGACCCGGCTCAATCCCCTGCTCACCGTGGGCGAGCACCTGGCGGACACCCTGGCGGCCCATCGTCCCGCCTGGCGCCGCCCGCAACGCCGCCGCCGGGCCGAGGAACTGCTCGATCGGGTGGGCATCGCGGCGGACCGCTACGGCAGCTACCCCCATGAGTTCAGTGGCGGCATGCGCCAGCGACTCGCCATCGCCCTGGCCATGGCCCTGGAGCCGCCCCTGGTGATCGCCGATGAACCCACCACCAGCCTGGATGTGGCGGTGGCGGCCCAGGTGATGGCGGAACTCACCCGCCTCTGCCAGGAGGCCGGCAGCGCCCTGTTGCTGATCAGCCACGACCTGGCCCTGGCCGGCCGCTGGTGCGAGCGGATCGCCGTGCTCGACCAGGGAAGGCTGGTGGAAGAGGCACCCGCCACCGAGCTGCTCACCCATCCCCGCTCAGACCTGGGCCAGCGCCTGGTGGCGGCCGCCAGGTCCCGGGAGGCCACCCCCACCCCCGCCCCCAGCAGCGCACCCCTGCTCCTGGAACTGGACAACCTGCGC
>JBAXME010000031.1:0-33100 GCA_037134455.1 Synechococcaceae cyanobacterium ELA445 | reverse complement strand
GGGCTGGGGGGCTTCGGGGGGCTCTGCCGCCTGCCCCCTGGCCTGCGCCGCCCCCTGCTGGTGGCCGGCACCGATGGGGTAGGCACCAAGCTGGAACTGGCCCAAGCCCATGGCCAGCACCATGCCGTCGGCATCGATCTGGTGGCCATGTGCGTCAACGACGTCATCACCAGCGGGGCCGAACCGCTGTTCTTCCTCGACTACATCGCCACCGGCAAGCTCACCCCGGAGGCCATGGCGGCCGTGGTGGAGGGCATTGCCGACGGGTGCCGCCAGAGCGGTTGTGCGCTGCTGGGGGGGGAAACGGCGGAGATGCCGGGTTTCTATGCCCCCGGCCGCTACGACCTGGCCGGCTTCTGCGTGGCCGTGGTCGAGGAGGATGAGCTGATTGACGGCCAGAGGATCAGGGCCGGTGACCGGATCCTGGCGGTGGCCAGCAGCGGCGTCCACAGCAACGGCTTCAGCCTCGTTCGCCGCATCCTTGAAGCCAGCGGCTGCGATGCCTCCACCCCTCTTCCCGGGAGCGGCCAAACGGTGCTGGAGGCCCTGCTCACCCCCACGCGCCTCTACGGCAACCTGGTCAAGGAGCTTCTTGCCGCTGCCGTTCCAGTCCGTGGCATGGCCCACATCACCGGTGGGGGCCTACCGGAGAACCTGCCCCGCTGCCTGCCCAAGGGCCTCAAAGCCCGCATCGACCCCACCAGCTGGGAGCGGCCCGCCCTGTTCCACTGGCTGCAGGAGAACGGCAGTATCCCGGAGACCGATCTCTGGAACACCTTCAACCTGGGGGTGGGGTTCTGTCTGGTGGTGCCGGTCGAGGCCGAGGAGGCGGCCCTGGCCACCATTCAGGCCAGCGGCCACGCGGGCTGGCAGATCGGCAGCGTCGAGGGGGCCGCGGAGGGTGATCTCCCCCTGATGGGGCTGCCGCGCTGACCCGCCGCCCATTTGCCCGGAGCCGGCTGTTCTTCCCCAGGGAATGGTGGCCACGGACCGGCAATGGCTGTCGGATTCCCCATCGGCCTGCTCCAAGCAAGCCCGTAGACTCCCTGAGCGGCGTACATTAAATATTTTTACCCTAGAATTCCATCCCATGGGCTACCGAGCCCATCGTTGCCGTAGCCAGATCCGCTTCATTCCTTCGTAGGTTCGTGTCTTGACGTTGACTAATTCTTCCCCCGGTCGCCTCACCCGGCGGCGCAGTTCCGCTGGCCCCCTGCCTCCAAACCGGCCCCTGCGCCCCCGTGAAGCCCTCGGCCCCGTTAGCCGAAGCACCATCCGCCCCACCTTTCTCACCCTGCGCGACCACGGCAAGGTGTTCGTTGCCGACCTGCCTCGGCTTTCCGATGGTCAGCTGGTCAATGTGGGCAAGGAAGCCCATGAGGTGCTCGAAAGCCTGAACCGAAGGCTCCAGGAGCTGGAAGAGCCCCTGACCCTCTCGCCGGCCGACCAGGAAACCAAGATCCGGGCCTCCACCAAACGGGACGTGACCGAGCGGTTCATCCGTTCGGTCGATTCCGAGCTGGAGCAACGACGCAGCAACCCCAGCCTGCGGACCGCCACCGGGGGATCACTCCCCCAGGCGTTTCTCGAAATTGCCCGCCATCGGCTTCCGGGGGACACGTTCGATTCCCTGCTGCAGGAAGCCCTTAACGTCTGCGACGCCCAGCAAGCGCCGCTGGGTATCGACGGAGATTCCGACGGTCTAGGCAACGACCATGCCTCCCAGGGGATGGCCCTGCTCCGCCATCCCCCAGAACCTCCCGTGCGGCGGGAGACCCTGCCCGTGGTCCTCACCCCCGATCCCCCGAGGCTGGCGGTCTGACGGAGCACTCCGGGTCCCGATCAGGCGCTTTGAAAGGGGTTGGCGGGCACTGTCACCCCCTGGGCAACGGTGAAGGCGTCAAGCCTCTCCCGCTCTGAATCGGGAAGCCGCCAGGTCAGGGCAGCAGCAGCTGCCTCCGCCTGGGCCAGCGTGCGCAGCCCGGGAATGGGCATGGCCCCATGGCTGCGGCACCAGTTCAGGGCCACCTGGGCCGGGGTGGCCCCGTGGCCCGTGGCAATGCGATCCAGTTCCTGCAACAGCCCTTGGATGCGCGGGCGCAGCCGACGGAACAGCAGCCCCCGGGGACCTGACGGCAACGGCCTAGTGGCACCAGGACCCTCGGTGAGCAACCCCAAGGCAAAGGGGCTGTAGGCGATCAGTTGCACCCCGAGCTCCCGGCAGACCTCTGCGACGCCACCGGGCTGGACCGGCCCAGGAGAAAGCAGGGACAACTGAACCTGCAAGCTCTCCAGGCGCACCCCCTGACGCATCAGGCGCCCGTGGGCCCAGCTCAGCCGCCGGGGACCGAAGTTGGAGAGCCCCACGCCGGCAACAGCATGGGAGCGGACCAGCTGGGCGAGCCCATCCAGCAGCGGGCCCTCCTGCCAGGGTGCGTAACGGGCCGTGCTCCAGTGCAGCTGCACCCGATCCAGGCGCCCCTGCAGCCGTTGGCGCGAGGCGGCGAAGGCGGCGTCAAAACCCTGGCGACCCAGCCGCCAGGGGAAGGGCGCCAATTTCGTGGCCAGGGTCAGTTCTTGGCGCCCTGCTGGCGGAAGGTCGGCGGCGAAGACGCCCAGCAGGGTTTCACTGCGACCTGCCAGGTCCCCGGTGCCGTAGGAGTCGGCGGTGTCAAAGAAGCGGAGGCCCAGCTCCACCGCCCGCTCGAAGGTGGCGCGAAGGATGGGATCATGGCGTTCTGGCTCTTAGCCCCAGAGGAAGCGGTTGCCCCAGGCCCAGGTACCCACACCAATGCCCGGTTCGCCCGAAGCCAGGGTCCCAGGGGACCCCGCTGAGGTGGCTGAGGTGGCCTCATCCATGGCGGCTTCCCATCCGGTTGACCCCATCCTCTGCGTTCACTGCGGCCGCACGGCCCTCAATGGCATCCGCTGCCAGGGGATCTGCGTCGCCGATGGGGGCTACTGACGTCCGCAGTGGAGCTCCACAATGGAATCGCCGGCTGCCCCCTGCACGATGCCCACCAACGGCTGTCGCAGCGTGCCCAACCACCCCGTCATCTCCCCCGCCCTCCGGTTCACCCTGAGCCTGATGGGATTCGCCCTGCTGCTCGTTGGCTTCGTGCCCCAGGGCGCATCCTTCGCAGGTGATGGCGTTGAAGGCTTCGGGCGCTGGCAGTGGAGCGTCCGCAGCTGCGAACGCAACCTCGAGGGCGGTTCCGCCGGCCGCTGCGGGAAGGTGCAGGTGGATCAGGTGCAAGAGGACGTGCTCTCGGTGCGTTTCATCGCCAACGGCCCCCAACGGGACAGCAGCAACCAGCTCACCTTCGTGGGGACGTTGGCCAAGGGCGAAAAAGCTCTGCGCTGCCGGGATGCCCTCTGCAAACCCTCGATTGGCGTGCAAACCACCGTCAGCAGCGTGAGCGAGCGCGCCTTCGATGGCCGTGGGCTGGCCGAGGGGCTGCCGAAGGCCTGGCCCGCCGATGGCAGCTGCCGGGTGGAACCCACGGGGGTTCTATGCGAAGCCAAGGCCCTCTCCGGCGAGCGTTGGCGGGCTGAAGCCAAGATCTGACGAAGGGTGAAGGGCCGCACCGTCCATCAGCATGGGTTTGATCTCCATGCTTTCCCGTGACCCTGTCCCGAAGCTGCCGGCCTCTGCTGCTGCCGGTTCTGCTCAGCCTTCCGTTGCTCACGGTCGTGGGTCCTGCAGGGGCGGCCCCTGCCAGCAAGGAGGACATGAACTTCTACGGCCGTTTTGCGGCCCTGAATATCTGCGTCGCACGGGCGGCCGGGGTTCCCTTCGACAAGGCCGTGCCAGTCGCTGCGGAGACGGTTGCCCAGGTGCTCAAGGCCAAGCATGGCTCGAAGATCAAGTCGCTCGGATCGAAGGCGCTGACGATCAAGGAGCTGCGCAGCGGCTCCGCCACCTCAGCCGTGATCGGTGCGGTGGAGAAGTGCCCCAAGCTGATCCCCGCCGACGTGGTGGCCAACGTCAAGAAGCTGCTGCAAAGCAAGCCGCCGGGCGGCATCCCTGCCCCTGCAGCGCCCCAGTAGCTGCCAGCAGGGTTGCTGGAGTGAACGGTTACAGCTGCCGATGGAGGCATCGGCTCAGGACTGCAGAAACGTCGTTACGCGCCGGCGTCCTGCTGAAGCATCACCTCGGCCACCTCGGGAAAGTGCTTCTCAACGCAGGCCTCGCACACCCCATGGGTGAAGGCCACATCGGCATGCTGCTTGATGAAGGCCTCCACGCTCGACCAGTAGCCGGCGTCGTTGCGAATCGCCTTGCAGTAGGAACAGATGGGGATCAGCCCCTCGATCAGAGCGATTTTCTCCAAGGCCAGAGCCAAACGGGCAGACACTCGCCGCAGTTCCATCTGGGTCACCACCTGGCGGGCCAGGCTCTCTAGGGCCCTGATCTGGTCGGTGTTGAGCTCCCTGGGCTCATGGTCGATCACACAGAGGGTGCCCAAGGGCAGGCCCGCCGGCGTAAGCAACGGCATGCCGGCATAGAAGCGGATGTTGGGGGCGCAGGTGACCAGGGGGTTGGTGGCGAAGCGTGAATCGGCCAGGGCGTCCTGGACCACCAGGATGTCGTCGTTGAGGATGGCGTGGGCGCAGAAGGAGATGTCTCGGCTGGTTTCGCGGGCCTCCAGGCCAACTTTCGCTTTGAACCACTGCCTGTTGCTGTCGACCAGACTGATCAAGGCGATGGGAACGTCGCAGATCTGGGCCGCCAGAGCCACCAGATCGTCGTACGCCGTTTCATCCAGGGTGTCGAGGATCCGGTAGTCGCGAAGGGCATCAAGCCGCTCTACCTCTCGCACGGTCAATGGCGCCTTCATGGGCAGGAAAGGCAAGGATGGAGTCGTCCCGTGCCCACAATGTGACGGCCGTTCGCTCGACTCGGAGCGGCTTCACGTTTCCTCACCCCGCCCCCGGCCCCGAACAGGGCATCGCTTCAGCGCCGCTGGTGCAGTTCTTCGATCGCCAGGTTCAGGTCGGCGCAGAGCAGGCCGAAGTGGGTAAGACCCGCCGGTTTGTCGGGGCCGTCCATCAGGACGTTGGCCTCTGCAGCTGTCGGCGCATTGGGGATCAGATTGATTTCCACTCCGCTGGGGTGAGTGAGGATCGCGACGGGTTCCGGGCCGATCGGTCCATGTCGTGAACGCGGATACGGATACGGGCCAGACCGCCGATGCCGGAAAGCGTCTGTGAGATGCCTTTGTCTGTTCACGTTGGAGGGGCGTCATCCTGCCGCCGAACCAGCCCAGCTCGCTAGGTAGGTATGGGGTATCCGCAGGCAGGTGGTTGATGGTGATCAAAAGGGTTCTGGCAGCGGCGCTGCTGTTGGCCAGCGGCACCCTGCCAGCAGCGGCTCAGCAGCCCACCCCGCTGCAGCAATGCCTCCGGCGGTTCGATGCCAACGCCTGCCAATTGCCCAGAAGCGGCGCCTTCGCTTACGACTGCGCCTACAACGAAAAGCCCCTGGCCTGCGGGGGGTTGAACGGTTCCACCATCCGTTGGGCCGATGGGGTGGTGACCCGACTCCGGTTTGTACGCGAAGCGACCGATAGCGACCGCAAACGGCTCCGGCGCCTCGGACTGGATGACGGCCCCCGTGCGCTCTACACCGATCGCAACCGTGGAAGCTGGTGGCAACAGCTATTCCCCAATGGCAATTCCACCTGGGTGAACGAAGTGACCCGCAATCAAATCTTCGTTCCGCTCAGGCCCGCCTGCCAGCCCCCGCTCGAGGGGGACGTGGGCTATTGCAGACCACCGGGCTGAGGAGATCGCAACCAGTTCAGCCCCGGGATCAGCCCGCCGCCTGAGTTTTCAGTTCGCCGTCGGCGGTGGCTTTGGGCAGACAGGGAGCAAAAACGGCCAACAACGGAATCAATGCTAGAATTGTGAAGATTTTATACACACCCATGTTCAGGGCCTTCTTTGGTTTTCTCTTTGCGGCACTGACGTTCGTCCAAGTTCCCCAATGGGATAACGACTGGACCAAATGCTCCGTTTCCGTGCCCGACACGGCCTGCCACTGGTATGTGGTGAATCCAGACAACACCTTCGGCAAGGGTTTCAGCTGGATTACCGCTCCAAAATTTGACTTTGAATCGCTTCAAGATATCGCAGCTCAGCACGAAGTGACGGTGGCACAGGGATATCAAACGACCGTTGAGCTCATGAATGCATCCACAGATGTCAAATATGGCGACAACTACTGATGGCGCAGCCCCATCGAAATGACTGTCCATGAACAATGGGCCAGCTTGCTGGCAGTGGCAGAGTCAGCAGCCAGAATCCGGAGGTTGCCTCCCTTCCTGATGCACCGTCTCACTCTGGCTTCTGTCGCCCTTCTGGGCCTGGTCGCTGCAGCGACACCTGTTCAGGCCAAGGTGTTAGCGGACGGCAAGCCCAGCCCGGGCGGTTTCTACTGGCAGAAGGTCGAGAAGGGCGACAAAAGCATTCAGTACGTCTGTCGCTCCAACAAGGAAACTGGCATCCAGAAGAACGCCCAATGCAATGGTGCGAAAGCCGTCAAGCCGTGAAGGGGCTAGAGGTTGATCACTCCGCCAGTCGAATGTGGCTGAGTATGAAGCTGTGGTGAAAAGCACCTTCTTCAACTGGACACGTTCAGCTGAGTTGGTAAGTTGCAGGAAATAGCTGGACCCTTTGATGGCTCTCGTTGGATCTGAACTGCTGGCCAAGGTCAAGGACCTCGGTGATGTCTCCAAATCCGACCTGGTGCGGGCCGCTGGTTACGTCTCCACCAAGAAGGACGGCACCGAGCGCCTGAACTTCACCGCCTTTTACGAAGCGCTGCTGGAGGCCAAGGGCGTCAGCCTTGGTGATGGCGGCGGCAAGGTCGGCAAAGGTGGCCGGAAGCTCAGCTACGTGGCCACGGTCCAGGGGAACGGCAACCTCTTGATCGGCAAGGCCTACTCCGCCCTACTCGACCTCAAGCCAGGCGATGAGTTCGACATCAAGCTGGGGCGGAAAGTGATCCGCCTTATCCCGGCTGGAGCAACCGAAGAAGAGGAGTGAGCCCATACCCGGCTGGCTCTTCTGGCTGATCTCAACGCAGCTGGTAGAGCGCTGAGAAGCCGAACTGCCCATGGGTGGCCGATCTGACCCCAACCCTTCGATTGATGGTGGGTTCCCGGATCGTCGAGGCTGCTTGGGATGTAGGTGGGCCACGAGATCCTGGCGGCTGGCGCCCCGACTCTCCGCACCTAACCTCCCCAGAGGCTTCGGGCTGAATCGATGCTGCGGGAGATCCGCCGGGAGCTGCAGGCCACCGTGCCTCTCACCTTGCTAGTGGGCGGGGCCTTGGGGGCAGGCCTCATCCATCTGATGATTGACCGTCTTGACCTGGGCACCAATGCCAGCCTCGAAACCCTGATGCGAGCGTCGCTCGAGATCTTTGCTCCGGTGAGCGTGAATCTGATCTGGATCAGCGCCTCGGCCGCCCCGCGGGTGGGTGCTGCGGTCCTGGTCGAACGACGCCTCCGCTTCCGGGACCTGGCTGCCGGGATCGGATCTGCGGCGGGGTGCGCCATCCTTCTGCTGCCTTACTTCGTGGGCGCCACGCTTGTGGTCGGCGTGCTGGCCACCAGCAACCCCGAACCAGCAGCCCAGATCCCCCCTTTGCTGGCCTTGCTGACTCCGGAGACCATTGGCGGCGCGGTGGCTCGCACGGGCCTGTTCGCCGCCGCCAGTGCCGCTTTGTGCCAGTGGCAAGGGAGCCAGCGGCTCGCGAACGCTGATGAACTGCCCCGACGCATCTCCGATGCGATCGTCTGCTGTTTCCTTGCCGTGATCGGGTTTGAGGCCCTGTGGTTCGCGATCCTGCCACTGCCCTTGGTCGGTCCGGGATGAGTGAGGTGCAGCCGCGGCGATGGTTCGATCCATCCGGAGCCCTTGGCTGGCTGCCCCTGGTGGGGGGCGTTTTGCTGGGTGGGTGGTTCCTGGTGGTGGCCTGGAACCAACAGGCCTGGCTCCAGAACAGCTTCACGGTCCGATTCCGTACGGCTGACGCCAGTGGTCTCTGGCCGGGGGTGCATGTCACCCTGGCGGGCTACCGGGTTGGCCGGGTAGAGCGGGTGAAGCTCGAGGGCGATGGCCAGGTGAGCGTGGAGCTGCGGATCGCGGAGACCTATCGGCGCCTGATTGGTCCGCGCACGAGTGCCTGGAGCTACCAGGAGGGTCTGATCGGCCCAAGCCAGGTGGGGCTGAGTGCCGATGTGACCCCAGCAGGCACCACTCCACCCACCGGCGATCGACGGGTGGCCTTCAAACAGGGCGCCGATGTGGCCCAGTTGCTCAAAGATCTCGGCGAGACCCGGGTGAAGCTCAACCGAACCTTGGAGAGCACCGCCTCGCTGGCTGGGCAGCAGTTGCCGGTGGCGATTGCAGGCTTCAAACGCACCATGAAAAAAGTCAAGCAGCTGGGTGAACGGGTGGAGAAGGAGGCCACCTTGACCGGCTCCGCCACCCGCCAAACCTTGGCGGTCTACGCCCGCACCGGCGAGCATCTCGGTGAGGCGAGCCAGCAGGTGTCGAAAACAGGAGAAGAAAGCCTGCGGGTGCTGCGGGTGACTGAGCCCGCCCTCCTGGAAACCCTCAAGGAAGTGCGCACCCTCACGCGGCGTACCAATCAATTACTGGATGCGCTGGGGGTCAGCCCGGCCCGTGAGCCCTGATTGCAGATGGACATCAGAAGACGTTGACGTGGACCCCGGAAACCGGTCCAGGGTGAATGAGAGTCCTCATCCGGCCAGACTGGGCCGGGGACTCCACCATGAAACGCACCAGACACACAGCGGAGCAGATCATCCGCAAGCTCAAGATCGCCGAGCAGCTGATCGCGCAGGGCAAGACCGTCGCCGAGGTCTGCCGCGTGATCGAGGTGACGCAGCCGACGTATCACCGCTGGCGGCAGCAGTACGGCGGCATGCAAGCCGAGGAAGCCAGACGGCTGACTCAGCTGGAGAAGGAGAACGCCCGGCTCAAGAAGCTTCTGGCGGAGGCCGAGCTGGAGAAGGCCATGCTCAAGGACCTCGCCGAGGGAAACTTCTGAGCCCGGAGCGTCGCCGCAGAGCCGTCGAGGTTCTGCAGGAGCGTTACCGGGCTTCTGAACGCTTTGTCTGCCGGGTGGTGGGGCAGCATCGCAGCACCCAGCGACACCCCGTCAAGATCGTCTCGATCGAGGAGGGCAAGCTCAGGAATCGCCTACGGGAGATCGCCGCGGACCACATCCGCTGGGGCCGCCGCATGGCCTATCGCCTGCTGCGGCGAGAGGGCTGGACGGTGAACCACAAGCGGGTGCAACGGCTCTGGCGGGAGGAAGGCCTGCAGCGGCCCACTCCCAGGAAGCGAAAGCGGGCACGACCCGCCGATGGATCGGTGAGGCGTCACCGTGCCCTGCATCCCCACCAGGTGTGGGCCATGGACTTCCAGTTCGACGCCACAGCTGATGGCCGCAGACTCAAGTTCCTGAACGTGATCGACGAGCACAGCCGCCTCTGCCTGGCGATCCGGGTGGGCAGGCGCTGCAAAGCCAAAGACGTGGTGGCGGTGCTGGAGGAACTCACCAGCATCTACCCGGCGCCAGCGTTCATCCGATCGGACAACGGGCCGGAGTTCATTGCACAGGCTCTACGGCACTGGTGTGACGCCAGCGGCACCACCAGCACGGCGTACATCGAGCCAGGATCGCCGTGGGAGAACGGCTTTGCAGAGTCGTTCAATGGCCGCTTCCGGGATGAGTTCCTCAACACCGAGTTATTCACCACAGCTCCGGAGGCGCAGATCCTGGCCGATCGTTGGCGCTGGGAGTACAACTCAATCAGGCCGCACTCGGCCCTCCAGGGGCTGACGCCCCTGGAGGCAGCTCAACAGGGAGCTGCAGCATGACCACATCCACCCACTCTCATAAGGCCTGGACCGATGAAGGGGGTCACGTCAACGTCACTCACCTGAATCATCCCTTCCCCAATTGCCTTTTTCAGCTCGGCATGGCCATCTTCAGCCAGGTCTGCATGGGTCAAAGCCTGGTTGAGCATGTGCTTCGTAAAGGCTTTTGAGTTCTCAACCTGAGCTGCGATGGAGCGGCGGTCACCGGAGCGGGCATGGGCTTTGGCGAGTGTCCAGCCGCAAAGTTTTCCGTAGTCGCTTAAGGCCTCTGCATCGAGGCAGGCCAGGTCCACAGAGCCCTTCCAGTCTCAAAGTTGACGGACATACATGTGATGCCCGGCAGCATTGGTGAACCAGGCCAGAAAAGAATCACTGGTCGTTTGCATCAGTCGCTGACCGTTCACCACCCGCTCTCCTTGATGCCCTGGTTCTTTGACGAATAGGTAGGCAGCAAGAACAGATGGAACAGCTTGTTTGGTTTGCAGAACAAGAACCTCATCAGAATGGTCGCTCACAAACAAGTTGACCGCGCAACGGGTGCCAGCAGACCCCACACCGACGGCCTTATAGGCAGCATCTACCAGGCGGAACTGACCAATCATATGGTGTATTTCAGGTCGGACGTTAGCCAGATAACTGGCAAGGCTGATCGTTGAAAATGTCTCCCAATCCATCTCGCCAATGGACTTCTCCTGCAATACTCCATGGCGCCAGATCAGGGGTGGGTTATGGCGAAACCTCAAGCCACCCTGGCCATCGGAGACGCACAGCTTCTTGACGACTTGACGGCTGTTGCGCTTGCGGGCTAGGGCAACAAAATCCTTGAGA
The DNA here is from genome assembly GCA_037134455.1 of Synechococcaceae cyanobacterium ELA445. Classification (GTDB taxonomy): domain Bacteria; phylum Cyanobacteriota; class Cyanobacteriia; order PCC-6307; family Cyanobiaceae; genus ATX-6F1. The sequence goes on along the minus strand of JBAXME010000031.1, from coordinate 22,351 downwards.
TGCTTCTTGAGGCAGACATTCTCGCTCTCATCAAGCAGGCGATCAAGGTCGAGCTTGGCCACCCATAGTTCAAGGAATGGCATGGCCGCAAATCGCACCATTGCCTTGGCATAGGCGCCCACAGTGCGCCGACATATCTTTTCTTGTTGGCTGGGGCTTAAATCAAGACTGCGGGCCGCCAGGATGAAGCTTGCTGCTAGCCGTTGCCCATCCCATTCAAAGGGGCTCGGATAGGTCTCATCAAAGTCGTTGATATCAAAAAGGAGTCTGCGTTACCACAGAGCTGCACCATCAACCCGGAATGGGGCACCTGGGCGAGATCCCAGGCCATGACAGCAGCGCTAGGGGGTTACGCCCTTGCTGGCTGATTCCGGCGGCGCCCGGGGAACCATCGATCTCCACGGCCCGAGTTCCCACTGCTGCGCTCGCCCCACCTTGATTCGCCGCAGCTGCCTTTGCCACACCTTCGGGGTGATCGCCTTCCTCTGATTGCTTTCCCCTGGTTGGTTTTCCTGTTTGCCCTCCCCCGCCCCCGCTACGACCAATCGAATCAAGGCAATGACCCAGGCCAATGGTCCATGCGTACTGCCGCGATGGGCTTGCCCTCCTGGCTTGACCCACCGCAAATTCCCGAGTCCTGCGAACGACTACATCGAGGAACGAATCGACCTGAACCGCGAGCTGGTGCCTTCCCAGATGAGCACTGAGCAACTGGTCGTTGTGGGTGATGCGACGAGGGGGTTGGTCTCCTCAACGGTGACTTGATTCTGTTTGACCAGGCCAAACGCCCCAGCTCAGCTGCGTTGTGGCTCTGCAGGAAGGGGAGATGGTCGCGCGCCGGGTTCAGGGACGGCCGCCTGGTGCTTGCTGGCGAGGTTCAACACCGTCGAGGCAGAGGAACCCATAAAAAAGCCCGGTGACGAGGGCACCGGGCTTTACAAGTAACGGGAGGGTGGGGGCGGAGCTGCTGACGCTGGCGCCTGGGGCCAGGGTTCCAGTGGGGCCTCCCCATTGGTCCGGGGCACCTGGAGCGGAGCTCGTGAACGGTGCGTTGGACGGCGACGTTGCGACACGCCAGGGAAGCCAGAGATCCGTCAAGAGTGTTGGAGCAGGGGCCGGATCGTCAGTGCGCTCCTGACGCCTGCTCCGGTGGGGTGTCGTCCATGGTCTGGAGCCTCCCGGTTGTCGATGAACTCACCATCGGACGGCCTAGGGGCGGGGGCAATAGGGGTTTATGCCTGAAGGGGGGGGAGCGGCAGGTGGGCGAAAAAGTGTGACGAGGTTGAGGCCTTAACCGACCCCGACCAGTGCTTCTCGTGCCTTTCGGTGCCTGAAAGAACACCCGTCGCCGGGTCTGCCAAACTGGAAAACCCTTGAAGAGCCTGGGGTTTGGGAAAGAGGCGGCACCCAGATTCGAACTGGGGGTAAAGGATTTGCAATCCTCTGCCTTACCACTTGGCCATGCCGCCGATGGGGAGCAAACTCCCTGCAGCGGATCGTATCAGCCATGACATGCCCTCCCGCCTGCTGGTCCTGAGCAACGGCCACGGGGAGGACCAGATCGCCCTGCGGATTCTCGACGCCCTCCTGCTGCTGCGGCCGGATCTGGACGTGGCGGTGCTGCCGCTGGTGGGCGAGGGCGGCGCCTTCGCCCCGCTCGAAGCCTCCGGTGCCCTGCGCAGGATCGGTCCGCGCCAGCGTCTACCCAGCGGTGGCTTCAGCAACCAGAGCCTGAGGGGTCTGTTGGGCGATCTGGCGGCGGGTCTGCCCCTGCTCAGTTGGCGCCAGTGGCGGCTGGTTCGTCACTGGGGCCAGTCCGGCCATCCCGTGCTGGCGGTGGGCGACCTGCTGCCCCTGCTACTCGCCAGTGCCAGCGGCGCCCCCTATGGCTTCATTGGCACCCCCAAGAGCGATTTCACCTGGCGCAGTGGACCCGGTCACTCCTGGCCCGCCGACCTCTACCACCGGCTCAAGGGCAGCGAATGGGACCCCTGGGAATGGGCCCTGATGGGCCGTCGGCCCTGCCGGCTGGTGGCGGTTCGCGACGCTCTTACGGCCCGGGGGCTTCGTCGCCACGATGTCCGGGCCCAGGCCCTGGGCAATCCGATGATGGACGGACTGACCAGCCACCAACCCCTGCCGGAAGCGAGGGAGGCCCGGCGCCTCCTGCTTCTGATGGGGTCCCGCTGCCCCGAGGCGATCGGCAACCTGGTGCGGCTGGTCGAAGCCCTGCTGCGCTGCAGACAGCCCCTCGAAGTGCTGGCGGTCACCGGAGGCCAGCCCGACGCGGCGACGGTCGGAGCAGCCCTGGGAGCCCTGGGACTGGAGCCCGCTCCCCTCCCACCTGGGACTGGAGCCACGGCCCACTGGCGCCACAGGCAGAAACCCTTGCAACTCCTGCTGGGGCCCGGGCGGCTGGCCGACTGGACCCCCGCCGCCGAATTGGCGGTGGCCACGGCGGGAACCGCCACCGAACAAGTGGTGGGCCTGGGGTGCCCAGCCCTCTCCCTGCCGGGACCGGGGCCCCAGTTCAAGGCATCCTTCGCCCGCCGCCAGAGCCGGCTGCTGGGTGGAGCGGTGCGGGTGTGTGACGGCACCTCCGAGCTGGCGGCAACGGTGGAGGCCCTGCTGGGGGATCCGCAGCGACGGGCTGCGCTGGGACAGATCGGCAGGCGCCGCATGGGAGAACCAGGGGGGAGCAGCCGAATCGCCGCCGCCATCGACCAGTTGCTGCTGCGGGCCCCGGGCGAAGATGGTTGATCCCTGATCGAACGGCATGGCCGCCCCCACCAACCACGCCTACGCCGTGGCCTGCGGGCGACTGGCCACCCTCTTGCACATCAGCCTGGCCTCGGCCCGTCGCCGGGTGGATCTCAAGGCGTCCCAGGAGGGCCTGCGCGCCATTGACGCCAAGATTGAACTGGCGGAACGACTCACGGAGGAGGCCCGCTCCGGCAGCACCGCCCAGGCGCTGCTCCTCGACTCCCTGCTGGAGGCGGTGCAGAGCGAGGCGAATTTCCTTGATGAGGATTGAGGATCTGGGCTCGCTTCAGTGCTCGAACACCGAGCCGAACCGGTTGCGATCCAGGTCGGAGAACACGGGGATGCAGGCAAAGCAGCGGCGGGCCAGCTCCATCCGTTCCTCCCGCTCAAGCATGGCCGTCAGCCGGTCCCGCGCGGCCAACAGGTAGCGGGCGTCGTTGGCGGCATAGGCCAGCTGGGCATCACTCAGCTCATCCACCCGGCCCCAATCACTGCTCTGGGCCTGTTTGTCGAGTTCCACCCCCACCAGTTCATTCACCACATCCTTGAGCCCATGGCGGGGGGCGTAGGTGCGCCCCAGCCGGCTGGCCACCTTGGTGCAGAAAATCGGATTGACCCGAATGCCGAGTCCCTCGGCCAGGGCCGCCACATCAAAACGGGCGAAATGGAACACCTTTTCAATCCCCGGATTTTCGAACAGCTGTTGCAGCAGGGGGGCGCTGGTCTGGCCGCGGGCAATGCGCAGGCAGCAGACATTGTCGTGCTCGTCGGCGATCTGCACCAGGCAGAGCCTGTCGCGGCCATGGATCAGGCCCATGGCCTCGGTGTCCACCGCCAGGGCGCTGGCCGCCGCATAGGTGGCATGCCAGGCGGCATCGAGATCGCCATCGAACACGGCAAACCGGGTGGGCGCAGAGGCTGGGGCCATGGATCCTGGGCAACCCGCCCATGGTGGCAAAGCCAGGGATCCCCTTTCGCTCCAGGTGACGGAGAATGGGGATCCAAGGCGACCCCGCCACCCACCCGCAACCGCCCCTTGATGGCCCCCACCCTGGGCTCCACCCTCCTGCTCACCCTGCTGATGGCCATCGGGCTGGTTTTTTTCTTGCGGGCCGCCAGCAAGGACCGCACCACGGTGGTGGATGTCCAATCCCCGAAGCCGGCGCTGGAGGTGCTCGCCGGACTCAGCGATTGGCTGCAGCAAAGGGGTTGGCAGGCCGAGGCGAGCAATGCCGAGCGGCGGGTGCTCAGCTTCACCGGCCAGGTGCGGGCCAGCGCCGGCCTGGCCCTGCTTCTCTCCCTGCTGGGGGCCGTCGGTGCGGCCAGCCTGGCTCTGGTGCTGCGCCAGCTGCTGCCGGCCCTCGGTTGGTGGCCCCTGTTGCTCATCTACCTGGGCCCCCTGGCGGGCGTCGTCTACCAAGGCCGGGCCCGGCGCCAGGAGCGGGTGGAACTGCGCCTGCTCAGCGGCGATGACGACACCGGCAGCAGCTTGCGGCTGCGGGCCCACCGCGACGAACTGATCGCCCTTGAACGGGACCTGGGACCCAGCCTCCAGCTGGCCAGCGATGGGGCCCTGCTGCGTTCCCCCATCTGAGGCCCACCCATGGATCACCCCGTCCGTCCCGCCCTGGCCGTCGCCCTGATCCTGGGGTTGGCCGGTGGTGCTGCCGCCCGGGCTCCCTACCTGCCCAGCAGTGATCCCCTCACCGGCCCCCGCACCCCCCTCGTCAAGGACTGGGTGGGGCTACGGCCGATCCCCCAGGGCACGCCGATCCTGGTGATGGCGGGCCACGCCGATTCCCAGGGCGTCGGTGGCGCCGGCACCTCCGGGGCCGCCGTGGCCTTGAACCGCTGGCCCCCCATGGACCCGTCGATGACGGACGAGCTCTATTGGAATCTGCAAACGGCCCAGGCCGTTGTGGCCCTTGGCCAGCGCCGCGGCCTCAACATCCGCTTCTATGACCCTCCGGCGCGCACGATTGCCAGTGGCGACGACCCTCGCACCACCTGGAGCGTCGGCCGTAACCACGTTCTTGCGGGCGGTTACGCCATGGAGATCCACTACGACGCCTACGGCCCGGACGGCTACGGCTCCGGCGTGATCCCGGCGATTTCGGCCCCGATCAGCCGCCTCGACGAGAGCCTCGCCGCGGCCTTCGGGGCCTATCCCGTTTTCTACCGCAAAGGGCTGGGGGGGCCGAAACGGGGCATAACGATCCTGGAAATCGGCAAGCTCGAGGGCACCCTGGAGGCCGCCCTGCGCGATCCGACCAGCCGCGTTGCGGCCCTGGATGCGATCGCCGAACGGGTGGTCAGTTCCCTTGAACTGGGGCTCAGGCCAGCGCCTGGTGCGGGCGACAGCGCTCGTCAAGACTGGGGTCGTCCAGCCAGTGCTGGGGGCGAGTGAACAGATCGGTGAGCAGGGCCTCCCTGCTCCCAGGCTCGGGCGTATAGCCGTACTCCCAGCGCACCAGGGGGGGCAAGGACATCAGGATCGACTCGGTGCGGCCATTGGTCTGCAGGCCGAAAATCGTGCCCCGGTCGAACACCAGGTTGAACTCCACGTAGCGGCCCCGGCGGTAGAGCTGGAACTGGCGTTCCCGCTCGCCGTAGGCCAGGCCATGGCGCCGCTCCACGATCGGCACGTAGCTGGGTAAGAAGGCACTGCCACAGGAGCTGGCCAGGGCGAACAGCTGCTCCCAGCTCTGGGGATGGTCACCCGCGGCATCGGCCACCGCCGCTGCGGGCCCTGCCGGATCCTGTCCCTTGTAGAGCCGACCGGCGGGGTCTTGGTAGTCGTAAAAAATGCCGCCGATGCCCCGGGTTTCCTGGCGGTGCTTGAGGAAGAAGTATTCGTCGCACCAGGGCTTGAACACCGGGTAGTAGGCCGGGTTTACCGCGTCGCAGGCGCCCTTGAGGGTGCGGTGGAAGTGGCGGGCATCCTCCAGGAACGGGTAGTAGGGGGTCAGGTCGGCCCCGCCGCCGAACCACCACACCGGGCCCGCCTCGAAGTAGCGGTAGTTGAGGTGCACCGTCGGCACGTAGGGGTTGCGGGGATGCAGCACCATCGAGGTGCCGGTGGCGAACCAGCGCTGTCCCGCCGCCTCGGGGCGATGGCTGAGGATCGAAGGGGGGAGGCTGTCCCCCTCCACTTCGGAGAAGTTCACGCCGCCCTGCTCGAAGATGCGCCCCTCGCGCATCACGCGGGAGCGACCGCCGCCGCCCTCCGGCCGCACCCAGCTCTCTTCTTGAAAGGATCCCTCTCCGTCCAGGGCCTGCAAGCCGGCGCAGATGCTGTCCTGCAGACCCATCAGCAGGGCCTTCGCCCGCTGACGCGAATCGGCAGGGGGACCCTCCAGGGCCCGGGCCCCGTTCGTCACAGCCTGGTCTGCCACTGCTGGATCCGCCACTGCGCCTTGCACCCGTCGGGCGCCGGAAAGGTGTTCAGCCTTCCACCCTCCCACCCCAAGGCACAAGCCCTCAAGAGGGACTGTCACCCACCAGGGGCCACCCCAGCCAGGCTCGGAAGCACGACTCCTAGGATCCAGACCTCCTCCAACGCCACGGATGGCCAGCGCAGAACAGGCCCTGGGCGCCCTTGCCCCCCTCAAGGACGCCGGCAGCGGCCGAAGCCTGCTGGAGCTGGCCTGGATCGATCAGGTGCGCACCCAGGGCAACCGGGTGATCTTCCGCCTCGCACTGCCGGGCTACGCCAACGCCCAGCGGGAGCGGATCGCCACGGAGGCGCGGGCGGCCCTGCTGAGCCTCGGCGACGTGGAAGACGTGCAGATCGAACTGGCCCAGGCCGAAGGCGCCCCGATCGGCCAGGCGGGCCATGGTCAGGGCAACGAGCGGCGACCGATCCCGGGGGTCCGCCAGGTGATCGCCGTCAGCAGCGGCAAGGGCGGCGTGGGCAAGAGCACCGTGGCGGTGAATCTGGCCTGCGCCCTGGCGGCCTCGGGCCTGCGGGTGGGCCTGCTGGATGCGGACATCTATGGCCCCAATGCCCCCACGATGCTGGGGGTGGCCGACCAAACGCCCCAGGTGCGCGGCAGCGGCGACGGGCAGGTGCTCACACCGATCGAGAGCTGCGGCATCGCCCTGGTGTCGATGGGGCTGCTGATCCAGGAAAACCAGCCGGTGATCTGGCGGGGCCCCATGCTCAACGGCATCATCCGCCAGTTCCTCTACCAGGTCGACTGGGGCGAGAGGGATGTGCTGGTGGTGGATCTCCCCCCTGGCACCGGCGACGCTCAGCTCTCGTTGGCCCAGGCGGTGCCGATGGCCGGCGTGCTGATCGTGACCACACCCCAGAAGGTGTCCCTCCAGGACGCCCGCCGCGGCCTGGCCATGTTCCTGCAGATGGGCGTGCCGGTGTTGGGCGTGGTGGAGAACATGACCGCGTTCATTCCCCCCGACCGTCCCGAGGCCCGCTACGAGCTGTTCGGCTCCGGCGGTGGCGCCCTGCTGGCCGGTGAGGCCGGCGTGCCCCTGCTGGCCCAGATCCCGATGGAGCTGGGGGTGGTGGCGGGCGGCGACGGCGGCGTGCCGGTGGTGCTGGCCCAGCCCGACTCCGCCAGCGCCCGGTGCTTCCGGGAACTGGCCCTGCGCTTGCCGACGCCAACGCCCGCCGCATGACCATGCTCGGCTTCAAGCGCCGGCGCAGCATGTTCTCCGGCGGCGGCCCCGCCCGCCGCAATCCCCTCGAAGGGGTGGATCTGGTGCTCTGGGGCCTTCCCCTGGCCATGACCCTGATCGCGGGGGTCCTGATCGCCAGCACCCAGCGGCAGGCCGACTACGCCGATTGGTATCAGCACTGGATCACCGCGGCGGTGGGGATTGCCATTGCCCTGGTGGTGCGCCGCATGCCCCTCGAACGGCTGCAGCGCTGGCTGAAGCCGATCTACGCCCTCACGGTGATCAGCCTGGTGGGCGTGCGCTTCGTGGGCACCTCGGCCCTGGGGGCCCAGCGTTGGATCAACATCGCCGGGGTGCACGTGCAACCCTCGGAGTTCGCCAAGCTGGCGGCGATTCTGCTGCTGGCTGGGGTGCTGGCCCGTTATCCGATCGAGCGGCCGGTGGACCTGAACCGGCCCGCGGCCGTGATCCTGCTGCCCTGGCTGCTGGTGTTCATCCAGCCCGACCTGGGCACCTCCCTGGTCTTCGGTGCGGTGTTGCTGCCCATGCTCTTCTGGGCCGGCATGCCCCTGGCCTGGGTGGTGCTTCTGCTCTCCCCCCTGGTCGCGGCGATCCTGGCCGGTGTCGTCCCCATGGCCCTGCTGGGCTGGGTCCCGCTGATGGGGGTGCTGGCCTGGCGCTCCCTACCGTGGAAGCGGGTGGGAGTGGGCATTGTGCTGGCGGTCCAGGGGCTGTTCGCCGTCCTCACCCCCTACCTCTGGGAGCATGGGTTGAAGGACTACCAGAAGGACCGGCTGGTGCTGTTCCTCGATCCCTCCAAGGATCCCCTCGGGGGTGGCTATCACCTGCTCCAGAGCAAGATCGGCATCGGTTCAGGGGGGCTGTTCGGCACGGGCCTGATGCAGGGCCATCTCACCAAGTTGCGCTTCATCCCCGAGCAGCACACCGATTTCATCTTCAGCGCCCTGGGGGAGGAAACGGGCTTCTTCGGCTCGATGCTGCTGGTGATCGGCTTCGCCGTTCTCTGTTGGAAATTGCTGCAGATCGCCGGCCGCGCCCGCACCGACTTCGAATCCCTGGTGGTGGTAGGCATCGGCGCCATGCTGATGTTCCAGGTGGTGGTGAACATCTCGATGACCATCGGCCTGGGACCGGTCACAGGAATTCCGCTTCCCTGGATGAGCTACGGCCGCTTCGCCATGCTGGTGAACTTCACCTCCCTGGGGCTCTGCGCCTCGGTGCAGCGGCGCAGCCAGGCCGCCCAGGGACGCTGGTGAGCGACACCAGCCTGGTGGCCCTGAGGCGACGACTGGCGGAGGGCGTGCCCCCCGGTCGCAGCGACGAGGACTCCGTTCGGCGCCAATGGTGGGGGGCCCTCGCCACGCTCCAGGAGGACCTGCTGTTGCCCCACCAGCCCCTCGGGGGTATCTGGATCGCCTCCCCCCTGCCGGCCCTGTACGAACCCGAGCTCCTGCGCCGCTTGCAGGGGTGGGTTTGGGCGCCCCAGGAGCTGGGCAGCCTGTTGCACCAGGGGGCGGCCCCCCTGCTCCCGGGCGCCGAACCGGCGAAGGTCGGGGGCCAAAGGCCCTCCGAAGGGTTTGAGCGCTTGGCCCTGGAGGAGGCCGACGGCACCGATCCCCTCCTGCTGGTGATCACGCCGCGGCTGCAGGTGGCCCTGGCGCTGCATGGCCCCCCCCAGGCCCGCCAGTTGTTGGTGCGCTTCGATCCGGCCACCCTGTCAGCGACGCTCACCCTTCTGGACCAACGGCTGCGACGCAGCGACCCGTCAGCAGGCCAACGCCTCAGGCAGGCCATCGGCAGCCTTGGAGATCTGCATGCCGACCAGGCCATGGCCCAGGCGTTTTGGCCGCGCCTGGCGGAACGCCTGGCGGCGATGGCTCCGAGCGTCACCCTGCAGCCCCTGGTGCACGGCGGTGGTGGAGAGAAAAAGGGGACCAGCAGTGAGCTGGCCCTGCTCGAAGCCCTGACCCACGAGGTGCGCACGCCCCTGGCCACCATCCGCACCCTGATCCGGTCCCTGCTCCGCCGCAGTGACCTCCCCGCCCTGGTGCGCCAGCGCCTGCATGCCATCGACGGGGAATGCAGTGAGCAGATCGACCGCTTCGGACTGATCTTCCATGCCGCCGAGTTGCAACGGCGGCCCCGCAGCGACCAGCCCCTGGCCCGCACCGACCTGGCCCAGCTGCTCGGTCGGTTGGAGGAGCTCTGGCAGCAGCAACTGCAGCGGCGGGGGCTGAAGCTCGACCTGACAATCGATCCGGGGCTACCGCCGGTGCTGAGCGATCCCAGCCGCCTGGAGACCATGCTGGGCGGCCTGTTGGACCGCTTCAGCCGCAGCCTGCCGGGGGGCTCCACACTGCAGATCAGTCTTCAGCCGGCGGGTTCCCGTTTGAAGCTGCAGCTCAGGGGTGTCGATCGATCGCCGGCGGCCACGGAACGGGGGGCGGAGCGGGAAACGGGACAGCGGCAAGAAACCTCCGAGGCCGTCGGGCCGGTGCTGAGTTGGAACCCGGAAACCGGCAGCCTCCAGCTCAGCCGCCAGGCCACCCAGCGGCTCTTCCACAGCCTGGGCGGCCGCCTGACCGAACGGGGCGATCGGGGGTTGACGGTGTTCTTTCCCCTGGCCAGCTCCGGCCCCTCCCGCTGAGGTTTGTTGACGGGTGTGAAGAGAGCCCTGAACGCCCCAAAATGAAGCAAAACCCAGTGCTAGCTTCCAGCCGACACGGCCTGCCGACTCCCCCCCACCCAAGGAAAAGCCATGACAGCAACGGCGCTGAGCGGTCAACTCCCGAAGTACCTCGGCAGCACGGGGGGGCTTCTCAACTCGGCTGAAACCGAGGAGAAGTACGCCATCACCTGGACCAGCACCACGGCCCAGGGCTTTGAGCTCCCCACCGGTGGCGCGGCGGAGATGAACGAAGGCGAGAACATCATGTACTTCGCCCGCAAAGAGCAGTGCCTGGCCCTTGGCACCCAACTGCGCACAAAGTTCAAGCCCCGCATCGAGGACTACAAGATCTACCGGATCTTCCCCGGCGGCGACACCGAGTTCCTCCACCCCAAGGACGGCGTCTTCCCCGAGAAAGTCAATGAGGGCCGCTCCATCGTGGGCCATAACCCCCGTCGCATCGGCGACAACCCCAATCCCGCGAACCTGAAGTTCTCCGGGCGCAACACCTTCGACTCCTGAACCCTTCGGCCAACTCCTATAAAGGCGGGGCCAGGCGCCCCGTTTTTTTTGCCTGAGTGATGCCCTGAATGCCCTTCCCCGATCGCAAGGCCTTTCTGGATCAGGCGGCGGCTGGTCTCAGCTTCCTTCCGGTCTGGTCCTGCTGGCCCGCTGATCTGGAGACCCCCCTCACCACCTGGCTGAAGGTGGGCGCCAGAGCCAATCACGGCGTCCTGCTGGAGTCAGTGGAGGGTGGCGAGAACCTGGGTCGCTGGAGCTTCGTGGTCAGCGATCCGCTCTGGACCCTCACCGTGCGTGGCGACGAAGCTGAGCAGCTCTGGCGCGATGGCCGCCACCGCCGCCACCGGGGCAACCCCTTCGCCCTGCTGCGCCAGTGCCTGGCGCCGTACACCAGTGCGCCCATCGCAGGGCTGCCACCGGTGGGTCAGCTGTTCGGGTTCTGGGGCTACGAACTGATCCACTGGATCGAGCCGAGCGTGCCGATCCACCCCAACGACCCCCAAGGCCCACCCGACGGCTGCTGGATGCTGGCGGACAGCCTGCTGGTGTTTGACCAGGTCAAACGACAGATCACAGCCGTGGTCTATGCCGACCTCACGGAGGGGGGCGATGCCGGCGCCGCCCACGACCGGGCCCTGGGACGGCTGACCGCCCTGGAGGCCCGCATGCACGAGCCCCTTCCCCCGGGCGTCGCCCCCCTGGCCTGGGATCCAAACCCCCAACGGGATCTGCCGAACCGCAGCAACCGCACCCCGGACGACTTCCGTGCGGCGGTGGTCAGCGCCCGGGAACACATCGCCGCTGGCGACGTGTTCCAGCTGGTGCTCAGCCAGAGGCTGGAAACCCGGTTTGAGCGCGATCCATTTGAGCTCTACCGCAGCCTGCGGATGGTGAACCCGTCGCCCTACATGGCGTTCTTCAACTTCGGCGGCTGGTACCTGATCGGCTCCAGCCCGGAGGTGATGGTCAAAGCGGAGCCCAGCGAAGCGGGGGTGAAGGCCTCACTGCGGCCCATCGCCGGCACCCGGCCCCGGGGCCTAACGGACGCGGAGGACCGGGCCCATGAAGCCGACCTGCTGGCCGATCCCAAGGAGCGGGCGGAGCACGTGATGCTGGTGGACCTGGGGCGCAACGATCTGGGCCGGGTCTGCCGGGCCGGCAGTGTCCGGGTGAGCGAACTGATGGTGATCGAGCGCTACTCCCACGTGATGCACATCGTCAGCGAAGTGGAGGGCCTGCTGGAACCTGGACGCGACATCTGGGATCTGCTGATGGCGGCCTTCCCCGCCGGCACGGTCAGCGGCGCCCCCAAGATCCGGGCGATGCAGCTGATTCATGAGCTGGAGCCCGACGCCCGGGGGCCCTACTCCGGCGTTTACGGCGCCGTGGATCTGGGGGGAGCGCTCAACACCGCGATCACGATCCGCACCATGGTGGTGCAGCCGGCGCCGGAAGGGGGCTGGACCGTACGGGTGCAGGCCGGCGCAGGCATCGTGGCCGACTCCCAGCCCGAGGCGGAGTACCAGGAAACCCTCAACAAGGCTCGGGCCCTGCTCAAGGCCCTTGCCTGTCTGGACACACCCCCCCCGGCCCCAGTCAAGGAGCTCCAGCCATGAGCGATGCCCTGCTGCTCAAGGGCTTTGAGGTGGAGATCTACACGGGCCGGACCGACGGCACGGTGGTGGGGGTTGCCGCCGAGGCCGCCGAGGCCCTCGATGGCTTCGTCACCGAACCGGACAACCGCAACCTGGAGTACACCACCGGTCCTGACGCGAACTACGACCACCAGCTGGCCCAACTGCTGGCCCCACGCCAGCGGCTGCGGGCCTGGCTGACGGAGCGGAATCTCACCCTGCTGCCCGGCAGCACCCTGAGCCTGGGTGACAGTCACCGCTTCGAGCGTTCCGATCCGACGAACGCCTACCACGGCTACATCGAGTCCACCTACGGCACCCGGGTGGTGACCGCCAGCATCCACATCAACTTCGGCCTCACCGCGATGGAGGCCCTGTTCGCGGGCTGCCGTTTGATGCGCTGCGAAGCCGCCCTGCTCCTGGCCCTCAGCGCCAGCTCCCCCTTCCTCGACGGGGTGGCCACCGGCGCCCACTCCCAGCGCTGGCTCCAGTTCCCCCTCACCCCACCCCAGGTCCCCCTGTTCCTGTCGCATCAGCACTACATCGACTGGATGCTGGAAGGGCTGGCGGCCGGATCGATGCAGAACGTGCGCCATCTGTGGACCTCCGTGCGCCCCAACGGGGACGACCGGCCCTATGGCCTCAACCGACTGGAAGTGCGCATCTGCGATCTGATCAGCGATCCACAGCTGTTGTTGGCGATCACCGCCTTCGCCGAACTGCGGCTGCTGCAGCTGCTGAACGACCCCGAGGCCCACGACCCCCTCCGCGCGAGTCGGCTCGATCCAGTCGAACTGGCCCTGCTGGCCGACGAGAACGATCGCTCGGCGGCCCAGAACAGCCTGGAGGCATCGCTGCGGGACTGGCGCACCGGGGAGCCGATCAAGGCCCAGGACTGGATTTTGCAGGAACTGGACTCCCTTACCCCCCTCGCCCGCGCCTGCGGTCTCACCGCCGTGCTGGAGCCCTTGGGAGCCACGCTGGCGGAGGGCAATCAGGCGATGCGGTGGATCAAGCGCCACGGGGCAGGCGAGGCCATCGCCAGCATCGTCAGCAGCGAGGCCGCAGCCCTGGAGCGCCAGGAAAACATCCTGGCGGCTCGCTTGGCGACAGTCGGCTCGCAGCCTTTGGGATGATCATGGTTCCTTGCCCACTCCGCCCGGCCCCATGCGGCAGCCCGTGACCCTTCCTGAAGCGAGCCCCGCAGCGGTGTCCCCCAGGTCCGTGCCCCCAGCCACGACACGGCTGCTCGGCGAACGACTGGAGCTGGTGGAAGACCTGTGGCAGACCGTTCTGCGTAGTGAGTGCCCGCCGGACCATGCCGAACGGCTGCTGCGTCTCAAGCGCCTCAACGACACCAGTGACCACCAGCTGGAGGGGGAAGCGGCGGCGGCGATCGTCCAGCTGATTGGGGAGATGGACCTGGCGGAGGCCATCGCCGCGGCCCGGGCCTTCTCCCTCTATTTCCAGTTGGTCAACATCCTCGAACAGCACATCGAAGAGGACAGCTACCTGGCCAGCCTCAAGGCCGGCCAACAGCCCATCGACAGCGATCCGTTCATTCCCCCCCTGGCCAACCAGACCGACCCAGCCACCTTCCGCGAGCTGTTCGGCCGCCTGCGTGGTCTGAACCTGCCGCCTGCCCGCCTGGAGTCGCTGCTACGGGAACTGGACATCCGCCTGGTGTTCACGGCCCACCCCACCGAAATCGTTCGCCACACCGTGCGCCACAAGCAACGGCGGGTGGCGGCGCTGATCCAGAAGCTGCAGCACAGCGATCTCCATGAGCTCGATGACACCGGCAGCCTGCGGCTCCAGCTGGAAGAGGAGATCCGCCTCTGGTGGCGCACCGACGAACTGCACCAGTTCAAACCCTCGGTGCTCGACGAGGTGGACTACGCCCTCCATTACTTCCAACAGGTGCTGTTCCACGCCCTGCCCCAACTGCGGCAGCGCCTCCACAGCGCCCTGGTGGCCAACTACCCGGATGTGGTCCCCCCCCAGGACGCCTTCTGCACCTTCGGCTCCTGGGTGGGCTCCGACCGGGACGGCAACCCCTCAGTCACCCCCGAGATCACCTGGCGCACGGCCTGTTACCAGCGGCGGCTGATGCTGGATCGCTACATCAAGGCCGTTGGAGACCTGCGCGACCAGCTGAGCATCTCGATGCAGTGGAGCCAGGTGAGCACACCGCTGTTGGAATCGCTGGAGATGGACCGGCTGAGGTTCCCCGAGATCTACGAGGCACGCGCCGCCCGTTACCGCCTGGAGCCCTACCGCCTCAAGCTGAGCTACACCCTCGAGCGGCTGCGCCTCACCCTTGAGCGCAACCAGCTGCTCGCCGACGGCGGCTGGGAGTCGCCCTACGAGTCCACGGCCGGCAACGGCGCCGGCGCCCTTGGCCCCCAGCCCACCCAGGAGCTCCATTACGCCGGCGTCGAGGAGTTCCGCACTGACCTGGAGCTGATCCGCGACAGCCTGGTGGCCACAGGCCTCAGCTGCGAGCCGATCGAGACCCTGCTGAGCCAGGTGCACATCTTCGCGTTCTGCCTCGCCAGCCTCGACATCCGCCAGGAGAGCACCCGCCACAGCGAAGCCCTCGACGAGCTCACCCGCTACCTGCTGTTGCCCCGTCCCTATGGGGACATGGAGGAGGAGGAACGGGTCCAGTGGCTGCTCCAGGAGCTCCAGACCCGCCGGCCACTGGCCCCCGCCTCCGCCCGCTGGTCGGCCGCCAGCGCCGAGACCTTCGCGGTCTTCCGCATGCTCCAGCGGCTGCAGCAGGAGTTCGGGCCGCGCATCTGCGGCACCTACGTGATCTCCATGAGCCACACCGTCTCAGACCTGCTGGAGGTGCTGCTGCTGGCGAAGGAGGCGGGGCTGGTGGACCCCAAGGCCCAGTCCTCCGACCTCCTGGTGGTGCCCCTGTTCGAAACGGTGGAGGATTTGCAGCGGGCTCCGGCGGTGATGGAGCGTCTGTTCCGCGAGCCCTTCTACCTCCAGCTGCTGGCCAGCAGCAACCCCACCGACAGCCCCCTGCAGGAGGTGATGCTCGGCTACTCCGACAGCAACAAGGATTCGGGGTTCCTCTCGAGCAACTGGGAGATCCACCGGGCCCAGATCGCCCTGCAGAAGCTGGCAACGGAACACGGTGTGGCCCTGCGCATCTTCCACGGTCGGGGCGGATCCGTGGGGCGTGGGGGCGGCCCCGCTTACCAGGCAATCCTGGCCCAACCCAGCGGCACCATGAGCGGACGGATCAAGATCACCGAGCAGGGGGAGGTGCTCGCTTCGAAGTACTCCCTGCCCGAGCTGGCCCTCTACAACCTGGAAACGGTCACCACCGCCGTGCTGCAGAACAGCCTGGTGAGCACCCACCTCGACGACACCCCCAGCTGGAATGAGCTGATGGGGCGGCTGGCGGCCCGCTCCCGCTCCCATTACCGCGCCCTGGTGCACGAAAACCCCGATCTGGTGGAGTTCTTCCAGCAGGTCACCCCGATCGAGGAGATCAGCAAGCTGCAAATCTCCAGCCGGCCGGCCCGGCGCAAGAGCGGCGCCAAGGATCTCTCCAGCCTGCGGGCAATCCCCTGGGTGTTCGGCTGGACCCAGAGCCGCTTCCTGCTCCCCAGCTGGTACGGCGTCGGGGCTGCGTTGAAGGAGGAGGTGGATCGGGACCCGGAGCAGGCGGAACTGCTGCGCCTGCTCTACCAGCGCTGGCCCTTCTTCCGCATGCTGATCTCCAAGGTGGAGATGACCCTCTCGAAAGTCGACCTCGACCTGGCCCACCACTACGTGCAGGCCCTGGGGCGGCCCAGCCACCGGGAGTCGTTTGAGCAAATCTTCGAAGCGATCGCCGCCGAATTCGTGCTCACCAGGGATCTGGTGCTGATGATCACCGGTCACCAACGCCTGCTGGATGGCGATCCGGCCCTGCAACTGTCGGTGGATCTGCGCAACCGCACGATCATTCCCCTGGGCTTCCTGCAGGTGGCCCTGCTGCGGCGCCTGCGGGACCAGAACCGTCAGCCCCCCATGAGCGAGGGAGCCGGCAACCCCAGCACCGACGGCCGCACCTACAGCCGCAGTGAACTGCTGCGGGGGGCGCTGCTCACCATCAACGGCATCGCCGCCGGCATGCGTAACACCGGCTGAGGCAGCCCTTGATTCCCTTTCGCAGCACTTCGACCCAACCGCGTCTGCCGGAGGGCTACCGGCTGGAATCCAGCCCTGCCCCCAACCTGGGGGAGATCGATGCGCTGCTCGTGAGCTGCGGCGAACGCTCCCGCAGTCCGGAGCGGCTCGCCCGGGTGATCGAGCACAGCATCTGGCAACTGACGGTCCGGGATCCCCAAGGAGCCCTGGTGGGCTTTGTGCGGGCCACCAGCGATCTGGCCCTCAACGCCAATCTCTGGGACCTGGCCGCGGCCCCAGGGGATCCCTCCCGCGCGGATGTGCTCGAGGCCCTGGTGCAGGCGGCCCTGCAGCGGTTACGGCGGGACATGGCCGGCTGCAGCATTTCACTCTCGGCCCCCCCGGAAGCCCTTGAGGCGCTCCGACGCCACGGCTTCATCGTGGACCCCGGAGGTATCCGGGCCATGGGACTCACGCTCAACGGTCCGGTGGAGAGCGTGGACTGAAACACGAGCATGGAGGGACTCGAACCCCCGACCCTCAGAACCGGAATCTGATGCTCTATCCAACTGAGCTACATGCCCTCGCCGTGGCCCAGGGCCATGACTACCGATGGAAGCAAGCCCCCGACCGGTGGGTTTACCTTAACCGCACGCCGCCCCGGACCCATTCGGCTGCATCGCCTGGAGCTGCTGCGTTTCCGTAACTACGAGGCCCTCGACCTCCAGCTGACCTCCCCTCGCCTGCTGGTGATCGGTGACAACGGCGAGGGGAAATCAAATCTGCTGGAGGCGGTCGAACTGCTGGGGAGCCTGCGCTCCCACCGCTGTAGCCGTGATGCGGACCTGATCCAGCAGGGGGAGAAGGAAAGCCGGCTCACGGGCTGGTGCTCAGAAGGGGAGCGGCTCGACCTGGAGCTGCGACGCCAGGGGGGGCGCCAGGCCCGTCGCAACGGCAAAACCCTGGAGCGCCATCTCGACCTGCTCGGCCCCCTGCGTTGTGTTGGCTTCAGTGCCCTCGATCTCGATCTGGTGCGGGGCGAACCGGCCCTGCGGCGCCAGTGGCTGGATCGAGTCGTGCTGCAGCTGGAGCCGATCTACACCGAACTGCTCAGCCGTTACGGCCGTTTGCTGCGCCAGCGCAGCCAGCTGCTGCGCCGGGGCCTGAGCAGGGAAAACCTCGGCGAGCTGCTGGATGCCTACGACCAGCAGATGGCCCTAATCGGCGTGCGCCTGCATCGGCGCAGGGCCCGGGCCCTGGCACGGCTGGCGCCCCTGGCGGCCGCCTGGCAGGAACGGCTCAGCGGCGGCCGCGAACGGCTCGAGCTCAGCTACCAACCCGGCAGCACCCTGGAGGGGGAGGAGGCCGAAGGCCCGTGGCGCCAAGCCCTGGAAGCCCAGCTGTTGGCCCAGCGGCAGGAGGAACTGCGTTTGGGCCACTGTGCCGTCGGGCCCCATCGCGATGAGGTGGAGCTGCAGCTGGGCGGCCAGCCGGCCCGCCGTTACGGCTCGGCGGGTCAGCAGCGCACCCTCGTGCTCGCCCTCAAGCTGGCGGAGCTCGATCTGGTGCGCGAGCTCTGCGGAGCACCGCCGCTGCTGCTGCTGGACGACGTGCTGGCGGAACTGGATCCCGGCCGGCAGCAACTGCTGCTGGAGGCGGTGGGCGAAGGCCACCAGTGCCTGGTGAGCGCGACCCATCTGGGGGCCTTCAGTGGCGGCTGGCGCGACCAATCCCAGCTGATCCGGGTGAGGGCTGGACGCATCGAGCCGCAGACGGCAGTCCCCTGAGGGGATTGGCAGCACACCAATGGAGGGAATCCCAGGGCACAGGCTGCCGTCTTGGACTGTTCAGTAGGGGTATGGTGGTCGCTTGTCCATAAAGATCTGATGACCCAGGCCCTTCTGCGTAGCCTCCACCCCAACCCAGGATGGAATGGAGCCGCAAGCCCCCACCTCCCCACCACTCCCCAACCCCCCAGCGGTGCCACCGACATGGTGGGCAAACACTGCATCCTCGAGCTCTACAACTGCAACAGTGAGAAGCTCGACGACGAAGCCTTCCTCAGGAACGCCATCACGACAGCAGCCAAGCGTGCTGGCGCCACTCTCCTGAATTTGATCACCCACCGGTTTGAACCACAGGGGGTGACGGGGCTGGCCCTCCTGGCCGAGTCCCATATCTCCATCCACACGTGGCCGGAGTCCGGCTACGCGGCCGTGGATGTGTTCACCTGTGGGGATCACACCATGCCTGAGCGGGCCTGTGCGGTGCTCAGCCACGAGCTGGGGGCCGAACGGCACAAGCTCACCAGCTTCCGGCGCGAGACCCCCGAGGCCCTTGCCACCGCAGAACGGGCCCCCATGGCCTGCGCCAGCGAGCGCAACGGCGTGGCCGCCTGAGCCCCAAAGGGGCCCCTCGCGGGCCCCATCCCACCCCTTTCCCTGGTCTCAGAGAATGGGCCCCTCGCGGTTGAGCTTGCCGCTCACCAACCCTTCGAGGTCCAGGCTCACGGCCGTGAACCCCAGGTCCAGGAAGGCCTGCACCAGGCCATGCCGCCAGGTGTCGCCTGCCGCCAACTTGAGCAGCACCTCCTCCATCTGGCCTTCGCCCACCTCGATCCGGGCGGTCTCCCCTTGGCTGCGCACCCGCAGGGCTCTGACGGCCTGACTGCGCAGCCAATCCTCCGCCGCCGCCACCCGCCGCAGTCGCGTGGCATCGATCGGCTCGCCGTAGGGGAAACGGGAAGCCAGACAGGGCTGGGCTGGTTTGTCCCACCAGGGGAAACCCAGGGCCCGAGAGATGGTGCGCACGGCCGCCTTGTCGAGCCCGAAGTCGGCCAGGGGCGAGCGCACGCCCCGTTCCTGGGCCGCCAGGATCCCGGGGCGATGGTCCCCCAGATCATCGAGGTTCACGCCATCCACCACCAGCACTGAGCCACCCGCCGCCACCAGGGCCTCCGCCAGGGGGGCCAGCCGTCCGTGGAGTTCGCGCTTGCAGGCATAGCAGCGATCCCGGGGATTGCTGGTGTAGGCGGGGTCCGCCAGTTCAGCGGTGGCGATCTCCCGATGGCGAATGCCCAGCCAACGGGCCTGCAATTGGGCCTCCTCCCGCAGGTGGGGTGCCAGGGCCGGCGACACGCCGGTCACGGCCAGGGCCCCCTCCCCCAGTTGCTCGGCGGCCAGGGCCGCCACCAGGGCACTGTCCACACCCCCGGAGTAGGCCACCACCAACTGGCCCTGGGCCGCCATCCATCCCCTCAGCCCCTGGAGGCCGTTGTGGAGGGCCGGGGGCAGGGTTTCCCCCAGACGGTGGGGGGCGCCGGTCCGGTGCGGGGCCAAACGAGGTGGTAGCGATCGGTAGGATCCAACGGTAAGAGGCCTTGGATGGCTCCCCCCAGCAGTTCCGAACGCGCAAGCGGCACGGGTCGTGGCATCGGCATCCGCACCGCCGCCGGCAGCAGCGAGCGCAGCCGCGGCCAACTGCACGTCTATGACGGCGATGGCAAGGGCAAGAGCCAGGCAGCCCTTGGGGTGGTGCTGCGCACCATTGGTCTGGGGATCTGCGAACAGAAGCGCACCCGGGTGCTGCTGCTCCGCTTCCTCAAGGGCCCCGGTCGGGCCTACGACGAGGACGCCGCCATCGAGGCCCTCCAGCAGGGCTTCCCCCACCTGATCGACCAGGTCCGCACCGGCCGCGGCGATTTCTTCACGGCCGCGGAGGCCACCCGCTTCGATCGCCAGGAGGCCCAGCGGGGTTGGGACATTGCCAAGGGGGCCATTGCCAGTGCCCTCTACTCGGTGGTGGTGCTCGACGAGCTTTCTCCCGTGCTCGATCTCGGCCTGCTGGACATCGACGAGGTGGTGCGCACCCTCGCCACCAAACCCGACGACATGGAGGTGATCATCACCGGCCGGGGAGCCCCCCGCCAGCTGGTGCAGCTGGCGGATCTCCACTCCGAGATGCGTGCCCACCGACGGCCCGACGGCGACACCATCGGCCTGGCGGGCATCGAGATCTACACCGGGGAGGGCAAGGGCAAATCCACCAGCGCCCTGGGCAAGGCCCTGCAGGCCATCGGCCGGGGGATCTCCCAGGACAAAAGCCATCGGGTGCTGATTCTGCAGTGGCTCAAGGGCGGCAGCGGCTACACCGAGGATGCGGCGATCGCCGCCCTGCGGGAGAGCTACCCGCACCTGGTGGATCATCTTCGCTCCG
Source organism: Synechococcaceae cyanobacterium ELA445 (assembly GCA_037134455.1). Taxonomy (GTDB): domain Bacteria; phylum Cyanobacteriota; class Cyanobacteriia; order PCC-6307; family Cyanobiaceae; genus ATX-6F1. The sequence continues at coordinate 1,756 of JBAXME010000031.1, read as the reverse complement.
GCCGGGACGCGATCGTCTGGAGGGGGCAACAGCAGCCCATCGACTACGTGGAGGCCGAGAGGGCCTGGGAAATCGCCCGTGCCGCCATCTCCAGCGGCCTCTACAAGACCGTGATCCTCGATGAGATCAATCCCACCGTGGATCTCGAGCTGCTGCCGGTGGAGCCGATCGTGCAGACCCTGCTGCGCAAACCCTCCGAAACGGAGGTGATCCTCACCGGCCGCTGCAAGAACCCGCCCGCCTATTTCGATCTGGCTTCAGTGCACTCCGAGATGGTGTGCCACAAGCACTACGCCGAACGGGGTGTGGACCTCAAACGCGGGGTCGACTACTAACAACCCTGGACATACCAATACCCCACCACTACCCGGGAAACATAATGGGAAACGCTTATAGCAGTGCCAGCACAACTAAGGCAAAAGCGGCCTGGGCGGAGGCACCAATCCCATCAGCACTAAACTGATGGCGGCGCGGGTGCGATTGTGAATTCCAAGCTTGGCAAATACCTGCTTTAGATGGTATTTAACCGTATCCATTGCCAGGTGAATCTCTTCGCCGATCTCCCGATCACTTAGGCCGCACACAACATATTTCATCACCTCCAACTCCCTTGGCGTAAGACCCGGATTCCTGTCCAAGCTACTACCGGCTAGTGCATGGGCAATCAGGGGTTCAAGATACATCCCTCCCTTCAGGACAATTTCAATCGCTTTGATTACATGACCGGATCCCATCTCTGATTCCAAGACGATTCCATCGCTATGGGTGTTGACCGCCTCTTGATAGAGCGGCTGATTTCGGTGTTGCAAAAAAAGCAGCGTGGGCAAGCCAGGGCTGGTCTCCTTGACAGCACTGATCAAATCAAGACCTGAACCTTCCTCAAGAACCTGGGTGGCAATGACCAAGGTAGGCTGCTTGGAAACGATTAGATCAAGCCCCTCCTTAAAGGTGGTACATGCACCAGCCAGGTGCTCAGGCATAGGACTCGATCCTCCATACCTCCCCTTCTCAGATCGCACCCACATGGTTGCCAACAGTCTGCTGTAGCAACAAAAAAGGATTTTCTCTTCTTCGATGAGGCTATCGAGCTGGCTGCTAGCAGCGCCATAAGAAAGGTAGGTTTCTACTGCGTCCACGCCCCTTGTTATGACAAAGACGAATCGATCCTAACCAATCCGGATTGAGTTTGCCTACCAGTACCTAATCAATAGCGCGGCAGGCTCGAATCAATCTCCTGGCTCCAGGCATCGATGCCACCGGTCACGTTGATCCCTTCGATGCCCTGACGCGCCAAGGCGATAAGGGCCTTGGCGCTGCGGCCGCCCATCTTGCAATGCACAAAAAGGCGCTTCCCTGCTGCCAGATCGCGCACCCGCTCGATCGCCTGCCCCCCCTCAATCTGATCGAGGGGAATCAGCACAGCCCCCTCAATCGAGGCGATCTCGGCCTCGGGGGGATTGCGCACATCCAGGAGCAACAGGTCACTGCGGTCGCCATCGAGCAACCGCTTGAGCTCCGTCACCGTGATCGCCTCCAAGGTGCCGGACTCCTCCTGACCGGGAGCCGTGCCGCCCACACCGCAGAACTCCTGGTAGTCGATCAGCTTGTCGATTACCGGACGCTCGGGACTGGGGCGCAACTTGAGCTCGCGGAACTTCATCTGCAGGGCGTCAAACAGCAACAAGCGACCACTCAAGGTGGTGCCGATGCCGGTGATGATCTTCACCGCCTCGGTGGCCTGGATCACGCCGATGAT
>JBAXME010000030.1:0-33196 GCA_037134455.1 Synechococcaceae cyanobacterium ELA445 | reverse complement strand
GCTCCATCATCGTGAGGTTGAGGATCACGGTCTTGCGTTCCCGCAGGGCCTGGATCGCACGGGGCATCTCATCGAAGCTGCGGGGCTCCATCAGGGTGACCTCCGCCGCCGATGAGGACAGCCCTGGCATGCCAATCACGTTGCTGCCGATGAAGGGGTCGTCATGGCCGAAATCCGTGGGGATGGCCAGGGCGCCGGTGCTGTGGTGGCGGCTGCTGCTGGAGGACGAGTCGGCGGTTTCGCCGGCGTCGTAATCGAGTTCGTCGTCGTACTCGCCTTCCAGGTAGTCATCTCCGGAAACGACGGCACGAAGACGGGAGAACAACGACACCTTGGATTCCTCTGTGGTCCACCGAACCTGAATAGCGTCCCACGCCACAGGTTGCAAGGTGTGACCGGATGCTGAAACGGTGTTCAGGCCCCAGAAGGGGCCTGTTTTGCTCCGCCCTGGCGAGCCCCGAACAGGCCTCCGCCCAGGCGCACCCAGGTGCTGCCGGCGGCCACCGCCTCAGGCCAGTCACCGCTCATCCCCATCGAGAGCTCCTTGAGCCCCAGATCCCTGGCCAGGGCGGCGCAGTCGTCGAAAAGGGCCCGCCGTTGGTCGGCATCGAGCCCCAGGGGGGCGATGGTCATCAGGCCGACGGGACGCAGGGGCTCCAGTTGACGCAGGTCGCCCCACTGCTGGCGCAGTTCTTCAGGCCCAAATCCGGTCTTGCCGGGATCGGGCCTGAGTTTCACCTGGAAGAACACGGCCGGGCTGACCCCCTCTTCGCTGGCGATGCGGGCCAGCCGCCGGGCCAGGTCCAGGCTGTCCACGGAGTGGAGGCTGCCGAAGGCGCGCAGGATCCCCCGGGCCTTGTTGGCCTGCAGGCGGCCGATGAAATGCCAATCCAGGGGAGGGCTAGCGGACAGGAGCTCCTGTTTGGCCAGGGCCTCCTGCAGGCGGCTCTCGCCGAAACTGCGCTGACCCAGGGCCACCGCCTCCCTGATCGCCTCCACCGGCTGGCCCTTGCTCACCGCCAGCAGCTGCACCCCCGCCGGTAGGGCCGCCCGCAGGCCCGCGAGTCGACCGGCCAGTCCTTCCACCTCGGGCCCCCCTTAGATGAAGGTCTGGTCGAAGAGTTGGCGCCAGCGGGGATAGGTTTCGTTCCCGTCCCGGCGGGAGCGGGCCAGGTTCTGCTCAGCCAGGTGGCGGGCGTCCATCAGGGGGATCACCTCGAACTGGGCGCCCCGGCTCTGGAGCGTCACCAGGAAGAACATGCGCTGGGCATAGAGGGTGGCGTAGAGGTCACGGCCTTCGCCGGCCTGGGCCACGCAATAGAGCAACCCAAACGTGGGGTGGTTGAGATAACGCTCTGCACTCACGTCTTCTGTAGGGGATGCCACCAATCAGAGGGCACCGTACTTCCACCGCAAACCCACCAGTAGCAGCAGGCCGACGGAAGCGCCCCGATCCAGGAACGGCCGGCCTTGGGGAGCCAGGCGCAGATCCTGGGGTGCCATCCAGGTTCCGCCCCGGGCCAGCAGGGCTTCAGCCCCCTGCTCCGCCCGCAGCAGCACGTTGGCCAACAGCCGTTCCCCCAGGGCCAACACCAGGCCCAGCGAGGCTTTCCATCCCAGCCGCCGCAGGTTCACCGCCCGGGTGGACAGGGAGCGGAGCAGGTTCTGGAACTCCTCCTGCACCAGGGGTAGGAAGCGCAGGGCGAGCAGCAGGGTGAAACCGAGACGTTCCACCGGCACCCCCAGGCGCCCCAGGGGGCCGATCGACCAGCTCAGGGCCCAGACCAGCTCTTCGGGGGGGGTGCTGACCAGCAGCAGGTTGGCGCTGTGAATCACCGTGATCAGCAGGGTGGCGCCATTGAGACCCAGCTCGGCCGAGCGCCTGCTCACCACCAGCGGCCCCAGGGGCACCGGTCCCAGTTGCACGGGTCCCCAGCGCAACAGTTCCCAGGGTTCGCCGCTGCGCTGGGCAGGAGGCGCCCCCGCCGGCACCGGCGCCAGGGCCAGCTCGGTGGGGGGGCGGTTCGGTTGGCTGGAGGCCGCTTCGCCGGTTGGGATCAGGGCGGACAGGAGCCCCACCAGCAGGGCCAAGGCCAGCAGCAGCGGCAGACTGCGGCTCCAGAGCCTCCAGGGCAGGCCGCTGATCGCGGTGATCAGCAGCAGCACCCCCACCAGGGCCAGGCGCCAGAGGGGACCCGCCAGGATCGGCGTCACCAGGAACGCCAGGGTCCAGGCCAGCTTGAGCCGGGGATCGAGCCGGCGCAGCCAGCTGCCGCCGCCAGCTTCGCCGCCATCGACGTACTGACCGATGGGGATCTGCCGAAGCCAGTCCATCAACGGCCGCTTGCTTTGGTCTGCGCCTTGGCCAGATCGCGCTCGGCGTCGCGCTGCTGCTTGCCGCGCCAGAACAGCTTCAGGGGGGAGCCCTCGAAGCCCAGCCCCTCGCGGATCTGCCGTTCCACGTAGCGCCGGTAGGTTTCGCCGAACAGCTTGGGGTCGTTGACGAACAGGGTGAAGCTGGGGGGACGGACAGCCACCTGGGTGCCGTAGTAGATGCGGCCCTGCCGCCCGCCGCGGCTGGTGGGGGGGGAGCGCCAGCTGACGGCCTCCTGGAGCACCTCGTTCACCACCGAGGTGGTCACCCGGCGGCGGTGCTGCTCCACCGCCAGCAGCGCCAGGGCGAAGATGCTCTCCACCCGCTGGCCGGAGAGGGCCGAGGTGAACAGCATCTGGGCCCAGTCGAGGAAGTAGAGCTTGGCGCGCAGCTCCTTCTCCATCGCCGCCATGGTGTGGCTGTCCTTTTCGATCAGGTCCCACTTGTTGACGACGATCACGCAGGCCCGGCCGTCCTCTTCGATGCGGCCCGCCAGGCGCTGATCCTGCTCCGTGACGCCATCGAGGGCGTCGATCACCAGCACGCACACATCGCTGCGCTCAATCGCCTTGAAGCTGCGGTTGATGCCGAAGTATTCGGGGCCGTAGCTCACCGACCGACGGCGGCGGATGCCAGCCGTATCGAGCAGTTTCCAGGTCTTGCCCTCGCGATCAATCGTGGTGTCGATCGTGTCGCGGGTGGTGCCCCGGATCGGGCTGACGATCGCCCGCTGCTCGCCGCAGATGGCATTGAGCAGGCTGGATTTGCCCACGTTGGGCCGGCCGATGATCGCCAGCTGCACCGGTTCCTCCGTCTCCGTCTCTTCGGACTCCGGCAAGAAAGTGATCACCTTGTCGAGCAGATCACCGGTGCCGGCCCCGTGGATGGCGGAGATCGGCTGGGGTTCGCCCAGGCCCAGGCGCCAGAAGTCGGCCGCCATGGCCAGGCCCGCGTCGGGCGATTCGCACTTGTTCACCGCCAGCAGCACGGGCACCTTCTGACCCCTCAGCCAGTCGGCGATGGTTTGATCGGCGGCGGTGAGGCCGCCTTGCCCATCGACAATCACCACCGCCACGGCGGCCTCCGCCAGGGCCAGGTTGACCTGCTCGCGGATCTCTGGGAGGAACTCGCTGTCGTCGTCAAACACCAGCCCGCCGGTGTCGACAACCCGGAAGCTGCGGTCGCCCCAGAACCCTTCCTGGTAGGTGCGATCGCGGGTCACCCCGGGCTGGTCGTGCACGATCGCCTCACGGCTGCGGCAGAGCCGGTTGACCAGCGTCGATTTGCCCACGTTGGGCCGCCCGATGATGGCGACGACAGGAAGCGCCACGGTCCCTTATCTCCTTGCTTGCTACGACAGTTACCTTCCTTGACCCTACAGAGGGGTGCAGAGGGGGCTGGCTTCAGGCAATCGGCCGATCACCCGGGTGGCCCTGCACCGGATCGGCGGGCACCTCCCGCAGGGCCGGCAGCGGGCCGGAGTCGGGCAGGGGCTCGCCGCGCTCGGCCAGGTGGGCCAGCAGCCAGTTCACGGCGGTGGCCCGGCGGGTGCGGCGGGGGTAGAGCTCACCGATGCGGTAACCACTGAAGCCCAGCTGCTCCTTGAGCAGTTGCTTGTGGGGCTTGGGGATGGAACGGGTGAGGGCCACGCTGGCGGGGCGCTCGGCGATCAGCTCAGGAGCGCTGGGAAAGGACTCCCGCCAGGGGGCTGCCGTTTCCGGGCCCGCGCTCCAGGTGCCTGAGCCATCGGGCCCGTACCCCAGGCGCGGCCAGATCAGTTCACACACGAACCGGTCGCTGAGCCGATCGGCCAGCACCGCCTCCAGCAGCGCCCGGCTGAGGGGGTAGGGATCGGGGCTTGGGGCGGCTGGGTCGGACGCCATCGGCTGGAGTCGCAGAATCGAAGCACCATGATCACCGCCTCCCCTCTGCACCTCGCCGGCAACGGCACGCCGCGCCAGCTGCATTGCCGCGTGCTGCAGTCGCCCCTGGCCGGCGTGAGCGACCGCATCTTCCGGAGCCTGGTGCGCCGCTGGGCCCCCGATGCCCTGCTGTTCACCGAGATGGTCAACGCCACCAGCCTGGAGCTGGGGTTCGGCACCCAGAAGGTGGAGGAGCTCAGCGGGGAGAGCGGGCCGATCGGTGTGCAGCTGTTCGATCACCGGCCTGCCGCCATGGCCGAGGCCGCCCGGCGGGCGGAGGCCAGCGGCGCCTTTTTGATCGACATCAACATGGGCTGCCCGGTGCGCAAGATCGCCCGCAAGGGGGGCGGCAGCGGCCTGATCCGGGATCCCGAGCTGGCCCAGCGGATCGTGGCGGCGGTGGCGGAGGCCGTCCGAATCCCCGTGACCGTGAAGACCCGCTTGGGCTGGTGCGGTGACTCCGCCGAGCCCGGTTTGCGAGAAACGGCCATGGGCTTTGCCCTCGCCCTGCAGAACGCCGGTGCCCAGCTGCTCACCCTCCACGGCCGCACCCGGGAGCAGGGCTTCAAGGGCAGCGCCGACTGGCTGGCGATTGCCGCCGTCAAGCGGGCCCTGCGGATCCCCGTGATCGCCAACGGCGATGTGAACAGCCCAGAAGATGCCCTTCACTGCCTGGAGGTCACCGGCGCCGATGGCGTGATGGTGGGACGGGGCACCATGGGCGCCCCCTGGCTGGTGGGCCAGATCGATGCCGGTCTGCGGGGCCTGCCGGTGCCGCCCACCCCCGGTGCGGTCGAGCGGATCCGCCTGGCCCAGGAGCAGCTGCGGGCCCTGGTGGCGGCCAAGGGCGACCACGGCCTGCTGATCGCCCGTAAGCACATGGGCTGGACCTGCCAGGGGTTCGCCGGCGCGGCCCAGTTGCGCCACGCCCTGATGCGGGCGCCGGATCCGGCTCAGGCGGAAGCGCTGCTGGAGCTGGCGGCCCAGGGGGCCGAGGCCCAGGGGGCTGCCGAGGGCAGGGAGCTGGTGGCCGGCGCCGCAGGGGCTGGCGGCGGGGTGGGGCAGGTGCGCTGCTCGAAATTGCAGGCGTAGATCGCCGGTTTCTGCCAGCTCAGGGGGATTTCCAGCAGGTCGCGGGTGCCGGTGATCGCCAGCACCGCCAGCAGCACGGCGGTGAGCACCCCAGCGCTCACGTGCAGGCGGCGGAAGCGCATCGATTTGAAGATCTCCTGTTTGGCCGCCGTGGCAAACAGCAGCAGCCCGGTGAGCAGCACGCCAGCCCAGTAATGGGAGCCCCAGAACGCGCCGGAGAGGGGGTTGTCGGACAGGCGCCAGATCTCGCCCTGGCTCCCCAGCCCCAGCACCCCCGCCCAGGTGAGCAGGGCGAAGCTGGCCCGATAGGGCGCCTTCTTCACCCGCCACAGGGCCAGCAGGCTGGCCAAGGTGCCGGCGCTCACCAGCAGCAGCAGGGCCAGCCGGGGGGTGCCGCCCTCAAAGGCGGCGCCGGGCTCCAAGAACTTGGAGAGAAAGGAATACAGCAGGGCGATCAGCACCGCCACCACCACGCCGCTGGTGACCCAGCGGCCGTGGTCAGCGTGCTCGACGCCGACGGTGGGGGGCAGGGGGTTGATCTTCAAGCGGCGTTCCCGCGCCAGGATCCCCAGCCGGATCGTCGCCCCCACAACGGGATAGACGAACAGGATGATCAGCACCGGATGGAGCAGCGAGAACCAATCGGTGACCGTCATGGAAGGGCTGAGCGAAGGTCCTAGGGAAGCACTGGGGGCCAACCCTGGCGGATCAGCAGCAGTGAAAAGTAGGGCGCATCTTCCGCCGGCACCTGCTCCCCGGGACACAGCAGCTGGTCGGACCAGCCCACCCGCCGGGCGAACAGGCTGGCCTCCAGGAGGCCGCGCTTCTCCAGCAGCGGCCGCACCCAGCTCCAGCGCGCCCCCAGCTTGAGCAGGGCCAGCACGGCCTCGGTTTCCTTGGCCTGTTGCAGCAGCGCCTCCAGCTCGACAGGGGACTGGGGGGTGGGGCGGATCAGCAGTGGCTCCTGCTGCAACACCAGGGGCCAGGCCGCCGCCGCCGCCGCCGCCGCCACCGCCGTGATCCCGGGGATCAGGCGCAGGGGGCAGTCGGGATGGCGCTGGCGCAGGGCCAGCAGCACGTAGGAGGCGCTGGCATAGAGCGACACGTCGCCCTCGCAGAGCAGCACCACGGCGTGGCCCGCCGCCACCTCCGCCGCCAGGCCATCGGCCGCGGCCCGCCAGGCCCGCTGGCGCGGTTCGGCCCCTTCCACCATGGGGAACACCAAGGGCAGGCGCCGCTGGTGTTCCCCCAGCCAGGGGGCGGCGATGCGGGCCGCCATCCCCTCGGCTTCGGGTCGCGCCACCGGGTAGGCCACCACGGCGGCGGCCTGGATCGCCCGCACGGCCGCCACGGTGAGCAGGTGGGGATCGCCGGGGCCGACCCCCACCAGGGTCAGCCCCGCAGCTCCCTGGTCTGGCCCAGCCAGCTCAGGCCCGATGCAGTCCCACACACACGGTGATCAGCTGCCCTCTTTCTAGGCTCCGCTCCACCACCCGAGCAGCCTTCCACGCCATGACCCGCCTGAGCCTCTACGCCGACACCGCCAGTGCCGATCAACCCGCCGAAGCCATCCTGGAGAGTGGGGATGCGGTGGTGATCGCCCAAGCCCTGGCTGAGCGGGGGCTTGGCTACGAGCGCTGGGCGGTGAAGCCGGAGCTGCCCGCCGAGGCGGACAACGGGGCCGTGCTCGAGGCCTATGCCGAGGAGATCGCCCGGGTGCAGGCCGGAGGCGCCTATCCCACCGTGGATGCGATCCGCCTGGGGCCCGACCATCCCGATCGGGTGGCCCTACGGCAGAAGTTCCTCTCTGAGCACACCCACGCCGAGGACGAGGTGCGCTTCTTCGTGGAGGGCCGTGGCCTGTTTGTGATTCACCTCGAGGGCGAGGTGCTGCAGGTGCTGTGCGAGCAGGGTGATTTCCTGCGGGTGCCCGCCGGCACCCGCCACTGGTTCGACATGGGCAGCGCCCCCCGCTTCACGGCGATCCGCTTCTTTGACAACCCGGAGGGCTGGGTGGCCAGCTTCACGGGCGATCCGATCGCCGCGCACTATCCGCTGCTGGATTGAGGTCGGGGAGGCCGGCGGGGGGAACCACCAGCAGCTTGCCCAACTCCGGCTCCACCTGGCGGCGGAATTCCTGCCACTGGGGGGAGGACAGGATGTCCCGGGTCACGGCTGCCGCCAGTTTCCGGCTGGCGGCCACATCGCTGGGGTAATGCACACCGCAGTAGGTGCGTGCGGAGCCCCCCTGAAGGCCCGTCTCCAGCAGCCGCTCCCGCCGCTCGGGCAGCAGATCCGCCAGCAGCAGGCCGGCGGCCGCAAACCAGGTGGCATGGCCACTGGGGTAGGAGAAGCCTGACTCCAAGGGCAGACAGGGGCGAAGCTCCGGATGGCTCAGGAAGGGCCTGGGACGGGCCACCGCGTCCTTGAGCTGGTCCTTCACCCGATCGACCAGAGCCAGGAAGGTGGGCAGACCCGCCGCGAGGGTGGGGGCTGTTTTGAACACATCGGCGCCGATGGCGGCACTGAAGGCGCCGGGGGTGCGGGTGAGGAAGCCCCAACTCTGGAGCACGCCGGCGGGGGTGCGGGTGCGCTCGTTGCGGCGCAGGATCTCCAGATCCGCCAACGCCTCTGGGCTGCCGGGGGCGGGGGGGCGGCCGATCACCGCTTGATAGCGCTCCGCTGGCAAGTGCAGACCTGCGGCGGGGTTGGCGAGCGCAGGGATCGCCGTGCTGGCTTCAGCCGCGGTGGCAGCACCCGTGGCCCCCAGGGGGACTGCGGCCAGGAGCAGGGAGGTGAGGGCGGGGAGCAGGCGCATGGGCTTCAGCTGTGCATGCGGGGATGGGGGTGAAGTGACTCCAGCAGGGAGGACTCCAATTCCGCAAGTTCCTCCAACCGTGTCGTGACCACTTGACGGGGCCAGCGCCGTTCACAGAGCAGCCAGTAGAGGCCGAAGTGGCGGGCTTCGCTGGCCAGCAGATCGGCGTAGAGGGTGGCCAACTCGGGGTCGGGGCTGTGGCGCGCCAGCAGGTCCATGCGCTCGTGGCTGCGGGCTTCGATCAGGCCCGCCACCAGGAAGGAATCCAGCATGCGCTCGGGTTCACCGCGCCGCGCCAGGGCGGCCAGGGAGGCCCCGTAGGGGGGCGCCGCCAGGGGACGCAGGGCCACACCGCGGCGCTGCAGCAACGCCAGCACCCGCTCGAAATGCTCCAGCTCTTCCCGTGCCAGGGGGCTGAGGGCCGCGGCGAGGGCTTCGTCGGAGGGGTAGCGGAACATCAGCTGCAGGGCAGCACCGGCCGCCTTGCGCTCGCAGTGGGCATGGTCGATCAGCACGGTGTCCGGGTGGGCCAGGGCCTGCTCCAGCCAGGCAGGGGAGCTGGGTGCCGCCAGCCAGCGGATGCGGCTGGTTTCCGAGGGGGAGGCCAGGGTCATGGCTGGCGGCGCAGGTGGGCCACCAGGCCATCGAGGGCAAGGCGGTAGCTGTCAGGGCCAAAGCCGCAGATCACCCCTAGGGCCTTGTCCGCCAGGGTGGAGTGGTGGCGAAAGGGTTCGCGGGCATACACATTGCTCAGGTGCAACTCCACAAAGGGGAGTTCGACGGCCAGCAGGGCATCGCGCAGGGAGATGGAGGTGTGGGTGAGGGCGCCGGCGTTGATCAAGAGGCCATCGCTGCTGCCCTTGGCCTGGTGGATGCGGTCCACCAGGGCGCCCTCGTGGTTGCTCTGGAAGCTCTCCAGTTCCACGCCAAGTGTCCGGGCCTGCTCCCCCAGCCCCGCATCCAGCTGCGGCAGGGTCAAGGAGCCGTAGAGGTGGGGCTCCCGGGTGCCCAGCAGGTTGAGGTTCGGGCCATGGAGCAGCAGCAGGTGCATCGGGGAGGTCGGCTGGTAAGTTCTGAGGGTGTGGTTCGGGTCGGTGCCCGAGTGGTTAATGGGGGCGGACTGTAAATCCGCTGGCTCTGCCTACGTTGGTTCAAATCCAACCCGGCCCACCTTCCACATGCCCTTGTAGCTCAGCGGTAGAGCACTCCCTTGGTAAGGGAGAGGTCACGAGTTCAAGTCTCGTCAAGGGCTTCCTCAAAAACCTTTCCACCACTAGGGTTTCCCGGAATACCGCTGGGAGCCGGGTGGAGCGCAAAGGGGCCTTTGGGGGCGTAAACGGGAACCAGCGGTTCCAGTTCGAGTGCACCTGTTTCCCGTTTTGGTCGCCGTTCGCGGGCTATTGGCTACCCGATTGTTCAACACCCGTTGAGCTGTTGTGGAGGGCTCTTGAGCAGAGGTTTCAGTTTATGGGCCTCTCCGGTGGGCACCAGTGGTCGGTTGACCGAAGTGGATAGCCCCCGCCAGACCAGAGCTCAGCCCATCGGAGGCTTCCGTATGAATTGATCGCCTAACGCCACCGCCGTGGCCCAGTTCTCCGTTTCGCTCAAGCCAGAACTGCGGGTGGGCTTGAAGCTGTGGTCACCGCTGGGGATCCAGCGCAGCCCAGATTTTGATTTCGCCTGACACCAATTGGTCTCTGCCGCCTAGGGGAGGGTGAAACCGGACTGGAGGTTGTTCACGTCGAGCATCACCCAGGTGACCCAGATCAGCAAGGCGATCCCACCGGAAATGGCCGCGAACCGAGCCGCGAACCGTCCCAGCACTTCCAGCGGGCTGATCTCTTTCACGGCACTCGGCGGGATTTAACCCCATCCTGCCCGCAAACGGCCCCCTGTGGCGACGCCCTGGGCGGGCTCCCCATCCGTCAGGCTGGAGCCCTGTGCACGGTTCGGGACATGTCGCTTTCAGGTCTGCTGCGGCCCTGGCTGGGCTGGGTGCTGTCTCTGGTGCTGCTGCTTGCCGTGCCTCTGCCCTCCTGGGCCGATTTCACCCTGCCGCCGCTTCCCTACGCCGCCGATGCCCTGGAGCCGGCGATCGATGCCACCACGATGACGATCCACCACGATCGCCATCACGCCGCCTACGTGGCCAATCTCAATGCCCAGCTACAGGGCAACCCAGCCTTGGCGGGCCTCAGCCTGGAGGCACTGCAGGGGCAGATCTCCCGTTTCCCCGAAGCGGTGCGCAACAACGGCGGCGGCCACTGGAATCACACCCAGTTCTGGGCCGCGATGGCCCCATTGGGCCAGGGGGGTGCCCGCTCCGAGGAGCTGCTGGGGGCGATCAACGCCAGCTTCGGGTCGCTCGAGGCGCTGCAGACGCAGTTCAGCAAGGCGGCCGCTGGGCGGTTCGGCTCAGGCTGGGCCTGGTTGATCCGTCGGCCCGATGGCAGCCTCGCCATCACCAGCACCGCCAATCAGGACAATCCGCTGATGGATCTGCCGGGCGTCGAGCGGGGTACACCGCTTCTGGGGCTGGATGTGTGGGAGCACGCTTACTATTTGCGCTACCAGAACCGCCGGCCCGATTACATCGAGGCCTGGTGGTCGCTGGTGAACTGGAATGAGGTCAACCGGCGCTTCAGCCAGGCTGGCCCCCTCTCCTGACCCATCCGCCTCCCATTCCCATGAACAGCAATCTTCAGCCCATCGCTGTTCTGTTCATCTAGATATGGGGCTGGGGCACCGCAGGCTCCCATCTACAAGGGCTGAACGTTGAAGGATTCGCCAAAAAAATAATTCCCACTTAGCCTTGGCTGAGTGGGACTGTTTACCAAGCTAGTCCAGAGTTTGACTCAACAGAGTTGCATTGGGAAGTGGAGGATTCAGGATGCCTGTTGATACAGCTCCTCCAAGCGTTCACGGCTGAGGTCGACGTAGAGAACTTCTTCGCCGGGCTCGGGAGCCTCGGGATGGCGCCTAGGGCTCGGACCACTCCGCTGAGCAGGGGCCAGCGATGGGGAGCTGCGAAGGTTCTGGCCCATCAAGGCAAAAGCTCCACCGGCGATGAGCGCAAAGCAGATCAGATAGACAGCAGCCAGAAGGTCGTTCAAAGGAGGAAAGCTCTTGCGAATACCCTAGTGTGAAGAACTGTTAAGCGTGGCCTTCAAGGTGGTGGATCGGGGAGGAACTGTCTACCTAGCGGCGGCCAGGCATGCCAGGTTCGGCGTCAAGAGGAACCTTGTGTCTCACCAGGGAGGCCACCAAATCCTTCAGATGGCGTGGATCCGTTGGAGGATTGCTGAATGGTGGGACAAGCCCCCGACGTTTGCCTGGATCGGCCCAAGGGTTGGATGGAATGGGCGCTTGGGCGTCAGAAACAGAACGGCAAGTATTGGGTGCGGCACGCTGCGTAGCCATCGACTAGGGCACCGAGTCCGATCTGGTGGGCGATACCGAAACCCGTCAATCCTTCGACGATGACGCCGATCACGAGGCCCACCATGGCAGCGCGGCCATTCAAGAGTTCAACGCGCTTGAGCTGATCCCAATGGATCTGCTGTTCGGAATGGTCCTGAGCACCCTTTTCACTGGTTGATGTATGGGTCATTGATTGATGAGGAAAAGTGGAGAAAGGCTTGGGCGTCAGTCCGCCAGGTTGGGCTGGAGAAGTGCAAGGGCAACCCAGGCACCGAACAGGCCGATGGAGAGGGTGGCGACCATCAACTCCTCGGGGACAGGTCGCTGGGTCGGCTGACCACGTAGGTCACCATGGCGCTCAAGCCAATCACCAGAACGATCACGGCCGTAATGGCTGCGGTGTAGTCGGTATCCATGGGGATCAGCCCAGTCCGATTTGGGAAAGGATGCTTTGTCCGGTGAGCAGCTCGGTGCCCAGACCGATGACAAAGCCGAGCATGGCCAGCCGGCCATTCCAGGTTTCGGCAAAGGCGACGAAGCCGAAGCGGGGGGCGGGGTCGGCCATGGATGTAACGAAATACCTCAGAAACTGTAACAGGTTGTAACGCGCTCTCAGCAGGTGTTGCTGGGGTCAGGTTCTGGGCTCTCTCGCGGCTGCTATCCAGGGCTTCGCAAGCTGATGGAAAGGGTGGGCCTCCAGCAAGGAGATCACCGGATCCGGCGCCAAAGCCCCAAGCTCACCCTCTGGCGCGGGGCGCCCCAGCCTCAGGGCTTTCCAGAACGGCACTGATCCAGGTGGCGGAGATCCAGGCGCCGCTGGTGTCATAGCGACGGATCAGCCGCTCCAGCTTGCCCGGCAGGGGCAACCAGCCGGCTTCCACCCTGAAGGCTTCTCGGTGACTCACCTGGAGGGGCACCAGGCAGTAACCGCTGTCTGGGAGCAGCAGCAGTTGTTCAGGTTGCCCGCCGCAGGGTTCCTCGACTGCGCCGATCCTGGTGTGAAAGGTGAGGGTGCCGTCGCTTCCGCGATGGACGTCAAGGGCACAGGGGGCAAGATCCGGCTCGGGCCAATCGGCGCTGATCGTGGCGGCTTGGCCCGTCCAATGGCCCAGCAGATGGTCGTCTTGCAACGGTGGCCGTTCGCTGGCGCCGCGGCCAACGCGAAACTCACGGATCAGCACAAGGCTCTCAAACGCCCCCTCCGGGCTGTGGAGCTGTACCAACCGGTGGCGGCGATCCCCTGCCACAAAGCCGAACTCGGCGCCGAAGACCGTGCCCGGAGCCACCTGCAGCGAACCTTTGCAAAAGGTGCCGGAGTCAAAGAACACCACCTGCTTGCCCAGGGAGCGGTACTCCTGGCTGATCTCCCGCGTGGGTGAGCTATCAAGCCCGTTCCCGAAGCGGCGGAGCTTGAACTGAACCAACCGTTGCCCTTCCCCCTGCTCCAAGCTGAGAATGGAGGGTGTGCTTTCCACGATCGTGCCGCTGGCATCGAGGGAGGCAAAGGAGCCATGCCACTCGCCGAGATTGTGTAGGAAGTTCTCCCATTGACTTCCCATTGCGGTGGCCACCAGCCAAGACAGCCGGGATCCTAAAGAGGAGGGGGCCTGCAGCGGGGCGGGGGCCTGACGGCGCCGGGCGTTAGGAGTGTCCCAGCTGGTGGAGAGATGGGATGATCTCCCCTGTCCAAAAGTCTGTAAACAAGCTGTAAGTCGCCCAACCAAGCGGAAGTAACCTTTGGGGATATCGCGGGAATTAGCCTGAAACAGCGCCACGAATGCCAGCTAGGCGGTGAAGCGCCAAGTCAGGTGATCCCCCTAGCAGCTTGTTCACAAACACGGCAAGATTTGCGAAATAGGCAAACATGCCTATTCTTGATGGGTGGTCCGCAGGATCGCAGCGGCTCTCCGTTCTCTTGCATGCCGATCGAGGGGCGTCTCCCGGCCAGCAGGCGCTCCAGCTCAGGCCTTGGCGGATGGAAGGATTTGCGCAGGCTCCCAGGCCTTGGCTTGAATGGGCTTGTTTTGTCCCCATTCGGGAGCAGTCATGACAATGGGTTGGAGAGGAGGATGAGGGTCATCGATGCTGTTCAGGAGTTGGAACGTCCCATCAAGATCACGGTGGAATCCGTTGAATCAAGTCGGATCATTCGGATCATTGGTGACGTCGACACCGTGACCGCACCCGAGCTGGACCTCACCCTGTCCTCTTGGCGAGCGGAAAGAGCAGAGACCTTGCTCATCGATATGCAGTCCGTGACCTACATCAGCAGCATGGGATTAAGGGTATTTTTAAGCCATCTCAAGAAGATGCGGGGCAGTGGTAGTCGAATGGTTCTCTGTGGAGCCAGTCATCTGGTGACTGACATCTTTCGCATGTCTGGATTTACTTCATTTTTCGATATGTTCGAAAACCTTGATGCCGCCATGGCGGAGCATTGATGATTAGCTGTTTACCCAAGGCAACGCGACCGGGTCTTGTGGCGACACGACCCAGCGTCTTTCAGTTGATCTACTGCAGTGAGGCCACTTCCCCTTTCTCTAGGGAGCAATTGGTGGCATTGCTGCAGAAGAGCCGGTCGAACAATGCCAGTCTCGCCCTGAGTGGCTTATTGCTGTATGCAAACGGATGCTTCCTCCAGGTGCTGGAGGGAGAAGAGAGCCTTGTGGAGTCAAGGATGCGCCGCATAGCTCAGGATTCCCGCCATCGCAACATTGTTTACTTGCAGCGTAAATCTGTACCCCAGCGCAGTTTTCAGGAATGGGCGATGGGGTTTCGTGATCTCTCGTCTGAGGCAGGTATTGATGGCCTCAGTGGCTTTTTGAGCCTGCCCCTCGATGGGGCCTGGGGGGCTGAGGTGGCGGAGCATGCTCGTTATCTCCTGGAGGATTTCCGCAGGCAGCGCGGCTGAAGCCTTATAAATTGTATAAACCGAGGCGGAAAGACTTGCTGCCCTTCATGGAAGGCTTCATTGGGGATAAATGGGGCTGGCTTGTTTCGCTCTAGGTAGTAATTTGTGGTCTGGGCAATTGGCTGTCGGCTTTGACAGGGTTGGAAGCTAAGGAATTTCTCGTGGAATTAGCCCAGTATTTAGATTGGTCCAGGAGGGGACGGCCATCCACTCTGGTTCAGTTATATGGATCAAGTAATGGCTTGAGGCGGGACAAGGCGTTATTGGATCTTCCTCAAGGGAATGAACACGAGGTCCCGATCCATTGATGGCGGTGATGGCCCCCTTTTTCAGGCTCGCTGGTGCTGGGATGCTTCCACGCGAGCCATTGGCTCTGGCCCTAAGCCTCTCTGGGCAAGGTCTCAGGCTGTTCTTTGTGTCTTGTTCTGCCCGTTTCTCCACCCAAGGCTGGATCTGGCAACGTGCAACCCAACCTTGTGAACTAGCACATCTTTCCCAACCCACAACACCACGTCAAGAAGAAACCGCTCGGCCATCACCTAAGCCGACCCCGGCTAGTGATTGATGGCAAAACTGGAAACGATTGATCAACACTCATTCATCAATTCCAGCTTCGCCAATTAAGGCTTCGGTATCCACAGAGTTGAACGTGTCGTGTGCTCCCGCCCCCTACGGCCGCTGATCCCTGCGGTTGAGCAGAATCGTTCCCTTGGAGATGAATGCCGATCTCAGCCAGCGCGTGGTGCTCAACACCGGTTTGATCGGCATACCCACGGCGGCGGCGAAGAGATCCTCGTTCTCGAAGGCACCTTTTCGGATGAGCTGGGGGATTACCTGGCCGGCACCTACCTGCGCAATCCCGCCGGCTCGGCCCATGCCCTCGGGCGCCTGGTTCCCTGGTCTGGTGGATGGATTGGAGGTCATGCCGCTGCACGGCGTTTCAGCCCCATCGGCCCTGGAGTGGGCCCGGATGGCTCACAAGGCTGAGTCAAAAGCCCGAGCCAGGGGTTTGCAGGAAGGCCAGCTCCTCGCCGCTGGATCGACGCCCCAGGAAGGCATTGCGGTGGGGGAAGCGACCAAAGCGGGCGATCACATCGCGGTGGCGGCCGGCGAACCTGGCGGTTCGTTCGTCTGTGAACTGCTGGAAGAGGGGAATTGCGGCCTCCTGGATGGCCAGGTCCTCCGCGTGCATCTGGGGCATCAGCCAGAACTGGCGACGGGCCTGCTCCGCCTCTGCAGCGATCCAGCCCTGGGCAAGGGCCTTCTGGCTGAGGGCTAAGGCCGGGCCATCGCCACTGAAGGCCATGGCCGAATTGCGCCAGATCTGGCGCGGAAACTGATCAAGCACCACCACCAGGGCCAGACCCTGGCCAGGGTCTTCTCCCCACAGAGCCAGCTCGCCGGCGATTGCCTGGCGGGTCAGGCCGATGAACCGCTCGCGCACCAGCTGGTCAAAGGCCTGATCCTTGACGAACCACTGGCTGGGGCTGCACTCCTGGAACCAGAAGGCCAGCACTTGATCCGCGTCCAAAGGCCCATGGCCACTGGCCACATGGTGGCTGATCGGGTAGGTCTCTGCCGCGTTCTCTTTGTCAACCGCTTGGGGGAGCCATTGGGGTGGCAAAGCAAGGGGAATTGGAGCAGGGCCGTACCTAGGGGAACCTGATTTCCTTGTACCTAATGATCAAAAATGCTGGAGTTGACAGGGTGCTAGACGTCCGTCAATGGCCTTGACCAGGAAGCGGCCACGGGCTCAAGTCTCGCCCATGGCTTCCCCAGCAACCCCTCCAGCGCCAATGTTTCCGGCATTGGGGTGCCATCTGTAGACCAATGAAGTGGGCCAACAACTTGATCAGGACCCGTACCTAGGCGAACACCGCCACGGCCGTGTTGGCGATCGACAACAGCCCCACCCGCAGCCAGCCAGCCTTCCATTCCGTCCGCTGGCGCCCCTGGAAGGCGAACAGGGCGATCAGCAGCGCCAGCACCAGCTTGACGGCGATTTTGGCGGGGTGGAGCGGTTCGTCCAGCGAGGGCACGGCCCCATAGAGGCCCACCAGGGCAAGGCCGCTGATCAGTGAGAGGAGGGCGCCATGCCACTGGCCCGGAGTGACGCGTTTGATCGGCGAGGCGAGCTGGGTGGTGAAGGCCCCCACCAGCACGGCCATGCCCAGCAGGTGGACGAACACGAGCAGATGGGCGAGCTGGGTCATCTGATGGGGGAGGGTGAGAGGGCAAACACCGCAGGGCGGCGAGGCGTCCTTCCTAGCTGCTCCCGCCCCTCGGCAACTGGGACTCCAGCTCCCGCAGCCGCCCCTCCAGGGCCTCGATCCGCTCCAGGTAGGTGAGGGCCAGGGCCATGCCGGGCACGTTGAGGCCGAAGTCGTCCCGCAGCCGGGCGGCCCTGCGGGCCAGGGTGACCGTGCGGGCATGGAAGGTCCAGACCGCACCACGGTTGGCCAGCTGGAAGACTCCGAACTGCACCAGTTCGCTCACCTCCTCCTGGGCCAGCCCCGAGGCGGACAGCAACTCTTCGAGCGCCACCGGGTTCTCGTCGTCGTCGGGAATCAGCAGGTCGTCAGCCATCGGTGGGGGGTGCAGCAAAGGACTGGCGGGGGTTGAACGGGGAGGCCTCGGCCAGGTCGCGGTACAGCTGCCGCTCCCGTTCACCGATCTCCGCGGGCAGCACGATCTGGATCACACCGTAGAGATCCCCTGCTCCTTGTTTGCGCCTGGGCAGACCCTTGCCCGCCAGCCTGAGTTTCTGCCCGTTTCGCATCCCCGGCCGCACGCTCACCTTGGCGGTGCCATCGAGGGTGGGCACGTCGATCTCAGCGCCGATGGCCGCCTCCCAGGGGGCGATCGGCAGCTCCAGGTAGAGGTCATGGCCCACGGGCCGAAAGCGGGGATGGGGCTTGAGATGGACCTGGAGATAGAGGTCCCCGGCGGGGCCCCCTGCGGAGCCTTCGCCGCCCCGACCGGGCACCCGCAACCGCTCGCCTTCGACCACGCCGCTGGGCACCCGGATCGTGCCTGAGCGGGTCACCTTCTCCACACGCCCATCGGCCCGGCGGCTGGGAACGCTGAGGCTGAAGGACACCTCGGTCCCCGCGGCCGCCTGCTCGAGGCTCAGTTCCGTGGCCACCTCGAGGTCTTGACCACGGATGGGGAAGCCGGCCGCCTGGCGACGGTCGCGCCCGGCCGCTGCGAAACCCATCTGCTCGAACAGATCGGCCAGGTCCACCTCCTGCTGGCCACCCCGTGGGCCGCCCCCCCGCCAGAAGCGGGTTTCCCATTCCTGCGGTGGGGTGAATTCCTCGCCGCTTTGGTGGCGGCCCAGGTCGTCGTAGGCCGTGCGCTTCTCGGGATCAGAGAGGGTCTGGTAGGCCTCTCCGATTTCCTTGAACCTCTCCTCGGCGCCTTCCTCCTTGGCCACATCGGGGTGATAGCGACGGGCCAGCCTGCGGTAGGCCTTCTTGATCTCCTCCCCATCGGCGTCCCGTTCGACCTCGAGGAGTGCGTAGTAGTCCTTGAACTTCATCGTCTCCCTTGCATTCGCGATGACCGGGCGCTGGGCAGGATGGCGCCGCTCAGGGACGCCTGAGACGGCCGGCTACGGCCGTGGCAACCACGCCGCCAGCCACTAACCCGCCGGCGGCCAGGAAGGCCAGGGTCTGGAGCACCAGCAACACGATGCCCAGGGCGGAGAAAAACTTGATCTGGATCCTCGACTTGATCAGCAGGGTGAGCAGGAGAAGCACCGTGGCCTTGAGCCCCACCAGGGAGAGGGCTGTCAGCGGTGAGGGCGGGGCAGGAAACAGCACGGGATCGTTTCGATGTCACCATGCTGGCGCAGAGCGATGACAATGACGGCCCACCCATGCGGTGCGGCCGTTGGCCTAAGACAGAAAGACCTGCGGCTGTGGGTTCGGTGCGCCAACCTGTCATCACGGCCGATCCATCAGCCCCGCCCCCTGCCCCGCCTGCCCGCCCCCTGGTGTGACCATGCCGCACACACTCTTGTTTGTCCTTGCGCCCGAGGCGGCCCTTCCCGCCGATGGGGCCGACTGGGAGTCGCTCCAGCAGGCGCAGCTGCAGGGCATTCGCAGTGGCGCCGCCCTGCGTCTGTTTCAGCTGGCTCCGGGATCCACGGCCCAACTGGAGGAGTTGGTCAGCGAGGGCTGGGCCGATCTATCCGGTGGCGGTGGTGCCCGCGGCGCTAGCGGCACCAGCACTCCTGAACGACGAATCATCTGTGATGCGGTGGTGCCCCAATTCGAGCCGCGAACGCTCTGGCTTGGGGTCTATGCCCTGGGCGGTGCCTTGGTCGCCCCCGAGGTCAACCATCCCGCCGGGCAGCTGGAGATCAGCGAATGCCGTTGTCTTGATCGCTTCCCCCTGCGGGAGGCTGACAACGAGACCTGCTGGTTCTATCCCACCGACAACGGCCACTACCTCGCCTGGGAAAACCAGCGGCAGCTCCAATCCCTGCCGGGCTTTTTGCCCGATCGGCCGCCACTGCAGGAGCCGCCGGACTACGACCGAGCAGGGGTGCATGTGCTCTGGACCCTGATGGCCGATGACCTGGCCCTCACCTGTGTGGGCCTCACCTACCGCGGCCATAGGATCGAATGGTCAGCCACGGCAACGGAGCAGGAGCCGTGGGCCACCTGGTCGTCCTTTGAGATCGACACCATGGCCGAGACCACCTACCGGGAAAGCTCCCGCATCACGGTGTTTGGGGCAGGGATGCCTGATTGAGGGGTGCAGTGGCGATCACCGCGAAGAACGGATCCCCCTGGCCCCCCAGCCAGCCCAGCGGTCCCTCCGCCCGGGTGGGCTCGGCGATCAGCAGCGGCGCGGGCCAGCCCTGGGCCACCAGCACCCGGGCCACCAGGTTGAGGCGCTCCTGATCGCTGGCTTCTGTCCAGGCTCGCGGGGCTTTCTGGGCAAACATTCGATTCGAAAACGCCACGATCAGCGCTCCGCCGGGGCGCACCACCCGCAACAGTTCGGCGGCCACCTCCTCGGGCTGTTGGAGGTACTGCCAGCCAGCCACCACCAGGGCCGCGTCGATGCTGCCGGAGTCCAGGGGAAGCGTTGGGTCTTGATTGAGGTTCTGAACCCAGTGGCGATCCAGCCGTGGGTTGGCCTCCAGCTCCTTGGCGTTGAGGCCTTGGCCGATCACGGTGCCGTAGCGAACCGTTTCGGGCAGATGGCTGACCCAGCTGCTCATCAGATCCAGCAGCACCGCCCCCGGCGCTATCCGCTCGGCGTAGAGCGCCGACAACCGGCTTCGGAAGGCCCCATCGAGATGCTGCACGAAGCGGGGCTCGCCGTAGAAGAGGGCGTCATCGCTGCGGTCCAGCTTCCAGCGATCCTGCGCGCTGAGCACCTGCACGGCCATGGGAACGGTCTGGCAACGTCCAGTCAATCGCGCCCTGGCGGCCACCGTGGCACCCACGTTGGCCGCTGGTGGTTGCCAGGGTGGGAGGCAGGCAAGGGCGCACAAGGGGGAACGATCGTTGGGGGGCGGTTTCACCATCGTGGTGTCCCTGGAGGGGCAGTTGCGCCTCGACGACCAGCCCGTTTGGCACAGGGCGGCGACCCTGGCGCGGCGCCAGCCGGGGGCGTGCCTGATCGCCCTGGCTTGCCGCCCCGAGGGCCAGCGGTTGCGGGGTCCCCACCAGAGGCGTCTGGCGGCGGCGGCCCAGGGTTCGTTGCAGGTCCGCCTGGCGGCGGCGGGGATTCCCCTTCACCACCTTCCCCAGCACAGCCTGGATCAGGCCCTGGAGCTTCTCGGGCCCACCCTGCGCCCCGATGTGGTGCTGAAGGGCCAGGAAAGCCGGCTGTTTGCGGACTGGCCCCTACCGGCAGAGACCTTCCCCCTGGTGTTCTCGGACTTCCGGCGCAGCTTGCGCGTCGCCCCCCTGCCGCCTTTGCCCCTGCCCCCTCTCCAGGGGGTGGGGGAGGGGCTTCCGTCGGCGCCATCGAGCCCTGCGGCCTGCGATCCCCGCAGTGCGTTCCCCTTTGCTGGTGACGAACCCACGGCCCTGGCCCGGCTGCAGAACTATTTCTTTGACTCCGACGGACTGCGCGCCTACAAGGCCACCCGCAACGGGCTGGTGGGTACGGCGTTCTCCTCGAAGTTCTCCCCCTTCCTCTCGATCGGCGCGCTCTCGGTGCGCCGCCTCTGGCATGGGGTGCTCCAGTACCAGGAGTGCTGGGGCGCAGACGAGGGGTCGGAGGCGATGAAGCAGGAACTGCTCTGGCGCGAGTTCTTCCTCTGGTCGGAGCAGCGCCATGGCGCCGCCTTCCACGCCCCCAGTGGCGTTCAGGGCCGCCTGCCGGAGTGGGAGGAGGACAGGGAGCGTTTTCGCCGTTGGACCAGGGGGGACAGCGGCCACCCCCTGATCGATGCCCAACTGAACGAACTGCTGGCCACCGGCTACCTCTCCAACCGGGGGCGCCAGTGGGTTGCCTCCCACTTCATCAATGAGCTGCGGCTGCCCTGGACCTGGGGCGCCCGCTTCTTCGAGTGGGCCCTGATCGACGCCCACCCCGCCCTCAACACCGGCAACTGGGCCTACCTGGCGGGGGTGGGTTCCGACCCCCGCAGCTTCGGGGGCAGCCCCCGGCGCTTTGATCTGGAGCGGCAGCGGCGCCTCTATGACCCCGAAAACCTCCACCGCCGGCGATGGGCCTGATGTGATCCAGTTGACGTCATGACCTTGACCCTGATCCTCGGCGACCAGTTGCACCGCGACTGGTTCAGCCCCTCACCCCTGCAGCTCCAGGCCTCCAGCCGGGTGGTGATGATCGAAGACATCGCCGTGGCCAGCTCCTACCGGTACCACCGGCTGCGTTTGCTGCATACCTTCGTGGCGATGCGCAGTTTTCGCGATGCCCTGATCGAGCGGGACCTTGCCGTGGCCTACCACGAGCTGGCCGCCTCCCTGGCGATGCCGTTCTGGCGGCGGCTGGAGACCGAGCTGGGGGATGGGCGGGACCTCCAGGTGGCCGCCATTGCTGACCGCCCGTTTGAAGAAGCCCTGCAGCGCTTCTGCCAGCAGCGATCGGTGCGCTTGAAGGTTTTGCCTTCGCCCGCCTTCCTGGAATCCACCGCCGACAGCCAGGCCTGGTTTGGGGGCCAACGGCGTCCGCGCATGGCCGCCTTCTACCAACGCCAACGGCGACGGCTGGGGCTGCTGCTGGAGCCCGATGGTTCCCCCGTCGGCGGCCAGTGGAGCTTTGACGCGGAGAACCGCAAGCGGCTGCCGAAGAACTACGGGGAACCACCGCTGCCGCCTGTGGCCCCAAGCCCCCACGGGCCGGCGGTGCGGCAGCTGATCGCAACCCATTTCGCGGACCACCCCGGCGAGCTCGGCGAGCTGTGGATTCCTTTCGATCAGGCTGGCGCCGATGCCTGGCTGCGGCTGTTTCTGCGCGAAAGGCTTGAGGGGTTCGGGCCCTATGAAGACGCCCTCAGCCAGCGCTTCGACACCCTCCACCATTCCCTGCTCTCCCCCCTGCTCAACATCGGGCTGCTCACCCCCTCGCGGGTGATCGAAGCCACCCTGGCGGAAGCGAAGAGGCGGGAAGCCGAAGGTCAACCCGTGCCGATCGCCTCGTTGGAGGGGTTTGTGCGGCAGCTGATCGGCTGGAGGGAGTTTGTGCGGGGCATCGATCGGGTGCACGGTGAGCGCCAGGCCAGCGGCAATTTCTGGAACCACCATCGCCACCTGGCCCCCTGCTGGGACGATGGCAGCACCGGCCTGCCGCCGCTGGATGCGGCGATCCAGCGGGTCAACCGCCTGGGCTACAACCACCACATCGAGCGGCTGATGGTGCTCAGCAACCTGATGCTGCTCTGCGAGATTCACCCGCACCAGGTGCACCGCTGGTTCATGGAGCGCTACCTCGACTCCTATGAATGGGTGATGGGCCCCAATGTGTTTGGCATGGGCCAGATGAGTGATGGGGGCCTGTTTGCCACCAAGCCCTACATCTGCGGCTCGAACTACATCCTCAAGATGGGGGATTTCAAGAAGGGGCCCTGGTGTGAGATCTGGGATGGCCTTTACTGGCGCTTCATCGACCGCCATCGGGAGTTCTTTACCTCTAACCCCCGCCTGTCGATGATGGTGCACCTGCTGGAGCGGATGGATCCCCTCCGGCGCACCAGCTTGAGCGCCGCTGCGGAGGCCTTTCTCGAGCGGGCCACGCTGGTGGTGCCGTGACAACAACCCCAGGCTCTGCTCCCTTGGGCCAAGCTGAAGGCTGGTGGATCGGAGGAACGGTCAGCTGAAGTAATAGGCCCCATCCACCCTGTTTCTGGAAACGGAGCTGCAATGGAGCGCAATTCTCCAGATTGCCCTGTGGATGGGCGTGGAGTCGTAGCGAATGTGGTCTGGAAACTGGGCCCTGATCAGGTCGGTGGCACGCCAGGCGTTGTAGTGCGGTATGGCTGGATTGAGATGGTGGGCCACATGGGTTGATCCAATGCCGTGATGAAGAAGATCAAGAACCGGACCATAGGGGCGGTCGACGGTCTGGAGGGCGCCCTTGGCCCAGTCCCATTCATCGGCAGAGAAGTGGGGGATGCTTCGATCGGTGTGTTGAAGCCACGTGTACCCCACCAGCCAGCCATTGACGACCAGATAGGGCAGCCCGTAGACGCACAGAACCCGGGCAACGGAGGTGTTCCACATCCCCAAGATCAGGAGAAGAACCACAACGGCAACCCCCGCATTGGAGAGGGCCATCAGGCCACGCCACTTGCCAGGAAAGAGCTTGCGGAGGCCAGTGTTGAAGGGTGGAATGTGGGTGAAATGGGAGGTGGGAAAGCCATGATCCGATCCCCCGCTCACTCCAAAAAGTAGATAGAGAGGCCAACCAATCAGCAGCCGAATGGCGATGGAAAGGCCTGCAAACACCGAGTTCCCCAGCAACTTCCTGGCCCTGATGCTGAAGACCGCCGAGGCTGACCCCTCGAGGGGCGGCACATGGGTTTCTCCCGATTCCAGGTGATTGCAATTGGCGTGGTGCACCGCATGGCTGCGCTGCCAGGAAAAGTAAGGAACGAGCAGCAGGCTGTGCAGCACAAACCCCACGCCGTTCTCAATGGAGCGGTTGGGGTGGAATGCATGGTGGCCGCACTCATGGGCCAGTACCCAGCACCCGGTGGCCAAGGTTCCCGTAACCACGGCATAGGCCACCCAGAGGGGTGCAGCACTCCAATCCAGGGGGATCAGGCAGCCCACCCCGTAGGCGGCCAGGGAGGTGAGCAGGGAGAAGGCCAGGCTTTTCCAAGCCTTGCCCACGTTCTTCTCGGTGAGGTTGTCAGGCAAGGCTGCAAGCAGTTGCTGCTTGGTCGGCCATGGCCCCGCCGCTGCCGCGGGATGGGAAAGAGTTTTGGTGGCTTGCTGCCGTCGTGGATCGGTCGCTGAAATTGTCATGAATGGGGCGATGCCACCTTGCCCATCGTTTCGCCCGATCATTTCGTGCTGCAGGAACCTAACCGCGAGCGGTCCACGGCCGTGGCCGTTCTCAACCCCGCGGCGGCTACGCACCCAGCAGGCCCCAGGGAAGGGGCATCAGCAGGGGGCGCTTGCTTGGGCAAAACAGCGGTTAATCTCCGTCCAGGTCACCCATCCCGACAAGCCCATCACCACCGTTGTGGCCGACGCCCCCGCACCGTTGCTGGAACGCCTGGCGACCATCCCAGGCATGGGGCCAGGCCGCCGCCGGCTGGTGGTGCTGTTGCCGCAGCTCGGGGATTTCGACAGCCTCGAGTACGCCCAGGCCCTGGCTGCGGCCCGGGCCCCTCTGGAGGCGGCAGGCATCGCCGTCGTGGCCATCGGCATCGGGGCGGAGGCCGGCCGCCAGAGATTCAGCGCATTCACCGGCCTGCCGCTTGAGTGGCTGCTGGTCGAATCGGATGGCCATCTGCACCGGGCCCTGGGCCTGTATCCGGGCCTGGAGCTGACCGGTGGGCCCTGGCCCAACCTGCTGCTGATGTGTGCGGGCATCGGCTCCCCCGGCACCCTTGCCGAAGTGCTGCGGGGGTACACCGGGGATCGCAACGCGCCCCAGCGCATCGCTGAGGACGAAACCATCCAGGCGGGCCCCCTGCCGGCGATCAGGGGATCGTTTTTCAACCGGGCGGGCGGCAGTGGCTTCCAACGGCCGTTCGAGCTCGCCACGGTGAGGCTGCGCAACATGGCCGAAGTGCTGGGGCACTGGCGCACCTATGTGCCCAGCGACGATTTCCTGACCCAACGGGGTGGCACATTCCTGCTGGAGGTCGACGACACCGTGCTCTACAGCTACCGCGACCGAGGCATTCTGGGCTTCTCGGCAACGATGGCCCGACCCCTCACGTTTCTGGATCCCTACCTGGGCTGATCAGGCCAGATCCAGGCTCAACTGCAGGGTGGGTTCGCCCTCCGCAGCTGCGGGCTGCCTCGATCGCCGCCGCTGCCCCGTGCGGGGCTTCAGGCCGGAGCGGCGGGAGCCGTGGCGCTCCACGATCCCGTCGGCCAGCTCCCGGAAGCCCTGACCCTTGCGCAGGGCCCAGATCCGTTCCCGTGCCTCCCGGGCGGCCAAGCTGGGTTCCACAATCGGCAGGGGGTAGTGCACCCCGAGCACACAGCCGATCCGCTCCTGGAGCGCCGGCGCCATGGTCCAGGGCTGATGGATGTGCACCGGCGGCACGGCTGCCAGCTCCGGCAGCCACTGGCGGATGAAGGTGCCTTCGGGGTCGTGGTCTTGCCCCTGTTTGATCGGGTTGTAGAGGCGAATCGTGTTGATGCCCGTGGTGCCCGACTGCATCTGGCATTGGCTCCAGTGGATGCCCGGTTCGTAGTCGACGAACAGCCGGGCCAGCTCCATGCCGCTCTCCTGCCAGGGCAGCCACAGGTGGTAGCTGGCCACGGACATCACCATCGCCCGCATGCGGAAGTTGAGCCAGCCCGTGGCGATCAGGGCGCGCATGCAGGCATCCACGAACGGCAGGCCCGTTCGCCCCTGGGCCCAGGCCCGCAACCGCTCCGGATCACTGGGCCGCAGACCGGCAGTGAGGGGGTGCAGTTCGCGGAACTCCAGATCCGGCTGGCTTTCGAGCTTCTGGATGAAGTGGCAATGCCAGTGCAGCCGCTCCTCGAAGCCCCGCCTGCGGCCTGGGGTACCGCGGCTGGTCTGCACCACTTCCCGCATCGAGACCGTTCCCCAGGCCAGGTGGGGCGATAGCCGCGAGCAGCTTTTGAAGGCCGTGAGCGGGCTGGAGAGTTCCCGTTGGTAGCGGACCCCGCGGCCATGGAGAAAACTCTCCAGCAGGGCCAGCGCCTGCCGGCGTCCCCCCTTTTGCCGCTGCGGGCAGGGATCCTCCGCCAGGCCCAAGGCAGCGGCGGTGGGGATGGGACCGGGCTCCATGCCCTCCATCGGCTCCAGCTTCCGGGGCGCCGGTGTGATCGGTGGGGCCATCCGCGCCTCCCATTGGGTTGCCCAGCCATCGCGGCTGCGCAGGCGGCGGATCACGCCGAACTGGGGCACTTCCATCCAGGGGATGCCATGGGCCCTGGCCCAGGCGGCCACGCGCCGGTCGCGGGCATAGGTCCAGCCATTGCCCGTTTCCTCATGGCTCCAAAGGGCCGCGATGCCGAAATGGCGCCGGGCCCGCTCCAGCACCTCTTCCACCACGCCAATCCTCACGACCAGGGGCTGACCCAGCTGGGCCAGGGCCTGGCGCAGTTCCACGAGGCTTTCGGCGCAGAAGGCCCATTGGCGGGCCGAGGCATCCGGTTGCTGCCAGAGCTCTGGCTCCACCACCACCAGGGGCAGCACGGGTCCCCGGAGGCTGGCCTCCAGCAGAGGCGTGTGATCAGCGGTGCGCAGATCCCGCTTGAACCAGACGATCTGCACCGGTTCCATGGAGATCAGGCCAGCCAGCTGGCCAGGTTGGAGGAGGGCCCGATCGTGGTCATGCCGGCCATCACCACGGTGGGGGCCAATCCCTCAGGGGGTGACCTCAGAGATCATCTTCCACACCCGTCTTGATCGTGCAATCGGAGAGGGGGTAGCTGACGCAGAGCAGGGCGTAGCCCTTCGCGATCTGGTCGTCGTCGAGGAAGCTCTGGTCCTCCTGGTTGACGCTGCCCGAGAGGATCTGGCCGGCGCAGGTGCTGCAGGCTCCGGCCTTGCAGGAATAGGGCAGGTCGAGGCCGGCCTCTTCGGCGGCATCGAGGATGTAGGTATCGCTGGCGCAGGAAAAGGACGCCCCTCCTTCGATCGTGATGGTGGCCATGGTGGTGCAGCGGTAGTGGGTTGTCACCATTTCAGGGCCGTTTGCCCGGATCTCCTGTCGCCGTTATCACCTCAGGCTGCCTGGGCCTCCTCTTGCACCGTGGTGGCCGCCAGCGGGTCGCTGGATGGGGCCGCCTCCGAGCGCACAAGCCCCACATCCACACCGACGTGCTGGTCAGGGCGCCCGGTGATCAGCAGGGAGGTGCGCTGGCGGGTGGCGATCTGCCATAGCCATTTGCTGAACAGGCTGATGCGGTTTTGTGTATCCGGAATGAAGGCCAGATGGGCCAGGGCCCAAAGGATCCAGCCCGCCAGGCCCGTCACCCGCAGCCCCCGCAGATCCGCCACCGCGAACCAGGGGCCGATCACCGCCATGCTGCCCAGGTCAAGCCAGCGGTAGGGCTTCTGCTCCCGGCCCTCCTGCTTGGCCAGGATGTCCCTGGCCACCCAGCCGCCCATCTGCACCGCAGGCCCTGCCATGCCGGGAAGGGGGGTGCCGTCGTCGGTGTGGCCGTAGTGGCAGAGATCGCCGACGGCCCGGATCTCCGGATGGCCCGGCAGCGAGAAATCCGGCTGCACCAGCAGCCGTCCGCCCCGATCCACGGCGCAGTCGGTCCGCTCCGCCAGCAACCTGGCCAGCCGTGAGGCGCGCACACCGGCGGTCCAGCAGATCGTGGCCGCCTCCAGTGGTGGAGCCTCCTGCCCCTTGGTGGTCACGCTCACCCGGCCGGTGGCGATCGACTGCACCATGGTGCCCAGCCGCAGCTGCACCCCATTGGTCTGCAGGTAGTGGGCTGCCGACGCCGAGAGGCTGGGGTGCATCGTCGGCAGCACCCGGTCCACCGCATCCACCAGCACCACCGAGCAGTCGGCTTCCCGCAACTGCTTGTAGTCGTTGCGGATGGCCACCTGCATCAGCTCGATCAGGGAACCGGCCAGTTCGCAGCCGGCCGGGCCAGCCCCCACCACCACCACCGATTGGAGAAAGCGGCGCCGCTGGGGGTCAGGGGTTTGCTCGGCCTCCTCGAGGGCCATCAGCACCCGCCGGCGGATCTCCTGGGCGTGCTCCAGGATCTTCATCGGCGGGGCCAGGGGCCGCCACTCCTCATGGCCGAAGTAGCTGCTGCCCGAACCGGTGGCCAGGATCAGATGGTCGTAGGCGAAGTGACGGTCGTTGAACACCACTTCTCGCCGTTCAGGGTCGATGTCCGTCACCTCCCCCAGCAGGATCTGCACGTTGGGGGCCTGGCCCACCACCTGGCGCAGGGGCGAGGCCACGTCGGCTGCGGACACCAATCCGGAGGCAACCTGATACAGCAGGGGTTGGAAGAGGTTGAAGTTGCGCTTGTCGATCAGGGTGACGCGCACCGGCTGGTGAGCCAGCACCTGGCAGGCCTTGAGCCCCGCAAAGCCTCCCCCCACGATCACGACGTGGGGAGCGTGGCGGAGGCTCTCCTCCGGGGGCTCGAGTTCAAGGAAGAATCGCTGGGCCGCCAAGGCGTTGGTGCGCCCCGGGCTCGCCGGGTGTGCAAGGCCGTCCTAACGCCCGCGGGGGGTGGCCATGGCTTGCGGCGAACTTTCCCCTGCGCCATGCGTTGATCTCCGCACGCTGGGGGCGGTGTCCTCCGGGCCGGTGTCAGCCGGAGCCCAGCTGCTTGAAGAGCACATGGGCATCCACGGGGCCCAAGAGCTGGTGGCGGAAGGCTCCCGGCAAGGTGCCGATGATGTGGAAGCCATTGGCGTGCCAGCAGTGCAAACCGGCCTCGTTGGTGCTGACCACCAGGTTGAACTGCAGGGCGCGGAAGCCCAACCGTTGGGCCTCCTGCTGGGAATGGCGGCACAGCAGGCTGCCGATCCCCCGACCTCTGGCAGCCTCCGCCACGCCGTAGCCCCCATTGGCCACATGGGCGCCAAGGGTTGGAGCGTTGGGTTTGAGGTAGTAGGTGCCCACCACTTGGGCGCCATCAAGGGCCACGTAGGCCGCCTGGGGCTCCTCCAGCCACACCCGCCGCGCCTCGGCCTCGCTGATGGCTGGATCGTGGGGAAAGGTGGCACCGGCCCGAAAGATCGGCTCCAGCACCGACCAGGCGCCGGGCCAGTGGTGGGGCCCCAGGGGGCGAATCTCGATCGAGCTGAACAGGGCCCCAACGGCGCGCTGCAGCGAGGGGGCCAGGGGCCTGAACTCCTGGAGCTTGGGGCTCCAGACCTGGCCGCACGCCAACTCTTGCCGGCTGGCCAGCGCCAGGTCCTGGCCCTCCTGCAACCGCAACGCCTCCAATGGCACCGTCAGGGGGCCGCGGAAGAAGTGGATCACCCGCTGGAGGTTGGTGTGGCTGAACCAGGAGGACAGCTCCTCCGCCTGCCAGTCGATCTCCTCGACCAACTCACGGCGCAGGGCCAGCTCGGGGGTTTCGCCTGGATCGAGGTGTCCTCCGAACAGACCCCAGCAGCCCGGCGCCACGATCGTGGCGAGGTCGTCCCGCAGCTGCAGTAGCCAGGAGCCCTCCCGCTCCAGTAGGGCCAGGGCCACCTCAACTGGCATGGGAAGGGGCAGCGCCAGGGGACATCTCAGCTGACGGCTGTCGGGGGCTGGGTGGGCAGCGAAGGCGGCTGTTGCTGCCGTTGCAGCACCGGCAGCAGGCTGCTGATCCCCAGCATCACGAAGGCCAGGGCGCCCACCAGGGCCAGGAGCCGCAGGCCCAGGGGCCGGCCTTGATCAACCGGCCAGTCGTCTCCGTCGTCCTGGCCAGGGCGCCAATCTTGGTTGTGGGGCCGGGGGCGATGGGCCATCGCGCTGCATAGGGTGAAGCCCATGATGGCGAACCCGACCCCAGCTCCCCAGCAGCGACGCCTTCTGATCACCGGCGCCAGCTCTGGCATCGGCCACCAGGCGGCCCTGGTGCTGCGCCGCGCTGGCCACCGGCTCACCCTGCCCTGCCGCGATGGGGCCACGGCCCAGGCGCTCTTGGAGCGCCTGGAAGGCGAGGCGGGCTGCGGTCCCCCAGCCGTCGCCCCCGTCTGCGACCTGGCCGATTTGGCCAGCGTGGAACGCTGCGCCACCGAACTGCTGATTCGAGGGGAGCCGATCGACGGCCTGGTGCTCAATGCCGGACTCCAGTACAGCGGCGCCCCTGAGCCACGGCGCTCCGTCCAGGGCCATGAGCTGACCGTCGCCGTGAACCACCTTGGCCACCAGGCCCTGGCCCTCCGCCTGCTCCCCCTGCTCGAGGCCGGTGAGGCCCCCCGGGTGGTGGTCACCGCCTCGGAGGTGCACGACCCCAGTAGCCCCGGTGGTCGCGTGGGCCAGCCGGCCGGCCTGGGGGATCTGGCCGGACTCCAGGCCAGCCTCCAGGCCAACCTCCCCTCCGGCGCCGGTTTCTCGATGGTGGATGGCTCCTCCCCGTTCAACGCCGAGAAGGCCTACAAGGACAGCAAGCTCTGCAACCTGCTGTTCGCCCGTGAGTTGGAGCGGCGCCTGCGGCGGCGGGGCACGCCGATGCCCGTGCTGGCCTGGAGCCCGGGTCTGGTGATCCCCCGCAGCAGCGGCGGCTTCTTCCGCAGCAGCCGCACCTCCAACGAATGGGGGCAACGCCTGTTCGCCCTGGTGGCCCGTGATCTGTTGCGCATCACCGCAACGCCGCAGCAGGCAGGAGCGTTGCTGGCGCAGCTCGCCACCGGTTCGACCCATGGCGACGAGGGGTTCCGCTACTGGAGCAACCGGGTGGTGGGTCCCGGACGCCTGCGTTTCGAGCTGGCGGAGCCCAGCGCAGAGGCTTGCAACAACACCCTGGCCGAGGAGCTCTGGAGGGTCAGCGCGGAGCTGGTGGGGTTGGGCCCCTAACGGTTCAACCGCTGCATCTGCCAGGTGACGAACGTGCCCACCGGGCTCCAGAGCAGGTAGGGCACCAGCAGGGCTACGGCCAGGAGCGAATGGGATCCCACCCCGACCGCCAGGCCCATTCCCCAGAGCCAGCCCAGGAACCCCAGCACCGTGCCGGAACCCAGGCGCCGGGTGCGGCAGATCAGCCAGGTGTAGCCCTGCACCAGCAGCAGCAGCACCAGAAAGGCCGCCATTCCCCAGCCACCGGCCCCCGTGTGCCAGCTGATCAGGGCCGAGGCATAGAAGCAGGCATAGATCAGCAGCCAGATCACGGGAATCCAGCGCTCGAAGCTGAGCCAGTCCGGCCGCCGCAGCCGCAGAAACCATTCGAAGTCCGAGCGGCTGGGGTTGAAGGTGGCCGTCACCGCCACCTGCACCGCCAGGATCACCAACCAGGCCGGCACGACCGAGACCCCCGAGGTTCACCCAGCATGGCGCCACCGTTGGCCCCCGGCCGGCTTTGCTGCGCACCCCAGCTGGGCAAGGGGCCCTTCCGCTTGTCAGGCTGGTGAACGCATTGCTCAATGCCATGACCGCCGCGCCCCGCCTTCTTCCCGCCCTGGGGGATCTGCGGGCCCAGGTGAGTGAGGGCCGCACCCGCCCCCTGGACTGGCGCCGGCTGCAGCTGGACCGGCTCGAGGGGCTGCTGGATCGCCACGAGCAGGCCATCCTCGAGGCCCTCGCGGCCGATCTGGGCAAGCCGCCCCTGGAGGCTTACCTCGAGATCGTTGCCGTGCGCAACGAACTGAAGCTCAGCCGCCGCCAGCTGCGCCGCTGGATGGCGCCACGGCCCGTGGCCGTGCCCCTGAGCTTCCAGCCGGCTCGGGCGGCGGTGCTCCCGGAGCCCCTGGGCTGTGTGTTGATCATCGGCCCCTGGAACTATCCCTTCCACCTCTGCCTCCAGCCCCTGGTGAGCGCCCTGGCGGCGGGCAACACGGCGGTGCTGAAGCCGTCGGAGCATGCCCCCGCCACAGCGGGTCTGATCGCCGAGCTGGTGGCCTCCGCTTTCCCCGCCGACACCGTGGCCGTGGTGCAGGGGGATGGGGCCGTGGCGGAACGGTTGCTGCAGGAGCGCTTCGATCACATTTTCTTCACCGGGGGAGGCCGGGTGGGGCGGCTGGTGATGGCGGCGGCGGCGTGCCACCTCACCCCCGTCACCCTGGAACTGGGGGGCAAAACCCCGGCCATCGTGCTGGCCGATGCCGACCTGGAGCTGAGTGCCCGGCGGCTGGTCTGGGGCAAGGGCCTCAACGCAGGCCAGACCTGCATCGCCCCCGATCACCTGCTGGTGGAGGCGAAGGTGCGGGATGCCCTTGTGGCAAGGCTCCAGTTCGAGATCGGGCGCCAATACGGAGCCGATCCCCTGCGCTCCCCCGACCTGGCCCGCATCGTCAACGGGACCCAGTTCGCCCGGCTCTCGGCGCTGCTGGAGGGGGCCCGCTCCCGGGGTCAGGTGCTCTCGGGCGGCACCACCGACCCGGAGGGTCTGCGCATCGCCCCCACCCTGCTGGCGGTGACGGACTCGCAGGATCCCCTGATGGCCGAGGAGTTGTTCGGCCCGTTGCTGCCGATCCTGTCCGTCGGCTCGCTGGAGGAGGCCATCGCATCGGTGCAGGGGCGGCCCCGTCCCCTGGCGCTCTATCTGTTCAGCCGGGATCCAGGAGCGGCCGATCGGCTGCTGGAGCGCACCAGCTCCGGTGGGGTGTGCATCAACGATGTGGTGATGCAGGCGGGGGTGCCGGATCTGCCCTTTGGTGGCGTTGGTGCAAGCGGCATGGGGCGCTACCACGGCCAGGCGGGGTTCGACACCTTCTCCCATCTGCGCAGCGTGTTGCGGCGGCCGTTCTGGTTGGACGTGCCCTTCCGGTATGCCCCCTACGGCGACCGGTTGCCGCTGGTGAAGCGGTTGCTCGGATAGGCCCACCAACGTTTCCACGCTGCCACTGGCGCAACCGACGGGGCTCCGTATGGTTCTTCCAGCTGTGTGTTGTCCATGCGCCGAGCGCTTGCTGCCCTGGCCCTTGCCGTGCTCCTGCCCTTGCCTGCCCTGGCCGGCAGTTACACGGTCAAATCGGGGGACACCCTTTCGGACATCGCCGCTCGCTACGGCGTGTCGGTGGAACGGCTGATCCAGCTCAACGGGCTCAAGTCGGCGAATGATCTGCAGATCGGCAACAAGTTGGTGGTGCCCGGCGCCGGAAATGAAGGAACCAGCAGCGGTGGCCGCCGGGGGGCAGGCGGCGGCACCGGTGGCAGCTACACGGTCAAATCGGGGGACACCCTCTCCGAGATCGCCGATCGCTACGGGGTCTCGGTGGATCGGTTGCTGCAGCTCAACGGGCTGAAATCGGCTAAGGATCTCCAGGCCGGCAGCAAGCTGGTGCTGCCCGGTGCGGGCGGTGGTAGGGCCACCAGCGGTACCCGCCGGGGGGCAGGCGGCGGCACCGGTGGCAGCTACACGGTCAAATCGGGGGAC